>JBPCMX010000041.1:0-113548 GCA_051001855.1 Chthoniobacterales bacterium
CACGGAGCCTGCGCTCTGGAAGCTTGCGTTGAAGGAAGGATCAATCGACGCGTCGGCATTGAGGCGCACGAGGTTGTAATGGGGAGCGCCATTGAAGGTGCTGAAGAAGCCGCCAGCCAGAATCTTGCCATCTGGCTGAGGCGCGATCGCGTAGATTTGCGGCACGTAGCCGCCAGCGCCGCTGAGCCCGGCAAACTGTGGGTCAAGCGCACCGTCCGGGCTCACCCACGCCATATTCTCACGCGGCGCGCCATCGTAGGTATTGAAGTAACCGCCGGCGAAGATGTGACCGTCCTCCGGCCGCAGGCAGACCGCGGTCACATGGGAACCAGAGGGACCAGCTGCGACGGAAGAATCGAAACTCGGATCGCGCGCGCCACTCGGCAGCAGGCGCACCAGGTTCTGAGCCGGAACGCCGCCCAACGAGTGAAAATATCCGCCCACGAGCAGCCTGCCGTCCGGCTGTTGCGCCACGCCGGTGGGAAGCCCGTATAGATCGTAGTCCGCGAAGTAGAGCGTGTTGAATCCCGAGTCGACGCTGCCTGTGCTGTTTAACCGGACGATGCCGGAGCGAGCCGCGCCGTCGATCAAACTAAAGCTCCCGTAAACGACGATGCGATCGTCGGATTGAGCAAAGAGCCCATAGACGTTGTAGGCACCGAACGAATCGTAGTCGATGGACGGCCCCGCGAAGGAGGAATCGAAGCTGCCGTCCGGGTTTAAGCGGGCGAAGTATTGGACCGCGTTCCCATTGAAAGTGTCGAACACTCCGCAGACCACGATCTTATCCTTGTTCCGTCCGAGCGTTTGTCGCACAGCCCGTAAGATGATCTGGTTGGATTGGGCGTCGCCGAAACCGCTACCCGGATCGAACGAGGGATCGAAACTGCCGTCGCTGTTGAAACGGGCGACGCAGGAGCGCGGCACATCGCCGCTCGGAAGGTGAATCGTGGAGAACTGTCCGGCCACCACCAGTTTCCCGTTCTCCTGCAGCACCACGGTGTAAACAATGGAACTTTCCGCATCGAAGTACTGTCCGGGATCGAAACCCACGTCGAGCGAACCGTCGGTGTTCAGACGCGCGACATTGCGGCGCGGCACGCCGTTCACGGCGTAGAAACTGCCGACGAGGATCAACTTCCCATCGTCCTGCAGCAGGACGTGGCCCGGCGTGTAATCAGGCCCGTCGCCGGGATCGAAACTCAGATCGAGGCTGCCGTCCGGGTTGAGCCGCGCGAGGTGATGGCGCGCTATCCCATGAATTTTGTTGAACTGGCCCATAAGCACCAGCTTCCCGTCCGGCTGGAGGAGCGCCTGCTGCACATCGCCGCTATCGAACGCGCCCGGAACGAAACTCGGGTCGAGCAGCGGCGCAGTCAGCGGCGGTGGGACCGCGCGGCGGATGGTGAAATTCTGCGTGTCGCCAATGTAGAGCGTGCCCGTCGGGCCGACTGCGATCGCGGCCGCGCGGTTGAAGCGGGCGACCGGGCCGCCGCCGTCCGTGCTGCCGGTTTGGCCCGCTACCCCTGCCAGCGTGCTCACGGCCCTTGCAGGAGTGACCTTGCGGATGGTGTCGTTATACTCGTCCGCCACGAAAAGATTCTCGCTCGCGTCCACCGCGATCCCCCGCGGCGCATTGAAGCGCGAGGCCGGCGACGAGGGGTTTCCATCAGCCGCGCCCGCCACCCCACCGCCCGCTACCGTGGTGACGGTGGCGTCCGGCGTTATTTTGCGGATGCTGTGATTGTAGGTATCCGCCACATAGAGCGTCCCACCGGGAGTGGCGGCAATCCCATAGGGCAGGTTGAAGCGCGCCATGATGCCGACGCCATCGGAAAAGCCGTATGCGCCCGGCATGCCGGCGAACGTGCTCACCAGGCCAGCCGGCGTGATCTTGCGGATTGTGTGATTGGAGGAATCCGACACATAGACGTAGCCCTTCGCGTCCACCGCGATCCCACTGGGAAAATAGAAGCGCGCGTTGCTCCCGGTGCCATCTGTGCTGCCAATCACTCCCGGCGATCCGGCGAAGGTGCTCACCACACCCGCGGGCGTGATTTTGCGGATCGTGTGGTTATTCGTATCCGCCACGTAGACCGTTCCGGCGGCATCGACGGCGATCGCACCCGGGGCATCGAAGCGCGCGGCGCTGCCAGTCCCATCGGCGCTTCCGGCAAAACCAGCCGAGCCGGCCAGCGTGGTCACCGCGCCGCCGGCGTTTACCTTGCGAATGGTGTGGTAGGAGGTGTCCGCGACATAGAGATTTCCCGCGGCGTCGAGTGCCACGCCGTAGATGGAAGTGAATCGGGCGGTGGTCCCGAGTCCGTCAGCCGCTCCGTAAGTGCCGGGCAATCCAGCCCAGGTCGAGACGATGTAATGCCCATCGTCCAACTGCGCCGTGGCCGTGGTGAGGCTGGCAGCGGCGACGCACAGAATGGCGACGAAAAGTGTGAGTTTCATGATTGGGGAGCGAACTTTTTGCCATAAAAGCGGAACTTTGCCACTTTGCCAAGCCTCCCGGATTCAGCCGAAGGCGAGCTGGACGGTGGCATTATATTCTCTGTGCGAGGGTCTGTTCATTTTTGTGTCGTCTTCTCACGGCTTCGCGGTATCAACAAAGGGCGCTGTGTTGACGCTCGACTCATCTAAATGATTTCTCGCTCCCGCTTGCGGCTGATTACGGTGCGGCTACGTGTCGGGGCCACTCCGGTCTTCGCTGCGCTTTTCATCGGCAGCGTTGCTATCTGCAGTGCAGCGCAAATCACGAGTAGCCTGCTGGTTCGAGCTGACCTCGGTTATCCCGGGAGCTACCAGATTGCCGCGGATAATCAACCGACTAGCTTTGATGCGGCGAACCTCCCGCGAGGCCTCTCGCTGAACCCAAACACCGGTCTGATAACTGGGGCACCTTCCCTGAGCGGTGATTTCCCTGCGAAACTTACCGCCCACAGCCAAACCGGCGACGCGATGGCGACGTGTGTCTTCGAGGTTTACACGGATATCCCGACACCAGATCCCGCTCTGGCGGGGCTTTATCTGAACTCTAACCGGTTGCTGGCTGACCCGCACCGGTCCCGTGTTTATTGCGGCACGTACGATCACGGGCTTGCAGTCATTGACACGGTTTCTATGACAGTGTTGAGGACATTTCCCAGCGGCACGATCGTTGACCTCGCGATTTCAAACGACGGTCGGACGCTGTGGGTCACGCGCAGCACCTTAAACTCCCTCGCTTCGGTCGATCTCGACCTTCTGGAGAATCTCGTAGACCTGCCTGTGAGTGAGCCACTCGCTTCGGTGCGCGTCGGCTCCCAAAATCGCCTCTATGGCGCTGCCCGGAATGGAGATGTGTTGCAGATTGACGCGAGCACTGGCGTGATTCAACAGCGTTTCACCCCCAGTCCTGGGTTCAGGCACATGTCGAACTCGACGCTGGCGGTCAGTCCTGACGGCAGCACCCTGTTTGTGGCCGATTTGTTCCTGGTTGGGGATTCCCTGGTGAATCACACCGCGTGCTCGCGTTACAGCGTCTCCGG
The DNA here is from genome assembly GCA_051001855.1 of Chthoniobacterales bacterium. Classification (GTDB taxonomy): domain Bacteria; phylum Verrucomicrobiota; class Verrucomicrobiia; order Chthoniobacterales; family UBA10450; genus JACCTI01. The sequence goes on from JBPCMX010000041.1 coordinate 3,537, forward strand.
GACCAGCCCGATATTTCTGCAGCGAGTCGAGCTCGACGCTCACGGCGTCGGGAGCCTGGTCGTCACACCCGACGGCGGATCTGTTTACATCGGTCTAAACACGTTCGATCTCTACGGCACTCCGACAACTCACCGGACGCTTGCGATCTTTGCTGGGGATTTGAGTCAAACTCAGGGAGTTTTCTCCTACCCGGGGACGGCAGGCGGGCCGATCACAATCAGCGCAGATGGGCGGCAAGCTGTGCAACCGGTCGCCCGCCTTAGCGAGGACTCTCACACGATGAGCGCGTTGGCGTGCATCTTCGATCCGAAGACGTTTCAGTTGCGCGATATCATCGCGACCGGAAGCAATACGTCAGCAGGCTTTGGGCAGGTCTTCATCACTGACGCCGTCTTCGACCAGAGTGGCCGAAGGATCGTCGTGGCGACGAGCCTCGACGTGCCCGTGCGGTTTTACGCGGTGCCTCCTCGGCAACCTGCCTCGCCACCTCCTTCGAAGCGCCTCTTAAACATTTCCACCCGCGTGATAACACGCACCGGCGACAACGTGGTCATCGGCGGCTTCATCGTCACAGGGCAGAGCGCAAAACGCGTCATCGTCCGCGCTGTTGGCCCGTCCCTTCCGGTTCCCGAGCCGCTCCTCGATCCGGTCTTGGAATTACGCGGGCCAGACGGTGCTTTGATTGCCGAGAACAACGACTGGGCTCCGCGTGCGTTAGACGTCTTCGCTACGCATCTCCCGCTCCCGAGGGATGAAGAGTCCGCTATTATCGCCACTCTTCCGCCCGGCGCGTACACCGCGATCGTGCGCGGAGTTGGCGACACGACGGGCGTAAGCCTGGTGGAGGTCTACGATTTGGAGCGGGAAAGCGGCGCAGAACTTGGCAACATCTCCACCCGCGGCAGAGTCGAAACAGGCGATAACGTGATGATCGGCGGATTCATCATCGGTGGGGACGAGCCCACGACAATCGGTATCCGTGCTCTCGGTCCGTCCTTGGCAAGAGCAGGTGTTTCCGATGCCCTCGAAGATCCGATTCTGGAATTGCACGACGGAAACGGAACCTTGCAGGCGCAGAACGACGACTGGCGGAACGGCGATTTTCAGCAGTTGATCGCGTCCGGCTTAATTCCGCTGGATGAAAGGGAGGCAGCTCTTCCCGTTTCGCTCGCACCGGGCAACTACACCGTCATCATCCGCGGGAAGGACGACATGGTCGGAGTCGCCTTGTTCGAAGTGTATAACCTGCATTGATTCGAACCACGAACCGTCCGGAGCGCAAAGTGCCGGACGCGCGACCGGAATCGAGCGAGAGCTTACGGGAGGGAGTTGCCGGAACGGGAGCGCACGAGGAGGGAATCTCCACCGTTGATGAAGCCGTCCAGGTTGACGTCATACTGCGCCGTCGTGGATGAAGCTGCCGACGGGCGTCTGCCCAAAGCTGCCAGAGGCGGTGAGGGCCAGCGCGAGAGGGAGAAGAATCCAGCGGACGGAATAGGAACGGGGGTACGAGTTCATTTCTTCGCAGAGGGTGGGTGCACGCACCCACGTCCCCAAAAGCGCGCGCCCACGTCCCCGCGAGCGCGCGCCCGTCGTTAGGGCAGCGTCGTCCCGGAGCGCGAGCGGACCACGACCGTATCCCCACCGTTGACGTTGCCGTCTACGTTCACGTCGGAGCGGACGTTGGTCGCATCAGTGATCTGGCCGGCGCGGCTGCGAGTCTGGATGGCGTCGCCGCCATTGACGATGCCGTCGCCGTTCGAATCGCCAGCCAGAATTCCTATCGGAATCATGACATTGCCGATATTGGTACCATCGCTCACGTTCGAGAGCGTTACTTCCAGCCGCTGAGCGTTTGTGACTCCAGTGAGATCGATGGTAACGACCGCGCCACTGACGCTGAAGGTGGCCGTCCCCGTGCCCGTGGTGACCGACGCGCCGCCGACCGTGACAGGGTTAGCAAAGGTAACCACCATCTGATGCGCACCCGCGACTGCGCCGATGCGGTCTTCGATCCCAACCGCCCCACCAATCGCTACCAGAGGCAGATTGATGTCGAAGTTACCCGCAGCTCCATGTGTCTTACGTGAAACGGCGCCGAGAGGTATCGGGGCTTGGGCGCAGGGTGGCAGCGTGTAGCTTTGCCCGCCCGTGGCTGCACCCCCTGAGCCGTTGCAGAAGTACTGGTCAAAGGCGGTGTCGTTTTTCTGCACCCCCGCCGTAGCGCTGGTGTTACCCAGAGCCACCGTGCCATAGATCACGTCGAAGCGACTCTGCCCCTCGTACAACCTCAGCTCGTGGTTGGCCGTCTGGGCGTTGTTGCTGAAGTAGACAGCGCGCCACTCGATATTGAAGATACGATTCGGCGCCACTCCGCTGACCGAAGTGTAAATGCCGCAGGTTCCGCCAGGGAAAGCCGAGCAGCCGGTCAAGGCAGAGTCCGTGCGCAGGTCATCCCAGTAGGGGTAGACCGAGTAGGTCGCTCCCGGCTGTGGGAGACAGGCGTTGCCGAAGACGCTGGCGCCGCCTGGGAAGTGCGCCTTGCCGTTCGAGTCCACCGTCACTTGATTGAAGGTCTGGTCGTAGAGCCCGAAGGAGAATGGCAGCGGTATCGTGGTCGTTACATCATCCCCGTGATTGCCGGTGTCCGCCGTGCCTGGCACGATACTTCCGCCTATCTGCGCTATGGTGTAATTACTTGTTGGAGGGCAACCCTGTACTGTGTAAGCACCCGAGAAGGCTAGGTTAGGATTGCCGAATGCATCGGTGATCGCCCCGGCGGCAATGCTCGCGGTCAAGGCCCCCCCGAAATTCATATGGAGCGTGAACCGGGTAGTCATGTTTGAGTTGATCACGCTGACTGCCGTTACACTGGGGCCGCTATTGCCGGTCACCGTCAGATCGCTGATCGTGACCGAGGCCGGATCGACAGGCTCGTTCCAGTTCACGTCATACGTATAGTTGTTCGGTGCTGGCGGTGAGAACGCGCCGCCAACGGACGGAACGGTCGTAGTCACCTGAAGCTGCACAGCATCATAACGGAACGTGCAAGCAAAAGCCAAATTCGCCTGGTTGTCGGAAGCGCGATTAAACGCGCCAGCAGCGATGTTCATTGTCTGCACGCCTTGTGTTGTTACCGGCGAGCTATTGAAGTGGAACGTTATCGTCGCGTTAGCGTTCGAGAAGACAAAACTGTTCGCAGGAATACCATTGACGGTGAAATCAGTCGCCTGGACAGTTCCAGGGTTCACTGGGTCGGTCAGGTTGACAACGAAGTCCGTTGGCTGGGTAGAGACCGTGCTGCTACAGGCGGGGGTAGTGGTGATTACAGCAAAACCCACCAGCTCTCTATCGGTGAAGACATCCTGCTGAGATGCGCCGCCGATAGGCACGCGCCCGTCCACCCACGAAGTGACATGCTTGGCGGCCACCGCGGAGCCATAGTCGTAGTCGCCCGCATAAGCCGCTTGAATGCCGGGATCAGGTTGCAACGGCAGAGGGCTATCTACATCTGAGAACGTATCCGCAGGTAACCAGGTCACGCCGTTGTCGAGGGACTTGCGCGAGTAGGTCCTGTAGCATGGGGTGCTGGGGCTGGATGGCTGGCAACTTGCGGCTACCCGCGGCGTCTCGTCGTACCAGGTGGCGAAGAGGGTGCCAGTCGCGCTGACCGAAAGGTTGGGCTGCCACTGCGCCTTGGTGGGGTCGGTATTGGCGTTCAATTGGAATGGCGCGCTAAAGGTAACGCCGCCGTCCGTTGAGCGGATGTAGAAAACATCACCGGGGTCGTTGTTGCCGGCGTTGGAGGCGGCATAGACGTAGCTAACTACGTTGTTGAAAGCGGCAGGCTGACCCCAGCCCATGTGTCGCCAGAAAGCGGGGCTGTTATACATGACGGCGAAGTAGCCCGAATTGCCACGGTGCGGGCCTGAGAAGGTAGGGCCGGTGTAGGTGAGGGCCCAGGTGGCGCCGCCGTCAGTCGACTTGAACATTTTGTTGGCACGGTTGAAGTTGGCGTTGCCGCCCATCTCGTCCATGCTGGCAATGAAAACGGCGTTTGTGACGGGGTCGCCGGTGATCTGGACATCGCGGGAAAAGGTGGTGGTCACCGCGACGTTGGTCCAGGTTGTACCGCCGTTATCGGAGTAAGCGACCCGGAGGGCGCCGCTCCCAATATTGAAGTCGTTATAGGAAATGTACATCCGGCCAAAAAAGGGAGACGCTGAGTTGTTGTCCACCCAGCCAGAATTTCGGTCGTCGTTAGAGTTGGTATGAACGCAGAAATGGGTCCAGCTAGCCGGGGAGGGGTCCGATGGCGTGGTGGACTTGAAGCCGCCGAGGCCCTGAGTGCCACAGGCTGTGTCGAGCCAGACGGTATACCAAGTGCTCGTCGCGCGGTTGTACAGAACAACGGGGTCGCCGCTCGTACCGGGGAAGGGGCTTTGACCGTTAGCAGCCGTCAGGCGGGTGAAGGTGGTGCCTCCATCGGTGGAGACCGATGCGCCGGAGATGTTGATCGGGGTGGCGTTGCGGCCTCGTGAGTCGTTGTAGGCGACGATAACCTGGTTGGGGTTATCCGGGTTAGCGGTAGTGAACGTCTCCGACTGCGTAATGTTGGGAGAAGTCTCGGTGCCGGTGATAACATCCCTATCGGTTCCGCCGAACGCCTGAGGGGTCGGGGCCAAGGGGGTCAACACTTTTTGGATAAACTGGGCGACCGGCCCGAGAGTGGAAGTGGCAGTAGTAGAACCCCCCGCTTCCCGACCGCAGGCAATCATTTTAGCTCCCGCCGCCATGTTTTCTTGTCGGTCGATACCCAGTTCGCGAATTTTGGAACAGTCAAATCCGACAGGGACAAGGGGGTCGGTGGAGCTGGTGATGATTTTATTCTTCTCCAGCGCATCCACGATGCTGGCAGCGGTGGCAGAGAACGCGCCAAAGCCAGCCAGCGCCAGAAAGACGCCGACCATGGCTATAAACATGCCGATTAAGACACGCGGATTGAGGAAGGCTGACTGTGAGGTGGATTTTTTTTTCATTAGCGGTTCTATGGTTTTGGGTGGAGGAAATTTGTAGGTATCGGGATGCGAGTGTCTGGTTATTTGAGGCTCGTGCTACTCTCCGCGAACCGCTTTGAATGTGCCGAGCTTCGATGGTCCGTCTCCGGCGAGAGGGGAGAATTCCATCTCGCCCATTATTAAGCCCTCTTTTTCACGCGTTCCTTTGAGAACCAATGTTCCCGCATCGCGACCGACGTTGCCGATTGGAAATTCAATGGGGCCTGAGAACGTCACAGAGTTTCCTTCGCCCCGAGTCCACTTTGCTTCCGAATTCTTTGCGCCCTCCCAGACGGTCGATCGTGGATCGAGCAGCAGCAGAGACCCCTTTCCTTCGGCTTGAGCATCAAACCGCAATGAATACCGGTTCCCATGAGCGAAGGTGATCTCTACGTTCCATCTGCCACTGACGTCCGGAGACTGCGCCAGGGTCGAGGCGACGTAACATGCCTGGAAGATCAAGATCGGAAGCAAACGGCAAGACGTAAGCAACTTACGCGCAACTACGGCGTAATAAATCCCAAAGAACCGCCGAAGCGGCCTCACGATCCTTCTTCATTTTGATCATTCGTCATTCTCAACGGTTGCGTTGACCGACAGCGGCGAGTTCATCGTGATCGCTCATGGCCTTGCTGTCACGCTCACATTTATCGGGAAGTGCAGGTGGATGTCACGCTTTTGTTAATTACGTTTTGGTAATGTGCTCAGGAGAGCCTAGGAACCATCACATCTTGCGGTCAGGATGCGGTGCATTTGAGAATTCCGACAAACATTACCGTGCCGTGCGTTTCAGCGAGAAGAAGGCGGGGCGACAACGAGCGCGAGAGCAGGCAGACCGAGCAGAACGCATGGAGCACAGGAGCCTGCAAGTAGAGTAGACTGAGCGGCGGACTTCATTGAGCGTGATTAGCCGTGCGATTCACCCCGCAGGCGCGGTGAATCCGCTTACTGCTTCAACCCGACAGCTTCGGCAGCCTCGGAGGGTGAACAGTGGGCAATGCGAATCAACGAGCGTGGCTGCGTTAAGGCAGCGATGTCCCGGAGCGCGAGCGGACCACGATCGTGTCTCCACCATTGACGATGCCGTCGGTGTTCACGTCGGAGCGGAAGTTCGTCGCATCGGTTGGCTGACCGGAGCGGCTGCGGGTCTGGATGGCGTCGCCGCCATTGACGATGCCGTCCCCGCTGGTGTCGCCGATGAGCACGCTCATCGCCAGGGGTACATTTCCGGAGGAGGTCCCGTCGTTCACCCCGGTGAGGTTCACCACGAGGGTCTGCGCGTTGGTGACGCCGGTGAGGTTTACGGTGACGCTGCTGCCAGTCACGGTGAAGCCGCTCACCGCGCCGGTGCCACTCAGGATCGTCGCGCCGGCGACCGTAACGGGTGCAGGGAACTGCACGATCATTTGATACGCGCCGGCCGCGCCAGGGTTGCGGCACTCGACGCCCGCGGTCGCGAACGGAACAAGGTCAATATCGAAGCTGCCGGTGCCCTGCGTCTTTCGCGAGAAGGCGGCGGCTGGCTGGGGCGGCTTGCATTTGCCTGCGGCGCCCGCGTTGAAGATGGCCTGGATTTCGGTTGCGGTGAGGGCGCGGTTGAAGATTTCCAGCTCGTCGATATCGCCGAAGAAGGCGTTCTGGACGTCGTTGTCGCCGCGCGCTGCGATTCCCGCGGGCGTGTTGAAGACAAACGTCGGATTATAGTTGATCGGCGCATCCGCGACACCATCCAGATAGAAGGTGACCGTGCCACCCTGCTTCGTCACGGCGATATGATGGTAGTTCGTATCCGTCAGCGTCGCCACTGAAAACCCCGCCGACACTTCCACCTGCGTCAAGAAGAGACGGCCTGTCGGCTGGTCGATCGCAAAGCCGTAACCTTGGTTGCCGAAGGCAAAAAAGACTGCCCCCGGGGCGCCCGGCCTTGGGTCATTCGTAACAATGGTCGCGCTCGCGCGTCTGATCCACGCGTCAATTGTGAAGTTCTGCAGCTGCAGCTCGGGTGCATTCCGCACCACCACTCGGTCGCCATTACCCATGGTGTCGCCGTGCCCGCCGAAGCGGAACGCCTGCCCCACTTCCCCGGCGACGAAGGTGACATTCCCTTGCAATCTTCCGCTGTTGCCGCCAGCCACGTCCCGCGCCGTCCCATCCCCCGGAAACCAGCCGACCATGTTCGCCGGCGGCGGCGTGCAGGCCAAGGCGACGTTGATTGTCCCCGTCATCCCGGAAAGGCAATGTGATGCGCAGAAGTAGGAGTAGGTGCCCGGCTGGGTGAAGGTGTGCGTGTAAACGTTGCCGACGTTGGAGAGCGTGCCCGCTCCGCAGTTGGTGTCGCTCGGCGAACAGTATTGCAAGTCCGCGTTGCAGGGCGGGCCGCTCGTGACGCTGTGGAAGCTGCTTCCCCAGGTCCAGCGCACGGTGTCGCCGACGGAAATGCTGACCGTGGCCGGGGAAAAAATCCGGCTGTTATTCGGGCCCACCGCTACGTCGACGATCTGACTGGTAGCGGACGGTGTGGCATTGGGCACGACCGCGCCTTCTTGATCGAGGATGGTCAATCCCTGCGCGCCCGCCCCCCCTGCGGCAGAGAGAGGCGTCATGCTCAGCGCCAGAAAAGCAATTATCAAAAACGGAAACATCCGCCGTGTTTCGGTCATTGTGCTGCTCATCATGATGTCCTCGTGGTCAGATCGGGCCGCGGGTGTGCCGGCGATTTCGCCCGAAGCGTGCCTCAATCTTAAACGCGCACCAGACAAATTCCCCATGAAAGAATCCACGCGTTCGGGAGAGCACTTGCGAATCAGAGGAAGCAAGCAACAAACGCGAAAGGCCAGACCATGAAATTCACCGAAAAAGCATTCCTCATCGCCACCATCACTGCCGCGCTCGCCGCGCCGGTCTTCGCTCACGACAACGGCGAGAAGGAGAACGACCACGAAGAGAAAGTGGAGTGGAATTCTGTTCCAGCACCCGTGCAGGCCACAATCAAGAGCAACTCCGCCGGCGGCCAGATCGTCAGCGTTGAGAAAGAAACGGAGAAAGACGCGGTCGAATACGAAGCCAAGGTGAAAGGGCCCGATGGCAAGATGAGCGAGGTCAAAGTGAGCGAAAGCGGAACGCTGATCGGAGTGAAAGCCGAGGACGAGGACGACAAGGACGGGGAAAAAGACAAGGGCGAGGACTAGTTCGCAGACTCGCTCGCTGTGATTTCGCGAGCGTGGGCACTTCCCTGCCGGTGTAGTTGAGCGTTTAGGATAGCGATCTCCCGGAGCGCGAGCGAACCACGATCGTAGCTCACCCGCCAGATCGTGCCGTTGCCGTCTTCGCTGAAGAGGAGGCTGCCATCTTTCGCGACCGCGATTCCGACCGGACGGCCCCAGACTTTGCCTTCGGGGGTGACGAAGCCGGTCACAAAATCTTCGTAGAAGCCAGCGGATTTGCCGGATGATTTGTCGAGCGGGACGCGCACGATCTTGTAGCCGGTGCGGGTCTTTTTATTCCAAGAGCCGTGGAAGGCGGCGAAGATGTCGCCGCGATACTCGGCCGGGAATTGCTGTCCCTCGTAGAAGCAGAGGTTCAAGGAGGCGGAATGGCTTTGCACGAGGACGTCGGGCACGATGACTTTCCCGGCCAGCTCGGGCTTGGCGCCTTTGTGCCGCGGGTCGGGATGCGCGCCGAGGTAATACCAGGGCCAGCCGTAGAAGCCGCCCGGCTGGACGCGGCTGATGTAGTCGGGCACCAGACCGTCGCCGAGTTCGTCCCGCTCGTTCACGCTCATCCAGAGGTCGTTGCTGCCGGGACGGAACTTGATTCCGACGGCGTTCCGCACGCCCCAGGCATAAACTTTCTGGCCGGTGCCATCGGGGTTTAACTCGAAGATGCGGCGCGGTTCGCCTCGGCGCTGTCGTCTGAGACGTTCGAGCGGGAGCCGATGGAGACGTACATCTTTTTGCCGTCGGCAGAGAAGGTGAGATCGCGGGTCCAATGGCCGCCGCCGTGGAGCAAGCCGCCGGCGGAAAGCGTGGCGCCGAGTTTCTCCGCTGCGGCGCGCGCTTTCAGGTCGCCGTTCCGATACGGGAAGCGGATGACGCCGTCGGTATTCGCGACATAGAGGAACTGTGGGTCGGGTCCGGGCGGGTAGAAGGCGAGGCCGAACGGTTTGTTCAGCCCGGAGGTGATGAAGGTCTCGGTGATGTCCGGCCTGCCGTCGGCGTCGCGGTCGCGCAGGACCTTGATCTTGCCGGCGCGGCTTTCGGTGACGAAGAGGTCGCCGTTCGGCGCGGTGAGGAGGTAGCGGGGATCTTCGAGTCCGGCAGCGAATTGCTCGATGCGAAATCCGGCGGGGACGCGGAGCGGCGCGCTCTCTGGTTTGGGAATGACGCGCGCATCATTCGTGGCCGACTCGGTTTGATACGGCGGCGGAAGATCGGCGACGGTGATTTTCCGACGGACACCGGGCGCGTCCTTCGTCCAGTCGCCGGAGACGGCTTCCTCGCCGGTGAGCATGGTGGCAGCTCGAATGATATCCGGGCAGCCGACCGCGAGGAGGAGAACGGCGAGAACGAGAGGGACGCGAGGACGAGGCATGTTTGTGATTCGGTCCGCTGCCGGCCGACAGATGCCAACAGGCGCCGGGCGCCCTTAGTAGATGTAGGGCTCGGAGAGCGGAAACGCGTTGCGGATGAGCTCAACGCTCGTCTCATCCCCGTCGCGCATCAGCACCTCCACGACATCGAAGCGGAAGAGAATATTCGGATGATCGAGCATCCGCAACCAGGCGAGTGCGCCCCGGGAAATGCGCCGTTGCTGCTCGGACCGGATCGCGTCAAAGGGCCGGCCGAAATCTTCCCGGCTGCGGGTTTTTACTTCGACGAAAACCAGCGTCTCGCCCTCGCGACAAACAATGTCGATCTCGCCGCCGGTGCGTCCGCGAAAATTGCGGTAAAGAATTTTGTAGCCCTGCCGCCGGAGGTAGCGACAGGCCAGTTTCTCGCCAGTAGCGCCACGCTCGAGATGCGGAGCGCGCGGGCGGAAACGGTCGAGCAGGGACATTCTTAAAGCGCCAAACCAAACAGCGCCGTCGCCTCGGAAGCTGGCATTTCCATGGGATTTGGAGCTTGGGATTTGGGATTTTCTCTTTTGCTTTCGCGCACGCGCCCGAAAGCGAAGAGCGGCTGCGCCACCGGCTCGAAGGAGCGCCGGTGGATCGGGCACGGGCCATGTGCGTGCAGCTTCATGAGGTGCAACTCGGTGCCGTAACCCTTGTGCTGGCTGAAGCAATACTCTGGGAAACGTGCGCAGAACTCGCGCATCATCCGGTCGCGCGTCACTTTCGCGATCACACTCGCCGCGGCGATGCTGAGGCTGAGGCAATCGCCCTCGACAATCGCGGTCTGCGGCAGCGGAAATGGATGCACCGGCAGGCCATCGATCAGCACATGCTCGGGCTGAGCGGCGAGCGCGGCGACCGCGGCCCGCATCGCCTGGTGCGTCGCGCGCAGGATGTTGATGGCATCGATCTCGACCGAGTCGACCACACCAATCGCCCAGAGGATCTCGCTGTTCGTCGTCACCTGGGCGTAGATTTCTTCGCGCAATTCCGGGGCGAGCTGCTTCGAGTCGCGCAGCTTCTGATGCCGGAATCGCTCCGGCAAAATGGCGACCGCAGCGACAACCGGCCCCGCTAAAGCTCCCCGGCCGGCCTCGTCGATCCCGCCGATGCGGGTAATTCCACCGGCGCGCAGTTTTTTCTCAAATCGAAACCCGCAGCGGCGCATGCGACGCGAGGCTACGATGCATTGCGCTCTGCGGGAATCCGAAAGTGCGGCTACTCGCGCACCGCAGTCGCTTCCTTGCCCTTGCGGCCCCGGAGGAAGTTCAGTTTGGCGCGGCGGGCTTTGCCGGCTTTCTCCACTTCCACCTTCGCGATGCGAGGGGAATGGATCGGGAAAACCCGCTCGACGCCTTCGCCATAGGAGATGCGGCGGACGGTGAACGTTTCGTTAATCCCGGAACCTTTGCGGCCAATCACAATGCCCGAGAAAATCTGGATGCGCTCTTTTTCGCCTTCCTTCACACGGGTGTGGACCCGAATGCCGTCGCCCACCTTGAAACTGGTGACGTCGGTCTTCTGCTGCTCTTTTTCGATGGTGTCGATAATGTTCATGGCGATGCTGCGGTGCGCGAATGCGGGGCGTTTCTATTAGTCGGCAGCACGAGAAATGCAACGGGGAAAAAATCCCAAGTTCCAAACCCCAAATCCCAAGGAAGCTCCAAATCCCGGGCTCCAACGACGCCGCACAAGCAGTCACCGGAGGGTGCCTTACGAAAGGCGGGAAGCTTGGGATTTGGGATTTGGGATTTACGATTTCGCCAGTTATACTGGCGACCGCTGCGCCCGTAGCTCAATTGGATAGAGTGACAGCCTCCGAAGCTGTAGGTTGCGCGTTCGAGCCGCGCCGGGCGCATTCAAAGCTCCATCTTCCAAGCATCAACTCCAAAGGTCGCAGGTAGGCAACGCGTTTTGGAACTGGATGCTTCGAGCTTCTCTGGAGCTTGGAGCTTTCGCTCAGGCAACCGCTTCGATCCGGCCGAGCAGGTCTTTCTTGCTCGTCATGCCGGTAACCTGATCCACGACCTGCCCGTTCTTGAAGAAGAGCAGGGTCGGAATCGCGCGGACGTTGTATTTAAACGAGAGGCTCTGGTTTTTGTCGATGTCGACCTTGCCCACCTTGATGGTGTCGCCTTTTTCGCGTGCGATTTCATCAAGCAGCGGTGCGATCATTTTGCACGGGCCGCACCATTCAGCCCAAAAATCCACCAGCACCGGCTTGGTGCTTTGGGTGACTTCGGCGTCAAAATTTGCTTCGTCGATCGTAACAGTGCTGGAGTTTTCCATACGTCACGCAAGGTAGTTCCAAATCTGGATAAGCAAAATGAGAGCCGAGATGCCGCAGATCGCCCAGGCAATCGGGACGGGCACTGCATCGAGCAGATCCAGGGTGCCGCGAGCCGCTGGTACGACCGGCGCGGCTGGAGTGGGAAGCGCTGCTTTCGTGATCGGTGCAGGCACGCTGCGGACCTTGAGCGGGGTCGATAACAGCGGCTGCGTCTTCGCCATTTTCACCGTGGCTCCGGGAGGCGCGGCAGGCTCCGGCAGGATGCTGATGCGCGCCGTCTCTTTCTTCGGCCCGGACTGGGTGCCGGAGCCGGGATAGTTTGTCGGCGCGGCGGACACGCTGCTGGATGGGCTGGCCGGCGGGATGACGCGCGGCGGTGGTGGCAAAACACGCGGCCGGGCAGGCATCGTAGGAGGCGGCGCGGGAGTTCCCGGAGCCGTCTTGGGCGCCAGCGGAGCCGGGGCCGGAGGCGTCGCCGCGTGGGGAACGGCGACCGCGGGGGCAGGGGGTTGCTGCAGCACCGGTGCGGCTGGCGTTGGCAGTACCCGTTTTGGCGGAGCCGCGGGCGGTTGTGGAGTCAGCGCGCTCTGCGCCTTCGGCGCGAGGGGCGGTTTGGGGGCCATCGGCGGCGGAGATGGCGGCGGCGCGCCAGAGCCGGACGGCCGCGGCATCAAAGGCGGACGTGAAGGCGGCGGCGGCGGCGGAGTCGCACCGGCTGGGCGGGATGGCGGCGGGGGTGCGGGGGGCCGAGCTGCGGTCGAAGAAGGCGCCGGCACTGGCGGTCGCGCCATCGGAGGAGGTGCCACGCGGGCAGGCGGGGGCATCGGTGGCGTTGCACGCTTTGGCGGTGGCGGCGGGACCGTCGATCCGCTGCTGCCTGGAGGCCGCGGGGGCGAGCTGATGCGGACGGTATCGGTCGATCCCTGTTTCGGGAGGCGCGGCGGCAACGTGATCCGAACCGTTTCTTTTTTGGGTCCGTCTTGATCACTCATGGGCGTTGCAGAGAAGCGGGGGAAAAATTCGCTGAAACCGCCGAAAATGTCACTCGCTAACTTGCGCGCGCACGCGTCTTTTGGAGAACGGAGCGCCGTTAGGCGAGCAGATCGTAGCCGCGGCTTCCCAGAATCCGGCGCCGAACGAACTCGCCCACCGGGGCTGGCTCGCGCAGCACGACGGTTGTATCCACATCCGGAGCGTCGGCCTGCGCACGAGCCAGCAGCGGCTGATCGACGAGCAGCTGCAGCTCGCGGCCCACCTGCGCGCGGGCGTTTTCCCGCGCGATCTCCTGCTGCAGCAGCATGGAGCGGCGATAGCGTGCGTTCTTTACGCGGGTGGGGATTTGCTCCCCCATCCTGGCGGCGCGGGAACCTTCCTCCTGCGAGTATTTGAAAATGCCGAGCCGCTCGAACCGGACCCGCCGGATGAAATCGAGCAGCGTCGCGAACTCCGCCTCCGTCTCGCCCGGAAACCCGACGATGAACGTCGTGCGCAGGGCGACGCCGGGAATGCCGGCTCGCAGTCTCACGACCAGGTCCTCGATCTGCTGCTGGGTGGTTTCGCGCCGCATCCGCCCGAGCATCGTTTCAGCGATGTGCTGCAGCGGCATGTCGACGTAACGCGCGACCTTGTCGCAGCTCGCGATCGTCTCGATCAACTCGTCGCTCCAATGCGCCGGATGGGTGTAAAGCAGCCGCACCCAGAATTCGCCAGGCACTTGTTGAATCTCGCGCAGCAACCCGGCGAGCGTCGGCCCGCGCGCTGAATCCACGGGTTGGCGAGGCCCAGCTTTCTCGGCCCACAGGTCCATCCCGTAGTAGGTCGTGTCCTGGCTAATCAGATTAATCTCCTTCACGCCTTCCGCGACGAGCGCACGCACTTCCGCTAAGACCGAGCCGGGCGGCCGGCTCCGATGTCGGCCGCGCATCTGCGGGATCACGCAGAAGCTGCACGGGTGATTGCAACCCTCTGCGATTTTCAGATACGCGCTGTGCGAGGGGGTCAGGCGGAAGCGTGGCGTATCCCAATCCGGGATATAAGTCGAACGGCGGCTCACCAGATGGAGCGGGTCGGGTTCGTGCGACGCAGCCGGCGCGGCGAGCAGGCGCCGCGCGATGGCGCCGAGTTCGTTGACCTGATCGAGTCCGATGAACGCATCCACTTCCGGGAGTTGCTCCCGCAGTTCTTTCGAAAAACGCTGCGACATGCAGCCGCTTACGATCAGCTTCTGGCCGGGGCGCCGGGCGAGGCCGCGCTGCTGATGCGCGTCGAGGATTGCGTCGATCGATTCCTCCTTCGCGGAATCGATGAACGCACAGGTGTTGACCACGAGCACGTCGGCCTCATCTGCGTTCGAGGTGACCTGCATCCCATGCTGCAAGACGCTGCCGAGCATGATTTCGGCGTCGACCAGATTTTTCGCGCAGCCAAGGCTGATCATGCCGACTTTTGGCGCCCGAGCGGGATCAGCGGCTGGCGTGAGGAAGGGTGCCATCGTTACTCGACCCGCACGTCGGCGTCGCCTCGCGTCAGTTTGCCATTCTTCCGCACTTCCACGTCGGAGGGATCGAGCGCCTTGACCGCGATCCGCCTTCCGCGGACTTGGATGGGCGCGGATGCATCCACCCACCTTTCAAAGGAGGAGCGGCCCTTTTCGGTATCGACCGTGACGTGGAGGAAAGTCCTCCGGAGCGGACGGATATCGAATGTCTTCGCCACGGGCGCGGGAGTTGCGCTGGACGACGGAGTCGGGGTGGCCTTTGCCTGGGCCAGGTCCGCGGCATGGACCGGTTCGGCACGACGGATTTCCGGCTCTTCCTCGGTTGGCGGCGTCGCCTCGGCGATCGCGGAAGCGGTTGGGCGTGATGCGGCGACGGGAGTCGAGAGCACTGGCGGCGTCGCAGCTGCGATCATCGGAGCGGTGGGCGCGGGAGTGCCATGGGCCGGCAACGGGTGCGCAGCAGCGGGAGTCGCCTGTGCCAGCGCCTGGGCGTCGCGCTGCTGCGGGGTGACCGGCTTCAAGCGCCGGAGATCCATGATGAATTTCAGTAAAGAAAAGCCAACGATCAGCACCACAATGCCAATCACGAGCGGCAGAAGAGAACTCTTGTTCCCCGCGGCGGAGGCGCGCTTCGGGACCACCTCGGAACGACGCGGCGCCGGGACGGGATTGTCCTGCAAATAAGAGTACCCATCGACCGTCATGTGCTCGGAGGTTTCGAACGCCTCCAGATATGGCGTGACGTCGACCTCGAGGAATTTGCCGTAGATCATCACGAAGCCCTTCGCGTAGGCGAGGCTGGGAAATTGCGAAAAATCTTCGGCCTCGATCTCCGCGAGTTTGCTCGGGCGGATTTTCGTCATCCGGGCAGCTTCCTCGAGCGTGAGATTGCGCAGGGCACGCGCTTTTTGAAATTTTTCGCCCAAGCCTTCCATCGATATCTTTCTGCCGGCTAAACCGCGGCGTCGAGATCGACGAGAATCTCGCGCGGCTTCGCGCCTTCGCCGGGGCCCAATATGCCCCGCTGCTCCAGGATATCAACGATGCGGGCCGCGCGCGTGTAGCCGAGCCGGAGGCGGCGCTGTAGTAGAGAGGTGGAAGCGCGCTTCTCCTGCCGGATAATTTCGAGACACTTCTCGACCAGTTCCTCGTCTTCCTCGGTGACATCTTCTTCATCGCCGCTGCCGCCGCTCGAGATTTTCTCGTGGATCGCAAGGTCGTAGGAAGGCGGACTTTGCGCAGCGACGAAATCGACCAGGCGGCGAATTTCGTCGTCCGTCACGAGGACGCCTTGCGCGCGGATCAGCCGCGAGGTGCTGGGGGGCAGGTAGAGCATGTCGCCCTGGCCTAACAAACGATCGGCGCCGTTCTCGTCGAGGATCACGCGGCTGTCGATTTTCGACGCAACCTGGAAGGCGATCCGGCTCGGGATGTTCGCCTTGATCACTCCAGTGATCACATCCGCGCGCGGCGTCTGCGTCGCCACGATAATGTGGATGCCGGCCGCGCGCGCCATCTGCGTGATGCGCGCGATCGCGCTCTCGACATCGGCCGGCGCGGTCTGCATCAAATCCGCCAGCTCATCGATGATGACGACAATGTAGGGCAGCTTCTCGGGAATGATCAGCTCGTCGTCACGCGGGACCTGAATGTTGAGCTTTTGCGTGTACTCCTCCACCGAGCCCATCGGCGGCGCGTTGTCCTTGCCGTTCGTTTCTGGCGACGACCGAGCGGCGCTTTCCAGATCTAGCTCCTTCTGCGTCTTCTTCGGCGGACGCGCATTGAAGCTGGTGATGTTTCGCACCCCGGTTTTCGCGAAAATCTTGTAGCGATTCTCCATTTCGAGAATCACATGCCGCAGCGCCAGAAGCACCTTCTTCGGATCCGTCACCACCGGGATGATGAGGTGCGGCAGCTCGTTATAGACCTGCATCTCGACCACCTTCGGATCGATCATGATGAAGCGCAGCTCCTCCGGGGTGAAGCGGTAAAGCATGCTCGCGATGAGCGCGTTGATGCAGACGCTCTTGCCGCTGCCCGTCGTGCCCGCGACGAGCAAGTGCGGCATCTGCGCGAGATCGGCGATGATCGTTTTGCCGTAAACGTCTTTGCCCAGCGCGATCGGCAGTTTCGCCTTCGATTCCGTCCAATCCGGCGACTGCATCAGCTCGCGAAGCGTGACTTTCACCTTGCGGCTGTTGGCCAGCTCGATGCCGACCGTGTCTTTGCCGGGGATCGGCGCGAGGATATTGATCCGCTCCGCGCGAGTGGCGCGGGCGAGATCGCGTTCGAGACTCACGATCTTGTCCACGCGCACGCCCTTCGCGGGATAAACTTCGTAGCGGGTGATCGTCGGTCCTTTTGTGATGTCGCCCGCCGCGACCGCGATCCCGAATTGCCCGAGCGTTTCGATCAACGTCTGCTGGATGCGCTCCAGCTCCGCGGGATCCACCGCGACGCGCCCTTCGACATCGTGTTCGTCGAGTAAGTCCAAACCGGGGAGCGAGTAATTTTCCGCATCCCAGGCCTGGGTCGTTAGGCCAGCGGCAGGCTTCCCGCTCTTCTCCGTCTTGCGCAGGTCAGCGAGCGACGGTTTTTTGGGCGGCTCCGGCAGCGCAGTGGTGTCGACCACCTTCGGCTTCGGTCGATTCGCCAGCTCGTCCGGCGGAGTAAACACCGCGGCGGACTCCGGCACGGACGCGCCTTTTCGCTTCAACTGCCGCTCGATCGAGCGCTGCTGCTTCGCGAGCTCCTTCTGGCTGATCTCGAGCTGCCCCTTGATGTCCGCATTCCGCAGGCTGCGTTGCAGACGCGCCTGCCGGAAGTTCGCAAGGCTGCGCCGGATGCCGGCCACCGATTCGCGCACGATGTGGATTGGCCGCAGGCCTGTCATCAGGATGATGCTGGTCGCATAAAGTCCCGTCAGCAGAATCAGTGAACCGACGCGGCCCATCATCCCCTGGAGCAAGCGTCCGCCGAAATAATACCCGACCGACCCGCCCGGCCCTTGGATATTGAACAGGGAATGCCAGTCGCGCAAAAAGTGCGATTGCAGGTGGAGGAGGCACGCGCCGGAGACAATAAACAACGCGATCCAACCGGCGCGTTGCGACACGCGCAGCTGCGCGTAAAACAACTTCGCGGCGCCGAATCCGAGCAGCACGACCGCGAGCAGGTAGGAAGCGCCGCCGATCAGGAAATAGCAGAAGCCAGCGATGATGGCTCCCACTGGGCCAATAAAATTTTGCGCGGTGGCATTCGGCGGCGAGAGATGACTGAACGGCACCCAGGAGGGCAGATCCTTCGGCGCGTACGAGATCAGGGCCAGGAAGAGGAGCGTGCCGACGAGGAGCAGAACGAGGGCAAAGACCTCATTCCAGGCGGTATGCTTCTGGGAGCGCGACACGGCGCCCAGTCTATGTTGAAGAAGGGTTCGTGCCAAGCAGGGAACGGCGCGCCTACCACCTGCAGGCCGGGGGGTCGCTGACCCCGGCTAACCCCACGCCCACATTTCTCCCATTCTGGTTTTCGCATGCCTCCCGTCAGCCGGGGACAGCGTCCCCCACGCTACAAGGCACCCTCTAGAAACGCTTCCGTATCCTGCGCTCGAACCTTCGCGAGCAACCGAGCGACCAGCAGATCGCCGCGATCAGCATGTTCGATCCCACGAGCAGCACGACGCTGATCGGCTCGTCCTCGCGCAGAAGCAATTCCTTCAGCGCATTCGAGACGGCGTAAAGCGCGACCGCGAGCACAAGCAGGCGGATCGTGAGCAGGACGGCGTGGCGCATGGGCGTTTCTCAGATCAGCTCGGTCGGTGCGGAACGAGTCGCGAGTTCCGCCGTCCGCACCGTGCGCCGCCATTGTCCCCGATCGCGCCGCAGCAATCCCTGCGGGAAGCCCACGAGAAAAGTCGTGAGCGAGATGGCGAAGAAGTAGATCGGGTAGAGCGGCGCGAGCAGGAACAGCTTCGGATAAAGCCGCCACCGGCCCCGATCGAGCAAGGTCGCGATCAGTAACTGCATGAAGAAAAACGCAAAGCAAATTCCGGAGTAAACCAGCGCCCGCATCAGGATAGCCGGCTCCCAGGTGCCTTGGCCGTGTGCGAAGTGCAGGAGCGCCTTTGTGAGGCGAACCGCCCCGACCGCCATCGAAGCCCAGAGCCAGATCGCGCCGAGCAGTGAGACCAGCACGACCGGCACGTGGGTGGCGCCGGCGCGGAGCGTGCCGTCCCAATGATCTCGCACCGCGCGCCCGAGGCCGCGACTCCAGCGCCGCCGTTGCCGCCAGAGGCCGCGCCAGTTCGGCACCATCTCGACGAGTGCGACGGAGCGTTTGTCGTAGGCGATGCGCCAGCCAGCCGTCTGCAATCGCCACGAAAGATCGATGTCTTCGGCAGCGGTCGCTTCGTTCCAGCCGCCCACCTCCAGCAGCGCCTCCCGCCGAAACGCCACCCACGCGCCGGAGACCGTCATGAGCCCGCCCCATTGTTCCTCCGCGTTTTTTACCAGTCCGATGACCGCGAGATAATCCAGCGCCTGCATTAACTGCGGCAGCGATTTGGTCTGGCTCGGCCAGATTTTCCCTGTCACGCCGCCGATCTGCGGATCGTCGAACTTCGCCACCATCCGGTTCCAATCCGCCGTCTCCACGACCGTGTCCGCATCGAGGCAGAAGACCACGTCCGCTTCGGTTTCACGCAGCGCCGTGTTCAGGGCGGCGGCTTTGCCGCCGTTTTTCGGGAGCCGCAGCACGCGGGTTCTCGGCGGCAGGAGTTCGTCGAGAATTTCAGTCGAGCCGGCCGGGCTCCCGTCATCGATCAGGATGATCTCCGCCGCCTGCGGCGTGACGCGGGCCACGCTCGCCGCCGTGCGCAATGCTCCCTCCGGCTCGGCATAGAACGGAATCAAGACACTGAAGCTGCGGGTGGCCGGCGAGACGCGAGCCGCCCACAGGGTGCGCAGCAAACTCGCCACGCCGTAGATGCACCAGAGCAGGCAGACGACGAGCGGGAAAAGATCGATGTATTCGGCGATCGATTCGAACGTGCCGTGCGGCCACTCCGTGAGATCGTGCGCCTCACTGATCCAGTGCTCAGAAAACCGGTGCCCGAGATCGGACAGGTCAACCAGCGAAAGCATCACAGCGCCTCTATTTGCCCCCGGGCACCATCCGCGGCGCGAAGAGGCTCAGAATCGAATCGACCGCGCCGAGCAGTGGCCCATCGAGCGGGTGCGCTTTCCGCACCGCGAGACAGCGCGCCGTGCCCGCGACTGCATCGCCGCGGAGAAAATCGATCGACGCCCGCGCCAGTTCCGCTTCCGGGCGGGCCGCGTTTTCCGCCGTCAATTGCGCGAGCGTTGCGGTCAGCATGGCGCGGCTCATCGAGACGCGTCCGGTTTTTAGGAACGCCAGCCACCAGGCCTGCTGCTCGGCCGGATCGGCCGGAAACGTCACCGGCACCTTTTCATCGCCGCGCATCACCGGAATGCGCGGGATGTCGTCTTCCCGCGTGTTCTCGTGCGAGACGAAAGTCGCCGGCGTGTCGAAGAGCAGAAAATGCGTGAACCCCGCCTCCCGCGCGATCGCCTTGGCTGCCTGGTTCCATTCGCCGTAGGGCCAGCAGAAAATCGTCGGCGCGGGAAAGCCATGCTCGATCAGCTGTTTGCGATTCGTGAGCATGTCTGTCCGGATCCGCCGCTTATATTCCTCGTTCGTCTCGATCCGATCGCGTTCGCCGAGAAATTGCCGCACCGTTTCCGCCGGCAACCCCTCGTCGCCGTCCTTCACTTCCAGCGCCTGGAAGTGCAACTGATGCGAGTGCGCAATCACGTCGACGTTGCGATCGTCGAGCAGCTCTTTCGCCTCCGTCCAGGTCATGGTCGGATCGGCCTCTCCCATCTGCCTCGTGGCGTGTTCGCTTTGCGGCAAATCGGTCAACCAGCTCGTCACGAGCGCGATCGCATAGGGCAGATGCAGCTTCGCCGCGCGCTCGCGAAAAAACTTGTAAACAGACTCCGAGCCGTCGTCGATCGTCAGCACGAGCGGCTTCGGCGGCAGCATCGCCGGGTCGCCGGCGATGAGGTAACTCTGCAGCCGGCTGAGCGGGATGACGTTGAAGCCGGCGTTGCTGATCGCCTTCAGCAGCGCGTCGAGATACCCGGTACTGCACTTATAGAGATAGAGAGGTTCGCCGACCGCGGCCTCGCCGAAGATGTGAAACGCGAGCACGGGGCAGACTGGCTCGTCCCCTTTGGCGGCCAGCGCATTGCGGCGGTAAAGCTCCGCCAGACAGGCCACACTCCAGACCGTCGCATCATCGCCAAACGATCTCGGCTCCACGCTTTTGCGCCCGGGCGAAGAACTCGGCGCCGGCTTCGGATTCGACACGATTGCATTCGCCGCACCCACGCCGGCAATCGCTCGCGTGCCGGCGACTGATTGCTGCACCTCGCGCAGCTTGTCGAATGTCTTCTGCTCCCACGTCCCATAGGTGAACCACGAGACGCCTGCGAGCGGGTCGGACGGCAGACTCCCGACCGCGCGCTGAATCTCAGCCGTGGTGCCATCGATCCCGAGCGTCGGCCAAAAGGCGGTCCCGTGCGCGAGCCCGCGATGATGCGGTGCAATCTCGCTCTCCCCCACCCACTCCGGCGTCTTCTTCCAGTCCGGCCAGTATCCCATCGGCTGCAGGTAATCGAGCCCGCACTTCCCGAGTTTCGCGTAGTTTTGGGATGCCTCGGTAAACTCGGGCGGCAGGAGAAACGCTCCCCAGCGGACCCCGGCATGGCGGTTCCGCAGCGCGCTCACGGTTCGCCCGATCCAATCCGCCAGCACCGTCGCACGCATCTCGTACCAGCGCGCTTTCGTGTAGTCGTTTTGCAGGTCTTCCGGCTTCAGGTCGCGATTCCAGCGGCGGATAAACTCGTGCCCGAGCGGTCCCGCCACGCCATCGTTCCAGGAGTTCCACCGGACCCAGTCTAACGAGACGCCGTCGAACGGATATGTCTCGAGCAGTTTCGCGAGCAGCTCTTGCAGGCGCCGTTGGACCAGCGGATTATTCGCATCCACGAACTGCTCGCCACGCGCGCTCTGGTAGGCCGCCTCCGGAAATGCCGCCGCCAGTTGCGAGTCGTGAAAGCAGGGAAACCACGCATACACCTCGATCTTTAACTCTTTCGCGCGCGCCAGCAGGTCGCGCAGCCAGTCGGAATTTTCCCAGCCCGCCGCCATCTTCTCACCCGGCAACGCCACCAGCAATTCGCCCGACTGCAGCGTGCCGCCGGTGCGCGGGGACTTGAAGTTGTCCTCGTCCTGCTTCACGAGCAGATCGATCCGCGTGATCCCCGCTTCGTGCGCCTGGTTCAGCAGCCAGACCCATCCGCCGCCCGTCACGTTTTCGGTCGTGCGAACGACGATTCCCTGCGGGAACGGAGTAGGCCCAGGCGACGGGGTCGGCACCGGCTCCTGCGCGCGCGATTCGCCGACCGAGAAGGCCACCAGCGTGATCCAAAGGAGGAGCACGGCTCCCTGGCAGAAGCGCCAGCGGCCAGGGCTGAGGGTGCTCATTTTCAAGTGCGCTCTGATTCGGAGCAGGAGTCCGCGCCGCGTGCAAGCCATACATGCCCTGTGGCGGAAGAGAAAACTCTGTTCAGGAGGCGAGTTCTGGCGGAAATCAGCGGACGCATGGTGAATCGAATTGATGCTTGCTTCAGCTCGTTGGACGAGCGCGGCGAGAAAGGCTTCATCGCCTATATCGCAGCGGGCGATCCGACGCTGGCCCGTACCGTCGACCTCGCGCTCGCGCTGGAACGCGCCGGGACCGATCTTCTGGAACTCGGCGTCCCCTTCTCCGATCCGCTGGCCGATGGCATCGTGAATCAGCTCGCCGCCCAGCGCGCCCTGGAGGCCGGAGCGACGGTCGCGGGAGTGCTCGATTGCGTGCGCCAGATTCGCAAAACATCGGAGATGCCGATCGTCCTCTACACCTACCTAAATCCGATCGTGCAATTCGGTTTCGACCGCTTTTATGCAGAGGCTGAAAGCGCGGGCGTCGACGGTTTGCTCATGCTCGATCTGCCGCCGGATGAAGACATCGAGGAACGCAGTGGGGCACTCGCCCACATTCGGTTGGTCGCGCCGACGACGCCCGCCAGTCGGATTGAACGCATCTGCGCACGCGGCGCCGGGTTCATCTACTACGTCTCGCGCGAAGGCGTAACCGGCGCGCAAACGCAGGTCGCTACTTCGCTAGGCAAACGCGTCGCCGAGCTGCGGAAATTCACCGAGCTGCCGATCGCGGTCGGCTTCGGAATCTCCACACCCGAACATGTCGCCGAGGTGGCGCAGCACGCGGACGCGGTCGTAGTCGGCAGTTTGATCGTGAACCGGATCGCCGAGCACGGCCGCGCACCCGACCTTCCTGAGCGGATTGAGGCCTTCGTCGCGCCGCTCGCGCGGGCGACGAAATCGGGGCGCGTCTAGGTGCGGTTGCTTGGCGCGACCCGTGTGCTAGGAACGCTCATGCCGAAGCTGCATTTCACAAAAATGAACGGCGCGGGCAACGACTTCGTGATGCTCGACAACCGTGCGGGCAGCCTGCAGCTCAGCGGCGCGCAGATCACACGGCTCTGCGATCGTCATCGCGGGATTGGGGCGGACGGTGTGCTGATGCTGGAACCGGCCGCGAACGGCGCGGATTTCCGCATGCGCTATTACAACGCCGACGGCGGCGAAGCGGAAATGTGCGGAAACGGCGCGCGTTGTTTCGCGCGGTACACGCAGCGCCTCGCCGGGCCGCTCGAGAAACTTTCGTTCGAAACCCCGGCCGGCGTGATCGCGGCCGCGTTACAAGACGAAGGGGTCACGCTGCAGATGAGCGATCCGCAGGATTTGCAGCTGAATCTCCGCGTGGCCGCGCTCGGTCAGACGGTCGACTGCCACTATGTAGACAGCGGCGTGCCGCACGTCGTCGTGCCGGTCGGCGCGGTCCGGGACGTCAATGTGCGCGAGCTCGGCTCCGCCCTGCGACACCACGCGCAGTTTGCACCCCGCGGCGCGAACGTGAATTTCCTGGAGCGCCGCGGCGCCAGCGCGATCGCGATCCGCACCTACGAACGCGGGGTCGAGGACGAGACGCTCGCCTGCGGCACCGGCGTGGTGGCGAGCGCGATTGTTTTCGCCGCAACGGAAGGCGCCGCCACCCCGGTGCGCGTGCTCGTGCAGGGCGGCGATGAATTGGAGGTCGGCTTCCAGCGGGAAGAGGATCGCTTCACGCATGTGACGCTTTCCGGCCCGGCCGATTTCGTTTTCGAAGGCACCGTCGAGGTCTAACCAACGGATGTTCCGCGGCACCTATACAGCGCTGGTGACGCCGTTTCGCGACGGCGCGATCGACCCCGGCGCGTTCGAAAGATTAATCGAAAGCCAGATCGCCGCCGGCATCACCGGCGTCGTCGCGATCGGCACCACGGGCGAAACGCCGACGCTCTCGCACGAGGAACGCGAACAGGTCATCCGCCTTGCGGTTAAAATCGCGAACGGCCGCTGCCACGTTTTCGCGGGCACCGGCTCCTATTCCACAAGCGACGCCATCGCCGCCACGGTCGCCGCGGAAAAGATGGGCGTCGCTGCAGCCTTGATCGTGGCGCCGTATTACAACAAGCCCAGCCAGGAAGGCCTCTTCCGCCACTTCCAGGCCATCGCCCGCGCGACTTCGTTGCGCATCATGCTCTACAACATTCCCGGCCGCTGTGGGGTGGATATCCACGCCGCCACCGTCGAGCGGCTCGCGACCGAATGCAGCAACATCGTCTCGATCAAGGAAGCCAGCGGCAGCGTCGATCGCGTGAGTGAACTGCGCGCCCGGTTGCCGGAGGCGTTCACGATCCTGAGCGGCGACGACGCGCTGACGCTGCCGTTCATGTCCGTCGGCGCGGTTGGGGTCGTTAGCGTCGCGTCCAATTTAATCCCGGCGGAAGTGTGTGCGCTGGTCCAGGCGTTCGAGCAGGGCGACACGCGCGGCGCCGCAGAAATGCACCGTCGGCTTTTGCCCTTGTTCAAGGATTTGTTCATTGAACCCAATCCTGTGCCGGTAAAAACCGCTCTCCAGTGGCGTGGTCTCATGTCGGCTGAAGTGCGCCTGCCATTGTGCGAGATGACGCCCGCGCATCAGGAGAAACTCCGGAAAACACTCGCCGCCTTCGAGCACGCGGCGCTTCCCGCGCGATGAAGGCAATGCGTCTCGCGTTGCTCGGGGCCGGCGGTCGGATGGGCCAGGCGATCTCGCACGCCGCGGAGGCGCGCCCGGAATTTGCAATCTGCGCGCGAGTGGAGCGTGGCGGATCGATCGCGCAAGCTATCGCCGAGAGCGATGTCGCGCTCGACTTCAGCCATGCGGACGCGACCGAAGAAGCCTGCACCGCCGCAGTGCAGCACCGCAAACCGCTCGTGATCGGCACGACGGGCCAATCTCCGGCGCAGCTCGCGATCATCAGGGAAGCTGCCGCCTCGAACCCGATCGTCCTGGCCGCGAACTTCAGCGTCGGCGTGAACGCATTATTCTGGCTCACGCGCCGAGCAACTCTGCTCCTCGGCGAAGGCTTTGATGTGGAGATTATCGAAACCCATCACCGCCTAAAGAAAGACGCGCCGAGCGGCACCGCGAAGCAGCTCGCTCGTCTCCTCTGCGCAACGCGCCACCTCGACCTCGACCGCGATCTTGTGCACGGACGCGAAGGCATGACGGGTGAGCGGCCGGACAAGCAGATCGGGATGCATGCGATCCGGGCCGGCGATGTCGTTGGCGAACACGCCGTGCTTTTCGCGGGAGCGGGCGAACGCCTCGAGCTCACGCACAAGGCCTCGAGCCGCGAGACGTTTGCAGTCGGCGCCTTGCGCGCCGCGGCGTGGGTGATCGAGCAGCCCGCCGGCCTCTACAGCATGGAAGACGTGCTCGGTTTGCCAGAGTGAACCCCATTCCACTCCTGCTCCTGCTCCTGCTCCTGCTCAAGTCCGCGCGAGTTAAGCAGTCCCCGCCATAAATGAGAGCTGGCATCGCACTCGGCTCAAATCTCGGCGATCGCCTCGCCAATCTCTCGGCCGCGCGCCAGCAGATCAGCTCGCTGGCGGGAACGCAGCCGCCACTCTCCGCCTCGGCGGTCTACGAAACAGAGCCAATCGCCTGCGGAGCCGGCGCCCCAAAATTCCTCAACGCGGTCCTTGAGCTGGGCTATGCCGGCGAGCCGCGCGGGTTGCTGGCGCAGTTGCGCCAGATCGAGGCAAATCTCGGGCGGCCCCGGAGGCGCGCCCGCAATGCCTCCCGCACGATTGATCTCGATCTCCTCTACTTTGGCGATCGCCAGATGACAGGAAAGCAGCTGCAGCTCCCCCACCTGCGCCTGCACGAGCGGCGCTTCGTGCTCGAGCCGCTCTGCGAAATTCGCCCCGCTTTAGTCTTGCCGACACACGGCTTGTCTGTGGGAGCGCTGCTCGAGAAACTGCCGGCCGGGTCGCCGTTGGTGCGTTTCGCTTCCGAGTGGTAGCATCCGGCGATGATGCAGGCATGGCGCGAGAAAAAGCAGCGGGGCGAGCCGATCAGCGCGCTCACGGCCTATGACTATCCGACGGCTCGGCTGCTGGACGAAGCCGGGATTGATCTGATCCTCGTCGGCGACTCGTTAGGCATGGTGGTCCTCGGTTACGAAGACACCACCGAGGTCACGCTGGACGAAATGCTGCATCACACTCGCGCCGTGGCACGCGCGGTGAAACGCGCCTTGCTCGTCGTCGACCTGCCCTTCCATACCTACGACACGCCCGAGCAGGCACTCGCCACCGCGCACCGCCTCCAGGCGGCCGGGGCGCAGGCCGTGAAACTCGAAGGAGGTGCGACTCACTCCCGCCAGATTGAGGCGATCGTGCAGGCCGGCATTCCGGTGATGGGGCACATCGGCATGCTGCCCCAGAGCGTGCGCGAGGAAGGCGGCTATAAGATCAAGGGCCGCACCGCCGCAGAAGCGGATGCGCTCCTGCGCGATGGGCGCGCGGTCGAGGAGGCAGGCGCGTTTTCCGTCGTGCTCGAAATCGTGCAGGCGGAGACCGCCCGCCGCGTGACGGAGGCGCTCCAGATCCCGACGATCGGGATCGCATCCGGCGAGAACTGTGACGGCCAGATCCTAGTGACACACGATCTGATCGGCCTCTTTCCCTGGTTCGTGCCGAAGTTCGTGCGGCCGGAAGCCGACGTAGCGGGAGAGATTCGCAAGGCGGCGAGTGCGTTCATCGAACGAACTCGCCGGCAGAGCCGTCTCACCGCGAAAGTTTGACACCGCCGGCGATCTGCCGGTGTTTGATCCAGCAGCATGAGGGCCACTCCACATCCCCGGGACACCGACGACGATGCGATGTGGTCCGGCAGCAAGCAGCGGAACTGGCTGCTCGTCGGCCTGCTGGTCTCCTTGCTGCTGCACTCCCTGCTCTGCGTCTATTTTTACAAGACTCAGTTCGCGATTACTGACGCGATCGCGAAGCCGGCGGAGCAGACCGCCACTTTCAAGGTAAAGAGCGTCGACCTGCAATCGCTCGACAAGGCGAGCATGGATCAATCGACCCCGGCGGCGAAGCCCGACCCGGACAAGACCGACGTGCAGTTGCCGGACGAGAAGAAGTCTTTCGACAAGCTGCTGGAGGAAGTGCACGCCAGCACTGCCATGCCGGATGACACCAGCGATGTGCTCCCGGATCGGCCGCGCGTGGATCCCACGAATGCGAGCTCGATCATGAAGGAGATCGAGCGCAGCACCGCGCAAGTGCTCTCGAAGAGCCCGAACGCGACGCGGGAGCAATCGATCTTGGCCGATTCCGCCACTTCCGGCCGGCCCCAGCCGGCGCTCACCGGGACAGAACTCGCCACCAGCACCACGATCAAACGGCCGAGCACGATCAACAAAATCCCGGGCGACAGTGCCGGTCCGGATCGCGGCCGCGCGCCTGGTTTCAGTGATCTTGATTCGCTCCTCTCACAGAAGGGACCGCTCGGTTCCGGTACGGCGATTCGGATGCCGGACGACCAGCTTTTCGAATACAACAGCGCAGATCTGCAGGGCGGCTCGATTGAACAGCTGCGGAAGCTCGCGACCTTGATCAAGCGCAACCCGGACGCGAAATTTTCCATCGAAGGCTACACGGATTCCATCGGCAGCTTCGAGTACAACCTCGAGTTGAGCCAGCGCCGGGCGGATGCGGTGAAGGAATATCTCCTCCAGGCGATGGGATTGAACCCGGCGCAAATTCAGGCGCGCGGGTTTGGCGCGACCAAGTTCCTCGTCACGCCGCGCGCGGTCACTGATCCCGGGATGGAGCAGATGGAAATCCGGCGTCAGCAGCCGAATCGACGCGTGGTGATCGTGGTCGATACCAAGAAATAGCCGGACCGGCGTGAGTTACCGCCGGTGCCACGCGGCTACCAATTTTTGATCCACTGCGAGGGATCAGAGGTTCCGGTGACAGAAGTGTCGCTCCCGCCGGTGCTCCACAGATCGAACGTCGGATTATAACCCGCCGCTGCGCTGTAGCCGGTCGGATTCGCCTCGGGATTCTTCGCGGTCGAGTAACCGTAGCTGTTGCCAAAAGGATCGCGAAGGTAGAGCACCTGCGTGGGATTGTTCGGAGCCGTCTTCAGCATCTGGGGCTTGAAAGCGAAGTAGCTCTTCTGATTTGGCCCCGCGCCGGGATCATTCCCTGAAAGCGCCTGGTAAAGGTAGAGCGAAGCGGCAGCATAGTATGCGGCTTGTGCGTTTGGGGTCGGCATGAGGGTATTTGTCGGTGTGCTCGTCGGGTAAACCCCATTGTCCGCCTTGTAGCTTTCGAGTGCCGCCGACATCGCGGCGATCTCCGCTTCCGCGCGGGAACGCTGGCCCTTCTTCTGCACGTAGCCCGAGGTTCCAAGCACGAGCCCCGCGAGCACGATGATGATCGACATCACGATCAACAGCTCGATGATCGTGAAAGCGCGATCTCCGGTTCTGGGGAGCGCACGTGGCCTGCGGCGGCGAACTTTTCCTGGTGCCAATACGGGGGGTGCCGGCGCTTCGCGCATTTGTTGCCGGGAAGCTCCCGGCAACTGCAGGCTGGCAGCCTGCGCTCCCCAGATTTTGTGCTCAGGCCTCAACGTCATTCCCGCCTCACGTCTGCTGCTGCAAGCCGCTGATGATGCTGATGAGCGGCATGAAAAGCGCGATCACAATCGTGCCAACTACCAGCGCGAGGAAGACAATCATGATCGGCTCGAGCATCGACGTGAGGCCGGCCACGGAATTATCAACTTCGTCGTCATACACTTCGGCGATCTTTAGGAGCATCTCTGGCAGCTGCCCAGTCTCTTCGCCCACATCGATCATGCTGATGACCATGGGCGGGAAGACGCCGCTGGATTCGAGTGGGAGAACGATCGATTCGCCTTCCTTCACCGCGTCGTGCACCACGGTAATCGCATTCGCGATCACACTGTTGCCCGCAGTCTCACGGGTGATATTCAGCGCCTGCAGAATCGGAACCCCGCTTGTGACGAGCGTCCCTAGCGTGCGCGAGAAACGCGAGATGGCCGTCTTTCGCAACAGATCGCCGAAGAGCGGCGTGCGGAGCTTCGCCTTATCGATGAGCACACGCCCGCCAGCGGTGCGGCTCATCAGCTTGAACCCGACCACGAGCGCGACGATCACGCCGATGATGATCGCCCAGTGATCCTTCACCGCGTTGCTGACGCCGATGACGAAAAGCGTGATCCCCGGGAGCGGCTTGTCCCCGAGCATATCTTTGAAGATCTGCTCAAACTTCGGCACGATGAAAACGAGCAGAAAAGCGAGAATCGCGATTGCCAGGAACATGACGATGATCGGGTAAACCATCGCGGAGACGACTTTGTTTTTGATCTTCTGCGCTTTTTCCTGGAACTCCGCGAGCCGGGTGAGCACGAGTTCCAGCACGCCGCCGAGTTCGCCTGCGCGGACCATGTTGACGTAGAGATCGTTAAAGATGCGCGGATGCTGCGCGAGCCCTTCGGAGAACGTGCTGCCGCCCTGCACGGCGTCCGAGAGGTTGCTGATCGTCTTCTGCAGAACTTTGTCGCGCTCCTGCTTCGCCAGCACAGTAAGCGCGCGGAGCAGCGGCAGACCGGCATCGATCAGAGTCGCGAGCTGGCGCGTGAAGATCATCAGGACGCGCGTCTTCACCGTCTTTTTCTCGAAAAGAACGATGCCTTTCCTCGGGCCGGCGGCCGCGGGCCTGGCGGCAGTTGCCGCCTTCACTTTCTTGGCGGGCTTCGGCGCCTTGCCGTTGCGCGGGGTGCCGCCGCCTTTGCCTTCCTCGAAGACGTTGGTCGGGAAGTAGCCGGCCTGGCGCAGCTGCCCGATGGCTTCGTTCGTGGAACCGGCGTCGACCAGCCCGGTGGACTCCTGACCGCGAGCGTCTAACGCGATATAGGTGTAACGAGGCATTAATCGCTACGCTAAAGCTCCAAATTCCAAGCTCCAAGCTCCAAAGAAGCACCGCGCACCAACAGCAAAACAGGTCGCAACGCGCTCCTTTGATCTTTGGTGCGTGGAGCTTCTCCTGTCGCTTGGAGCTTAGTCCCTGGAGCTTCCACCCTCACGTATATTTCAACACTTCCTCGATCGTCGTATCGCCTTCAAAAATACTGCGCACTCCGTCCTGCCGCAGCGTCACCATTCCCAGCTCCAC
Source organism: Chthoniobacterales bacterium (assembly GCA_051001855.1). GTDB lineage: Bacteria > Verrucomicrobiota > Verrucomicrobiia > Chthoniobacterales > UBA10450 > JACCTI01. Next base: position 33,732 of record JBPCMX010000041.1, read on the forward strand.
CGCTTTCTCCTTCAGGACCACGCTCGGGGCGCGCTCGTTGATCAATTCGCGGATCGGGTCGCTGATTTTCATCAGCTCGTAAATCCCCTTCCGTCCTCTGTATCCGGTGTTGTTGCAGGCGTCGCAGCCTTTCCCGTAATAGAAATTCTTCTCGCCGATATCGCGGCGGGAGAGGTTCAGTTGGTCCAGCAAGCTTTCCATCGGCTCGTAAGCCGTCCGGCATTGCGGACAGATACTGCGGAGCAAACGCTGGCCCAGCACCGCGTCGAGCGTCGAGGAGATGAGAAATGGCTCGACGCCCATATCGATCAAACGTGTGACGGCGCCCGGAGCGTCGTTCGTATGCAGCGTGGTAAAGACGAGATGCCCCGTGAGCGACGCCTGGATCGCGATCTGCGCCGTTTCGAGATCACGCGTTTCCCCCACCATGATGCGATCGGGATCCTGCCGTAAAAAGGCGCGCAAGATGCGCGCGAAGGACAGCCCGATCGCTTCGTTCACCGGCACCTGGATGACTCCTTCGAGGTCGTACTCGACCGGCTCTTCCGCGGTCAGCAGCTTCGAGTCGATCGTATTGATCCTGCGCAAACAGGAGTAGAGCGTCGTCGTTTTCCCCGAGCCAGTCGGACCGGTGACGACGAAGATGCCGTTCGGCCGATTGATCACGTCGAGGATGTACTCGTGGATGTAAGCCGGCATGCCTAACGACTCGAGATCCAGATTTACAGTCGAACGGTCCAGCACGCGCAGGACCACGCTCTCGCCGTATTGCGTGGGCAGGGTCGAGACGCGCATGTCGATGCTGCGTCCGGCGACGTTCTTCTGAATGCGGCCGTCCTGCGGGAGGCGACGCTCGGCGATGTTCAGGTTCGCCATCACCTTCACCCGGGAAATCACCGGCAACGCAAGATGCCGTGGCGGCGGCGCCATTTCGTAAAGCGCGCCGTCCACCCGGTAACGAATTTTGAATTCGTGCTCGAACGGTTCGAAATGGATGTCGCTCGCGCGATCCTGGATCGCCTGGAACAGGATCAGATCGACAAAGCGGATGATCGGCGTGGCGTTCGCCTCCGCTTCGACGTTTTTTAGCTCTTCATCCCCGCGCAACTCCAGCAGATCGCCGTCGCCGAGCTGCTGCAGGATATCCTCCATGCTCGAGGTATCGTTGCCGTAATAGCGGCTGATCCGCTCCTCGATCTGTTCGCTCGGGGCGACCACGACGTGGATGTCTTTGCCGAGCGCGAAACGCAGATCTTCGGCCGCGCGGAGATCAAACGGATCGACCAGCGCCACGGTGATTTCGTCTCCATTCGTCCCGAGCGGCAATGCGCGATGGAGACGGGCGAGACCGCTCGGAATCAGCCGTAGCGTTTCCGGCGGCAGATCGTGCTCGAGCGCGACGGATTCCGTACCTAACGAGTCGGCGATCGTGTGGTAAAGGCCGGCCTCGTCGAGCAGCCCGTTCGCGGCCATGGTTTGCGCGAGCGTTTTGCCGTTCAGATTCGCCTCCTGCAGCGCGTCCTCGATCTGCGACGGCTCCAGAATGCGCTGCTCGAGCAGCAACTCGGCGAGCTGATTGTTGTTCATTAATTCGCGTCCCCGAGGGTAATGGAGATGACTTCCTCCGCGGAAGTCAGGCCGCCGAGAACCTTGCGCACGCCGTCCTCGCGCAAGGTGCGCATCCCGAGCTCACGGGCGCGCTGGCGGAGCAGGAGCGTCGATTTCTTGTTGTTGATCATGTGCCGCACGTCGTCGTCGATCTCGAAGATCTCGAAGATGCCCATCCGGCCTTTGTAACCGGTGCCGCGGCAACGCTCGCACCCGACCGGCACCATGATTTGCGCGTCCCCGAGCTGCGAAGCTTCCACCCGCAGCGCGCGCAGCTCCGTCTCGCTTAGCTCCCCCGGCTTTTTGCATTTCGCGCACAAGCGCCGCACGAGCCGTTGCGCCATGATCGCCCGCACCGCGGAGGCGACGAGGAACGGCTGCATCCCGAGATCGACCAGGCGCGCGATCGCGGAGGGCGCGTCGTTCGTGTGCAGAGTGCTGAAGACCAGATGGCCTGTCAGGCTCGCGTTCGTGGCGATCGACGCCGTCTCCAGATCGCGAATCTCACCGATCATGATGATATTCGGCGCCTGCCGCAGGATGGAACGGAGCGCAGCGGGAAACGTCATGCCGATGTCGGTATTCACCTGTACCTGGTTGATGCCGTTCATCTGATACTCGACCGGCTCCTCGACCGTGATGATCTTCCGGTCGGGCTTGTTCATGTAATGCAAGCAAGCGTAGAGCGTGCTCGTTTTGCCCGAGCCGGTCGGTCCCGTCACCAGCAGGATGCCGTCCGGCAAACGCAGCAAACGCTCGAACGTTTCCTGGTCGTCGCTCAGGAAGCCGAGCTCCGGCAAGCCGAGCGTGAGGCTCGATTTATCGAGCAGACGCATCACCATGCTCTCGCCGTGATTCGTCGGCATGGTGGAAACACGGAGGTCGAGCGGTCGGCCGCCGACTCTCACCTGGATGCGGCCGTCCTGCGGCAGTCGCTTTTCTGCGATGCTCATCGACCCGCTCATGATCTTCAGCCGGCTGATGATGGCGGACTGCAGTCGTTTCGGCGGGGATTGCATCTGCTGCAGCACCCCATCGATGCGGAAACGAACGCGAAAGCTGGTCTCGAGCGGTTCGAGGTGAATGTCGCTCGCGCCGAGTTTGTGCGCCTCGACCAGCAGCATCGACACCATCTTGATGATCGGCGCGTCGCCCTCGTCGCCCGCCGCGCCGCCCTCCGTGATCTCGATCGTCTCCTCCCCGAGCGCGCCCAGCCGCCCCTCCAGCACATCCGCTGCGTCATCGGCACTCCCGTAATACTTGATCAGCGCCTCGCGAATCTGATCCGGACTGCTGCAAACCAGCTCGATCTCCCGTTGCAGCAGAAAACTGAGGCCGTCGATCGTGTCGATATCGAGCGGGTCGGCGATCGCGACGATCAACCCGCTCTCGCCGAAGTCGACCGGGATGGCTTTGAAGCGCCGGGCGTCTTCCGCGCGCATCTCACTGATGACCTCCGCCGGGATGTTGCGGGTGGAGAGTTCCACCCAATCCATGTGCGCCTGCGTCGCGAGGGTGCGCGAGACCTCCGTTTCCGTAACGATGCCCTCGCGCACCAGGACGGAAACGACGTCCTTGGTGCCGTTCAGGCGCGAGCGGGCGTTCTCGATTTGCGCACGCGTGACCAGGCCCACATCCTCCAGGACGCTGAGCACGTACTCTTCATTCTGGTGCATCGTCAGGCAGGCGTGAGCAGCTTGAGCCGTTTGAAGTAATCTCTCAGGTAACCGCGATCGCGCGCCAGCAACCGGTCGGCGTGGAGGAATGCATGCGCGCTTGCTCCAGGTATTCCTCGACCGTTATCCCCTTTGGTAAACGACCGCGACCGCGCCATTTCGTGAACACGCCGGCCTTTCACCGAAACGATCGCCGTCATACCACCACCGTAGGAATTCCTACCTCGAAAGGCAACATCGCTCTACCCGCGGCCGTGTGGCTCCAGCAGCTCCTGCTCCGGCCCGATCGGCACAATCTGAGTCGGATTGATCTGAGTATGTGTGATGTAGTAGTGCGGTTTGATGTGATCGAAGTTCACCGTCTCCGCCACGCCGTCATGCTGGCAGAGATCGCGCAGGTAAGGCGTTCGTCGCGAAGCCAGTGAACTCCCGGTTGAACATCCGCAGCTGTCCCAAAGTTTTCGGACTTTCCCGGTGGCAGCAGCGGATGGCCGAACCGCACGCGCCCCCAGCTACAACGCCACGCTCAATTATTTCGTCGCTGCCCCAGCCAGACGAAGCAAAGGCATGGGCGTGAGACGGACAATCAGCATCGCCAGTTTCATCATTAAACCCGGCACCACAATCGCTCGGTCCTGCTCGACCGCCGCCAACGCGCTTCGCACCACCTCCACCGCTGAAACATAGGTGAACTCCGGCGCCACTCCGAGATTGGGGTGGTCGGTGCGCCGCGCGACTTGATCGAACTCGGTGTGCACCGGCCCCGGACAAAGCGCCGTGACGGTCACGCCGCTGCCGCGCAATTCGCTCCGCAACGCTTCGGAGAAGCTGGTGACGTAAGCCTTTGTCGCCGCGTAAACGCCGAGACTCGGCATCGGCAGGAACGAAGCGCTCGAGCTGACGTTCAGGATCGCGCCGCGCTTCGCCGCGAGCAGCGGCGGCAGCAACCGCCGCGTCAGCAAGGTGAGCGCGACGACGTTGACCGCCAGCATCTCGCTGACCCGTTCCGGCGCGCTGGCAGCGAAAGCGCCGCGATCGCCGAGACCCGCATTGTTGATCAGCAGTTGCACCGCGATTCCTTCCGCGGCGAGCCAATCCCCCAGCGCCGCGACATCGCCGGGCTGCGAGAGATCAGCCGGGCGGACGTGCACGGTCAGGCGCGGATTCTGCGCAGTGAGTTCATCGCGCAAGGCGCGCAGACGATCTTCGCGGCGAGCCACGAGGACGAGTCCGGCCGCACGCGTTCCAAGCTGGCGCGCAAACTCCGCGCCGAGGCCCGCCGAAGCGCCGGTGATCAGCGCAGTGCAACCATCCACGTTCATGCGCGCAGTTTATTCGTGCGACATCAGGAGCGGCTCGATTGCTTTCCAGACCACGTCCGCCACCATTTTGTGGCCGATCGGATTGGGGTGAATCAAATCGGGCTGATTGAACTCCCTCCGTCCCCCCACCCCTTCGAGCAGGAACGGAATCATGGTGGCGTTGTTCTCCCGCGCTACCTCGGCGAAAACCTGCCGGAACTCCTCCGCATACGTCGCGCCCACGTTCGGCGGCATCTGCATCCCCGCGATCACGATCTTCACTTCCGGATTTTTGGCGCGCGCCTTTTCGATCATCGCCTGCAGGTTCGCCTTGATGTTAGACATCGGCAGCCCGCGCAATCCGTCGTTGCCGCCGAGTTCGATAATGAGCAGATCGATTTTGCGCTGCAGCAGCCAGTCCAGCCGGCGGAGTCCGCCTGCGGTGGTATCGCCACTCACTCCGGCGTTGATCACCTCGAATGGCAGCCCGCGTTCGCGAATCGTCTGCTGCACCAACGCCGGGAACGCCTGCTCCGGCTGCACCCCGAGACCCGCGCTCAGGCTGTCGCCCAGAATCGCGATCGTGCGGGCCGGCGGCGGCTGCGCCAAAGCCGCGGTGCTGCCGAGGCAGAGCGCGAGCACGAGGCGAAATAGCGGCATCAATTTCCTCATGCGGAGCGAATCGTGTTCGCGTAAGCAACACGAGCGCGCCGCACCGTCAATGACCGCCATTCCCATCCTCCGAGTCGAACATCTCACGAAGAGCTATACGACCGGCGCGGGCCGGCTGACAGTGTTGAAAGACATTTCGTTCGAGCTCCCGCAAGGCGCCACCTGCTCCATCCTCGGTCCCTCGGGCAGCGGGAAAACCACCTTGCTCGGTCTCTGCGCCGGATTGGACCGGCCGACTTCCGGTTTCGTCCTGCTCAACGGCGAGCCGCTCGCGGACATGAGCGAGGATGAACGGGCGCGCACGCGCAACGCTCACGTCGGCTTTGTCTTCCAGAATTTCCAGCTCATTCCGACGTTGACCGCGCTGGAAAACGTCATGGTGCCGCTGGAATTGCGCGGCGACCGCACGGCGCGTGATCTCGGGATGCAACTGCTGCAAAGCGTCGGCCTGGGCGAGCGCGTGGCGCATTACCCGGCGCAGCTCTCGGGCGGCGAACAGCAGCGAGTCGCGCTCGCGCGGGCGTTCATCAACCGGCCGAAGATCCTCTTCGCGGACGAGCCGACCGGGAACCTTGATGCGGAAACGAGCAGCGGGATCATCGAGATCATGCTCGAACTGAATCGCAGCGCCGGCACTGCGCTCGTGCTCGTGACACACGACGTGGATGTCGCAAAGCTCACGCAGCGCACCATTCGCCTGCGCAGCGGCGAAATGGTTTGATTCACGTCTTCATGAAATCTCGACTCGCGCGGCCGACTGGAACGATGAATGTGAGGTCCGCCGCGAAACCTCTGATTCGCCGCTGGGACGGGGAGCAGACCACATGCCTTTGACAACTGAGACGACTCGCGACCGCACGCACCTTGCACGGGAGCGCGAGAGCGCGCAGCAATGGCTGGCGCGGCAGCTGGCGGCATCGCCGAGCGAGGCGAAGGAAGAGCACGGCGCATCCCGGAGCTGAAGCGTCGCCCCATTCTTGAGCGTGGCTCCCGCATTCATCTGGCGCATGGCGTGGCGCGACAGCCGGTCGAGCCGGCGGCGGCTGCTGGTGTTTTCGATCTCGATCACGCTCGGGATTGCGGCGCTCGTCAGCATCGGCTCCTTTCGCCAGAGCCTCTCGCAAGCGATCGACGACCAGGCGCGGGGGCTCCTCGGAGCCGATCTCGTGATCGACTCCACGCGCCCCTTCACCGCCGAAGAGGAGACCTTTCTCCACTCGTTAGGCTCGCCGCAGGCCCGCGAGACGCGCTTCACCACGATGGCAGTTTTTCCGGCCCACGGCGGCACCCGCCTGGTGCATCTCCGCGCACTCGGCGGCGAGTTTCCGTTCTACGGACCCATGGAAACCGAACCGGCGACCGCGGCGCGCGATTTCCGCGCCGGCGGGAAAGCGGTGGTCGACGAAAGTTTGCTGATTCAATTCGGCGCGAAACCCGGGGATCGAATCAAAATCGGCGAGTCGGAATTTACGATCGTCGGCGCGCTCCGCAAAGTCCCCGGCGAAGCGACCGCCGCGGGTTCGTTCGCACCGCGAGTTTACGTTCCGCTTCAGGATCTTGCCGCCACTCAGCTGCTGAAGACCGGCAGCATCGCGAAGTATCGGGACTACGTGAAGGTACCGCCCGGCGTCGATGTGGGGAAAACGACGGAGGCGCTCCGGCCGCAGCTCGAGCGGCTGGGTTTGGAATACGAGACGGTGGCGACACGGAAAAAAGATCTGGGCGCCGCGCTCGAGAATCTCTACCGCTTTCTGAATCTCGTCGGCTTCATTTCACTGCTCCTCGGCGCGGTCGGCGTGGCGAGCGCCATCCAGGCGCATCTGCAACAGAAGCATCGCACCGCTGCCATTCTGCGCTGTCTGGGCGCTTCGGCCCGCAGCACCGTCGTGGTCTACCTGCTGCAGGCGGCGGCGATGGGACTGGCTGGCGCGACCGCGGGAGCCGCGCTCGGCGTGCTCTTGCAGCGGATTTTCCCGGCGATTTTGAAAAGCTTCCTGCCTTTCCCGATTTCCGCCGGGATCGCGTGGGAGCCGATCGTGCGCGGGATGTTGATCGGCTTCGGCATCTGCGTGCTCTTCGCCTTGCCCGCGCTGCTGCGTTTCCGCCACGTTTCGCCGCTGCTGATTCTCCGCGGCTCCAGCGATGCCGCTGAGACCGGGCCGCGCCGATTCGATTCGATTGTTGCCGCGGTCTACGCGTTGCTTGGAGCGAGCGTCACCGCCTTCGCCATCGCGCAAACCGATACCTGGAAACGCGGCCTCATCTTTGCGGGAGTTCTGGCGCTGGCGATCGCGATTTTCGCTGCCATGGCGAAGCTGCTGATCATGCTCGTGCGCCGCTTCTTCCCGCACAGCTGGAGCTTTGCGGCGCGGCAGGGGCTGGCAAACCTTTACCGGCCCAACAATCGCACCCTGCTGCTTACGGTTTCGCTAGGCTTGGGCACTTTTCTATTGCTCAATCTCTATCTCACGCGCGAAGTTTTGCTCGCGCAGTTCCGTTCCATTGGCACAAACGACCAGCCGAATATCTTCCTCTTCGACATCCAGCCGGACCAGCAGACGGCGGTGGCAGAGATGGTGCGCTCCCTCGGACTGCCCGTGATCCAGGAAGCGCCCATCGTCACGATGCGGCTGATGGAAATCAAAGGCCGCAAGACCTCCGAGATCCTCGCCGATCCAAAACGGAAAATCTCCGAGTGGCAACTGCAACGCGAATACCGCTGCACCTATCGCGAGAAATTGGCGTCCACAGAAAAGATTACGGCGGGCCAGTGGATCGGGCGCGTCGATTACCACCCCGGCGACGTGGTGCCGATCTCGATCGACAAGGAGATCGCGAAGGATTTCGGAGCCACGGTTGGCGACGAGCTACTCTTCGACGTCCAGGGCGTGCCGCTGCGGGTGCGCATCGCCAGCACGCGCGAGATCGATTGGAAACGTTTCCAGACGAACTTCTTCGTCGTCTTTCCCGCAGGCGTGCTGGAGAACGCACCCGGCTTCGGCGTCCTCGTAAGCCGGGTCCCGGACGCGGCCGCCTCCGCAAAGTTGCAAAGCGCGGTGGTGGCAAAATTCCCGAACGTCTCCGCGGTCGACCTCACTTCCGTGCTGCAAACGGTGGATTCCATTCTGAGCAAAGTCGCGCTCGTGATCCGGGTGATGTCGCTCTTCACGGTCGGGGCCGGGATCATCGTGCTGGCGAGTACGATCTGGAGCGGGCGTTATCAACGGCTCAAGGAAAGCGTGCTGCTGCGCACCCTGGGCGCTTCGCGCCGGCAGATCTGGCAGATCCTCTGTGCGGAATACTTGGCGCTCGGCGCACTCGCAAGCGTCACCGGGATTCTGCTCGCGGTGGCGTCGAGTTGGGCTCTGGCGCGTTTTGTTTTTGAATTGGATTACGCGCCGTCCCTTTGGCCGCTCCTCGTTGCAGCGGTCGCCGTCAGCGGGCTGACGGTGGCGATCGGCTTGCTCACAAGCCGCGGGATCGGCAGCACACCGCCCCTCGAAGTCCTGCGCGCCGAAGCGGAATGACTTAACTGCGCAGCTCTGAGATTTTCGCTCTCCCCTTCGCAGCCGCCGTCCGCTGGGCTGGGTCTAACGACCGCAACTCCCCCGCGGTCAGCGGCCGCCAGTGCGCGCGCGGCAAATCGCCCAGCCGCAACGCGCCGATCCGCACCCGTACCAGCCGTTTCACCTCATACCCGATCTCGTAAAACATCCGGCGGATCTGCCGGTTAATCCCCTGCCGCAGGATCACGCGCACCAGCATCGGCTTCACAGCGGTGAGACGTTCGAGCCGCGCCCGCTGGCCATCGAGCATCACGCCGCGCAACAGCTTCGGCGCGAGCTGCGCGTCCCACGGCTTGTCGAGCACCACCTCGTACTCCTTCTCCACTTTGTAGCGCGGATGGGTCAGGCGCTGCGCGAGATCGCCGTCGTTCGTCAGCACGAGAAGACCCTCGCTTTGCGCATCGAGCCGGCCGACATTGAAAAGCCGCGGCAGATGCGCCGGCAGCAGATCGAAAATCGTGTCGCGCGCATTCGGATCGCTCTGCGTCGAGACAAACCCCGCCGGCTTGTGCAACATGATGTGCAACTGGTGCTGCGGACGCACCATTTTGCTGCCGACCTTGACGTGATCGGTCGGCGTCGGCTCGTAGCTGAAATCCTCGCAGGCGCGGCCGTTGATCGTGACGCGACCGGCGGCAATTAACTCGTCGCACTGGCGCCGCGAGCCGACCCCGGCGGCCGCGAGAAAGCGATTCAGCCGCATGGGTAGTGGAGCGTTGTTGGTTGAGAGTTGATGGACGGAACCGAGCGACGGCTCTCAACTACCGACTCTCAACTTCCGCTAAGCGTCCGGCTTCGTCTTCGGCAGGCCAATCACCTTTGCGCCCTCTTTCCAGTTGCCGCGCTTCTTCAGCAGCTCGACGCGCTCGAATCGCTTCAGGACATTGCGTTTGGCTGCGATGGTGCTGGCGCCTTTGAGGCTGCGATGCTGGGACATAAGTGCTCCTGGTGTTCGTGCGAAAGTGAGCAGGCAGAGTAGATGACTGCGCCGCTTTTTCAACTGCTTATCCGCCGAACCATCGCTCCCGCTACGGCTGGTTGTCCACTACGACGTGTGCACCGCAGCTCGCCACTTGATGATAAACGTGGAAGCGCTCGGTCAATTCCCGTTGCCAGAACGGCACACGCTCCTTCTTGATGACGAGGTAAACCGGATGGAGCGCGCTGAACCGCTCCAGCACCGCTCCCGCATCGAAGTGCCGGGCGTCGACCATGAGCGGCGGCCGCTCGAGGTAAAACCCGAGACTGCTGCCTGCGCGCGGCGTGCCTTCGTACCAAACCTCGCCGGACGCGCCGAGACGCGGTTGCACGTAGCGCGCGGTTTCCGCGAGGGAGAACTGCGCGCCGGAACGCGCCATCGCCTCGGCTGCGCCGAGTCCGATCGTCACCATCCCGAGCATGATCGTTCCGATCGCCAGCTCCTCGCGATTCCGCCACGCGAAGAACGCTGCGACGCCGCACGACCCGAGCAGAGCGCAGCCAATCAACGCCACCACGGTGCGCGCCGAGGGCCACGGCGAAGGCGGCAGCACCGGCAACGCAGCCGAACCCAGGAGCGCAAACACCACCAGCAGAACGCCGGCCAGCATGGTGAGTGCGATGCCCGCGAGCCGCAGGGCGCGCGGTATCCGATCCCAGGCGCCAGCAGACCAGAGTGCGAGCGCGCTCCACATCGGGAGCGATTGATAATCTTCGCGCCCGGGAACGAAGAGCAGCGGCAGAAAAACAATCGCCATCCAGGCGAGTGGCAGCGCATCTGCGAAGTCAAACTCATGCGGCCGAAAAATCCGACGCGGGGCCAGCAACAACCCGGGAAGAACCAGCAGGAGGAGCGGAAACCACCATGCGAGATGCACGAGCAGGAAGCGCTGCAACGGCATCCCCTGCGCTTCCGCCATTTCGACGTGCCCGCCATGCCACCAGGCAAAGACGCGCCACGGCAGCACCACCGCGGCAAAGAGCAACAGCGAGCGCCAATCGAAGAACCGGCGGAAGCGGCTGCGCGCCTCGCGACAGGTCACCGCGAGCAGCCACAGAATCCCAGCCGGCAACAGGAGACCAGCGACGCCCTCGTTCAAGCACCCCAGCGCCGCGAAGAACCAGACTCCCGCAAACCACCAGCGCCGCTCGCGTTGTCGCTGGTAGCCACACGTCGCACAGAAGATCGCCGCGCCCAGGAGCGCGGCAGAAACCGGCTCCCGTGTCACGATTCGTCCCCAAACGAACGTACCGAGACAACAGAGATGCATCAGCCCGGCGATGAAGCCGCGCCAGTAACCGGCCAGCCGTTCACCGATGAGAAACGTCAGCGCCACCGAAACAATCGTCGCGCCTGCGATCGGAAAACGCGCCGCCGCCGCGCTCACGCCGAAGAGATGGAACGAGCCGCCGAGCAACCAATAAAGCAACGGCGGCTCGTGCGAGATGTCGGAGCCCGCGTCGCCCGGCGGAACCCAGCTGCCGCTGCGGAACATCTCGCGCGCCGCGCTCGCGTAGTGCCCTTCCGCACCGTTGTGCAGATCGCTCCAGCCGGCGGTGCCGATGTGCACGATCGAGGCGAGCACCAACAGGAAGACAAAAAGCGCGTGGCGCGTTGGCGGCGGCGGCAAAACGCGCGGTTCGATCAGCGTTTCGTCCAGCCCGAACGTGCGCGCGCCGGTGGTCATGAATTTCTCCTGCTCCTGATCTCTCTGGTTGAATCGATCACGATCACGGGCAGGATTGGGAGCAAGATCAGGATCAGGAGTTTACGAGCGGTATTGCTCCCAACTCTCCGGCAGGCGCATCAGTTTCCCGGCCGGCATTTCGATCAACGCCAGCATCTGGCGCGATTCCGCGATCAGCGCCTGATCGGCGGCGCGGGTAATGCGGAACGCGACCCAAAATCGCACCCGCTCCAGGCGATCCAGCCATCCCTCGATCACCAGTTTGTCGCCTAATCTCGCGGGACGGCGGTAATCGATCTCCGTCCGAACTACGACGGGAAATTTCTGACTTTTCGCCATCTGCACGAGTCCCATCCCGAGCTGCTCGGCGAGCAGGGTGCGTGCGATTTCGATGAAGCGCAGATAGGCGATATTGTGCACCACGGCCGCGCAATCCGTATCGAAAAACATCACCTGCACCTCCGTGCGGATGCGTGGGGCGTCTGGGTGGACCATGTCCGACGAAGAAGCGAGAGATCGGCGCGGCGCAACGGGAATATGCAGTTGGACTCGTGAGCCGCGACCTGTCTAGCGAACCCAAGCCTCAGACGAACGGGATCGCTCTCGTCCATCGTCTCGTCCTCGACTCTGCCAGAAAAATTCGAGAACGACGCCGAGGGACGGAACTTTGATCTGTTTGCACGAACTTTCCAGGAATCTAGGAGGCCGAATCGGACGCGCCGGGCAATCGACCTTTGAGCAAGGTGATCTGTCCGTTGTGATGCGATTCGTGCTCACAAACGTGGAACCACTTACAGTAATTGTTGGTCGGTCCCCAAGGCCATCCGGAATCCACCTGTAGAAGCCAGGCGTCATCGCGTTTTGCGAACTCGGCCAGGGTCTGCTCCCGACCCTTCCGCAGTGCATCCAGGTAAAACGCGAGATCGTTTCCTTTGATCGTCTCGCGCGCGTGCTGGCCGAGCTTCATCGCGACAAGCCACTGCTGCTGTGTCTGGTCATCCCAGTCTCCCCACTTTCTGCCTTCGAAGGTATGAATCTGGTAAAGGCGTTCGGTCGCGGCGAGGTGCAGCAGCAGCGCTCCGATCGTGTTCGCTTTGGCATCGAGGAGGTAATCAAGCTCCGCGACGGTGAGCCCTTCGACGGACGATAAGACGGGGCCTCGCATCCACGTGAGCATTGAGACGAGTGTTCCGACCTGCGGGGAATAACCGGGACGGGGCCCGAGGATATTCTTGCGGTCTTCGACTTTATCATCGCTGGCAGCCCCGACGCGAGGAAGCGGCAGGGTGGCTCCCATCAGACCACAGCTTAGAGCGAGAGAATTTCTGACGAATATCCGGCGGTTCATTCCGATATTGCAGCAGACAGCGAAACGCAGAGCAATATCCCGCTTCGGGTACCGGCCGGCAGGTGTCGATTAAAGAAATCCGAGCACCGCGGCGGTGACTTCAGCGGCGCTCACAGCGTGCATGCAGCGGAAGTCGATCGGGCACTCGCGCAGAAAGCAGGGGCTGCACTCGACGTGGCGACGAAGCACCACGTTGCCCTCGCCCAAAGGGCCGGTCAGGAGCGGCTCCGTCGATCCAAAAATCGCGACTACCGGAACTCCGAGCAGCGTCGCGAGATGCATCGTGCCGGTGTCATTTGTCAAGAGGAGGCGACATTCGCGCAGCTCGGTAATCAACTCCTCGATCGTCGTCTGGCCGATGCGGTTCACACAAGCGTCGCCGAGCTGGCCGGCGATGACCTGGCCCACCTCCGCGTCCGCGGCCGTGCCGAAGAGACGCCACTCGACCAGATGTCGCGCAGCGACAGCGCTCGCGACTTCCGCGAAACGATTCGGCAGCCAGCGTTTCGCCGGGCCGTATTCCGCTCCGGGACAAAGGCCGATTTTCACGCGGCCGGCGACGCCGTTTGGGCGGCGCGCGATCGGTTGGGCGAGATACTCCCCCGCCGCGCCGAGTTCGCGCGCGATCCGCAGGTAGTGGTGCACCTGATGCTCGATCGGACCGGGGCGAGCGCGGCCCGGAACGATCTGGTTCAATAACCAGGCGCGGCGGTGGCCACGAAATCCGACGCGCCGCGGAACCCCGGCGAGCCATACTTCCAGCGCGACCCGCAACGAGTTCGGAAAGAGCACCGCCACATCGAAGGCGGGCTGCGCGCGGAGCGTCCGCACCACCGCGCCTAACGACCCCGGCAACGCGATCACCTCATCCACTTCCGTTACCAGCTTCCAGATCGGCGCCAGCCTGGCAGGAGCGGCAATCGTGACATGCGCATCGGGGCGGCCACGCTTGATGGCCCGGACGGCGGCAGCGCTCATCACACTGTCGCCCAGCCAGTTCGTGCCGCGGATTAAAATTCGAAACGGCTGCAAAGCGGAGGACGGAATTTCAGGTGGAACGTAAACACCGCGTTTGTAGTGCTCGAGCAGGAAATTCGGTTTCGGCGTTTTCCAGCGGTTATGCACCCAAAACCAGTCTTCCGGTGCGCGTGCGATCTGCTGCGCCTGGACTTCGTTGATCCGTGCGGTGATTTGCTCGACGGAATCGCCCGGCTGATCGATCCGCGCGGTAAATTCCATCCGCCAACGCCCACGGCCGGCGGTGCACACGGCGGCGCCGATGACGGCACTTCTGGTCCGCTTCGCGAGCAACGCGAGCAGCGGCGTGGTGGAGGCGAGCCGCCCAAAAAAAGGGGTCCACAGGCCCTGGTCGCCGGCATGTTGATCGGCCAGGATCCCGACGACGCCGCCGCCCCGCAGCAGTTGGATCGCCTCGTGGAAACCTTCCTTGCGATCGAAGAGCTGCACCCCCGCGCGGGCGCGTTGCCGCTGCACATGCGCATCGATGTAGCGGTTGCCGAGGCGCTGGTAGATGCTGCTGTTGCGGACGTAATCGAAGGAGCGCGGGAAGAGCTGCGCGAACAGCTCCCAGCTGCCGAGATGACTGATCGCCATCACCACGCCAGTGCCGGCGCGCAAGGCCTGGTGCACCACCGCTCCGTTCTCGAGCGTGACGCAGGCCGCCACGTGCTCGAGCGGCATGCTGCCGAGTTTCACGCTGCAAAGCAGATTCGCGCCGAGGCGCTGGAAGTGGCGCCGCGTGACCCGACGCAACTCGCGGCGGCTCAGCTCGCGGCCGAAGGCAATCTGGAGATTGCGCTGCGTCAGGCGGCGATATTTGCTGGAGAAGATCCACGCGAGAAGGCCGAGGAATTCGCCCAGGGAAAAAAGGATCCCAACTGGCGGAAGGCTGACCAAAAATGAGCCGGCGCGATAAAGAAGATAGACGCTGAAATCGAGCATGCGGAGGCTACGGCCGAGCCGGGGCCGCCGCGCCGAAGACGCTAATTTTGCCTGCGCCGCCGGGCAATCAATATAATGTAGCTGGCCGTGTTGCAGACTCCCGCTCATTCCATTCGCGTGGACTTTGCCCGTGCCCTGCAACGGACCTTCGGGGAGGCGCGGCTGGTGATCGTGGGCGAGGCACACCCGCTGCTCGCACGCGAGCTGGCGGAATGCGGGGTCGGGGCGGGAATCTATCGCAGCGCCGCGGAACTGGTGCAGGCGGGGCCGCAAAATGGCTGGGAACTGCTGGCAGATGTGGCGGTCTGGATTTTTCCGAAAAGCGACAGCCACGATGCGGAGGAGATCGCGGGCCTCGCTCGCGTGACGGAGGAGGTGGTTCTGCTGCCGGCCAAAGGCGCGGAAGTCGCGAGCCGCCGCCCGCAGTTGGTGGAGTCCTTCCGCGCGCTTGGATTTCTGCCGGATTATGCGGCGGACCTGACGGATCTGGACCGGAGCGCCCTGCGGCTGACGCGTGGATCGCGCCTGAATGGCAACGGCGCGGTGCTCGCATTTGAGAGCGCCTTTGCGCGCATGAGCAGGCAAATGACCGACCTCGAGCGGACGTTGCGCACCCGGATGTCGGAGTTGGAAGCGGCCGATCGCCACATCGCGAAACTCGAAGAAAAGGTGCTGAGCTTAAAGGAAGCGAAGCGCGACTTGAAGAAGCTGAAGCAGGAGAAGCAGGCGCTCCGCAAATCGCCCGAGCGGAAAGTCGGCGCGGTCTTGCTGGCGCCGTATCGTCTGCCGCAACGACTTTGGCGCGAAGTGGGGAGGCGCTTCCAGAAAGCGGCGACCGATGAACCGCGTTACAGCGTGGGATCGGCGACGGAATACCAGGCGTGGTTCCAGCGGCATCGTCTCTCCCCCGGGCAGGTGCAACGGCTCCGCGCCGAGTCCGGGCAGTTCGCGCATCGCCCGCTCCTCAGCATCCTCACGCCGGTCTTCAACACACCGGTGCCGTGGCTGCAGGCCGCGGTCGACTCCGTCCTCGCGCAGGCCTACGAAAACTGGGAGCTGATTCTGGTCGACGATGCTTCCAGCGACAGCGCGACCGTAGCCGCCTTGCCGGAGATCGCGGCGCGGGACGGCCGGATTCGCGTCGCGCGCCTGGAGCAAAGCCGGGGAATTTCCGCGGCGTCGAACAAGGCACTCTCGATCGCGACGGGCGAATGGATCGGCTTGCTCGATCACGACGACCTGCTGGAGCCCGATGCGCTTTACCAGACCGCGAAGCTGCTCCAGACGCAGCCGGAGGCGGACGTGATTTACTCCGATGAAGACAAGCTGACGGAGGAAGGACTCGACTCTCCGCTGCTGAAGCCGGACTGGTCGCCCGATTTCTTCCTCTCCTACAATTATCTTTGCCATTTCGTCACGCTACGGCGCGCGCTGGTCGATCAGGTCGGCGGGTTCCGCTCGGAATTCGACGGCTCGCAGGATTACGACCTGCTGCTGCGGGTGAGTGAGCAGACGGATCGCATCCATCACATCCCGCGCATTCTGTATCACTGGCGGCGCAGTGCTTCGTCCACCTCGGATAACATTCGGCGAAAACCGAAGGCACTCGAGGCCGGCAAGAACGCGGTCGAGCAACATCTGCAGCGCCGGGGCGAGCCGGGATATGTCGCGATTGATTGGCGGACGCACGCGTATTGGGTGAAGCGAGAAATTCTGAATCCGCAGCGCGTTTGCATCATCATCCCCGCGCGCGACGCCATCCCGCTGCTCTCGCGCTGCATCGACAGTGTGGTAAAGAAAACCAACTATCAGGATTACGAGATCGTGATCGTGAACAACGACAGCGAGAGCCCCGAAGCACGCGATTACTTTGCCCGCACTCCCTACCGGCTGCTCCATTTCCAAGGGCCGTTTAACTTCTCCGCGCTGAACAATTTCGCGGTCGAACGCACGACCTGCCCGTGGCTCCTCTTTCTGAACAACGACGTCGAAATCATCGACTCGGGCTGGTTAACGGCGATGGTCGAACACATCCAACGGCCGGAAGTCGGGGCGGTCGGCGCGCGTTTGTTGTACCCGGACGACACGATCCAACATGCGGGCGTGGTGCTCGGCGTCGGCGGTATCGCGCAACACGCGTTTCGCGGCTTCCCGGCGGAGCATCCCGGGGTCGGGCGCCAGCTGCAGGTAACGCGCAACTATAGCTCTGTCACTGCGGCCTGTCTGCTGACGCGGCGCGATGTCTTTGCAGAAGTCGGCGGCTTCGACGAGGAGCGGCTGCCAGTCACCTTTAACGACGTGGATCTTTGCCTCAAAATGCGCCGGGCGGGATACCTGATCGTCTACACCCCCTTCGCCAAGCTCTACCACCACGAATCCGCCACCCGTCGCCGCAGCGTGGAAGCGCGCGAAACCGAAGTGATGCGGGAACGCTGGCCCGATCTGCTGGCGCGCGATCCGTATTACAACCCAAATCTCACTCGCGAACGCGCGGATTTTTCGTTAGGCACCTGACTGCATGAGCAACTCCGAAGGCGATCTCTGGCGCGGAATCTCGCCCGCGACACAAGCAAAGCTCGGGACGCGCGATTATGCTGCGAAGACACTGCCCCGCCAGCTCGCAGAGGTGGGAGTAGAAGCGGGGAAGCTGTTGCAAACCGATCGCGAGAGCGCGGAGATGCAGCAAGCCTGGATCCCGGGCGTGGAAATTTTCCCGCGCCAGGTTTACCCGCAGCGGCACCGCGGCTCGTTCGGCGAATTCGCCCGGCGCGAGGAAGGCGCGCTGGCGAAGATCGGGTTCTGGCCGAGCCAGTGGGCCGCGGCGCGGATGTTTGCGCAGACCGCGAAAGGTTTTCACATCCATCCGCCGCATGTGCCGGAGGGCAGCGACCCGGCGGAATGGCTGCAGCGCCTCTTCGTGCGCGAGCCTGGGAATTTTGCGCTGCGCACCTACGAGCGCGAGCAGTGGGACGTGATGTTCTTCGTGCAGGGGATGGCGGAAATGATCCTGCGCGACGGGCGTGCTGGCCTGCCTGCGCGGACCATGCGTTTGCTCATCGATGGCGATAATCACCGCAGCAGCAACAACGTCGGCGTGGTGATTCCGCCGGGCGTCGCGCATGCCATCCGCGTCGAAGGCTCGGAGGATTTGATCATGGTGTATGGCACCAGCACCTCGTTCCAGCCTGAGTTCGAGGGTCGGATTGCCGCCGAAGTTGAGACCGCGAGCCTGCCGGAATCGTGGCAGCAATTCCTCGCCTCCTAAGCCGATCATGAGTGCGCGGCGGTTTGCGGCCGATGAGCCGGAGCTCATGGATCGTCCGGACGCAGCGCCCGCGGAACTGGAGGCGGCGCTGCAAAGCCTGCGCGGACTGAATCGCTACTTCGGCAGCTATCGGATCGTCTCGCATTTTCTGCAGCGCTGGATGAAGCGCGGCGACCGCCTGCGGGTGCTCGATCTCGCCACCGGCTCGGCCGACATCCCGCGGCTGGTGGCCGACCATGCGCGACGAGTGGGAGCCGCGGTGGAGATCGTAGCTGTCGATTTCCAGCCTACGACCGTGGAGATGGCCGAGCGTGCCAGCGTCGCTTACCCGGAAATCTCCTGTGTCTGCGCCGATGTCCTCACGTTCACGACGGAGGAGCCCTTCGATATCGTGATCTGCTCACTCGCCTTGCATCACTTCAGCGACGAGGACGCGGTCACGTTGTTGCGGCGTGCGCGGGAAGTCTCGCGCCGTTACGTGCTCGTGTCCGATTTGCGACGCGGACCGCTCGTGCGCATCGGTGTCTATTTCCTGACGGCGCTCATCTTCCGCGACCGGATGACGCGCGAAGATGGCCGCACCTCGGCCGCGCGCGCGTTTTCGTTCCGCGAGCTACGCGAACTCGCCACTCGCGCAGACTGGCGAAGTTTCGGCGCGGGCAAATTCCGCTTTGCGCGGCACGCCATCTGGCTGGAAGCGGAGACGCGACGATGAAAATCATCGAGACAGTGCGGGCTGCGCACGGCTACGCCGCCCGCAGCCAGCGGCGCCGCGCGCTCGTGCCGACGATGGGCGCACTGCATCGCGGCCACCTGGAGTTGATCCGGCTCGCCCGCGCAGCGGCCGGCGCTGAGGGCGAGGTGGCGGTCAGCATCTTTGTGAATCCGCTGCAGTTCGAGCCGGGCGCTGATTACGATCGCTACCCGCGTCCGCAGTCGGAGGACGAGGAACTCTGTCGCGAAGCGGGGGTGGACGTGCTCTTTCGGCCCGCGCCAAACGAAATATATTTCCCGGACCGGTCGGTCACAGTAGAGGAAAGTGCGCTTGCCAACACCCTCTGCGGCCGCTCGCGGCCAGGTCATTTTCGCGGCGTCTGCACCGTGGTCTCGAAATTGTTTCACCTGCTCACACCCCAGGCAGCAATCTTTGGCGAAAAAGATTTCCAGCAGCTCGCGATCATCCGCCGGATGGTGCGCGATCTGAACTTTCCGGTGGAGATCATCGCCGCGCCGACCGTGCGCGAGGCGGACGGACTCGCCTGCAGTTCGCGCAATCAATATCTCACTGAGGAGGAACGCCGGCAGGCACCGGTGTTGCGGTTGGCGTTGTTGACGGCGCTGGCGAAAGTGCAACTGGGCGAGACCAGCGCGAAGGCGATCATCACCCGTGCGCGCAAGATGCTCTCGGCTCCGACGGCGCGGATTGATTATGTGGAGATAGTGGATGCGGAGAACCTGCAGCCGGTGGAAATCGCCGGGCCCGGCGCACTACTCGCGGTCGCGGTCTTCTTCGGTCGCACGCGTTTGATCGATAACATCCGGCTGCAATGAAGACCTACGATTTTGTCGTGATCGGCAGTGGCATCGCCGGCCTGACTTTCGCGCTCAAGGCCGCACCGCACGGCAGCGTGGCCGTCATCACGAAACGAAAACGCGGCGACTCGAACACCGCCTGGGCGCAGGGCGGCGTGGCCTGCGTGACGAGCGACGAAGATTCCTTCGAGCTGCATCTGCGCGATACCCTGGAAGCCGGCGCAGGTCTGTGCGACGAAGCCGTGGCGCGCGCGATCGTGACGGAAGGCCCGGCGCGGATTCAGGAACTCGTCGAACTGGGCCTGCACTTCGACCAGCGGGAAGTCTCCGGTCATACCGAGCCGGATTTGGGACGCGAAGGCGGGCACTCGAAACGCCGGGTGTTGCACGTGCAGGACGTCACCGGGCTGGAGATCGAAAAGACACTGCTGCACGAGCTCGCCCGCGCGCCCAGCGTCGAGCTGCTCGAGCATCACATGGCGGTCGACCTGATCACCGCGGGGAAGATCGGGTATGCCACGGAAGAGCGTTGCCTGGGAGTTTACGTGCTCGATGAAAAGACAGGCCAGGTCGAGACCATTCGGACCGATCGGATGGTGCTCGCCACCGGCGGCTGCGGGAAAGTTTACCTCTATACGACGAATCCCGACATCGCGACGGGTGACGGCGTGGCGATGGCATGGCGGGCCGGCGCCACGATCGCCAACATGGAGTTCATCCAGTTTCATCCCACCTGCCTCTTCCACGCCGAGGCGAAGTCGTTCCTCATCTCGGAAGCCGTGCGGGGCGAAGGCGGCATTTTGCGGAACAGCCGCGGGGAAGATTTCATGCGCCGCTACGATTCGCGCGAGTCGCTCGCTCCGCGGGACATCGTGGCGCGCGCGATCGACGCGGAGATGAAGCGCTCCGGCGACAAATGCGTTTTCCTCGATATTACCCATCAGCCGCCGGAGTTTTTGCGCGAGCGCTTCCCACACATTTGCGAAACCTGTCTGCGTTTCGGGATCGACATGACGAAACAGCCGATCCCGGTAGTGCCGGCGGCGCATTACCAATGCGGCGGGGTCCAGACCGACCTCAACGGCGCCACCTCTCTCGCGGGGCTCTACGCGATCGGCGAAGTCGCGTGCACCGGCCTCCATGGCGCGAACCGGCTCGCAAGCAATTCACTCCTCGAAGGGCTGGTGGTCGCGCATCGCGCCTGCGCCGCCCTGGTAGCCACGCAGCAGGTGGCGCGTTCGGCCCGGGCGATCGCCCTCCCGGAATGGCAATCCGGCGAAGCCCAGAGCGTCGACGAGCTGGTGGTGATCTATCACAACTGGGATGAAATCCGCCGCCTGATGTGGGACTACGTCGGCATCGTCCGCACCGATAAACGCCTCCAGCGCGCCAGCGCGCGGCTGCGCAATCTGCAGCGGGAGATTCGGGAATTTTACTGGAACTTCCACGTCACGGTCGATCTGCTGGAGCTGCGCAACCTCGCGACGGTCGCCGCCTTGATCGTCGATTCCGCGCTCAGCCGGAAGGAAAGCCGCGGCCTTCATTACACGCTCGATTACCCAGAGACAGAAGATCAGCACTTCCCGCGTGACACGACGCTGACCCGGCTTTGAGAACTGGAACGCTTCCTGTTTTCTACAGGTTTATGGGCTTGCCCGGTCCGCAATTTTCGGATAACTCACAGCCGGCATTTCGTCGTATGAGAACCAGTTTCGCACTTGCCCTTTTGCTTCTCGGCACCGCCGCGAGCACCAGGGCGCAGTCGCCTTACGAAAGCAGCGCTGATTTCGCGAAATACGCCATGAAGCTGCGGGAGCAGGCGATGCTCAAAGTCGAGCCACAGGTCTTTGTGCCGACCTCTTCCCGCACCTCGACCCAGCGTTACCCATGGAAGACGAAGATCGTTACCACCGTTTTCTGGATTGGCGAACAGCCGACCGAGAACAACCCGGTGCCAAACACGAAGAGCTCGTGGGACGCAAACTGGGTCGGCAACTACGGGGGCTTCGACACGCCCGATCCCTCAAACCGGCGGAACTATATCCCGGTCAACTTCACCCCGCGGCAGAACCCCTTTTACGTCGCGCTGCCGTATAATGACGTCACCCGCGGCCAGTTCAAACCGGAAGCCGCGCTCGTGATCCCATGGTTCAAGCAGGTCTACACCGCTCCCGGCCAATCCGTCTGCCGCGATCGCTGGCTCGCCATCCGCAAAGGCAACCGCGTCTGCTACGCCCAATGGGAAGACTGCGGCCCCTTTCGCACCGATCATTTTCAATACGTCTTCCAGAACGAGCTCCCGAAGCAGAATTTGAACCACGGCGCCGGCCTCGATGTCTCACCCGCGGTGCGAGATTACCTCGGCCTGCAATCCACCGACGTCACGGACTGGCAATTCGTCGAAGTGCGCGACGTCCCCAGCGGCCCCTGGCGGAACTACGGCGATAACAACCACTTCGTCATCGCCCAGCGCCAGACGCAACAGCAGCGCGTGGTGCAGGAAACCACCGCCGCCGGGCCCAAGGCGAAGAAGTAGCGGCGCTCGCTCTGCCATCGTCGAGCGCGCCCAGCAGGTTGCGGCCGATCGCGGGGAGGAGCGCCTTTTCTTCGCCCGCCCGGGTCAAGGCGACGATGATGAGCTTGCGGCCATCCGGCAGCTCGATGTAGGCGGCGTCATGGCGCACTTCGCTCGTTTCGCCGGATTTGGACCAGAGCCGCGTCCCCGGCGGGAAAGATTCGCCGAGGAACTCTTTCACCTGGTTCTCGTCGGGACGCGGCGGAGCGAGCGGACGTTCGAGGAGGGGGAGCATGGCTTCCGAGGCCGCGCCGGAGACGGCCTTTTTTTGCACGATCCAATAAAGCAGAGCCGCGATTGAGTTGGCGCTGGCGCGATTCCGGCGCTCGCGGTTCTCGCCCAGCAACTGCATCTCGCGGCCGTAGGGACCGAAGCTCCAGGGCTTCATCGAGACGCTGATGTCATAGCCTAACGACGCGAAGTAGCGGTTGGTGGCACCGCGTCGTTCGATGAAGTCGGCGAGCTCTTTGCCTTCGAGCTCCGGGCCGGCAGTGGTGCCGCTGAGGACGTCGATCAGGTAGGCGGTGGCATCGTTATCCGACACCTGGATCATGGCGCGAAGGGCGCGCTCGATTTCCGGGGAATGGCGGTCCATCTGGAAGAGATGCGTCATGACAAAAAGCTTCATGACCGAGGCGGGATAGAACGGCGCGTCGCCGTGATAATCGGCGCGCACCGGCGCAGCGGAGTTCGTCAGGTCGATCGCGCTGAGGGCGAGATTGTCGGCGGTGATCTGCGAGAACTGCTTTGCCGTGGCTTCGGCAGTCTGCGCGAGGGCGTGCTGCAGCGTTTCGCTCGGCGGCAGCTGGAGGTATTCGCGATAATCAGCGGCCGCGCGACTCAGCAAGGCCGCAGTGAGAAGGAGCGCAAGGAGGAAAGGTTTCACGGCTGCCGCAGTATGACATCGGCTCCGCAATCGCCAAGCGGCCGATCAGCAACTGACGCCGGGTTTGCAACCCGGCTTGGACGGCTTGCAAAGCCGTCCTCCGATGCAGCTGCGCTCAAAGGCAATGTGTTCATCAGCGCCGCGCCTGGCGGTGCCAGCGATTCGCGGTGTGGTGGCGCTTCACGCGCCGGGACACGCCGGTCCAGTAAATGAGGTAATACCCGAGCACGACGCCGCCGACGGCCAACGAACCGGCCGCGCCCGAAGCCGCGAGCCACGAACTCTCGAAAGCACGTTCGTGCCACGCCTGCCAGGCGCGCCAGAAGCCGTAGAGAATGCGCGCCGCGACGACCGCGCTGATCGCGAAGACGAGCGGCCGGTTAGGCGTGTAATGCAGCCCGTCGGCCGCGGATTCCCAGCGGGTCAGCTTGAGGCCCAGGAGACCCGCGAGGGCGCCTCCGGCGAGGCCGACGGCGGCGCTCCCGAAGATGCGCGGCACCCAGAAGTTCATGATCGCTGCGCTGAGGGTGAAAAGCACGACCGAAAGGCTGATGCCGACGACGTTGAGACTCGCCAGCCAGGGCCGCCCGCGACGGCGCGCCGTCCCCATGCGGTAGCGTTGCACGACGGAGAACGGAAGAAGAATAACCACCGCGAGCGGCAGGAGGAAAAGAAGCGCCAGAGGGATGAGTGGCATGACTGGAGGCGAGTCGGTTTGTTTCCCACCCTCCGCCACGAAGCGCCGCTCACGAAAACCGATCTTCCGTCCAGGGATCAGCGGTGTTGCTGTAGCCGCGCACTTCCCAGAAGCCGAGGCGGTCGTCGATGCTCCATTCGATCGACCGGATGAACTTGGCGCCTTTCCAGGCGTAGAGCTTCGGGATGATCACGCGGGCCGGGCCGCCATGCTCGCGCGTGAGCGGCTGCCCGTCGTAATGCGTCGCAATGAGGACGTCATCGTCCATCACGTCGTCGACGCGCACATTCGTGGTGTAGCCGTCGTAGCTGGTGAAGAGGAGGTGCCGGGCAGCTGGCTGCGGTCGCACGAGTTCGGCGAGGGTGAAGAATGCGACCCCGGTCCACTTCACGTCGAACTTGCTCCAGGTGGTGACGCAATGGAAATCGCTCACATCTTCGAAGCGCGGAAGGGCGTTAAACTGCTCCCAGGTGAAGCTCTGCGGGTTTTCGACCGCGCCCGTAATCTCAAGGCGCCAGTCGGCCAGGGAGACTTTGGGGCGAATGCCGAGGTCGAGCACGGGAAACCCGGGGGTGAGATGCTGGCCGGGCGGAAGGCGATTTTCCGAGCGCACGGCCGGCTTCGCTTTGCCAGCCATCTTGCGGGCGAAACGTTCCTTGCGCTCGATGTAGCTGGGATTGGAACTGCTCACGGGCGGAGTATCTTAACAGACGGTGGTGCGATCTGCGCAGCCTTTCCGCCGCGCGGTCGGTGAAACCGCTGCCACTCAGCTCGTCTGCAGCAGCTTGATCGCGTCGCGCAATTCGGCGGCGCGTTCATAGAGTTCGCTCGCGATCGCAACTTCCATCTCGCGCTGCATGATCTCGAGCTTCGAAAGCGGGCGCTTGGAGCTGACCTCTTCCAGCCACTCCTCCAGAAACGCAATCTCGGAGCTCTTCTGCGCCAGCTCCGGGAAGCTCGATTGCTGGAAGAACTCGACGATCGCGTCGCGGCCGGCCTCGATCTCAAGCATCGCTTCGGCAAATTTGCCGTCCCCCAGAAGGATCGAGGCCTTGGCCCGGGTATGCATCATGAGCACATACGGGCGGAATTGCTGGAAACTCCAGATCACCTCATCGCGGTCGGTATGCTCCGACACAAACTCAAAGAGATCGAGATTCCGCTGCGTATCGCGGATCACGGCAGGGAAATCGTTGATCTGAAAGAGGCTGAGGTAGCGGTGGTAATACTGGATGCCTTCCTGCTGCAACTCGCCGCATTGCTCGGCGGTCAGCTCGTAGTCATCGCCGCGGGCATTGGCGCGGGCGGCACGGCGCTGGTGATACTGGAGGAGCGATTCGCAATTGTGCGGCCGATGGCCATCCGGGCGTCCGGTCATTTCCATCTGGAGCAGGCCGAGATCGATTCGTAGTTGCAGTTTCTCCCGGCCATCGAGGCCGAGAATTTTGCGGACTTTGATGTTACCGGACTCGTGCGGCCAATCCTGCAGCAGGGTGTTCAGATCGAGGCTCATCTTGAGATTAAAGGTCGGACATTCACTCTTTGCTTGTCAATCGCTGCTCTGCGGGCACAGCGATGCCTGTTTCCAGTTCTTCGGCGGCGCGCGGTGCGGGGATGCAGCCATGCCAAGGTGAGACGTTCGGCAGGCGCTGATGTTCAATTTCGAGGCGGCGCCGCCATTGCACAGGCGCCGCTTTACAGGGACGCTGCCGGCAGTGGAAGCCGAGATCGATCTGTTTATCCGCTTCCTGGCGGTCGAACGCGGACTCTCCGATAACTACCAGCTCTCGACCCGGCGTTCGCTTTCCGAGTTCGCGTCCTGGTGCGTGCAGGCCCACCAGATCACCTCCGCGGGCGAGGTTACGCTACCGTTGATCAGCCAATATCTCGGGGCGCGCAAAGACGGAGGATTGTCTGCATCGTCCATCAAGATCGTGGTGGTGGCGTTGAAGATTTTCTTCCGCTTTCTCGCCGCGAAAGGACGCCTGGAACGTGACCCGACGGAGACGCTGACCCTGCCGCGGATCGAGCGTTACCTGCCGGAGACGCTAAATGAATTGCAGGTCCAACAGCTGATCGAGAGCATCAACACCACGCAGCCGCGCGGATTGCGGGATCGCGCGATCGTGGAGTTGCTCTACGCGAGCGGGCTGCGGATTTCGGAGCTGGCAAACGCGCGCCTCGAGAACCTGAACCTGGAGGAGCGAATCCTGCGCGTCACCGGCAAAGGCAACAAAACGCGGCTGGTGCCGGTGGGCCGGCGAGCCTGCGAAGCCATCGCCGCGTATCTGAGCACGGAGCGTCCAAAGCTGGTGCGGCCGAAGACGACGAGCGAGATTTTCCTCTCCACCCGCGGGACGAAGCTGACGACCGTGCGGCTCTGGCAGATTGTGAAGGAGCGCGCCCGCGTCTCAGGTTTGGAGAGCAACGTTTACCCTCACCTGCTGCGGCATAGCTTCGCCACGCACCTGCTCGGGAATGGCGCGGATCTCCGCATCATCCAGGAAATGCTCGGACACGCGGACATCTCCACGACGCAGGTTTACACCCACGTCGATCAGCAGCGGCTGAAAGCGGTGCACCGCAAATTTCATCCGCGGGCGTGACTTCCGGGGCGAGGCGCATTTGCTGCCCGCGCCATTCTGGATTGGCGACATGCAGGCCCGCCCGCTACGCTCCGACCGATGAGACGATCCATTGTGCTGGTCTTTGTCGCTGCGATGGCGGCGCTCGGAATCTGGTTTGGCCTGCGCGCCCCATCCTCAAAAAGCGCGGGGAGCGAGGTGGCGGCACTGCTGCCCGCGGAAACCGTGGCGCTGCTGCATTTGCCGGATTTCAGCCGCACCCGCAGCCAATGGCACCAGAGTGAACTCTATAAGCTCTGGCGCGAGCCGGAGCTGCAGGAGTTTCTGCAGAAGCCGCTCGCGGGCCGTCCGGCGATGGCGAGCGCGGAGCAAAAGGTGGCGCAGCTCGATCAGCTGCAAATCAAGGATGCATTTCTCGCCATCACTTCGTGGGAGAACCAACAGCTGAAGATGGCCGCCGGCTGCCGGTTCAAAGGGACTGCGGCCGACGCCGAGAAAGTGATCGGTATCTGGCGCGCCCGCCTGCCGCAGGACACCTCCAAATTCGAGACGGTGACTTATCAACGGCACCAGATCGATGTGATCACGCGCGGGACGCTGACTTTCGCAAAGGTTCTAGCGGGGAACTGGTTCCTGGCCGCTAACGATCTCGAGACGCTGCAGCGTTTGCTCGATCGCATCGATCAACGCACAAACGACCCCGCCTCCACGCTCCAGGCGGACGCAAGCTTTGCGGCGGCGCTCAAGCACATGCCGGCGGGTTACGCCCTGCTCGGCTACGCCCGCGTCGATCGCTACCTCGAGAAGCTCACCGGCGCGTTGCCACCGGATGCGCTCGGCGCGCAGCAGCTGGCGGCGCTGCGCGAAGTGCGCAGCATCAGTGGCGCGACCGCCTTTGAAGAAGGCCGGGTTCGCGATGTGCTGTTCGTGGCGATGCCGAAGGCCGCGCGGCTGCCGCGGCTGGGACGCAGCTCATTGACCCTGGGCACCAAGGACACCTTCCTCTACATGGCCGCGGTCCTCGCTTTGGCAGACCCGGAACGGCTGCAGAATCTGGCGACGGGGAATCCCAGGGCCTCAGGTTTTCTGCAGAACATGATGGCATCGTTTGCCGCCAGAGGGATTTCGCTTGGCGACTGGAAAGCTGCGTTCCAACCGGAGTTGAGCGTGCTCGGCATCTGGCCCGAGAGCACGCGCTGGCCAGCGCTCTTCGCGTCGCTGCCGGTGAAGGATGCGGAGAAAGCGCGCGCCATCGTTTCCGCGATCACGACGGATCCCGTGGCGAATCCTTGGACGGCGACGGAACGCGACGGCGTGGAATATTTCACCCAGCCGCCGAGCAGCCCGATGGTGCCCGTCGCGCCGACTCTGGCCGTGGCAAATCAACTCCTCGTGCTCGGGCTTGATCTGGCGTCCGTGGAAGCCGCGATCAAACGCGCGGCGCCGGGAGCGGGCGGCGACTTGGCGGGAGAGCAGAGGTTTCAGGCGGCCGCAGCGCTGGTGCCGGCCCCGGAGCAATCATTCATCTACGTGGATACGGCAATGCTCTACCAGCGGATCGATGCCGCAGTTCGGCCGATGCTGGTGATGGCGGCCGCGTTCATGCCGGCCATCGCCGACACCGTGGACCTGGCCAAACTGCCAGCCGCGGACGTGATCACGCGGCACCTGACGCCGCTCGTAATTTCGCAGAACTATCAGGACGATGGCTATCTCACGTCGTCGATCGGTCCAATCTCCGTGTATCAGGCGGTGGCAGGGATCGCAGGAATTTCGGGGGCAGGCGCCTCGTTCTACCAGAGACAAGCAGGCGGCGCTGCTTTCACGGGCGGATTGCCGATCGTGCCGGTCGCCAGCCCCACACAAGCGGCCGACGAAACCCCCTAGTACCGTGGGTTTTTGGAACGTGAACACATTGCCTTGGGAGTGGCCGCAGCGCGTTCTCTGGATCGGAATTCAGTGGTCGAGCAATTCGCTTCGTCGAGAGCGCCTGGCGTTTCGCGGCGCCGTAAAAAGATGGTTGCGCCCTCTCCCCGGTAGCGGCGGCTAGAACATCGGTGAGCCGGTGGCGGAGATCCCCGCCCTTCCAACTACCGTCCGTAGCGGAAACGCCCGCTCGATTCCCGGTACGCCGCACCGGCTGTGATCTGTACCTTATCGGTTCCAACGGTCCCGACGATGTAAGCCTCCATGTCCTCCCGGCCATACTTGCCGCCGGATTTCCCGTAGAAGACGCCGACTTCTCCGCCCGTTTCCCAGCCGCGCCGCAACTGCAAATCGACCACCCCGCCTGGCGCACCACTCCCCGCGCGCGGACGCGCCGCGTGCGGCTGAACTGCCACCGCGCTCAAAAACGCGAGCGGGAAGATATCGAGAGGAGCTGTCCCCATTCGGCCCAGCTCGCCCGCGATGTGGAGCCGCCGACCATCCAGGAGTGTCATGACCGGCAGACCGTGAATCAGGATGGACCCATCGATGTTACTGAAAAGATCGGAGCGATAGAGACTGAGCGCGCTGCCCGTGTCGACCGTGCCGGTGGTGCTCAGTTGATCGGAAGAAATGATTTCGCTCTCGAATTGCTCCAGCTGCGCAGATGTTTGCGCGGCCAGAGGGAGGCAGAGGCTGCCGCAGCCGAGGAGAGCGAGAAGGGCGCGCTTGATCATGAATGGGAATTCACAGCCGGAATTGGATTTGCGCCATCGAAATATCACTGGCCGGAATGCTGCGCCGCAGCGCAGGGCCGCGAAAGCGAGCGCCAGGGTTTCGCCTAACGACGCCGCCAAAGCGACGTTTTTTTGTCAGCGCGCTTGCGTGTTCGGCGGGCGGACTCTAACGAGTGGTGCGACCGTCTGAAACTTATTTCACGCGCTATTTCGTGCTCACCCGCAACTTTTCTTTTGCCATCCTGATGTCGATTTATAGAGTGGGCGCCACTGTGGCTGCGCACCCTCTTTGGCAATCTTCCTCCTGGCCGCGCGCAGCACATCCCAATCGCCACGCGATTGCGTTTGTTGATGGGCGGCAGCGATCCTGCATGGGAGCGGTTCGCTAGTCCTGTATGGCGAATTTTTTTCCACGCTGGTCGAATTGGCTCCCGCTCAAGCTCCTCGTCATGGCCGTGACGCTGGTAACCGGATTGACGGCGGCGACGTGGTATTACGTGACGCCGAAGTACACCAAAGTCGGCTACGAACCGATTCAGCCAGTGCCCTTCCCGCACGATCTGCACGTCTCGCAGCTCGGGATGGATTGCCGCTATTGTCACAGCTTTGTCGACGTGGCCGCGCATTCCAACATCCCGAACACCCAGACCTGCATGGCCTGCCACTCACAGGTGCAAAAGGAGAATCCGAAGCTGGAGCCGATCCGGGCGAGCTGGAAGACGGGGCTGCCGGTGCAGTGGGTGCAGATTCATCGGCCGCCCGATTACGTTTACTACAACCACTCGGCGCACGTGAATCGCGGGATCAGCTGCGCGAGTTGCCATGGGCAGGTCAACCACATGCCGGTCGTCTATCACGCGAAGCCGCACAGCATGGCGTGGTGTCTGGAATGTCATCGCGCACCGGAGAATCACCTGCGCCCGATGGATCAGGTTTATAACCTCGACTGGAGCCCGAAGGACGTGAAGCCGGCCGAATTTGTGGCGCAGTACGGGCAGCCCAAAGATGTGAAAGAAGATTGGTCGAAAAAGCAGTCGCTCACGCAACAGGAGATCGGCCAGACGCTCAAGGAGCGGTGGAACGTTCAGCCGCCAGTTAATTGCCAGGGATGCCACCGATGAAACGCGTGTTCGAACATCCGCCCGAAGCGCAGACTGGGAAACGCTACTGGCGCAGTGTCGGCGAGCTGAGCGATACGCCGGAATTCCGCAGCTGGCTCGAGACGGAATTTCCCGCGGGCGCGGCCCAGCTCGAAGGGGACGAAGTTTCGCGCCGCAGTTTCCTGAAATTGATGGGCGCGTCGGTGGCGCTGGCCGGCCTCGGCCTCAACAGCTGCCGCCGGCCCGAGTCGCATCTCCTGCCCTTCTCGAAGAGCGTGGAGTGGGCGATTCCAGGCAAAGCGCTCTTCTACGCCACCGCGATGCCGCGCCGGACCGGTGCCTTGCCCCTGGTGGTGAGTACGGTCGACGGGCGCCCGATCAAGATCGAAGGCAACCCGCTGCATCCCGCGAGCGGCGGCGCCACGGATGCGTTTGCGCAGGCTTCGATTCTCGATCTCTACGACCCGGCGCGCGCGCAGCATTTCGTCGAACAGGTCGAGCGCGACGAAAGCGATGAAAATCGGCGCAGCCGCAACGAACACGGCGCACAAGTCAAAGGCGCAAAAAAGAAGATCGTCGCCGAGATGCGCGATCGGGAGGCGTTCGACAAATATCTCGCGGAGCTGCGTCCGCGCCTGGCGGCGGACGGCGGCGCCGGACTCGCTTTTCTCGTCGAGGAAACGCTGTCGCCGACGCGCGAGCGCTTGCGCGGCGAGCTGGAGAAGACGTTTCCGAAGATGCGCTGGACGCAATACGAGCCGCTCCTGAGCGAGGCGCAGAATTTCGGGACCCAGATCAGTTTTGGCGATAATACGCGCCTCGTGCCGCGGTTTGAGAAGGCGGACGTTATCCTTTCGTTAGGCGCGGATTTCCTTGATTGCGGGGAGGGCGATGTCGCCGCCTCGCGCGCCTTTGCGTCCCGCCGCCGTGTCACCTCGGCGAAGGACACGATGAACCGGCTCTATGTGGTCGAGAACCGCTACACCCTTACTGGGGCCATGGCGGATCACCGGCTCCGGATTCCGGCCAGTCAGATACCGGCCTTTACGCATCTGCTCGCGGGGAAAATAGCATCCGCTACGGGGGATGCAGGGCTCGGCTCGGTCATTGCCACGCTCGCGGCGCCAAGGGATGCGATGCAGTTCGATGACCGCTGGCTGACGGAGTGTGCCAACGATCTGATGTCAAAGCCCGGTGCCAGCCTCGTGGTGGCCGGCCCGCAACAGCCGGTCGTGGTGCAGTTGATGGTCTACGGGATCAACGCTGCGCTGAAGAATCTCGGCACGACGGCGACCCTGCGCGATTTTCCGCGCAATCGGCGCACGAACAGCATCCTGCAACTGGCGAACGAAATGGCCGCGGGCCGGATCAAATATCTTTTCATTCTCGGCGGCGACCCGGTCTACAACGCGCCGCGCGGGCTTGCGATCGATCCCCAGACCAAGCAGGCGATGGATTGGGAGGATCTGCAGAAACGGGTGCCGGAGGTGGTGCGGGTCGGCTATTACCCGGATAAGACTTCGGCTCTTGCGAAATGGCATGTGCCGGCGGCGCATTACCTGGAGAGCTGGGGCGACGCGCTCACCTCGGAGGGCGCCTACGTAGCAATCCAGCCGATGATTCTGCCGCTCTTCGGCGGTCTCTCGGAAATCGAAGTGCTGCACCTGCTCGCGGGCGGACCACCGCTGCAAGGGCCTGAGCTGGTGCAGGAAACTTTCCGCGGCAGCGCGCCTCCGGGAGATTTCGCCACCGCTTGGGGGCAGCTCCTGCGCGATGGCTTTGCCTCACACATTCCGCTGCGCGACCGGCCACCGACTTTCAACGGCAACTCCGCCGGCGGGGTGGCGCACACGCTCTGGAGTTCGACGCCGGCACCGACGCCTGATTCTCCGGAGGTGGTGCTCGTCCGCAGCTATTCGGTGGATGACGGCCGCTACACAAACAACGGCTGGTTGCAGGAATTGCCGAATCCGATCACGAAGCTGACCTGGGATAATGCGGCGCTGCTCGGCCCTGCACTCGCCCGCCACCTCAAGGTCGAGACCGGCGACATGATCGAGATCACGGTCACGGAGACGACCAACGGGCCGGACCAGCAACCGCTCCGGCGCCAGCTCGTCATTCCGGTGCTGATTGCGCCGGGGCATGCGGACAATTCCATCTCGATCGAACTCGGCTACGGCCGCACACTCGGCCCAGTCGGGGCGCTGCCGTATGCGGGCGAGAAGGCGGCGTTGAATCCGCCCGCGGGCGACATCGTCGGGTTCGACGCCTACGTGCTGCGCACGTCGAGCAACCCGCACTTCATCGTCGCCGAGGGAAAAGCGGTGAAGAGCGTGCAGGTGAAGAAAACCGCCGGCAAACACCTGCTCGCCATCACGCAGGAGCATTGGAGTATCGAAGGCCGCGGCCTGGTGCGGGAGGCGACGCTGGAGTCGTATCGCGCGGACAATGAGTTCGTGAAGAAGATCGCGGGCGATGACGAAACCCCGCCCCGGCAGCCGACGCTCTACAGCCACCCGCCGCTCAATGCACCGCAGCAGTGGGGCATGGCGGTCGACCTGAACGTCTGCACCGGATGCAGCGCCTGCGTGATTGCCTGCCAGGCGGAAAACAACATCCCGGTCGTGGGCAAGCTGCAGGTGACCCACGGCCGCGCCATGCACTGGATGCGGATCGACCGCTATTTCGCGACCCGGAAAGGCTACAACCAGGATCGGGGCGAAATTCCAGAAGACGCTGAGGTGGTGCACGAGCCGATGATGTGCCAGCACTGCGAAAACGCGCCGTGCGAGACGGTTTGCCCGGTCAACGCCACCGTGCACAGCGAGGATGGCCTCAACGTCATGGCTTACAACCGCTGCATCGGCACCCGTTATTGTGCAAACAACTGCCCGTTCAAGGTGCGCCGCTTCAACTTTTTCGATTACAACCAGCGGCCGGTCGGCAAAAAGAAGGTCGCCGGGCTCCTCAACGTCTATCAGGAATACCTCGGGCCGCTGACCGCGAAAGGCACGCCGGACACGGCCAAGCTGCAGAAAAATCCGAACGTCACCGTCCGGATGCGCGGCGTGATGGAGAAGTGCACCTATTGTGTGCAGCGGATCCAGGAAGCGAAGATCGCCGCCAAAGTGCGGGCGGGCGCGTCACCGAATGTGAACATCCCGCCGGATTCGTTTACGAGCGCCTGCGCCCAGGCGTGTCCGACGGAGGCAATCGTCTTTGGGGATATCGCAAACAAGGAAAGCCGCGTCTCGAAAATCAAGGCGCAGGATCGCAATTACCGGCTGCTCGAATATCTCAACGTGAAGACGCGGACGAGCTACCTGGCGCGGCTCCGGAACCCGAACCCGCGGATGCCCGACGCAGCGGAAATCGCGGTCGCGAGCCTCAACGTCGATCACGGCGCCGGAGTGAATGAGGATCTGCACAATGATGAGGATCACGTGCGGGGCACATTGAATCCGAACCAGCAACCCGCGCACGCCGAAGAGAAGCCGGGGCATAACGATCACTAATGAACGGCAGCACCACAGCTCCGGATGTGATTCAGGCGGAAGCCTCGGCCTCGGTCGAGCGGCCGCTCTCGCGCGTCCCCCTGGTTCTGAATAGGCGGAACTTCAGCTGGATCACGGAACGGATTGCCGGCGTCATTGAAGGTCCGGCACCGCGTTGGTGGTGGGTCGCGTTCGCTGTCAGCGCGATGGTGGCAGGCATCGGGCTCTTCTGCCTGGGCTATCAGATTTCCACCGGGGTCGGTGTTTGGGGATTGAATCACCCGGTCGGCTGGGCCTGGGACATCACGAACTTCGTGTTCTGGATCGGTATCGGCCACGCCGGTACGCTGATCTCGGCCATCTTGTTCCTGCTTCGGCAGAAATGGCGCACCTCGATCAATCGCGCGGCCGAAGCGATGACGCTCTTCGCGGTGATTTGCGCCGCGATTTTCCCGGGCGTGCACGTGGGACGTGTCTGGATGGCGTGGTTTCTCGCGCCGGTGCCGAACAACTACGGCATCTGGCCGAATTTCCGCAGTCCCCTGCTTTGGGATGTGTTCGCGGTCTCGACTTACTTCTCAGTTTCGGTGCTGTTTTGGTACACGGGGCTGATTCCCGATCTGGCGACCTTGCGCGATCGCGCGACTTCCAAGATCAAGAAGCTGCTCTACGGCATTTTCGCGGTCGGGTGGCGTGGTTCGAACCGCAACTGGCGGCATTATGAGATGGCCTATCTGCTGCTCGCCGGGCTCTCCACCCCGCTCGTGCTTTCGGTGCATAGCGTCGTTTCCTTCGACTTCGCCACCTCCGTGATTCCGACGTGGCACACCACGATTTTCCCGCCCTACTTCGTCGCCGGCGCCATCTTCGGCGGGTTCGCAATGGTCTTGACCCTGCTGATTCCGGCCCGCGCCATTTACAAGCTGCACGATATCATCACGCCACAGCACGTGGACAAAATGGCAAAGATCATTTTGCTCACCGGCTCGATCGTGAGCTACGCCTACGCGATGGAGTTCTTTGTCGCGTGGTATAGCGGCAACCAATACGAGAAGTACGCGTTCTATAACCGCATCCTCGGCCCATACTGGTGGTACTGGTGGGTGGGAATGCTGTTCTGCAATACGGTTGCGCCCCAGCTCTTCTGGTTCAAGAAATTCCGGTTCAACATCTACGTCGTTTACTTCGTCTGCATGTGCGTAAACGCCGGGATGTGGTTCGAGCGTTTCATCATCATCGTGGGCGGTCTGCACCGCGATTTCCTGCCGAGCTCGTGGGGGATGTTTTACCCGACCTGGGTCGACATTTGGACGTTTGTCGGCACTTTCGGCATCTTTCTGTCGCTCTTCCTGCTTTTCATCCGTTTCCTGCCCATGATCGCGATGTCGGAAATCAAGATCGTCTTGCCAGAGGCGGATCCGCACCACGCCATGCCTGAGGAGCACCACGTCGTGCAAGCCGGAGGAGCTGAGCGCACATGAGAAGTCGGCCTCAAAGCCAGGGGTCCGAGGAATCGCGCCAGCGTCTTGGAGGGCGCCAGTCTTCTGGCGCTTTTGAGAGTGACCTAGGCATGCCAGCGAAGGCGGCGGATTACCGCCGCACGCCAAGACGCAAGCGACGGAGGACATCATGAGAACGCCTTCCGGAAACAAGGTTTACGGGATCGCGGCGGAATATCCGAGCGCGTCCGCGCTCTACGAAGCCGCGAAACGGGTCCGCGACGCCGGTTTCAAACGCTGGGATGTGCACTCCCCATTTCCGATCCATGGAATGGACGATGCGATGGGCTTGGGCAAATCCTGGCTGAGCGCGCCGGTCCTGGTCGGCGGCATTACAGGATTATTGACTGCCACGCTGCTCACTTTTGGACCTTCCACCTTCATTTATCCGCTCATCGTCCATGGCAAACCGACGAACTGGAAGACGGTTCCGGCGTTCTTCCCGATCATGTTCGAACTGACGGTGCTCTTCTCCGCCTTTACCTGCTTCTTCGCCATGCTGGTGATGAACGGACTGCCGCGCTGGTATCATCCCATCTTCAACTGGGACCGGTTCAGCCGCGCCAGTAACGACGGCTTTTTCCTCGTGATCGAAGCGCGCGACCCGCGCTTTACGGAAGCCGAAGCAACACAGCTGCTGGAGCAATCGGGCGGACAGCATTTAACCGTGGTGCATGAGGACTGATATGCTCCGCGGCTTCTTCCTCATTTTTCTGCTCGCGGGCATCGCGCTGGTGTCGTTCCTCGGCTTCCGTGGGCGGATCACGGCTGGCACACCGATCGAGGTGTTCCCGGACATGGTGCGGCAGCCCAAGGTGAAGGCACAATCCGAACTGCGATTTTTCGCGGATGATCGCGGAATGCGCGTGCCGGTGCCGGGCACGGTGCCCATCGGCTACCAGATGCCGCAGGCAAGCGCGCAGGCCGCGGTCGGGAGCGCGCCGCTCCCGACCGGTCCGGAGCCGAAGCCACAGCTCGGATTCAGCGCGGGCTCTGATTACGTCAGCACGGGGAGGATGGGCGGCAACTGGGGCAATGGCATCCCCCTCGAGGTGACGCCTGCTCTGCTACAACGGGGCCAGCAGCGTTTTAACATCAACTGCGCCGTTTGCCACGGACCGACCGCGGCCGGCAACGGGATCGCGAAGCAATACGGCCTGACTACGGTCGTGAGCCTGCAGGACGATCGCATTCGCGAAATGGCGGATGGCGAGATTTTCAACACAATCACGCATGGTAAGAATACGATGATGAGCTACGGCCCGAACGTTACGGTGAACGACCGGTGGGCAATCATCAGCTACCTCCGGGCCTTGCAACGCAGCCAGCATGGGACCGCGGCGGACGTTCCGCCTGAGGCGCGGGTCGAATTGGAGAAGCCATGAGCGAGCGATCCCAGGCGGTGCCCACGCCGGAAGGCGAATATTTCGAGAAGAGCCGCTTCGCCGGGTTGTCGATGATTCTCGGAGTGGTCGCCGTCGTCGGCCTGGCTCTTTGCGTGTTGGCGGCGTTCCTGGCGCCGGAGCAGTTTGCGTATTCGTGGCTCTTCGGTTTCGCCTACTTCTTCACGCTCTGTGTCGGCTGCTTCTTTTGGATTATCGTCCACCACGCAGTGGATGCCGAGTGGTCGGTCGTGGTGCGGCGGCAATGGGAAAACATCGCATCGCTCCTGGCGATCATGGCGTTGTTCTTCATCCCGATCCTCCTGCTGCGGAATCATCTCTATGAATGGATGACGATTCCGCGCGGCGCGGATCACCTGCTCGATGCCAAGCGGCTTTACCTCAACCTGCCGTTCTTCATCGTGCGCGCGGTATTTTTCCTCGGCTATTTCACGGTGGCAGCGTGGCTCTTCCGCAACATCTCGATCAGCCAGGATCGCGACGGGAATCCGGCGAGAACTTTGCGCATGCGGCGGCTCGCCTTCATTTGCCTCCCACTCTTTGGATTATCTCTGACGTTTGGCGCTTACGATTGGCTCCTCGGCCTCAATTACAAATGGTTCTCCACGATGTGGGGCGTCTACATCTTTGCCGGGGCGGCTGGCAGCTCGATGTCCTTGACCGTTCTTGTGATCACCGCGTTGCGGAAAGCTGGCTATCTGGCGGAGGCGGTCACGATCGAGCATTACCACATCATGGGTAAGTGGATGCTGGCGTTTACCGTTTTCTGGGCTTACATCGGGTTCAGCCAGTACATGCTCATCTGGTATGCGAACATTCCGGAGGAGACGGAGTATTTCATTCTGCGGAACACCGCAGGCTGGAATTTCTTGAGTCTCTTGCTTGTCGTCGGCCGCTTTTTCCTCGCTTTCGCGGTCCTGCTGATGCGCGCGACCAAGAAAAAGATCAACCGTCTCTGCATCGTCGCGGGATGGATCCTCTTCATGCAGTTGCTCGACATGTATGTCGTGGTGCTGCCGGAACTGCACCGCAACGGGGTCCATTTCAGCATCATCGACATCCTGCCGGTGATCGGCATCGGTGCGACGCTCGGCTTCTTTTATCTGCGCGCTGTCAACAAGGCGTCGCTCTTCCCCGTGCGCGATCCGCGCCTGCTGGAAGCACTCCGCATCGTAAACTAACCGTGGCGAACCCCGAGCGAGACCTTCACTTCGAGCAGCCCCGTTCCGCCTTTGGAACATGGGTTGGCGTGGTGCTGCTTTTTGCCGTTTTCGGCCTGTTCGTGTGGGCGGTGATGGGTGCGCTGCCGCATAGCGATAACTACGAGGCGAAACGCGCCCAAGCACGCGCGGACAAGCTGAAGACGGCCTCTGACGAAGCCCACGTGACGCTCGATCACTATGGCTGGGTGGATAAAGACAAAGGAGTCGTGCGCGTGCCGATCGAACGCGCGATGGAACTGAGCGTTGCTGAATTGGCCCAGAAGAAACCAGCGCCGGCAGGGCCAGCGCCCGCAGACACGCCGAGCGGGATGCAGGCGACGGCACCAGTCACACCGGCGGCGGGATCTCCGCCGCAGGCGACTCCAACTTCGTCGCCGAAAGCAGTGGCAAACGATGGCAAAGACTCCGAGTCCGCCGGCCAGCCTGCGGCGGCCGCGAACCCCCCAGGCGCACCTCCGGGCTCACAACCGGGACCGCGTTCCAGCCCTCCGCCGCCACCTTCTTCCACCACGCGTGAGTTTCGAAACGCGCACCCCGAGGCGACT
Organism: Chthoniobacterales bacterium; assembly: GCA_051001855.1. Classification (GTDB taxonomy): domain Bacteria; phylum Verrucomicrobiota; class Verrucomicrobiia; order Chthoniobacterales; family UBA10450; genus JACCTI01. The sequence goes on from JBPCMX010000041.1 coordinate 72,002, forward strand.
CCCCTCCCATCGCCTCCGGGCACGCCAAATCCCGAGCCCGCCAAGACACCATGAGCGTGACTGCGTTCCTCTCGAAGCTGAAGTTTTCAGCGGCTGATGCTGAGGTGATCTTCGATCGCGACGAGCCGGTCGGGCAGCCGACCGATTTGGTCATGCCGTACCGCCGGTGGTTTGGTCGTGGAAAACAGCTGCGCCGAGAAGTGGCAAGTCCGGCGAATTCCGGTGATCGGGCTCTGCCGCAGCGCAGCCAGGCGTCCTCCTTTTCAAATCCATCATGACTCCAGCCGAGATACCGTTAAAAGCGCCCAGCAGCGCGCCTCTCGCGACGTCGGGCTCTGGCGTCTCGCGTGGTGATGTCGAACAGGTCGAGCGCGCTCTGATCGATGCCTCGACGCGCGTTCCCGTGCTGGTTTTCTATGCGTCCGCCGTGGTCTGGCTGCTCTTAGGGACGCTCGAAGCCGGCTTTACGTCATTCAAGATGCACATGCCGGACCTGTTCGGCGGTGTGAGCTTCCTTACCTACGGAAGGCTGCGGCCGGCGCACATGAACACGATGCTCTACGGCTGGGCGTCGATGGTGGGCATTGGCACATCCGTCTGGCTGATGGCGCGTCTCTGCCGGACGACCTTGCGCCATCCATTGCTCCTGGTGGCGGGAGCCGGATTTTGGAATCTGGGAGTTTTCGTCGGCTTGGTAGCAATCTACGCGGGCGACAGCACCGGCTACCAATGGCTCGAGTTTCCCGCCTACGCCGCGGTCATTCTGTTCGTGGCCTATTCGCTGATCATCTCTTGGGCCGTCCTCATGTTCCGCTTCCGCCGGGAAGGGCACATCTATATCACGCAATGGTATCTGCTCGGAGCGTTCCTCTGGTTTCCATGGCTCTACGGGGCTGCGCAAATCATGCTCCATGTCGTGCCGGTGCAGGGCGTGATGCAGTCCGCGGTTAATTGGTGGTTCTCGAATAACCTGCTCTTCCTCTGGTTCGGAGCGATCGGTTTAGGGACGGTTTATTACATGATCCCGAAAGTGATCGGGCGCCCGGTCTACAGCTACCACCTGGCGGCCATCGGATTCTGGACCTACGCGTTTTTTGCGAGCTGGACTGGCATGCAGCGGCTCGTGGACGGGCCGTTCCCCGCGTGGATGATCACCGCCAGTATCGCCGCCGCGATCCTCACCATCATTCCAGTGGCGACAGTCGGACTAAATCACCACATGACGATGCGCGGGCATTTTAGCATGATGCGCTACAGCCCCACCCTCAGGTTTACCGTCTTCGGTGCGATCGCCTACACGGTTTTCAGTCTGGTAGGCGTGCTAATTTCGCTCCGCTCGATGGCGAGTTTTGTGCAATTCACGGAAGTGCACGTTGGCTACTCGCACCTGGGTCTCTACGCGTTTTTCACCATGGTCATGTTTGGTTCGATGTATTACATCGTGCCGCGGCTGGTCGGGCGTGAATGGCGCTACGCCTCGCTCATCAAGCTCCATTTCTGGGCGTCCGCTTACGGCGTCATGCTCATGATCCTGATGCTGCTCGTGGGTGGTCTCGTCCAGGGGCGCGATTTAAACAATGCGTCGCTGGCGTTCACCGAAAGCACCAATTCGCTCCTGCCTTACATACGCGGCCGCAGTCTCTCCGGCATGCTGCTCACGGTGGCGCACCTCGTCTTTGCCTTTCATTTCGGCATCATGCTCTTCGGCCTGGGCCGGACCGCGACCCTGCCAACGTTCCTGAACCCGCAGGATGAGGAGGAGGGCCACGGCTCGCACTGATGAAGGGTCTCGTTCCACTCGTTCTCGGCATCTTCGGTACGTTCGCGTTCTCGTGGGGAGGTCTCGTGCTCGTGCCGAGCATGCAGATTGGCCACCTCGATCCGCAAATGGACGAGGAAGGCGCCGACGTCTATCCCGCGCCGAGATCCGGCCTCGCGGAACGCGGACGGCGGGTTTACATCGCAAACGGCTGCGTCTACTGCCACTCCCAACAGGTGCGGCCTGACTACGCGGGCTCGGACATCGAGCGGAAGTGGGGCACCCGCCGGAGCGCACCGCGTGACTACCTCTTTGATCGGCCGGCACTTTTGGGTCGGATGCGGATCGGGCCCGATCTCGCGAATATCGGAAAACGAGCCCCCCTCGAAGACGCAGCTGCGCCGCCTCCGGACGCGACCAACGCCCCCGGAGCCGCTCCGACTGCTCCCGCCGCCCCCGCCGCTGCAGCAGCCGCGCCGCCTCCGACTGGCCAACCGCTGCCGACTGGCTCTGCGTCCGCTGCCACCTCGCCGACGGCGTCGAATGCTCCAGCGCCGCAAGTGCCACCCGCTCCCGGTAGCGCACCTTCACCTGCGGCAGCCGTGATCGCGCCGACGGCCGTCGCGACCGCCCCAGGCGCCAGCGCGGCAGCACCCAGCCCGAAAGGCGAGCCGGCCGCCTACACGGCTGCGTGGCACCATCGCCACCTTTACGATCCGCGGAGCGTGAACGGTTATTCGATCATGCCCTCGTTCCGTTTCCTTTACGAAAAGCGCCGGGTCACCGGGGAACGTTCCGCCGAAGCGCTGCAATTCAACGGCGTCGGCGGCCCGGGCGAGGGTTGGGAGATCGTGCCGAGCTATGACGCCACCGCGCTCGTCTCTTACCTGATGTCACTCGACCAGTCACATGAACTCAAGGAAGTGAAGCAAGCCGCGCCCGCCGCGGCGCCTGCACCGGGGAAGATAGTGAAATGAAGGAAATCACGCCCGCTCCTCAACGCCGGGTCCGGCAAGGAATGGATTACGGCGAGCAGCCGCAAGATGTGCAGCAGGTCCACGCGGCCATTCAGCGCGAGAAACGTGAGCCGAATGTCGGCCTGGAGCCGCTTTCACTGTGGCTTATTGGCGTTTACGGCCTCGCGATTTTCTTCGGTGGCGCTTATCTCGGGCGCTACGCCGGGAACTTCACCGGCGACAGCCTCGACTACAGTATGACGCCAGTCGCCGCGAAGTCGGGCGGAGCCGCGGGGGCAGGCGAACAGACGATCGCCCAGCTGGGACCTGCCGAACGGGGGAAGAAAATCTTCTCCGCGAACTGCGCCACTTGCCACCAGACGAGCGGCCTCGGGGTTGCCGGGCAATATCCCCCGCTTGCGGGCTCGGAGTGGGTGCTCGGCGGCACCAAACGCCTCGGGATGATTTTGCTGAAAGGATTGGAAGGTCCGGTCACCGTCAAAGGCGGCCAGTATGGCAGCGCGGTCATGCAGCCATGGGATAAAACCCTCACCGATGCCAAGATCGCCGACGTTCTCACCTATGTTCGGCAGGAGTGGGGAAATTCCGCTCCGCCCGTTTCTCCCGAGGGCATCGCTGCCCTGCGCAAAGAGGTCGCAGGCCACGCAGGCTCCTTTCACGAGGCGGATCTCAAAGCCGTGCCTGAAGGTGCGATGTTGCCCGGCGGAGATGGTGGAGGCGCACCTCCAGCCGGCGACGCTGGCGCCGGGGCGCCTCCTCCGAAGACGTAGGGAGGCGGCATCACCTGCAGATCGGAGGAATGGCGGGACGTGGACTCACTTCCGCGGTAGTGCGACAATGAGCCGCCGTGAGGAACCGCGGCGCACACCCGTCAAACTCTCCGAGGCTCGCCGACGAGCCGATGAAGTGAAAAGGAGTGCGCAGTCCGGCGGCTGCGATTCTGCGTAACATTTGCCCATGATCGAACACAAAGAATTGGACGACCCGGCCCTTCGCGAAGTGCTGATCATCGGCGGGGGCATCGCGGGTTTGTCGGCTGCGATTTACCTCGGCCGGGCGCAGCGCGACACCCTGGTGGTGGATTCGGGTCACTCGATGGCAAAGTGGGAGCCGCTGGTTGGAAATTACCTCGGCTTCCCGGAAAGCGTTTCCGGGGACGACCTGCTGGAGGCGGGCCGGAAACAGGCCGCGCAACAAGGAGTCTGTTTCGCGAAGGACCGCATCGAGACGATCGAGCGGGCGGAGGATATCTTTATCGCGCGCGGAAAGTGCGCCACGTATCGTGCGAAACGTCTCCTTCTCGCCACAGGTATTTTCCATCTGCCGCCGGAAATCCCGGGGGTGAAGGAGTGTCTGGGGTACAGCATGTTTTTTTGCAAGGATTGCGATGGCTACCGCGTTCGTGAAAAGCGGATTGCGATTTGCGGCGCGAATGACGAAGCGGTCGAGTACGCGCTCGGCCTCCTGCTCTACTCCCCCTGTGTCGTCATCGCCACGAACGGTGCTGCGCCGCATTGGAGCGCGCAGCACGAGCGCTGGATCGAGGAATACGAGATTCCGGTGCATACGGCACGGATTTGCGATGTAGAACATCGCGAGCGGCAGATTCTTTCCCTTGCCTTGGAGACCGGCGAGCGGGTGTTGATTGATTACATTTTCACCACGCGGGGCGATATTTTCTACACGGCACTAGCGGAGAAGCTGGGAGCGAAGCTGGACGCGGAGGGGCAGATTGAAGTCAATCGCTGCATGCGCACCAGCGTGCCAAATCTCTACGCAGCGGGCTGCGTGACGCCGGCGAATTGCCAAATGATCATCGCAGCTGGCCAGGGCGCCACCGCTGCGCAGGCGATCAATCGCGATCTCTTCGAGGAAGGTCTCGCGACCCACTCCCTGCGCCGCTACCGGGAGGTGCAGCTCGCAAAGGAAGAAACCGAGCCTGAAGTAGTCTGAAATCGCGGCGCCGAAGGCGTTCGGCGCGCGTAAATAGACGCAGAACAATTTTGCTCCTTTTCTCTTGAAAACTTTGCCGTGATACTGAGCCTCAGCTTTCCCAAATATGGACGCATCGACTGACCTAATCCCGCATTCGCATGCCGCTCACGGCGCTGAGCATCACCACGAGGAGCACGACCACCATGAGCTCGGCTGGTGGCGGAAATACGTTTTTTCGACCGATCACAAGGTGATCGGGATTCAGTATATGATCACCGGGCTGCTCTTCCTGCTGCTCGGTTTCATGTTGATGATGCTGATGCGCTGGCAGCTGGCGTATCCCGGGCGTTCGCTCCCGTTCCTGGGTGGTTTGATCGAGCGCGCGATGGGGCCGGGCGCGATGCCGGACGGCAAGATGGCGCCGGAATTTTACAACTCGTTAGGCGCGATGCATGGCACGATCATGATCTTTCTCGGGATCGTGCCGGTGGCGTTCGCCGCCTTCGGAAACTTCGTCGTCCCGCTCCAAATCGGCGCGCCGGACATGACGTTCCCGAAGATCAATATGGCGAGCTACTGGGCGTTCTTCGTGGGCGGACTGGTGATGCTCTCGAGCTTTTTCGTCCCGGGCGGCGCCGCCAAGGGCGGATGGACTTCGTACACGCCGCTCTCGGTCATCGCCGACAAGGGGCCGGCTTACCATTGGTTTTTTAATGGCCAGAACCTTTGGCTGATCGGCTTCATCCTGCTGATTACTTCCTCGCTTCTGGGGGCGGTGAATTTCATCACCACCATCATCCAGTTGCGCGCGAAAGGGCTCACCTGGATGCGGTTGCCGTTTTTCGTCTGGGCTCAGTTCATCACGGCATTTTTGCTTCTGCTCGCGTTCCCGCCCTTGGAAGCTGCGGTGGTGATGCAGCTGATGGATCGCGTGGGCGCAACCAGCTTCTTCATGCCGACCGGCCTGGTGGTAAATGGCGCCCCGCTCGCGATCAGCGGCGGCGGCAGTTCCCTTCTCTGGCAGCATCTTTTCTGGTTCCTGGGCCATCCGGAAGTGTATGTGCTCATCCTTCCGGGCATGGGGATTGTGGCTGAGGTGCTGGCGAATAACACGCGCAAGCCGCTCTGGGGTTACAAGTCGCTCGTCTTCGCCGCCCTGGTGCTCGGGTTCCTCTCGTTCGTCGTCTGGGCGCACCACATGTGGCTCACAGGCATGGGCTCGGTGGTGAGCGCGTTTTTCCAAACCACGACGCTGATTATCTCGATTCCGTCGGTCATTATCCTAAGCGCGTTCTTCATCTCGCTGTGGGGCGGCTCGATCCGGTTCAACACCCCGATGCTCTTCGCCACCGCATTTCTACCGATGTTCGGGATCGGCGGATTGACCGGTATTCCGCTGGCGTTTAACTCGGCGGATTTGTACCTGCACGACACTTATTACGTCATCGCGCATTTCCACTACATCGTGGCGCCGGGCACCATCTTTGCGGTGTTTTCGGGGGTTTACTTCTGGTTCCCGAAAGCCACGGGGCGGCGCATGAGCGAGTTCTGGGGTCGAGTTCATTTTTGGCCGTCACTCGTCTGCATGAACGTCATCTTCCTGCCGATGTTCCTGCAGGGAATGCTGAGCATGCATCGCCGCTGGTATGATGGCGGCTCGGGTTGGACTCTGGCGAACGAGAAGGTCTGGGGGTTGAGCGGTTTCCAGTGGAACATCCCGATCTCCACCGCCGCGTGGGTCATGGGTCTGGCGCAGATCCCGTTCATCATCAACTTCTTCTGGAGCATCAAACACGGCGAAAAAGTGGACGACAATCCATGGGAGGCGACGACGCTCGAGTGGGCTGCGCCGTCACCGCCGCCACACGGAAATTTCGCTGTCGTCCCGGTGGCGCATCGCGGTCCGTATGAGTACAGCCTGCCTGGCCGGGAGCGCGACTTCACGATGCAGAACGAGCCGATTCGCGACAGCGATCGCGAGGCCTACGCCGCCGCGGCCGCCACCCACTAGCAGGGACTCAGCGCGCTCATGGACATCCCTTACACGACAGCTGCTCGGCCCGACACTGGGCTCTGGAACGCGAAGATCGGCATCTGGCTGTTCCTCGCTTCCGAAGTCATGCTCTTCGGCGGCTTGTTTTCCGCCTACATTTTTCTGCGCCTCGATGCGCTTCCCGGCTACTGGCCCCACGGGCTGCTGAACGTGCCGGTCGGCACGATGAACACCGCGGTTCTCATCGGCTCGTCGGTGACCGTGGTGCTCGCGTGGGCGGCGCTCAAAATGCGTCAGTTTGCCCGTTACAAATTCTACATGGGGATCACGATCCTCTGCGGCGTGATCTTCCTCGCGGTGAAACTCGCCTACGAGTGGCCCGATAAATTCCAGCACTTCGGTGCCTACATCCGGCAGGATCGGCTCGAGAAATACGAGCCTTACCTCGGCAATCACCACCTCCTGGAGAAAGGTCTCGAGCCGCGGCTTGAAATCACGGGTCACCTCCATAATCACGAGGCGCTGCACAATCCGAACATCCACGAATACGAGATCCAACTCGATCAGGTGAACGCAGACCCGACGAATCCCGCGAGTGATCGTCCGCATTTTTGGCCGCTCCCGAAATCCGAGAAGATCGCCCAGATCGCGAAAGAGGATGTCGAGCATGCGGAGATGTTCATTCCAAAGCACAGCACGTTTTTCGCGACCTACTTCACGATCACGGGGCTGCATGGCTTGCACGTGCTTGGCGGCGTGATCGTCTTTCTCTATCTCTGGCTGCCGGTCGGGGCCAATCTCTACAAACGCAACCCCGAGCATCTCGCGAACCGGGTCGAAGTGGCGGGACTATTCTGGCACTTCGTGGACCTTGTCTGGATCTTCGTCTTTCCGCTTTTCTACCTCCTCTAAACGATGAACGAGACGCAACAAACCACCGCAGTCGAGACTGTGACCGCGCAGGGAGAGGGAGAGCACCACATCGAGGACGATCACGACCACGACGTCTCGAAGCACGTCAATAAGTACCTGCTCGTGGGCGGTGTCCTGCTGGTCTGCACGCTGCTGACTGTCTTCCTCTCCTACGTCGACTTCGGTTCGCACAAGGCCAACATGGTGGTGGGGATGCTGGTCGCTACGTTTAAGGCCGGATTGGTCGCGGCGATTTTCATGCACCTTTCCTCGGAGCGGAAGCTGATTTACCGCATCCTGATCTTCACCGCGTTTTTTGTCCTCGGTCTGTTTTGGCTGACGTATCTAAACTGGTACGATCCGATCTCCCGCTGATATGTCCCTGAAAGCGTTTCATATCCTCTTCATCGCGATCTCCGCGCTGCTCGCGATGGGTTGCGGCGCGTGGTGCCTGTGGGTGAACCAGATCGCCGGCGCGCCGGTTTATCTCACCGGGGCCATCTTCTCCTTCACCACTTGCCTCGGGCTCGTGGTCTACGGCGTCTGGTTCTGGAAGAAGATGAAGCGCCTGCGGATCATCACATGAAAACAAGAATCGTAGGGACGTTGCTCTTGTTTCTCACTTCGCAGGCAGGCCAGACTTTTGCCTGTTCCGTCTGCTTCGCCGATCCGAAGTCGAAGAGCGCCCATAGCATGGCGACTGCCATCTGGTTTTTGATGGGTGCGGTCATGTCGGTGCTGGGCGGGGTGGGCGCCTTCAGTTTCCATCTCTGGAGACACGCCCGCATGCCGCTCGAGCCGCACCAGGAATTAGCAGAGGAAGATTTGAAGCAGTATGACTAGCCCGTTTTTGGCCCTGATTAACGAGTTCTTCGGCCAGCCGCCGAACGCCTCCGAAGAGGGGTTCCAGATCGATCACATCATCGAGTTCAGCCACTGGTTCATGGGGGCGCTCTTCATCGGATGGTCCGCATTTTTCATCTATGTGCTGATCAGGTTTCGGAAAGGCCGGCATCCCGTCGCCGATCACCAGGGCGTGAAGAGCGGCATCTCCACGCACCTTGAATTTGCGGTCGTTCTCATCGAAGCGGTCCTGCTGGTCGGCTTTGCGATCCCGCTCTGGGGTAAGTACGTCAACGATTTCCCCAACGACAAGGAGGCGATCCTCGTTCACGCCGTCGGTCAGCAGTTTAACTGGAATTTCCATATGCCCGGTCCGGATGGGCAGTTCGGCCGACGCGATATTTCGCTGGTGAGCAACTCGAATCCGCTCGGGCTTGATCCGCAGAGCCCGGAGGGAAAGGACGACCTCGTCGTTCAAACCGAACTTCATGTGCCAGTCAATCGGCCGGTGATCGTCGAGACTTCGTCGAAGGATGTGATCCACAACTTTGCGCTGCCGCACATGCGCGCAGCGCAGGACGCCATCCCTGGACACATTATTCCGCTCTGGTTCACGCCAATCAAAACCGGCACTTATGAAATTGTCTGCGGTCAACTTTGCGGCCTTGGCCATTACGGCATGCGAGGCACGCTCGTGGTCGATACGCCGGAAGATTATCAGGCGTGGTTAAAGGAGCGCGCCGATCTTGCTGGCACGCAAACCGCGCCGCCACCCGAGCAAGTGCCCGCCACCACCGGACCGACTCCCGGGACTCTCCCGGAACCCGGCGCCCCGAAGGTCGGAGACCCGACCGGCACGAATCCCGCCGCCACGCCCGGCGAGCGCCACCCCGGCGCATAGCTGAGCAGCGGCGAAAGCGTCGCTATTGCTGCGACCAGATGCGCGTGTCTCCTCCAAACCAGCTCCGTTGGCTGCGGCGTTTCGCGTGGCTCACCGCGGCGGCCACCCTGTTTCTCATTTGCAGTGGAGGGATGGTCACGAGCCGCGGGGTGGGACTGGCGGTGCCCGACTGGCCTACGACCTTCGGCTACAACATGTTTCTCTTTCCCGTCTCCAAGTGGGTGGGCGGGATCTTTTTCGAACACACCCACCGGCTGATTGCGTCCGTGGTGGGCTTGCTCACAATCGCACTCGCCCTCTGGGTCTGGAAAGTCGAGGAACGCAAGTGGATGCGCGTCCTTGGCTCCGTTGCGCTGGCCGCGGTCGTCCTCCAAGGGGTGCTCGGCGGGTTGCGCGTGACGATGCTGAAAGATGAAATCGGAATCTTTCATGCCTGTCTGGCGCAGGCGTTCTTCGGGCTGCTGGTGTTCATCGCGGTGGCGCTGTCGCCCTGGTGGAAGGGTGCTGCTCGCACCTCGGCCACACTGTCCACCATTGCTCGCTGGCTCGCCGTCACCACGACTGCTCTTATCTATCTGCAGCTGGCGCTCGGCGCCACGATGCGCCATCAGCACCGCGACCTTGCCATTCTCGATTTCCCCGCGGCCTATGGTCAGGTGCTTCCGGACGTGAGCGCGCCCCACCTGGCGCAGGTGAACCAATGGCGCGAAGCCCAGGCTCTTTCCGAAGTCACCGTTGGCCAGATTTGGCTGCAGATGGCGCACCGTTTCGGAGCGCTCCTGATCGCCATTGGGGTGATCGGACATTGGGGCGCCTTGCGCCGTCAGCAGCAACATATTGCGACTCCCCTGCGCACGCTGTCGACCGTCTGGGTTTTGCTCCTCGCCGTGCAGATTACGCTCGGCGCCTGGACCATCTGGAGCAACAAGGCGGCCGACATTGCAACCGCCCACGTTGCGACCGGCGCGACCATGCTCGCGCTCGGGGTGGCCATTTCGGCGGTGACAACGCGCTGGCAATCGTCGTCCGGCAGGCTTGTGGCTGGGCGCCAGCGAGCTGACATTCCCATGGCCGAACGGGCGCCGGCGCTGTGAGCGCCGTCACGATGGAGACCACCTCGACACTTGATCCCGCCACCCTCGCGCAAAGCCGAGCGCGAGCGCGCGTGGTCGCCGATTTCGCGGAGTTGGTGAAGGCGCGACTCACGCTCCTCGTCCTTGTCACCACGGCCGTCGGATTCTACCTCGGCTCCCCCGGAGAGGTGGTGCCGCTCGCCCTGTTCCACGTTGTTTTCGGCACGGCGTTGGCGGCGGCCGGGGCAGCGGCTTTGAACCAATGGTGGGAACGCCAGCACGATGGCCTGATGCAGCGCACGAAGGGGCGTCCTATTCCCGCCGGTCGCATGCTGGCGCGGGATGCGCTGGTGCTGGGCGGAACGCTCTCGTTGGGGGGCGTAATCTACCTCGCGCTCGCCTGCAATTGGCTGAGCGCCACCCTCGCCGCGCTCACGATCGCGATTTATATCTTCGGTTACACTCCGCTAAAACGTCTTAGCACCACGAACACGCTGGTCGGCGCAATCCCGGGAGCGTTGCCGCCGATGATCGGCTGGGCCGCCGCCCGAGGCACAATCGAGTGGCCCGCCTGGAGCCTGTTTGCGATCATGTTCTGCTGGCAAATGCCGCACTTTTTCGCGATTGCCTGGATGTATCGCGAAGACTACGCGCGGGCCGGGTTTCGCATGCTCTCGGGGAGCGATCTCGATGGAGGCCGGGTTGGCCGGCAAAGTGTCTGCTTCGCGGCGTTGCTCGTCCTCGCGAGCAGCTTGCCGGCGCTGCTAGGGCTTTCCTCGCGCACATTTCTTGCGGTCGAGCTTCTCGCTGGAATCGGTTTCCTGGCGCTGGCCGTGCGTTTCCACGCCCAACGCGATGTGCCGCGCGCGCGGCAGTTATTCCTCGCTTCGATCGTTTACCTGCCGGTGCTGTTAGGCCTGCTCGTCTCGACCAAATCATGAGCACTGCCACGGCCGCCCAGAAAAATACACCCTCCTTCGCGTCGCTTGCCTGGTACACCACGCTCATCCTGATTCCGGTGCTCACGGCCGCATTCCTCTTTTGGTTGCGGCAGGCACAGGTGGCGCAGATGGCGCGACGCACGATCTCCAGCTATGGCACGGTCCCGCAGTTTGAGCTGACGAACCAAAACGGGCAGCGGTTCGGTTCCAAGGAATTGGCCGGCAGGATCTGGATCGCGGATTTTGTTTTCACCAGCTGCCCGGGACCATGCCCGATGATCAGCAGCCGGATGGCGGAATTGCAGCGGCCGCTCGAAAACAGCGACGTGCATCTGGTCACATTCACGGTGGACCCAGAGAACGATACTCCGGAAGTATTGCGCGATTACGCGGCGCGTCTCCACGCGCGTGCGGGGCGTTGGGATTTTCTTACCGGACCCAAGGAGGCGATATACTCCCTTACCGAGAACGGCTTCAAGCTCGCCGCCGTGGCGGGCGTGGCAGACAATGGCGGCCCGGTGCACAGCACGCGTGCCGTGCTCGTCGACCGGCAGGGGGCCATTCGCGGTTACTACGACATCACGGCGCCCGACGGCGTGACGAAGCTCCTCGCCGACACGAGCCATCTGCTGCGCGATCAGCCGAAGTAGCGACGCGTCACGCGGCTGGCAAAGCTTCCTCCGCCACGACCCTCAGATATTCGCGGTATTCGCCCTTCGGCAGGCGCTCGATGATTGCTTCGAGCTGAGCTTGATCGATGAAGCCGGCGCGATAGGCCACCTCCTCGAGGCAGGCAATCTTCTGCCCCTGCCGGTGCTCGATCGTGGCAATGTAATTGCCCGCTTCCAGGAGACTGGTCTGCGTGCCGGTATCGAGCCACGCCATGCCGCGGCTGAGCAGCCTCACGTGCAGTTCGTTCCGCTCGAGGTAAAGCCGGTTCAGATCCGTGATCTCCAGTTCCCCACGCGCGGATGGTTGTAGCTCGCGGCAGAATTCCACCACTCGCTCGTCATAGACGTACAAGCCGGGAATCGCGAAGTGGCTTTTCGGGTGCGCTGGCTTCTCCTCGAGGCTGACGGCACGCCCATCCGGGCCAAACTCCACCACGCCATAGCGTTCCGGATCGCGCACTTGATATCCAAAAACGCAGGCGGCGTTTTCGATCGCGAGCGCCTCCCGGTAAAAATCGAGTTTTCCGTAGAAGATGTTGTCCCCCAGGATCAGCGAAGCCCCGGCTCCCGCGAGGAAATCCGCGCCAATGAGAAAAGCCTGCGCGATCCCCTCCGGCTTCGGTTGCGCCGCATAGCTGATGCGGATGCCAAGCCGCGAGCCGTCGCCGAGAAAATCCTCGAGCACTGGCAGATCTTTCGGCGTCGAGATGATGAGCACCTCGCGCAAACCGCCGAGCATGAGCGTGGCGAGCGGGTAGCAGATCATTGGCTTGTCGTAGACAGGCAGCAGCTGCTTGCAGACGATCTGGGTAAGCGGGTAAAGACGCGTCCCGGCGCCGCCCGCGAGAAGGATGGCTTTTTTATTCATTGCAGGGTCATTGCCATTGCTGCAGGAGCGTGCACCACTCATTGATCGTTTTTGCGTGGCTGGCGAACTGCAGCCGCACCTTGCCGAAAAGCTTCGAGGATTCGAGGAGAAAAGCGCTGCTCAGGTGCCCCTTCAGGCCTGGGTCGCTCACCCGACCCGCCTCGCATTCCGCGAGTGCGCTGCGGAGGACACGCACGGGGAGCTTTGTTTCCGGTTCGATCGTGGCACTGATGGTGGCGGGCAGTAATTTTTTCAGCATCACCGCGCAAAGCAAGGCCCGGGAGCTCGTCGCATGCACGTGGCGAATCCCGCGGGTGTGCAGCAGCGGACGCAGCGCTACCGCATATCGCGCCTGCTCCAGGTATAACTCCGCCGAGGCGCGATGTTTTTGATTCGCACGCTCATCCTGGAGTGCGTAGCCCAGTGCGCGGTTCGCCTGCCATTCCGCTTCGATCGCCATGGCATCGGGCAGGAAATCGAACTGCAGGGCCATCTTCTCCAGTCCGTCATTCATGCGCTGCTCGCCGTCGAACTCGCAGACGTAAACCGCGACAAAGATGCCTCTCTTTTGCAACTCGCGCAGCTCCGTCTCGAGACCCGCCACGTCAGGTGAGGGCAGCCGATCCACGAGATAGACGATGCGCGTCCCGGCGGTGGATTCGGCAGCGGGTCGCCGCGCCTGTGCCTGCACCTGGCCAAGACGTGCGAACTGTGCGAGCAGCGGCTCGATCGTTGTCTCTACCTGAAAGTTCTGTTCGATCCGGGCACGCCCAGCATTGCCAAACTCGACTCGGCACCATTGGTCGTAAATCAGGCGGCTGAGTGCGTCCGCCAGCGCGATGCTGTCCGCCGGGGGCACCAGCAATCCCGTCGAGCCGTGCACGACCGCCTCGGGAACGCCGGCGATGTGAGTGGAGGCGACGGGCCGCGTGGAAGCCATCGCTTCCAGGATGACAGTAGGAAAAACATCGCTGGCACCAGCGCGGTCCGTCACCGCGGCGAGCGCGAAGATGTCGCAGCTCCGCAGCTTCTCGAAAACCTCCTGCTGCGGGAGCGCGCCGCTGAGCTGCACGACGTCGGCCAGCCCGGCGGCGTCAATTTGCGCCTGCAATGGCGCGCGCAGCGGCCCGTCGCCGATGATCTCGCAGGTGAAGAGATAATTTCGTTTCCTTAACTCCGCACAGGCCGCGATCAGGTATTCGAATCCTTTGAACTCAACCAGGCGCCCCACGCTAAGAATGCGCGGCGCTTCCCCCGAATGAGCGGAGACGCTGTTACGTGGAAAATTCTCCAGCTCCATCCCGTTGTAGACCCGATGGATCTTGTCCGCCGCTGCCGGCACGTACTCCGCCAGCAGACCGGCACTAAAGTCCGTCTCGACAGCGATGAATTCCGCTCCCGCGCAAATCTCGCGCAGCAATTCCTCGCTCCCGAGATCCGTCATGAAATCCTGGCCGTGCGCCGTGATGCTGAAAGGGATCCCCGAGATCGCCTTCACGAAGAGCGCGGTATGGGCGGCGCGATTTGCGAAGTGGACGTGGAAGTGCTCGATGCCTTCGCGCTGAAAGAGCTCCGCGAAGTAGCAGGCGTTGCGTGCGCGAAGCGCGGCTTTGAATTTGTCGCCGTATTTTTGCTCATGGCTCTGGACCAGCTCGGCCGGCCAAGTGCCATTTGCTTGCGCCAGCCGCGCACGCGCTTCGAGGAGCGGACCGGGCGGCGCGTAGTGGACAGGTACTTTCAAGCGCAAAGCATGCGCGTGGCGCATCGCGGTAAGTGGCGAGTGCACCGATCCAATCAAAAGCGGTATGCCACGCCGCTCCAGTTCGAGCATCTCGGTGTCGCAGAAGGTCTGCGAAAGGACCGGGTAACGCGAGTAGAGGTAGGCGAGGCGCATCGGCAGAGTGCGGATGATTACCGCGCCCGGTTCAAATAGCAACGCGGCGGAGAGGCCGACTGATTTTCTCTTCCTCTTCTTCTTCCTATTATTCTGCTTCTGCTAATCTCATCCATCACAACGGCTACTTGCGGCGATGAAACCGCGAAGGGGGACGGAGATTACGAGGAAGGGGAAAACTCGCTACGAGAATTGCACGTCTTTGCCGGGGTCCATCTCGAAGTCGAGCCGCAGGGTGTCGGCGACATTCGGCTTGATGACCTCCTCAACGAACTTCAAGTAGATCGGGTCTTCCGCGTAGATCTCGTATTTGTCCATCGACTCGAAATCGATCGCGATGAAGAACGGCCAATCCATCTGCGGATGGATGCGTTTGCCGCACTTGATGCTGAGCACCTCCTGGATTTTTAAGAGCTGCATGCGCGCGTTCATCATCATTTCCTCGACGCGCGCGGGGGTGACCTCAGGCTTCAGCTTGAAAAGCGAAATGTGGTGCACCATGGCCGATAGGTTTAGGCGCGGAGACAGAGCCGCGCAAGCGCTAAACCGGGGCGCGCAGGCGCGCTTTTCACGGTGCCAAACGGCGCCGAATGGACGCGCGCCGCGAGCTTACTTTTTCCAGTCCAGCGCGCCTTTTTTCAACGCGTAGACATACCCGACCATGAGAATGGAAACAAAGCTCAGCATACTCCAGAGGATGCCTTTGCTCTGCACGATCGCTTCCTTGTAAACGACCGCCCACGGGTACATGAAGACGATCTCGAGGTCGAAGAGGATGAAGAGCATCGCCACCAGATAAAATTTCACGCTGAAGCGCGGCTGTGCTTCGCCCATCGGCACCATGCCGCATTCGTAGGCGGAGTCTTTGGTCGGCGTGCGCTTGCCCGCTTTGCCCATCGCGACGCTGATCAGCAGCGCGCCGACGGCGAAGCCGATCGCCACCGCCAGGTGCAGCAGAATAGGAAGGTAATCTCTCAGCATCGCAAGGTGATCGGGGTCCGGACCGCAGCCGACCTTATTTAGGCGCCACCGCGGCGACTTTTTCGCCAGATGTGCCTCTTCCGGAGGCGAGCGCCGCGCTGTGGCCATTTTGAGGCGCAATCGCCAGGGCCAAAGCAGAGGGCAAGCCCTTGTATTTCTTGCCGGTCTTCTTCACCGCGCCATGGGACACGAGATTCTGAAGTTTCTCGTAGGAGCGCAGGCGCAGCATTTCTTCGCCCGCGCTGGCCGCATTCCGGGCTCGAAGGTTTTCATGCATGATCTCGAAGAGCTGCTTGAATTCGAAAGAGCTGCGGCGGGAAAGGATCGCCACCAGTTCTTCGGTCACGAGGTCGGGAGCCCTGCGGGAAAATGCGTTTCTCTTCAGCATAGCCATAAGTGGCCGGATGGTAACAGATTGCGTCTGTTTGACACGAATATTCTGCCACCTCCGAGCGAATTTGTCGGCCCCCGCCAAGGGCTGAGAATGGCGACCGGCGACCGCGGCTAGGAGTAGAGATATTCGTCGTGATATTCGCGTGCGGGCGCAAAGTGCACGTTCTGCTCGCCCGTCTCGGGATACTCGAAGATTTCGCCCTCGTAGTTCCGGATCACGATCTTCTCGTTGTCGTGGTAGAGAACGTAGCCTGGATTAATCGGGACCTTGCCGCCGCCACCGGGCGCGTCGATCACGAACTGCGGCACCCCATAGCCGGTGGTGTGCCCCCGTAAACCTTCGATGATCTCAATCCCCTTCGCGACAGAGCTGCGCAGGTGCGAAGAACCGTTGATGAGGTCGCACTGGTAGATGTAATACGGCCGCACCCGGCACATCAGGAGCTTGTGCACCAGCGTGCGCATGGTCTCGAGGTTGTCGTTCACATGCGCGAGTAGCACACTCTGGTTGCCGAGGGGAATGCCGTGGTTCGCCAGCATCTCGAGCGCGGCTTTGACTTCGGTCGTCAGCTCGCGGGGATGATTGACGTGCACGCTCATCCAAAGCGGGTGGTACCTCTGCAGCATCTGGCAGAGCTCGGGTGTGATGCGTTGCGGCAGGAAAATCGGGACACGGGTGCCGATGCGGAGGAATTCGATATGCGGAATTGCGCGCAGACGGCTCAAAATTTTCTCAAGCTTGCCATCGCTGAAGAGCAACGCGTCGCCGCCGGAAAGGAGCACGTCGCGCACTTCGGTATGCTCCTCGAGATAGCGGTAGATATCTTCAAACTCCGTGTGCAGCTCCTGTTCCCCCGCTCCACTGACGACCCGGCTGCGGGTGCAATAACGGCAATAGCTGGCGCAACGATCCGTCACCAGAAACAACACGCGATCCGGGTAGCGGTGCACAAGACCAGGCACGGGCATGTGCGAATCTTCACCGCATGGATCCGCCATGTCGTAGGGCGATTCCCAGCTCTCCTCCACGCGCGGAATGACCTGTCGGCGGATCGGACAGTTCGGATTGTCCCGCTCGATCAGGTTAAAAAAGTGCGGCGTGACAGCAAGGGCGAGCTTGTTTCCCGAGAGCAGCACGCCATTGCGCTCGTCGTCGGATAATTCCAGCAACTTCTCGAGCTGCGCGAGCGTTGTGACGCGATTCTTGAGCTGCCATCTCCAGTCGTTCCACTGTTCGGCCGGCACATTGGGCCAGTAACCTGGCGCATGTGAAACGAACTCTTTCCCATCCATTTTCCCCAAGGCGAGAGTCATCATTTTGTATCTTCGGATAAAAAGTTAATGCCCTTAACTATCGTGTCAATCCAAGCACCGCGACCGGCGCCCCGCAGGCGCCGGTGCTCGCGGGAACGAACCGTTATCGTTGTCCAGGCGAATGGCGGGCGCCTGGAATTTGGCATTCTACACCTCGACGGCGAACGAGGCTCACCCCGCACGCGCGATCGATCAGGGATCGGCGCGGTGGGAGCGCCGATCCTTCGATGCGAACTCGGCCGCTGGACGCGCGCGGTTGAACGCTGCACGTTGCCGCGTGTCCAAATCGAGACCAATGCGTTATCTGCCGAGCTTTATTTTCTGTGTGGCAGCGAAGCTCGTTTTTGCGGCGCCGCCTTTAAGCCAGCCGGAGACCGGCCCGACTGCTACGGTTTCTCCCCTCGCGGCCGAAACCGGGAAAGACGTGGTGCACCAGCTCAACAGCGCCTTCACCAAAGTCTTCGAAATCGTGGCCCCGAGCGTGGTCATCATCGAAGTCACGAAGAAAAGCGACGGCAATGAGAATCCATCGCCCGATGATCTGTTCTTTCAGAATCAGCCCGACGAATCACCGCGCACCGGCCCCCATTCCACCCAGCCGGTGCAAAGCGAAGGCTCCGGGTTCATCGTGCGCGCAGACGGGCATATCTTCACGAACAACCACGTCGTGGAAGGCGCTGATCGGATCGATGTGAAGCTGAAAGACGGGCGCGAGTTCCAGGCAAAGCTCGTCGGCTCGGACGAAAAGACCGACGTGGCCGTGATCAAGATCGATGCAACCGATCTCGCGGCGGTGCAGATGGGCGATAGCGATGCCGTTCGTGTGGGGCAGTTTGCCTTCGCGATCGGCGCTCCGTTCAAGCTCGATTACACGTTCACCTACGGCGTCATCAGCGGAAAAGGCCGCAGCAAACTGATCTCGAACGGCGGCTATTCCATCTCGGATTACCTGCAGACCGACGCCTCGATTAATCCCGGCAATAGCGGTGGTCCGCTCTGCGACATCGACGGCCGCGTCGTCGGCATGAATACGCTCATCAATGGCCTGAATCGCGGCCTGGGCTTTGCGATCCCGATTAACCTCGCAAACGAAATTGGCCAGCAATTGATTGCCGGGCAGAAGATCGTGCGTCCCTGGCTCGGAATTCGCATCGAAACGCTGGGCGACGATCCCACGATTCGCGACCTGTTCACTGGCCTCGAGAAAGGCGTCGTGGTCCGCACGATCGAAGCCGACGCGCCAGCTTACAAAAGCGACCTGCGGCCGTTCGACGTGATCACGCAGGTGGACGGCGTGCCCGTCACCACCGACACGCAGCTGCAGCGTGAGATTCTGAAGAAAAAAATCGGGCAGAATGTCGATCTCACGGTTTGGCGGAAAGGTCAGACGGTGAAAATTCCGATCACAGCCGGTGAATTACCGGGCGAAATCGGCCGCGCCTCGAATGCGCCTGGCCCGGTGCAGCCGATGCCGGAGGACGCGACCGGTAAGTTCGGGCTTCAGGTGCAGGATCTGGCAAAGGAAGTCGCCGAGCGCTTGAAGCTCAGCGTGCACCAGGGGGTGATCGTCACCGATGTGGCCGACAACAGCCTCGCTTCAGCGCAAGGAATTGAGCGTGAGGATGTCATCACGGAGGTCGACGGCAGGACCGTCAGCAACGTGAAGACATTCCAGGAAGCGCTGTCCAAGGCCGATCCGCGAAAGGGAATCCTGCTCTACCTGGACCGCAAAGGGAGCAAGACATTCGCGGTCCTGAAAGCGGGCAGTTAGGCAACGCTCATGCACCGGCCGCGAGCGACCGCGGCGACACCATTCGAGCAGAGCCGCCCAGGGCAACCACGTTGTCGCCGGGAAGCCAAGGCCACCTTCACGCAGGCAGGGCGCACCCCGCCCTGCAACCGGCGCGTTAACTATTTTTGTTACCGACGAGCACCAGGATGATGCCGCCCACCAGACAAATGCCGCCCAGGATGGGCGGAAACGGCACCGTCTTCTCCTTGTCCGCGCTGACTTGGAGCGGACCGGCATCGATCACCTTCTCGCGCGTGGTGTATTGAAAACCACCATACGCGAGAGCGATAATGCCGATGGCGATCAGAACGATCCCGACAATGCCGGCGGGCTTCACGAGTGTTGCGATCGGTGCCGCTAGAGCGTCTTGCGTCCCTGGATCAAATTGATGATCAGGATCACAACCGCGATGACGAGCAGGATATGAATCAAGCCGCCCATCGTGTAGGAGGTGACGAGCCCGAGCAGCCAGAGAACGATAAGAATAACGAAGATGGTCCAGAGCATATTATGTGTGTCCTTAGAGTTTGGTTTTCACTTTGCATCGTGCGGCAGCCGCTGCTTGCGCTTATCAAGTCTCATTTTTGATTGACCAGAGTTTCTCCGACCCCGGCGTAGATTGCATAATTACCAACAAATTTCTGCTCGTCGCTTTGAAAAGCCACTACAAAGCTCCCCGATCTGCTGGCTTTTCATATGCCCTCCAAGCTCCCTCTCATCGTCTGCTGCCGGCGTCTTCAGCAGTTGCGCCTACGCGGGGTGATAGTGGAAAAGGATGCAGCCAACGCCGCCCGCTCCGGCACCGCGGCCGGGCTTTCGGCATCATCACCATCGCTCGCTGCCGGTAAACCGCACTTCCATTCGCGCGGCGATCTCGGCAGCATTGCCGCCTCTCGTTGCGTTTGTATGATGAAGCGTGCCGGAGAATTCGTCAGCCGCGGCGCAGCGGATCGCTGAACTCCGCCGCGGACTCGTAGAGCACAATCGCCGCTACTATGAAGAAGCGGCACCGACGATCAGCGACCGCGAATACGACGCACTTTACCGCGAGCTGAGCGATCTCGAGCGCGAGTTCCCGCAGTTCGCGACCGCGGACTCGCCAACGCAGCGCATCGGAGGCGCTCCACTCCGAGCCTTCGCGCAGGTCACGCATCGCGCGCCGATGCTCAGCCTGGACAACACCTACTCGGAAGCCGAAGTCGCTGATTTCTACAAACGGCTCATGCGCCTGCTTCCAGAGCAGCCGATTCCCGTGGTGGTCGAGCCGAAAGTGGATGGCGTCGCCGTTTCGCTCCTCTACGAAAATGGCGTGCTGCGCTACGCCGCGACGCGTGGGGACGGCTCCGTGGGCGACGACATCACGCAGAATATCCAGACGATCCGCGGCGTGCCGGCTCGACTGAAAGGTAAAGCGCCAGCGCTGCTCGAAGTCCGCGGCGAAGTGTTCATGGATAAGCTGGGCTTCGCGCAACTGAATGCGGCGCGCGAAGAAGCAGGGCTGCCGGTCTTTGCAAACCCCCGCAACTCCGCAGCCGGATCGCTGAAACAGCTCGATCCCGCGGTCGCCGCGCAGCGTCCGCTCGGTCTTGTCTGCTACGGCACCGGCGCAGTCAACGGGCTCGACCTGGAGAGGCATTCAGATTTGTTCTCGCTCCTCAAGCAACTCGGCCTGCCCGCAACCGAGCGCTGGTGGATGGCGGGAACGGTTGACGAGATCCTTGCCGCTATCCGGGAACTGGATCGCGTGCGGCGCGATTTCGTTTACCAGACCGACGGTGCCGTCGTGAAGGTGGACCTGTTTGCGCAACGGCAGGCTCTCGGTTTCACCGCGAAATCTCCGCGCTGGGCGATCGCTTATAAATACGAAGCCGAACGCGTTGAGACCCGGTTGCACGAGATTCTGATTCAAGTCGGCCGGACGGGAGTGCTCACGCCGGTCGCGGCGCTGGAGCCGATTTTCCTCAGCGGCTCTACGGTGGCTCGCGCCACGCTGCACAATGAGGATGAGATCAAACGGAAAGACATTCGCGTGGGCGACATCGTGGTGCTCGAGAAAGCGGGCGAAGTCATTCCCGCTGTGGTCGGTGTGCGCGCCGATCTCCGCAGCGGTGCGGAGCGGGAATTCCGGATGCCTTCCCAATGTCCGGAATGCGGCAGCACAATCCAGAAGGACGAGGGGCAGGTCGCGATCCGCTGCGTGAATGCGCAGTGTCCCGCACAGGTGCGCCGGCGCCTCGAGCACTTTGCGTCGCGCGGGGCGATGGACCTCGAGGGCTTTGGCGAAGCACTCGTGACGCAACTCGTCACGCGCGGTTTCCTGCGAGATGTGAGCGACATTTTCCAGCTCGACGAGGCGAAGCTCACCACCCTCGATCGCATGGGCGAGAAGAGCATCCGCAACCTGCTGGAAGCGATCGCCGCGAGCAAAACACGGCCGCTCTGGCGCCTGATTTTCGCGCTCGGCATTTTGCATGTCGGCGTGACCTCGTCGCGCGCCCTGGCGAGCCACTACCGCAGCATGGAAAAGCTGATGGCGAGTGGGGCGGAGGAGCTACAGCAGATTCCCGACGTCGGTGAAGTCGTGGGGCAAAGCATCCACGGATTCTTTCAGGAAGCCGCAAACCGCGAGGTGATCGGCCGACTCGTGTCTGCGGGTGTGCGGATGATCGACGACGCGCCGTCGGAATCTGCGGACCGGCTCTCCCGCTTCAACCAGACGACGTGGGTCATCACCGGCACCCTCAGTCAGCCGCGGGAAGAGATCGCGGAAGCGATCATCGCCCGAGGCGGGAAGGTGAGCGGCAGCGTGAGCAAGAAGACCAGCTACCTGCTCGCGGGGGACGAAGCGGGCAGCAAGCTGGAGAAAGCGAGAAAGCTGGGCGTGCCCGTGCGGAGCGAAGACGAATTCCGCGCGATGCTGCAGGGAAGCTAAGAGCGTCCCCGCAAAGTCTACGGCGAGCGCGGAAAACCGAGCGGCATCGCCTGCCCCGAAGAGAGCGGTGAAGCCACCACCGGCGGGCGCTGCTCCGCGGGATGGAAACCAGCTTCGACCTGAAAGGTGAGCTTTTCCTCACCGCGCAAAACCGTAATCGGGACGGTGTCGCCCGCCGTGATAAAGAACGAGGCGTCGATCACATCTTCCGGCCGGTGCACTTTTGTGCGCCCCACCTGCAACAGAATATCTCCCGCCTTCGCTCCACACTCCGCCGCGGGCGTTCCCCTCATGATCTCCGTGAATTCCGCGGTCGATCCCTCCACTTCTCGGCCGGCTTCGGCGACATTGATGCCGATCCAGCCGTGGCGCGCTTCACCAAAGCGCACGAAGTCGCTGCGGATTTTCTCTGCTGCATCAATCGGCAATGCATAGCAGGAGGAGCCGTTCTCAACACTGCTCACCAGAATGCCCACGACTTCGCCTTGGAAATTCAAAAGCGGGGCGCCGGCTTCACCGGGTTGTGTCGGCAGGTTCACTCGCAGATGGGTGGTCGCAAAATAGCTACCGAGGAGTTTTCGATCAAATCCTGCGATCATCCCGAAACTCGGGGTCTGCGGCAAATCGAGCGGAAAGCCGACCGTCACGACCGGAGTGGCGACTTCCAGATCTTGGGAATGCCCGACGGGCAACGCTGGCGTAGGAGCATCGACCTTTAGAATGGCAATCCCACTGCGCCGATCCGCCAGAACCTGGCGCGCCGGAATCTGCCTGCCCTCGAGCTCTACCGTGAAATCTTCCGCATCAGCGCCGACAGAGAACGCGGTATAAAGGGTCCCCGCGGGATCGATGAAAAAGCCGGTGCCGGCGAGTTTCCCGTGTTTATCAACGCCACGGATTTTCACGACGGCCCTGGCCGACCGGGCGAAGACTTCCTTTACTTCGCGGCTGATGCCCTCGGCTGATTGCGGCAGCCCTTCGCCGAACGCAGCTGCGTAGCCGAGGAGGATGATCGCCCCGACGAGTGCGGCGGGGGCGGTGTTGCTGCAGGCCAGCGGCCCAGGACCGCGGAGGGCGCTAGAACCTGAGCGATGCCTCATAACTCACGGGAACAGTATCGAGGACGTAGCGCGGGGGCGCTCCAGTTCGGCGAGTCGGGCGGGCTTCGGTAGCAGTGCGAAAAACGGCGGAATCAAACGCGTGTGCGGTGGAGACAGGCGTTGCGAGATTCCAGGCCGAATCGGCCGTCGGGCGCTTCAGGGCCGCGGACTGACTCTCGACGGAAGCGACCGCTACGTTTCCATGCCCCGGCGGGCGGGCAACGTTGAACGAAAGCACAGCCGCACAGACCAGCACCGCCGCAGCCGCGACGGGATAGGAAGTAAGCGACGGCACATTGACCTGGAACATGAAATCCTGCGCGCGTTGCAAGGCGATCCGCCAGAGTGGTTGCCGCAATAATTCAGCGCGCTGCCGCCGATGAAACTCATGCAGAAAGTTGTCGAAGTAGGCTGGCGACGGCTGCTCATGCCGTTTTAAGCGGAGCAGGGTGGCGATCTCTTTCTCGTCGAAGTTGTTCATGCGGCAGTCAATCTATGAAACCGGATTTTTCCGAAACTCTTCCAGGTAATTCTGCAACTGGCGATTCGCGTAGAAGAGCCGCGAACGTACGGTGCCTTCCGAGACGTGCAAGATTTTGCTGATCTCGGCGTGGGGCATTCCTTGAATGTGAAACATGGTGACCACAGCTCTGTGTTCATCAGACAGTTTTTGCATGGCCTCGTTCAATCTTACCTGAAGCTCGGACAAGTCCGCTTCCCGCACCGGACTGCTCGATTGCGTCAGCTCGAGAAACTCTTTGTCGTTCTGGATGCTCGCGTCCACATCATCGAGGCTGAGATTGAAACGCCGGCCGCGCTTCTTCAGAAAATTCAGCGTCATGTTCACCGCGATCGAATGAATCCAGGTGTAGAACGAAGACTTGCCGCGGAAGCCGCGGATCGATTTATACGCCTTCGAGAACACGTCCTGCAGCAGGTCGTTCGTATCCTCGTGGTTCGAGGTCATGTTGTAGACGAGGCCGTAGAGCCGCGGCGTGTATTTGACCACGAGCTGATCGAAGGCTGCCACGTCGCCCTCTTGCGTCCGCGCCACCAGCTTCTGATCCTCGTCGGTTCTCGGCTGGTCCATCGCGTGGCGCTTAGCCTTACCACGCGCCTGGAAAGGCGACGATAACAAATCCGAGAGCCGCCGCGCGGGTGCGGGCGGCAGTGCAATTGCCGGGCTCATCTTCGTGGCGATCGGTTTAATTTCGATTTCGGATCGACATGAGGTAAAGCAGGTTTCCGAGCGTCGCGACGAAGGCCGCCACGTAGGTGAGCGCTGCCGCGTTCAGCACGTTGTTCACCCCTGCGACCTCCTGCCCCGGCTGCACCATGCCCATCTGCTGGAGGATGATTTTCGCGCGCCGCGACGCATCGAACTCCACCGGCAGCGTGATCAGCTGGAAGGCGAGCAGGATCAGATAACAGTAGATGCCGACCGTGATCAGGCCCGTCATGTGGAAAAACAAACCGCCGAGAATCACGAACGGCAGCATCCGCGAAGCAATCGACGTGACCGGCACGATCGCCATCCGCAATTTCAATGGCGCGTAGGCTTTCGCGTGTTGAATCGCGTGCCCGACTTCGTGCGCGGCAATGCCGAGAGCTGCGACCGAAGGCGTGTTGTAAACGTCCGACGAGAGGCAAAGGCGCTTGCTCGAGGGGTCATAGTGATCGCCCAGATAATCGTTCGTCTCCACGACATCGACGTCGTGGATTTGCGCCGCGGTCAGGATCTGGCGGGCGGCTTCAGCGCCGCTCACGTTCGAGGTGGCGCGGACCTGACCCCATTTCTTGAAGGCCCTGCTGACGCGAAATTGCGCCCAAAGCCCGATAATCAACGGAACGCCCACCAGCAGCAGCCAGTTGGAACCGAAACCGAATCCGTAGGGATGATACATAATATTTTAGAGAATCCGTAAATTAGACGCCGCTTCCGCACGGGCGTTCATAAGAATCCAGCAGCTACACACAATTCTGCGCCATCGCAGCGCCGCGCAGGCGGGCGGCGGGCGACGCACTCAGATCTCCAGCCGCTTCTCGAAACGTGAGATGACGCGGTGACCCGTCTCTGTAACGACGGCCACGTCCTCGATCCGCACTCCACCGAGGCCGGGATAATACAGGCCCGGCTCGACCGTCAGCACCTGGCCCGGCTTGAAGATCGTCTTTTGAAACCGCGGAAAGTCGTGAATTTCCAGCCCTAAT
This sequence comes from Chthoniobacterales bacterium, assembly GCA_051001855.1. Classification (GTDB taxonomy): domain Bacteria; phylum Verrucomicrobiota; class Verrucomicrobiia; order Chthoniobacterales; family UBA10450; genus JACCTI01. The sequence goes on from JBPCMX010000041.1 coordinate 97,492, forward strand.
CCGTGACCGGTGCCATGAAAAAAGCCGACCTGCCGCCCATCGCGAATCTCGGTGGGAAATCCGCGGTCGGTGAACAGCTGCTTGATTTCATTGTGGACCTTCAGTCCGTCGGCGCCCGGCTGCAGACCCTTCAACCCGAGCGCCTGCCCGTCGCGTACCGCCTCCCAGAGCTTTCGCTGCGCGTCGCTCGCACGGCCGCGGACTACGGTGCGCGTCATATCGCCGTAGTAGCCGCTCTTTGCGTCGCGCGGAAAGATATCGAGAATGATGAGCGAATCCGCGTAAAGCGGGCCGGAACCGCGTTCATGCGGATCGCAGGCCTGATCTCCGCCGGCCACGATCGTGTTCGCCGGCAAGCCGCCAGCATGCAGAATCGCCGAGTCGATTTCGGCGCGCAGCAGCTCCGAGGTGAGCACCTGGCCGAACCAATCGAGCCGCTTATTGCGCCGCGCTTTGCATGCTGCAAGCACTTCCATTCCGCGCCCCATTCCCTTCTCCGTAATGGACAAGGCACGGCGCAGGAAACGCTGCTCCTCTTCTGTCTTCTGCTCGCGTTCCGGCCAGAAAAGGCCGTTCACCGGCTGTACGCGAATGCCGCTTTTCGCGAGTTCCTGCGCCAGGCCGAGCGGAAAACTCGCCGGCACGATTGCGGAGCGAACCCCCCGGCTCTGCAAAAAGTGAGCGGCGATTTTGCCGTAAGGTGGCGCCTGCTTCGCCTTCCCCTGTAACTCTCGTTCGAGTTGACCCAGCGGCACAATTTCATCGACCTGCGCCTGCCGTTTCCCTCGGTCGATCTCGAGATCGCTCAGCAGGATCGTGCGTTTCCCGTGCTGCTCAAGAAAGAGGAAAGGGTCGCCCACGAACATGCGCGTGGCGTAAAGCATGTCGGCGTCGCGTTCGCTATCGGCGACAATCAGGCGGGTGGGAGGTTGGGATGCTGTTTTCATCGGTGATGGTTTTAACCGCGCCGCACTTCGAGCTGCCGGCGCAAAATCCAGAGCAGCAGGCCGAGCAGAGCCACGCTCGAGCCGATCAGCACCATCGTGTTGAAGGTGAAGACCCCGACGTTCATCCCGAGGTAACGCTTCTCTGCGCCAAAAAACACGTTGGGTTTGCCGCCGCGTCGATAATCATGCTGCTCCATCTCGGCGTTCGAGATTAAATCGGATACCTTCTGGTTGATGTAGAGCTGCTCCGCGGTCACGGGCCCGGCCGCGTCTTTGAAGTCGTTCCGATCGAAAACCCGCTTCCCGCGCACCACGTCGTCGACCAGGTCGAGATAACGATCGATCTCCTTGGCGGAAGTTGCTTCGAGCCCCGAAAGCACCGCCAGCGCCTCTTTAAGCTGGTTCAAGCGCGCCATTGCTTCCGGCGTTTTCGCATTGGGCGCCAGTCGCTGAATGGCGGTATTCACCTTCTCCTGGCGACGCGTGAGCGGGTTCAGCTTCGCCTGTGCGACCACCAGCTCTTCGTACGACCAGCGCATCGCGATGAATTGGCAGACGAACGGCACCTGCAATTTGCTGTCCATCTTTTTCCCCTTTTCGTCGCTCGGGTGCTCCGAAAACCAGCGGGAAAATGTGTAAACCAAGCCGAGGTTGCGGTTCATGTCCTCGTATTTAATGAGCGCTCCGCCCATGATGATCTGCGGGATCAGAACGAGCGGCACGATATTCGCGGCCGTCTTGGGATTGTCGACAATCGAAGAGACGACCAGCCCGAGCGCCACTCCTCCCATCGCGGTCATCACCATCACGCCCAGATAGATCCAGAACATCCCGCGGATCGCCAGGATCCAATTGCCGATCAGCACAAAAAGAACGCATTGGATCAGTGCGAAAATTCCAAGCGAGAGCACCTTCGCGAAGACGTAATACGTCAACCGCACATTCAGATTCCGCTCCCGCTGCAGGACCGCGCGATCGCCGATGATGTCGTCGGCACTGTTCGTCAGTCCGAGGAACATCGCCACGATCAGCCCGAGAAAGAGAAACGTCGGAATGTGGTAAGCGGAGGCAAAATCATAGGTCCCGCTGTCCGAGTAGCGCAGCAGAGTCGCGATCAGGAGCGCGAGGATCGGTGCGACCCCGATCGTGATCATAAGGTTGCCGCGGTTGCGCAACTTGCTCATGAAAGCGCGGCGCAGAAGCGTGCGCAGCTGGGTCCATTCGTCGTGCCAGCGAATCGCCGTCCGCTTCTTTTTTTCCGCGGGCGCGATCGGCAGGGTGGGAGCAGCCTCGCGCTTGAGCGAGACCTGTTTCACGTCCTGGATGAGCCGGAACGCCTCGTACTTATCGCGCCAAAATTCCGGTGAGTAACGCCGCGCCGCCACGAGCTGGCCGCGGTTATTTTCCTCGTAGATGACGTCTCCGCTGATGTCCCGCAGCGGTGTTTCGAGCACATCGAAGATGAATTCCGGCCGCGTCGTTCCGCAGGAAGGACAGGCACCGAGGTCGGCGCCAAACTGGTGTTGATGCTCCGCCTCCGCGAAGTAGCTCAGCATATCGGTCGGCGTGCCGAAGAAGACGAGGCGCCCGCCTTTGTCGAACAAGATCGCCTTGTGAAACATCTGGAACAGCTTCGAGCTCGGCTGGTGGATGGTGACGATGATGATCTTGTTGTGCGCCATCCCGCGGATGATCTCGATGACGTGTTCGGAATCTTTCGACGACAATCCGGAGGTCGGCTCGTCGAAGAGATAGACATCGGACGAGCCGATCATATCGAGGCCAATGTTGAGCCGCTTCCGCTCGCCGCCGCTGAGCGTTTTCTTGACCGGGCTGCCGACGACGCTGTCCTTCCGCTCGCTCAGGCCAAGCTCGACCAGCTTGCTTTCAAGCCGTCGCATCCGGTCGCGGCGCGACAGATGCGGCGAGCGGATGGCGGCCGCGAACTGCAGGTTCTCGCCAATCGTCAGGTTTTCGTCGAACGCATCCTCCTGCGGAATGTAGCTGACGTAGCGCTTCAGGTCGTCGAGTTTGTCGTAGAGCGAGATATTGTTCAGCAACACCTTCCCGGCGCCCGGTTGGATCTGCCCGCCCAGCACTTTCAGCAGCGTGCTCTTGCCTGAACCGCTCGCCCCCATCACGCAGACGAGTTCGCCGCGATTGACCGAAAACGAGATGCCGTCGAGCGCGACCTCGGAATTGCTGAAGCGGTGGTTCAGATCGACCACTTCGAGGCTGCGAATAATATTCCGCTCTTCCTCGATGATGCGTTCCGAGAAGTTGCAGCGCAGGAACTGGCCGACGTCGATCCGAATGGTATCGCCATCCTTGAGCGGCGCGATTCCCCGCACCGCAACTTCGCCGACCATAATCGGCCGGTCGGCTTCGATCACTTCCAGCGTCCCGACGAGCGCATCGTAGTCGCAGAAAATCTTCAGCAGCACATCACCGCTCGTGCCGGGTGAAAGCAGAATGTCGTCCGCCTCGAGACGGCTCGGATTATTCGAGACGAGGTACTCGGACTTCGACGCCTGGAGCTGGAACCGCCCACCCATCGCGCGCGCCCGGCGGCGGAGGTCGCTGAGGTCCATTTCGCTGTCGTTGTGGAAGACAATCCGGTCGTCCAGCGTCGCTTCCACCTCGGCCCCTGCTTTGAGCGTAATTCCCTTGATCATGGCATCGACGGAGCGCAATGCCTTGACCCGCACCTTCAGTCCAAACGTGATCTCCAGGGAACTCTCCCGCGACCGAGAACGCTCGAGCTGCACCTGGTCGGCATCCTTCGGCACGCGGACGTAGATCTGCGGGAGTGAGACGTTCTTCTTTGCATTGAAATATGCCGCCAGCTCCTGATAGGTAAGCACCTGGTCGCCTATCAGGATCCGCTGGCCCGGGTAGATGCGGCAGAAGCCCCCGCGCGTGAGCGGCCGGCCTCGCACGGAGACCGATTGGCTGCTGTAGTTCTTCAGCAGGATCAGGTCGTGGTAGCGGAAGGCGAGGAGCCGGTCCGTCTCACTCAAGCTCTTCAGGAGGACATCCGAGGTGCCATTATGCCCGAAGGAAACCGACTCGAGCGGCGATGCGCCGCGCTGGTAAATCGACGCATCCGAATCCTCGGAGGCATTCAGTTGATAGACGATATCGATCGCCTGCGCCGCCATCCCCAGCTGAGACATGAACGAGTAGAACGCGACCACCTGCTCTTGCCTCAAGCCCGCCTGCGAGATCAGGTCGTAGAGCTGCACGCCGAGCATGATTTTGCGATCGCCGCTCAACTTCTCCGACAGCTTCTGCGCCATCGCGGCGAGATCCTGCTGCTCGTAGAGTGCCTGGCGGAAGAGCTGCCGCAGCTCGGAGTAAACCGCCTCCGGATAATCGTAACGGAGGAAACCAAGACTGGAATCGATCTCCTCTTCCAGCAGCACACCGTCGGCCTTCGAAAATCCGGCCAGCACCTGGATCAGCAAAGGCAGCAGGTTGGGCGCTTCCGCCACGCTCCGCGGCTTCCGCAGCGCGCGCCGCATCCAGCGCCGGCTCGTCCGTTGCATCCGATAAGCGAATGGCGTCACCCGCTGCACGGCGCGGTCGATCTTATCGGCTAAGGTTGGGGCGGCGGTGTCCGGCATGGATTTATTTCGGCCCCAAAGTAAATCTGAGACCGCCCTGGCGCAATGGCTGCTCCGCTCCAGAGGGCCCCCGGCCTGCTCTTTTTGCAATGATCTGGGCTTCATGTTAGCCTTCCCACGCTCGCCGGAAGCGTGCTTTTCCTTCTATGGCTTCACTTGATCGTAACTCGAAAAAGGACAATAAATCGGGCGGAAACGAGCCCAGCTTCAACTGGCGCGGCGTCGTTCTGATCGCGGTGGCATTCACCTTGATCGGCCTTGCCGTGCTCTTCCGGGGCGGCGCCTACAGCAACGTCGAGGACGTGCCCTACAACCGCTTTTTGGAGCTGCTCGAGAACAAGGAAATCGTCGCCGATAGCAAATATCCGCTCCAGATCGTGGTCGAGGACGGCCGGCCGACCCAGACGCTGCGGGGCGCATACTTGAAGCAGGGGGTCGGCTCCACCCCCGCCCAACAGGTCGCGTTTCGCACCACCATCTACGCGAATGTCGCGAAGAACCTCGAAGATCGCCTGACGGCGGCCAACGTGCCTTTCGCGTTCCGGATGGATTCGAACCTGATGGCGCAGACGCTGGTCGGCTTCGTCCCGATCGCGGTTTTTCTTGTGATCCTTTATCTCCTCTTCCGCCAGCAGATCCGGATGGCCGGGAAAGGCGCGCTCAACTTCGGCAAATCGAAGGCGCGGATGCTCGCGCGCGATAAAAACAAGATCACCTTCAAAGACGTCGCCGGCGTCGAAGAAGCGAAGGACGAAGTCACCGAGCTGGTCGAGTTCCTGCGTGATCCGAAGAAATTTCAGAAGCTCGGCGGTCGCATTCCAAAAGGCGTGCTCCTCGTCGGCCCTCCGGGGACTGGCAAGACGCTTTTGGCGAGAGCCATTGCCGGCGAGGCCGATGTGCCGTTCTTCTCGATCAGCGGCTCGGATTTTGTGGAAATGTTCGTCGGCGTCGGCGCGAGCCGCGTGCGCGACATGTTCGAGCAGGGCAAGAAGAGTGCGCCCTGCATTATTTTCATCGACGAAATCGATGCGGTCGGCCGCCATCGCGGGCACGGAGTCGGCGGCGGCCATGATGAGCGCGAGCAGACGCTGAACGCGTTGCTCGTGGAGATGGATGGGTTCGACACGCAGGAAGGCGTCATCATCATCGCGGCGACAAATCGGCCCGATGTCCTGGACCCCGCGCTGCTCCGCCCGGGTCGCTTCGATCGGCAGATCACCGTCAACTTGCCGGACGTGAAAGGGCGCGAGGAAATCCTGCGGGTGCATTCCAAAAAGGTGAAGCTCGCGGAAGGCGTGGATCTGAACGTCGTCGCTCGCGGCACGCCTGGTTACTCCGGGGCGGAGCTGGCGAACGTGATCAACGAGGCCGCTCTGCTCGCGGCCCGGCGCGGGCTGAAAGGCATCACGCTCATGGAACTGGAAGAAGCGCGCGATAAGGTGCGCTGGGGGAAAGAGCGCCGCAGCATGGCCTTAAGCGAAAAGGAGAAAACCAATACCGCCTATCACGAAGCCGGCCACGCGCTCCTGCTCGAGTTGCTCCCGCACACCGAGCCGCTCCACAAGGTAACGATCATCCCGCGCGGTCCGTCGCTCGGTTCCACCATGTGGCTGCCGGAAGAGGACAAATATACCAACCGCAAGAATGAGCTGCTCTCCAGCCTGGTGGTGAAAATGGGCGGGCGCGTCGCAGAAGAGATCGTCTTCGGCGATGTGACCAACGGCGCCAGCGGCGACATCAAGATGGCGACCAACGTGGCCCGCCGCATGGTCTGCGAATGGGGCATGAGCGAAAAGCTGGGCATGGTCGAATACGGGGAGCACGAAGATTACGTCTTCCTCGGGCGCGATATCTCCCGCTCGCGGGACTATAGCGAAGCCACCGCCGAACAGATCGACCGCGAGGTGCGGAAGCTGATTGACGACGCCTACGCCGTGGCGACGCGGACTCTCACCGAAAATCGCGATAAGCTTGAGATCATCGCGAAAGCGCTGCTCGAATTCGAAACCCTCGATGGCGCGCAGATCCGCGACATCATCGAGCACGGCCACATGTTGAATCCGCCTCCAGGCCCGCCGAGCTCGGCGCTCCCGCAGATGCCACCGGAGAAGCCGCCGAAACAGGTGGTCGTGGCGCCAGACGTCGCTCCCCCGCTCGGCGGCGGTTTGAGCGGCGCACCTGCGTAGGCGTCCGGTCGCCCGGAAGCCTTCGACGCCGCCACGTCGCCCACACGTCGACACAACGAAGTGGCTACAGCGCGTCGCCAGCGCAGAGGCAACCGCGGGGTGCGCCCTTCTTCGACATCGTGCAAATCGACCCAAGTCTGGATCTCAGCGCGATTCTCCCAGCCGTTGCGCTTCTTCGCGGGTTGCAGCTCGGTGCTCGCTTCATCGCGCCAGCCGCGTTTGATCAGGAAAGCGTTCCAGATCGAAATTTCTTCGGCGCTGGGCTTCCGGCCATGTTCGAAACACCATCCCAGGATCTCTTCGCTCGATCCGGGCGTCTTCCCTCCGGCCTCGGCGCTAGAGCTTGGGACCGCCGGTGCTCACCACGTGCACGGTGCTCGCCTGCGGGCCCATCTCACCGTGGGAGAGATCGAAGCGCACCTCCGTCCCCACCTTCAGCTCCGCGAAGTCCATCCCCACGATGGCATTCCGATGGAAATAGATGTCAATCCCTCCGCCGTCGGTAATGAAGCCGTAATCGGAGAACAGCTTCGTGATCAGCGCACGCGGCTCCACATGCGTCTTCACTTCGCGCCGCTGCCGTTCCACCAGATCCTTGACCTGCCGCTCCATCGTCTTGAACGCATCATTGATGATCTTCGTCAGCGGCTCGTGCATCTCGTGCGCAGCCTGCTTTTCGTCAGCCACCAACTCGTGACCAGGCGGGACGGTCAAATCGATTCGCACGCGATAGGGATTCCCGGAACGCTGCTGCTGATTCGGATGCTCCACAGCGACGTCACAGCGGCTGATATGATCGCAAAAACGATCCAGCCGCGCTGCTTTCACGCGGATCAGATCATCGATCTCTTCGGTTTTTTCGACACCGCGATACGAAATTTCAACAGGTAGTTGCATCACAGATTTTGATTAAAATGAAGAGTAGTGCGGACGCTCCATCTGCCAGCAGAATACGGTGAGCAGACATCAGACCGGCTGCAGCGAGCGGAAATGTTGCGCCAAGCTTGCCACTTCAATTTTCACCAGATCGGATTTCACATGCTCGACGATCCGATCCCGGATCTTAGGCGGCAGCCGATCCACAATCGAGCTGTGAATCGAAGCGGGCGCTGCGAAGGACCAGCCTTCGCCGCCTTGTTTGGTCACCACCTCGACGATGTTGTCCGCCACCTGCCGGAAAAGTCGCCGATCATTTTCCGTCTCGATCCCCTGGCGCTCGGCGATGGCATTCTGATGTCTTCCGATCCCGCTCGCGCCCCCGCCATCTCCCATCGGAAAGCGGCCGGCCTGGTCGGTGACCTTATCCTGGTAACGCCCGTGCGCGTCGGTAAAATCCACCGCCTGCACCAGCTGCAGTCCGGGGCCCCGGTTCGGAGTTTCGTTGACGCGATAAGCTTTCAGGCTGCCACGGTCGGCCGTGATGATGAGGGAGGTTGGGGTCATTCGCGGATGAGTTTGGTTCCAGTGACAGATCGTTTTTCGCGGCGAAATCGCGCCTGCCGTTAACCGCACAATGGCGAGCGCGCGTAGGATTCGAGCAAATCAGCCGGGTCGCGAAAGATCGCGATGGCACCCGAAGCGCGGAGCGCGTCTTCTGGGAAACCTCCGCACAAAAAGCCAATCGTCCGCAGCTCAATCTTCTTCGCCGCCTCGACGTCATACGGTGTGTCGCCGATCGCGATCGCGTCCTGCGGCGGCAGATGCAGCAGATGCAACGCGCTCGTAAAAACATCGGGACTTGGCTTCGAATGTTCGACCTCGTCCTTCGAAACTCGCGCGTCGATCATTTCCCCGATGCCGGCGAGCTTCACGTAGTGCTCGACCTCGTCCGCGTTGCCCGAAGAGGCGAGCGCGATCCGCTTCCGATCCTCGCGCAGCCGCTCGAAGAGCTCCCGGACTTTCGGGAAGGTGCGAACGCGTTCCAGGTATTTGCGTTTGAAGAGATCGCCGCGTAGCTGCTCCAGCTCCGGCCCGAATTCCCGTAGCTCTGCGCTCGTGAGAAATTCCGGCAGATATTTATCGCCGCCTTTGCCGATCTGCCGCCGCAGCTCGGCGGTGGAGAAGTCCTTGCCGTAATGCCGGAACGCTTCCCGCCACGCCTCGACGTGCAGGTCATTGGAATCGACGAGCGTGCCGTCGAGATCGAAGATGACGGCGCGCCTTCCGTCAAGACAGGTCTCCTCGCCCGCACCTTCGGTGGCCCCCTTCACCGTCTGTTTCTTTCCCCGTCCCAGGCGTTTCGCCGCCTCTCTCGCTTCCGGCCGCTCGTTCTGCGGCACCTCGATCTGCCGCTTCTTCCACGATTCGTGCCGTGCTTTCGCCTGCGAACCCGCCGTGAGCCGTAGGAGTTTCGTCGCTCGTCCTTCCACCGCAAAATCGTCCCCCGAGGCAAAGTTATCCGGGTCCTCGATGAACCCCTGCTCATCGACGGTATCCAACACGAGGCGCCATTCGAGATGCTCCTCCCCGGGAAGCACAAATGGGATGGTTTCGTAGTGCGCGTTAATCAGCAGGAGGAAGGTTTGATCGCGGATCGGTTCACCTTCGAAGCTCAAAACATCGATCGTGTCGCCGCTCAAGAGCATCCCGAGACAGCGCACGAAGGGCGAGGACCATTCCTCGTCGCTCATCTCGCTCCCGCCCGAATTGAACCACATCACATCCTTGATTTCCGACCCGCGAATCCGCCGCCCCTGGAAGAATTTCGGCCGGCGAAAGACCGGATGATCGTGCCGCAGCTTGATTAACTTCTTCGTGAACTTGAGCAGCTGTTCCTGCTCGTCCGTGCGGTCCCAGGAGAGCCAGCTGATCTCGTTATCCTGGCAATAAGCGTTGTTGTTTCCGTTCTGCGTGCGCGCCCATTCGTCGCCTGCGCAGAGCATCGGCACACCTTGTGAAAGGAGCAGCGTGGCCAGCAGGTTGCGCCGCTGCTGGGCGCGGAGGGCGTTGATCTCCCCGTCGTCGGTCACCCCTTCGACGCCGTGGTTCCAGGAGTGATTATTGTTGTCGCCGTCGTTGTTGTTCTCGCCGTTCGCCTCGTTGTGTTTGTCGTTGTAGCTCACGAGGTCGTTCAGCGTGAAGCCATCATGCGCCGTGATGAAATTGATGCTCGCATAGGGCCGGCGCCCATTGTGCTGATATAAATCCGGACTTCCCGTCAACCGATACGCCATCTCTCCGATGCGGCTCTCGTCCCCCTTCCAGAAACTGCGCACCGCGTCGCGGTATTTCCCGTTCCACTCCGCCCAGAGCACCGGGAAATTGCCGACCTGATAGCCCCCTTCCCCCACATCCCAGGGCTCGGCGATAAGCTTCACCTGCGAGAGCACTGGATCCTGATGGATGATTTCGAAGAAGGCGTGCAGCTTGTTCACCCCGCCGAAATCGCGCGCCAGAGTCGAGGCGAGATCGAAACGAAAGCCATCGACGTGCATCTCCTGCACCCAGTAGCGCAGGCTGTCCATCACCAGCTGCAGCGTGCGCGGGTGGAGCAGGTTGAAGGTGTTCCCCGTCCCCGTGAAATCCATGTAAAAACGCTGGTCTTCCGCCGAGAGCCAGTAGTAGGCATGGTTGTCGATCCCGCGGAAACTGAGCGTTGGCCCCAGGTGATTTCCTTCACCGGTGTGGTTATAGACCACGTCCAGGATCACCTCGATGCCGGCCGCGTGCAGGTTGCGGACCATCCCCTTGAACTCCGAAACCTGGCCGCCGGTCGATCCGCTGCTCGCATATCTCGCCTCGGGAGCAAAGAAACCGATGGAGTTGTAGCCCCAGTAGTTCGTTAATCCTTTGTCGACGAGGATTTTGTCGTTCACGAACGAATGCACCGGCAGCAGCTCCACCGCCGTCGCACCCAGCTCCGTCAGATACTTGATCGCCGCCGCGCTCCCCATCCCCGCATAGGTGCCGCGCAATTCCTCCGGCACGTTCGGGCAAAGCCGTGTAAAGCCTTTCACGTGCGCCTCGTAGATGATCGAATTGTTGAGCGCCGTACGCGGAGCCTTGTCGCCCCCCCAGTCGAACGCGCTATCGATCACCACCGCCTTCGGCATCCCCCGGGCATCGTCGCGAAAGTCCCGCGTCAAATCACCCGCTTCCGAGCCCACCACGTAGCCGAACATTTCATCGGCCCAGTTGATCGTCCCCGCGATCGCCTTCGCATACGGATCGAGCAGTAGCTTCGAGCTATTGAACCGCATCCCGCGCTCGGGGTCGTACGGTCCGTAAACGCGATACCCGTAGAGCTGCCCCGGCCGCATATCCGGCAGAAAAAGGTGCCACACCTGGTCGGTGTGCTCCGTCATCGGGATGCGGATATTCTCCTGCGTCGATTCGGCGCGATCAAACAGGCACAGATCCACCGACGTCGCGCTCTCAGAAAAAATCGCGAAATTCACGCCATTGCCGAGCCAGGTGGCGCCAAGCGGGTATGGGTATCCGAGCCAGATTTTTACAGGGGTCATAATTGCGGACCGTTCCTATCCGCTACGCGTTTCCGCTTGGCAATGGTCCCGGAATTTCCTGTGCCACTGCTTCGCGCCTTGCGTCAGGCTCTCTTTTGCCACTGGCTTCCAGGCAGCGAACGAAGCACATTTGTCCCGCCGCCCGATGCCCTTCGTTTCCCTCTTTCCAGACTCCGATTACCGCCACCACCTTTCCTTGAAACGGGGAGACCTGGCGCGGTTTTTTGCCCCGCAACCAGATCACGCCGCGGTGATCGCGGAGCGCAACCGCTGGCTCGACCAGAACCCGGAGCTTTACTCCGCCGCGCTCGACTCGGCGGCACCCATTGTCGCGGAAGCCTTTGCTGCTTTGCACGTGCCCGACGAGAACGGCGCGAGCGCCGTCGGCAGCTTGGGGCGCCACCTCGAGCCAGACATCATTCTGCTCGAGAAAAACGCCGATGGAATCTTCCGCGTAGTCGCGGGTTGCGTCTGTTTTCCTTCTTCCTGGTCCTTCCCGGAGAAGCTTGGGCAGCCGCTCGATTTCATTCACGGCATCGTGCCCGATCTGAACGCCTCCATCGGCCCGGCGATCGCCCGTTTCCTCGGCAAAATGACGCCCGGCGCAGTTTGGGAACGTTCGAATTGGGGCTTGAGCGCATCGCCGGAGCGGAATCAGCATCCCTCCCGCCAGATCCGGCGTCTCACCCTGCCGGTGACGCCCGACCGCGTCTGGCTGCGCGTGGAAGACCAAATTCTCGCCATCCTGCCGGAGACAAAAGCCCTGCTTTTCAGCATCCGCATTGTCACCGCTCCCCTCGCCCAGGTGCGTGAGGAAGAACCTGCCGCCGCCGCCGGCTTGCGGCGGGCGTTGGAGACCATGCCTGAAGAAATGGCGCGCTACAAAGGCTTCAGCGCCGTCCGCCAGGAAGTGGCGCGCTTGCTCTAGTACTCCTCCGCCGCGCGGTCGTCGGCTCCGCTCCCTAAAACTGCCGGAACCAGCTATAGGGGAACGCATCTCCCGGACAATCCGTCGCCCAGCGCGGCGGATTCATCTCGCGATGCGGACGCACCGGGATCGTTCGGCCGTCTGCTTTCCCGCAACGCTCGCGCAGGTAGCGGATTAGCTCCTCGGTCGCTTCCAATTGCGCCCGCGTCGGCTTGTCGCGGTTGAAATCGCCGACCAGGCAAATGCCTAACGAAATGTTGTTGAGGTAATCGCTGTGCACATGGCCGCCGTTGATCTGCCGCCGCCAGCGATCGCCCACCTCGATCTGTCCGTTGCCCGAGGAGGTCCCGTTTCCCACCACGAAATGGTAGGCCAGCCCGTTTTGCATCCGCCGCACATTCCGATGGTAGTAATCGAAGGCGCGCGCATTCCCCTGCCGTGTCCCGCTATTGTGCACGATGATGAATTTCCATCGTGAACGCTGCACCGGCGCACGCCGGATGGCATCGAGCACGCCGCGGCTCAGATAGCGATAGCTCGGCTCGCGTCCGCCAAAGACGCGCCCCCAAAAACTGCGACGCGGCGGCGGGGGCGGAGGCTCATACCCATGCTCTTCCTCTATCCCCGATTTCTGAATCGTGATATCAGCCGGGGCTTCCACAACCGGAGACGGCGACACAGCCGGGGTTGGTGTCGCAGCTGGTGCCACCCGCACGGGCGGCTCGTCAATCGGCGTAGCCGATGGACGCGGGACGCGCGCCGGGACAGGCGTCGAAGTATCCTCGTCCTCGGCGCCCGGTGGCTTTCTCCTTGCCCGCGGCGTTTCCGTTGGGGTGGGCGACGCTTTGCTCTTCCGCGACGCGCGCGGCGGCCTCTCCTCATCATCTTCGTCCCGCGCTCCGCTCTTCGGCGCGGGAGTCTTCGCCGGCTCCGCCCGTTCTGCTTCGTCCGCGGTTTTGCCGCTTTGACCTTTCTTCTTTTTCGACGCCGGCTTCGGCTTCGAGGCAGGCGACTCGGCGGGGGTCGGCGAAGGGACGGTCCGCATTTCTTCGCGCGCTTTCAGAAAGGCATCGCGCTTTTTCTTATCCGCCTCGCTCACCTCCGCATGCAAGAGCGCGCCGAGCAGCGCCGTCGCCCCGAGCGCCGTGCAGACCAGGAGAGACGTGAGACGCATGGCGCCGTTCGCGCGCACTCGGGCGGGTGGAACCTTCAAGCGGGCTGGGGCTCGGCCACGGCGACGGCTTCGGCCACGACTGCCGCCCGCTCGCGTTCCCGTCGCAGAATGGCGTTTAATTTCCCGCCGAGAAGCAGGAACAGGCAGGTCAAATACATCCAGGTGAGCAGCACGATAATAGAAGCGAGGGCCAGATAAGTCGGGTTGTAACGATCGTAATAGGTGACGTAAAACTGAAATGCCTTCGTCACCAGAATCCAGCCGACGGAGAAAAAAATCGCGCCGGGGAGCGCCTGCCGCATCGTGAAATAATTCTCCGGAGTCAGAAGATAGAGCGCGAGGGCGAGAATAATCAGGGCGGCAGCGGTCAGGGGAAGATTGAGGAAATTGACCCAGTACTGGAGAGGGATTGCGAGCTGAAAGTTCACCTCCGCCACACCGGCGAGCGTCTCCCCGAAAACGATCACGTTAAAGCAAAACAGGATCGTGATCCCAAACCAGAAGAGGAGGAAAAAAGAGATGATGTATTTGGCCCACCAATTCCGGTCTTCCGCCACGCCATGCGTCCGGCTGAGAGCATGCGAGATCGTGGAGATGAAGAGCGTCCCGAGCCAGATGCCGAGGAAAATTCCCACATTCCCCAGGACGCCGCTCGCGCCGGTGGTGACGACGTTCGCCACCGCCGCGTCGAGGATGTCCTGCACTTTCGGATCCGGCGGGAGGAAACTTTTCAGGATGGTAAACATCTGGTGCAGCTTGGCCGGATCGGTCCCGAAAAGGCCGAGCAGGTGCCAGAGAAAAAGCAGCCCGGGCGCGAGCGTGAAGAGAAACTGGTAAGCCATCTGCGCCGCCAGGCCGGTGGTGTTATCCATCGCCGTCTCCCAAATGAGCCGCCGGGTCACACGGCCGACGAAGCGAAGACGTTTCATCTGCGGGCAGAGTTTACTTTGCCGTCCGGGAATATCCATTAAACTCTCGCGCCGGCGGACCGGAGCGGCTGGGCCTAACGAGTCTTGAAAAAAATCCTGATCCTCACCGCCAGTTTCGGCGAGGGGCATAACAGCGCCGCCCGCGGCCTGCGGGCCGGGCTGGCCCTCGCCAGTCGCGGAGCGGCGCAGGTCGAGTTGCACGACCTCTTCTCGGAAACGTACGGCGCGGCCAACGACTGGTTTCGCGAAGGGTATCTCGGCTTCATCAACCATTGGCCGCAGGGCTGGGCGCGCGTCTATCGCTGGCTCGATCGGCAGGAAGAGTTCGCGGGTGATTTCCGCATCTTCTTCACCCTGAAGAAGTGTTTCCGGAAGCTTCTCGGGCAGTTCGAGCCGGATGTGATCGTCTCCGTTTACCCCGCCTACTCGCATATGCTGGACGAAATGCTGGGTCCGGCCGGGCGCTCCTGCGGCAAGCGCGTGGTGGTGATCACGGACTCGCTCTCGGTCAACGCCATCTGGTACCGGGCGAGCGCCGATTACTATCTCCTGCCAAACGAGCTCAGCGCCGCCGTCCTGCATCGCGCCGGAATTCCGCCGGAGAAGACGCGCACCTTCGGGTTCCCCGTCAGCCCGGAATTTGCCGAGCCAGGCTCACTCCGCGAGGCGCCCGGGGAAGGGCACGCGCGCCGCGTCCTCTATCTCATTAACGCGCGTCAATCCGTGGCGCCCGAGCTGGTCCTGCGGCTCGCTGCGATCCACGGCATCCAGCTCACGGTCGCAGTCGGCCGGGACCGGCGTTTGCGACGTTCGATCGAGAACGTCCGGCCACTCGCCTTCTCGCCTTTCCAACTCGTCGGCTGGAGTGAAGAGCTGCCGCGCCTGCTGCGTTCCAGTCACTTGCTCATCAGCAAAGCGGGTGGCGCGACGGTGCAGGAAGCGTTCGCCGCCGGGTGCCCGATGATCGTGAACCACATGATCCCCGGCCAGGAAGAAGGCAACGCGCGCTACCTGCTGGAAACGAACTGCGGCACGATCGCAACGACGCACGACGCCATCGTCGGGGCGGTCGAACTCGCGTTCGCGAACGATGCGGCGCAGTGGCGGGAGTGGTCGGCGAACATTGCTCAGCTCAGCCGGCCGGCGGCATCGCTGGAGATCGCGCGTTTTCTGTTGTCGCTATAGCGGGCGGGCCGCGTGGGGCGGCACGTGCCCTCGCAATGAAGTTCCCGCACAGAAGCGCCGCCCCGGGCGTCATAGCCAAAGCTCCACTGGCCCCAGGGGGTGAACGCGCTCAGGTTGAAGTTGTTGTCGTAGCCCATGCTTTGTGCGCAAGCATTCGGGCCGGCCCTCCCTGATGACATTCGCCTTTTGCGGAAGATAGAAGCGGTATCGAGCAGGTTTGTGTCCATAGTGAGGATCGACCCCTTTGCCCGCCGCATATGCACGGACCGACCCCTTTTCCTCTCGGTCGCTTTTGCCACGCGCCGTCGTGAACTTTACCTCGCCTTCGAACTTAAACTGGCAGCGTCGACGCTTCCGCATAGGCTCATTGCATGACTGCGAGTGAGATCATCACCGTCGATCCCGAAATTCTCGGCGGGACGCCGGTTTTTGCGGGAACCCGCGTCCCGGTGAAGACGCTCTTCGAGTACCTCGAGGACGACTATTCCCTCGAGGAATTTCTCGAATGCTTTCCGACGGTCACTCGCCCAATGGCCGTGCAGATGCTCGAACACTCACAGCACGCAATCCTCCACGCGGCAGCGTGAGAATCTTGTTCGATGAGTGCGTCCCGTGGCCG
>JBPCMX010000042.1:0-85779 GCA_051001855.1 Chthoniobacterales bacterium
AAGCACGTGACGCGGGCGGATGAACTCCAGGAGGAGCATCTGACACCCGATGTGCGGGACGAGGAGGAGCGCGCGCATCGGCGGCTGTTCGTGCTGCAGATCGTGCAACCCGGACTCGCGGGACTGATGGATGGCTCGGTCTCGACCCTGGCGCCGGTGTTCGCGGCGGCTTTCGCGACCCATAATAGCCACGACGCTTTCCTGGTGGGACTGGCCGCGAGCTTAGGCGCCGGGATTTCCATGGGCTTCGCGGAAGCTGCTTCGGACGATGGCAGCCTGACCGGGCGCGGGAAGCCGCTGCTGCGCGGCATTGTCTGCGGCCTGATGACGACGGCGGGCGGGATCGGCCACACTCTGCCGTATCTGATTCCATACTTCAGCACCGCCACCGCTCTCGCGATCTTCGTGGTCGCGATCGAGCTGCTCTTAATCAGCTGGATTCGGAATCGCTACATGGACACGCCTTTCCTGCGGGCCGCATTTCAAGTGATCGTGGGAGGCGTCCTGGTCTTCCTGGTCGGGATTTTAATCGGCAGCTCGTAGCTATGGATATGAACAAAAAGGATCTCACGGCGTACCTCAACGATCACCGCGCCGGCGCGCTCGCCGCGCTCGAGACAATCGATCACCTGATCGAGACCTTCGAAGGCAAGCCGCTGGGAGAGTTCTTCCAGCAACTGCGCGTCGAGATCGAAGCCGACCAGCGCGTCCTGGAGGAGTTGATGGGACACATCGGTGCCGATCAAAGCACGCTGAAGAAGGCCGGCGCGTGGGTCGGGGAGAAGTTCTCCCGGGCCAAGACTCGCGTGGCCGGATCAAACGACGATCAACTCGGATTGCTCCATGCGCTCGAGGCATTGATGCTGGGGATCACTGGCAAAGGCGCCCTCTGGACCGCGCTGGCCGCTGCCGCCGCGCGCGTTCCGGAGCTTCGCCACCTGGATTACCCGCGCTTGGAGCAGCGCGCGATCGAGCAACGCGATCGCGTTGATGCAAAACGACGCGACGTCGCGCGCGAGGTCTTCAGCGAGGGCGAGCGCGCGTAAGCGTAGCCAGAGAGTCGTCGCCCAGATCAGCGGCACAAATCAGTCGCGCTTCGCTTGTTGTTTCAACTTGTGCCACCCTCGGCGAGGCTACAGATGCGGGCTGCTCCCGACTGTGTCGAGAAATGCCGCCGTGAGTTCGGGAGGGGCCGGGCCGCGGACCCGGGTGCGTTATTCCTGCCGCAACGCCACCATCGGGTCGACCCGCGTCGCGCGCCGCGCCGGGACATAACACGCCACCATCGCGATGAAGGCAAGTGCCGTCATGGCGGCGAGCAGCGCCACTCCATCGAGCGATCCCACGCCGTAGAGGACGCTCACCAGCACGCGTCCGGCCGCAATCGCGCCCAGCAGGCCCAGGCCCAACCCTGCGCCCACCAGAGCCGCGCCCTGACCGAGAACCAGCCGCAACACATCGCCGCGTTTCGCGCCCAGCGCCATGCGGATGCCGAGCTCGCGGGTGCGTTGCGTCACCGTCAATGCCATCACGCCATAGAGGCCGACGCTCGCGAGCACGAGGGCGAGTCCCGCAAACGAACCGAGCAACACCATCGTGAGCCGCCGCGTGCCGAGGCTATTCGCGATGTTGCTCTCCATGGTCGCGGTCGTGCCGATCGGTTGTTGAGGGTCAAGTGCCTGCACCTCGCGTCGAATCGCCGGGACCAACGCCAGCGGATCGCCCGACCTTACGCGGACGAGGAGGGTGTTCCCACTCTCCGGGTACTGCGGCTGGTAGTAATACATGTGCGCAAACTTCAGCGATTCGACGTTGTTCTCGCCCGGCGCTTCGTTGCGCGTGCGCGGCACGACGCCGACGATCGTGAGCGGCGGAGGCGATGGCTCGCCCGCTTTCGGCTCGGGACGCTGCCTGTCATCGATGTTGATGCCGATCGGGTCGCGGCCGCCGAGGTAACGCTGCACAAAGCTCTCATCCACGATGACGGAGCGGGAGCCTTCCGCGGCGGGGAGATCCTCCGGGCCGAAGTTCCGCCCGCGCAGAATCGGCATCTTCATCACCTTGAAGTAGTCCTTCGAAATGATGTTCACCTCCGCCGAAGGCTCTTTGCCGGGCTCGGTCGGCGGCGTGCCGGTGAGGTGGAAATAGCTGTCCCATTCGTTCTCGTCGAAGGGGACGTTCACGCCCACCGCGGCCGCTTCGACGCCCGGCAGATTGCTCACCCGCTCGACGAGCTGCTGATTGAAAGCGGCCACTTTGGCTTCTTCTTCATACCCGGCTTCCGGGAGGGCGATCGCGACGGTCAGCAGATGATGCGGATCGAAGTTGAGCGGCTCCTGTTGCGCTCGCCAAAAACTCTTCAAGGTCAACCCTGCCGCCGCCAGCAGCACGACCGCGAGCGCCACCTGTGTCACCACCAGCACGGCCCGCGCGCGTTGCCGGCCCGCGCCGCCGCTGCCCCCGCGGCTACCCGCTTCGTGCAAGACATTCGAGAGCGTGGCCGTGCGCGAGATGCGCAAGGCCGGCCAGATCCCCACGAGCAGGCCGGCGGCGATCGCGACACCTGCGGTAAAGAGCAGCGCCAGCGGATCGATCCGAGTTTCCTGAAAACGAGTGACGTTCGCGGGGCTGAGCGCCTTGATCCCATCAAGGCTCCAGATGGCGAGAATCACGCCCGCTGCACCGCCCGCCAGGCCAAGCAGCGTGCTCTCGATCAGCAATTGGCGCGTCAAGCGCCATCTGCCAGCGCCGAGCGCAGCGCGAATCGCCAGTTCTTTGCCACGTGAAACCGCGCGTGCGAGCTGCAGATTGGCCACGTTCGCGCAGGCGATCAGCAGCACGCAGACCACGGCCGCGAGCAGCAGCTGGAGGCTTTGCCGATAATCGCCCACCGCCGCTTGCAAGAGCTGCTGCGCTTTTACTCGCCGCGTCGTGTTCGTGTCGGGATACTTCTGCTCCAGCGCCACCGCGATCGCGTTCAGCTCCGCATCCGCCTGCTGCAGGGTCACGCCCGGCTTGAGCCGTGCGAGGGCGGAGAACCCCGGGTGATTGCCGCGTTGCAGCACGTTCGCCTGCGCCCGCAGATCGCCGAGCGGCAGGAGCATCTCGGTCTTCCGCGGGTAGCGAACGTCACTTGGATAAACGCCCACAATCTCGCGCGGAACGCCGTCGAGGATGACCTGTTTGCCGAGCACATCGCGGGCGCCGCCAAACTGCTTTTGCCAGAGCGCTTCGCCGATCAACACCACTTTCGGCCCCTTCGGAACATCATCCGCTTCCAGGAAATCCCGGCCGAGCTTCGGCTTCATCCCCAGGATCGCGAGATAGTTCCACGTCACCTGGGCCGCGTCGATCCGCTCCGGTCCCGCCTCGCCGCCGATGCTGGCGAAGTTCACGTTCGTGCGACGCAGCAGCGCGATATCGGTAAAGGAGCGCTGCCCTTCCCGCCAATCGAGGTAGTTCGGATAACTGACGGAGCCAAACGGGAAGGTCGAAGTGCTCTCGCGCAGCAGGATCAATTTCTCCGGCTCGGGATAGGGCAACGGCCGCAGCAGCACGGCGTTCACCACGCTGAAGAGGGCGGTGTTGGCGCCGATCCCGAGGGCGAGCGCGACGATGGCGATGATGGTGAAGCCCGGCGCTTTCAGCAGCATGCGGACGGCGTATCTGAAGTCGGTGATCATAAAAGAAACAGGGGCCGTTGGTCGCACAGCCGGGGACGTCCGTGCTCCGTTTGTGCCGTCATCATTCTGCGCGCAGGGCGACAATTGGGTTCACGTTTGCGGCCCGCCGCGCCGGCAGCCAGGCGGCGAGGAACGCCACGAGCGAGATCAGCACCACGATGCCGAGAAACGTCAGTGGATCCGCCGCGCCCACGCCGAAAAGCATCGTGCTCAACAAGCGCGTCGCAGCGAAGGCCCCGGCCACACCGAAGACTACGCTGATGCCGACCAGCGTCATCGCCTGCCCGACAATGAGCTTAAAGATGGACGATTGCGCGGCGCCGAGCGCGATGCGGATACCGATTTCGTTCGTGCGTTGCGCGACCGAGTAGGCCATCACGCCGTAGATGCCGATCGCGGTAAGAAGCAAAGCCACGCCGGCGAAGATCGAAAGCAGCAGCGCGTTAAAGCGCGGCCGCGCGAGCGAGCGGCTGACGTATTCATCGAACACGCGGATGCTGGTAAGCGGAATCGAGGGATCCATCGCGGCGAGTTCCCTGCGCAGGGCGCCGGTCAAGGATGCGGGATCGGAAACGGTCGTCCGCACCACGAGCGACATGTTGTTAAACGGAATCTGCGTCTGCGGGATGTACATCTCGGGTGAGTCGTCGTTCTTCAAGGCGAGGTGTTTCACGTTCCCGACCACGCCGACGATCTCGCGCATCTTTTCGCCGGATTCATCCGCCGCGAAACCGGGCATGATGCGTTTCCCGACGACGTTCTGGCCGGGAAAAAATTTCGCCGCGAACCGCTCGTTCACGATCACGACGGGCGCGCTTTCGTAGCGATCGGTTTCAGCAAAAGCGCGGCCCTGCCGCACCGGAATGCCCATCGTCTGGAAATAGTCGCTGCCGATGATTCTGATCGGCGCCGCCGGGCGCGTCCCCTCCGGCATGGGATGTTCGGCATCGTCAAAAGTCGTAACCATATTACTGCCGCTGAGCGGAAGTGGGACGATCGCGCTGGCTGATTCGACCCCGGCAATCGTACGGACGCGCGGCAGGAACTGATCGAAAAACGCGATGATATTTTCGTTCTTCGGGTAAGCGGTTTCGGGCAACTGAAGACGCGCGGTGAGAAGCCGTTCCGTTCGCAACCCCGGCTGGACCCGGCCCAGTCGGGCGAAGCTTTGGATGAGGAGTCCCGCGCAAACCAGCAAGACAAGCGCGAGCGCCACTTCCGCGACGACCAGGCCGTTGCGCAAGCGCCCTTTGCTTTCGCCGCCGCTGCCGATGCGGCTGCCGGATTTGAGCGAGGAGTTGAGATCCACGTGCGAGGCATGCCATGCCGGCACGACGCCGAAGATGACGCCGGTGGCGAGCGAAACGAGCAACGTGAACGCGAGCACCGCGCCATCGAGCTGGATGGTGCTGATGCGCGGAATATTCTGCGGCACAGCGCGGACGAGCGCTTCCGTGCCCCATTGGGCGATGAGCAAGCCGAGCGCGCCGCCAAACGCTGCGAGCAGCACACTTTCCGTGAGCAACTGCCGAATGATGCGAGCGCGACTCGCCCCGAGCGCGGCGCGCAAGGCCATCTCTTTCGCGCGCACCGATGCGCGGGCCAGCAGCAGGTTGGCGACGTTGGCATTCGCGATCAGGAGCACGCAAAGGACGGCGCCGAAGAGCACGTAAAGCGCGGTGCGCACATCGCCGATCAGCTCCTCGCGCAACGGGACAATTCCAACGCCGAAGTTTGTGTTCGTCTCGGGAAATTGCTTCGTCAGGTTTGCGGCGATCGTGGAAAGATCAGATTGCGCCTGCTCGAGACTCACGCCGGGTTTCAAGCGCGCGATACCTTGCATGCTATGGCTGCCGCGCTCTTGCGTCTGCGGGGTCGAGCCGTCGGGGTTGGCCGCGTCTCCGGCCGTGGTGATGTAGAACTCGAGCGGCTCCGCTTGAATCGGATACTGAAAGCCCTGCGGCAGCACGCCGATGATCGTGTAAGGCCGGCGGTCCAGCTCCACCGTGCGTCCGAGCACGTTTTGAGCGCCGCCGAAACGCTTCTGCCAGGCGTCGTGGCTCAGAATGACTTTGAATCCGCCGGGGCCGCCGCCCGCCTGCTCATCTTCGCGCATAAAGGAGCGACCCAGGATCGGCTTGATCCCGAGCACGTCGAAAAACTCCGCGGTCGATTTAACGCCGTGAACACTGCTGGCGCCCTCCGCTC
This sequence comes from Chthoniobacterales bacterium, assembly GCA_051001855.1. GTDB lineage: Bacteria > Verrucomicrobiota > Verrucomicrobiia > Chthoniobacterales > UBA10450 > JACCTI01. The sequence continues at coordinate 5,892 of JBPCMX010000042.1, forward strand.
CCGTGAGCGCGAAGCCGTCGTCGTGGAAAGCGGCCGCATTTTGTAGCGTGCGATTCTGGCCCCGGAAATCGAAGAAGTCCGGGTAGGACATCGAGTTAAGGTTGTGATCGACAAATTTCTCTCGCGTGTTGGTGGATCCGAGCGCCACGAGCTGCTGCGCAGAGGGGAACGGGAGCGGCTTGAGCAGGAGGGCGTTGACCACGCTGAAGATGGCGGTGTTCGCTCCGATTCCGAGCGCGAGGGTGAGCACGGCGACGATGGTGAAGCCGGGATGCTTGAAGAGTTGGCGGAAGCCGAAACGGAGGTCGCTCATGAGGATTTCTGATGGCTGATTTGGAAGAGGTGGCGCAAGCTTCGACCTTGCGAGTTTGGTTAGCGTGTTAGTTAGGCGGCGGGGTGGGAACGGGCTCGGAGAGGGCCGGCGTCGGCTCCAGATAGAGCCGGCCATGTGGGGCATCGAAGGTGATGACGAAACGCCGCAATAGCTCCATCCCGATGGACGGCCCCGGTCCGCCCGGTCCCCAGACATGTTCGATCAGGTAAGGGCCGATTTTTACCGAAGTGAAGACGCCCGAATAAGATTTGAAGTTGTCGCCAAGACCGCCGCCCAGCGTACTCTCGCGCACTTCCGCGGAGGTCCTGACGATTTCATCGTTGACCGACGAACCCGAGCCGGTGTCGATGCGCAGCCTGTGCGTGACCGTTTTTCCCGCGGGCACTTCCAAGGTGGCTTCGAGAAAAAGCTTGTCGCCTTCGACGAACAACGGGATCGAGGCGGCGCCGGCTGATCCTGGTTCGGCGTCCGGGGCGAAGATGGTCAGCGTGGCCTGCAGCTGGTCTATCCGAACGATGAAATTCTTGAACAGCTCGGCTCCGATTAATCCCTTCACCCCGGCCGGCAGCGGCGCCTTGCTCAGATCGATCACCCACGGCTCAGGCACTTCCACGGCGACGGCACCGAGGTGCATCGTCAACGGCGGCCCGTGAGATTTAATTACCGCGCCCTGGCCGGTGCCCGTGGTGGGCGGCGCTTCCTGCACTTGGAGGCCAAGCTCTTTCGCAAACTTCGGATCGAGCACGGTATGCGAGGCGCCGGTATCGACGGCAAACAGGAACGGCGCGGAGTCATTGATCCGGACTTCGACCAGCATCAGCGTGTCGTCGCGGTGAAACGGAACCACGGCGAGCGGCTTGAGGATTTCGCTCGCAAAAGAAACGCGGGCCAGAAAAACGAAAGTCGGGAGGGCAAGGACGCCGACGATGGTGAAGCCGGGATGCTTAAGGAATTGGCGGAGGCCATGGGTGGTGTCGTTGATCATGAATAGGCGGTTCCGGGGTTCGCGTTCTTGTTCATTCGCTGCGCAGAGCCTGAATCGGATTGACGAGCGTCGCCCGACGCGCCGGCAAGAGGCAGGCGAGCATGGCAACCGAGCCCAGCACGACGGCCGTGCCGGCGAGGAGCGCCGGGTTACTGGCGGAGACCTGATACAGCTGCGCCGTCAGCAGGCGACCCAGTGCGAGCGCACTGAGGAGGCCGAGCGCCAGTCCGAAGAGGACCGGCATCATCCCCTGCCGTAGGACGAGGCGGAGCACGTCGGCCGTTTGCGCGCCGAGGGCCATGCGCACGCCGATCTCGCCGGTGCGCTGCTCGACGGTGTAAGCGACCGCGCCGAAGATGCCGACGGCCGCGAGCAGGAGCGCGACAACCGCAAAAAGTCCCAGCAACGTGCTCGTGAGGCGCGCCTCCCCCAGCGCTTGCGCGACGACCTCGCTCATCATTTGCGGCTGCGCGATTGCGAGGGTGGGATCGATGCCAGCGAGCGCTTTTTGGGCGAGGCGCGTGATCTGGGCCGGAGGCAGGGTGCTCCGCACCGTGAGGGCGAGGAAGGGGAAGTTCTCCTGCGCCAGTGGACGGTAGAATTCCATCTCGTTAGTTTTTTTAACCAGCTCGGAGCGGACGTCGCCGACCACGCCGATGATCTGCGTCGGCACGCTCGCGCTGGTCACGAGCAAGGTCTTGCCGATCGGATCCTCGTTTCCAAAAACTTTCCGCGCCCCGGCCTGGCTGATCAGCATCACGTTGGGCCGATCGCTCAGGTCATGCTCATCAAAGGCGCGGCCGGAGAGCAGCGGAACACCCCAGGTCTTGAGGTAGCCCGGCGCGATATCATGAGAGGGCGCGGCGGCGCGCTCGTTCACCGGCAGGACGTTGCCGTCGGGCCGGGTGTAGAGCGTGCGGTTGCCGCCGGCGAGTGGAATGTCGCCGCTCAGGCTGACCTGTTCGAAACTGGGAACCGCGCGGAGGGTCGTGTCGAGTTGTTGCGCGAGCCGGGTGCGCGCCGTCATCTCCGGATAAGGCGCGGCCGGCAGAGTCACGAAACCGACCCACAGATTTTGGGCGCGAAACCCGAGATCCTGGTGGCTCAGCCTCACGAAACTCGAAATGAGCAGCGCTGCGCCCGCGAGCAGCGTCACCGAGAGCGCGACCTGTGCGCCGACCAGGATTTTCCGTAAACGTTGCTGCTTTACGCTTCCGGTCGAGCCGCGCCCGCCTTCCTTCAGTCCATCGACCAGCCCGGCGCGCGAACTTTGCCAGGCCGGGTAGAGTCCCATCACCAGACCGGTTGCAAGCGAAAGCCCGATCGCGAAGAAGAGCACCGGCCATGACAGAGCGGCGCCGCTCGCCGGATCGAGCGGCAGAAAATTCGCCGCCAGCGTCGGGACGAGCGGGACCAACTGCCAGGCGAGCACCGCCCCGGCGACGCCGGCGAGCACACTCACGAGCAGGCTCTCGAGCAGGAAGAGCCGCAGCACGCTCGCGCGCGAAGCCCCGAGCGCTATCCGCAAAGCGATCTCGCGCCGCCGCGCGCTGAACCGAACAAGAAGCAAGTTCGCGACATTGCTGCAAGCGATGAGCAGAACGAACCCGACCGCGGCAAGCAGCGTCCCGAAGGCCGGGCGCAGCTCGCCGCTCACATCTTCGGGCAAAGTCTTCGTGAAACCGACCACGTCGGCGTCGATCTTGCCGGGGTTCGCAGTGCGGTAACTCTGCGCCAGCGGCACCAGCGCGGCCTGCGCCTGCGCGACCGTCTGGCCCGGTTGCAACCGCCCGATGACGCGCAGGAAAGCGGTTCCGCGCATCATCCGTTCATAAGAAAAACCGGGGATCACGAACGGCTTCGTGGTCCAGACTTCGTTGCCGTTCGGCCCGACCCATTGCGCGGGCATGTTCGGGACCACGCCGACGATGGTGTGCGCGACGCCGTCGAGCGTGATGCTGCGACCGAGCACCGCCGGGTCACCGCCCAGGCGGGTGCGCCAGAATTTTTCCGAAACGATCGCGACATCGGCGCCTTCTTCTTCCTGCGGCAGAAAGTTGCGCCCCAGCGTCGGCCGGACGCCGAGGACATCGAAGTAGTTGGCCGTGGTGCGAAAACCCCGCAGCTGCACCGGCTCACCGAGACCGGTAAAAGTGAAGGCCGTGAAACTTTCCGCCGCGAACCCGTCGAAGATGCGCTGCCCGTCGCGGTAATGCAGGAAGCGTGGCGCAGAGAGCGGGTAATCGAACGTGTCGCCGCCCGGGGGTTTATTGAAGAGATGGACGATGCGGGCGGGTTCGTGGAAAGGAAGACCGCGCAGAAACAAATCGTTGATCAGGCTGAAGATCGCGGTGTTGAGCCCGATCCCGAGCGCAAGAGTGAAGATGGCGAGGAGGCTGAAGCCCGGCGATTTGCGGAGCTGGCGGAGGGCGAAGCGAAGGTCGTTCATAGGGAATTTCTGATGACTGATTTCTGATCCCTGATTTGGGAGAGGCCGCTCGCTGCGTAGAGCAGAGGTCGGAGACGGGATGGGCTTTCGGGCCGGGATCGGTGCTGGTCGAGATTGCGGCGAGGAAGCAAGTGGCTGGCATCGTGGAGTGGTCTTGCAGACGATCGAAGGCACCTACGAAAACGGGGCCATAACCTTGAGTGGCGAAGCGCCCGGACAACCGGGTAACGGACGCGGTCTCGGAAATCGACCGAAGGATCGGGCGGCCCAGCCAGGATTTTGGGGTGGATGCGGCTAGTCGTCATACGCTTGGGCTGTGATCATTCGGCGCGGAGGGCGACGATCGGATCGACCTGCGCGGCGCGACACGCGGGGAGGAGACAGGCGACTAACGATACGACCGTGATGAGGAATACGGTGCCCAGAAGAGTGGCGACGGGGAGAGACGGCATGTCGAAGAGAACGCTCTGCATTGCTCTCCCGGCCAGCCACGCACCGAGCAAACCGAGGACGGTGCCGGCGGCGAGCAGGCGCAGGCCTAACGAGAGGAATTGCGCGCCGATTTGCCTTCTTTGCGCCCCTAGCGCCATCCGAATTCCGATCTCGCGGCGACGTTGCGCGACCGCGTAGCTCAAGACGCCGTACGTTCCAATCGCCGCCAGGAGCAGCGCAACGCCGGCGAAGATACCGGCGAGTAACGCGGGCGAGCGCCGCGCGATCAGGCTATCCGCGATGCGCGTCTCCATCGAGCGGATGTTATCGAACGCGAGCTCGGGATGCGTCGCGCGCACCAGCTTTCGTAGCGTCTCGCCGAACGCTTCTGGACGCTGCGTGGTGCGCACGACGACGAAAATACTGTTGCTACCGCGAAAGGTGTAAGGCAGATAAACCGCTCCCTGCCCCTGCGCTTCGGTGAGTTCGGCTTGTTTCACCGTGCCGACGATGCCGACGATGGTGAACAGGTCCGCGTCGTCTCGTTCGCTGCCCTGCGCGATCTTTTGCCCGAGCGCGCCCCCATTAGGCCAGTAGCGCCGCGCGAAATCTTGGTCCACCACGCAGACGCGTTCGGAGCGGCGAGAATCCGCCGAGTCGAGAAATCGTCCTTCACGCAAGGGGATGCCAAGGGCGGAGAAATAATCGCCGTCCACGCCATAGGAGTAATGACCGTGCACGGATTGACCCGGCGGCGGCACATAGCCCTTCGGCGTAATCGCGGTTTTGCCGTTGTCGCCGCTCAGCGGAATGTTTGTGACCGTTCCAGCGGCAGCGATTCCGGGTTGCTGCCGGATGGATTCCAACAGGCGATCGGCGATTCCGACTCGGTGCTCTCCCAGTTGCCAGGAGATGGTGCACTCGCCAGTGAGAACATGCTCGGGGCGAAACCCAGGCGAGAGCGCCATCACCTTTTTTAAGCTCAGCCCGAGAAGCCCCGCGCCCGCGAGCAAAATGAAAGCGAGCGCGATCTGCGCGATGATGAAGCCGTGGCGGAGCCGCTGGGTCGCGCGCTTGATCGTGCCGGTGCGCGATTCCGATTGCAGCGCGTTCGCCAGATGACTGTGGAGGTTGAACCAGGCGATCGGCCCCGCGATCACGATTCCAAGAATCACTGCAGCGACGCAGCCGATCCACGCCAGCCAGCCATCAAACGCGATCTGCGCACCGAGCGGCAAACGATTCGCGCCCAGAACTTGGAGCAGGTGAGTCCCCCACGCGCCCACCGCCACACCGAGCAATCCGCCGGTCGCGGTGAGAAGAACGGTCTCGGTCACAACCTGCCTGACGACATGTCCTCGGCTCGCGCCCATCGATTGGCGGATGGCCATCTCCTTCGATCGGTCGCTCGCGCGGATGAGGAGGAGATTGATAAGATTTACCGCGCCAATGAGCAGGAGGAAAAACACCCCGCCCTGCATCAGCAAGAGAGTCGGGCGAATGGAGCGGACGTGGTCCGCATGCAGCGAAACCACCGACGAGCGGAAGCCGGCCTCGCGCATCATTTGCGCCTCGGGGTTGTCTTTTTCGACCGCGGCGTTGTGCGCGTCGATCTGAGCTTGTGCTTCCGCGATCGTCGCGCCCGTTTTCAAGCGCGCGATCATCTGCGTGCCGCTGCCGCCAGAGTGCCGCTCTTTCGCTGAACGCTGTTCCGGATCGGATTTTAGCGGGAGAAAAACGCGCGCCTCGGACGAGAGAAAACGAAAAGCAGCAGGCAGGACGCCCACGATTTTCCGTGGGATACCATTGATGCGGGTTTCACGACCCAGGATGTCTGGATCGGAATCGAAACGCTGGCGCCAAAAGGCGTTCGACAGAATAATGACATTCTTCTGATCGTCCGCTTCCTCCTCGGTAAAGTTGCGACCGATCGCGGGGCTCACACCAAGGGTCGTGAAAAACTCCGGCGAGATGCGCACGATTTCCTCCTGTTGCATGGAACCTGGATCACCGACGGTTTCGGCTCTCTCCATATAAATCGAGAGGCTGGAGAAAGCCGCAATGTTGCCACGCCGCTCGTAGTAGTTGGTCAGCGAGGAGCCGTCATTTTCGACCCCGGCCTTCGGATAGGTGTTAAAGATCGTCACCAGCCGATCGGACTGCGGAAACGGCAGTGGCCGAAGCAGAATGGAATTGATCACCGCGAAGATGGCGAGATTCGCGCCGAGACAGATCGCGATCGTGGCCAGCGCCGTGACGGTGAACGCCGGAGCTTTCCGAAGTTGGCGAAAGGCGTAGCGCAGTTCGTTCATAATCAGAGAAGCGTGCGCTGTAGCATCTCTGGGGAGCGCAGGCTGCGAGCCGGGCAGATCACGGCGGCGCGATGAGGCAAGACCGAGTTCCCTACCCGCGCAGACGTCCGAAAATGTTCGCGGCAGCCTGCCGCGAACTGCAGGCTGGCAGCCTGCGCTCCCCAGATTCGCTCCGATCGCACGCGTGTGCTCATTCCGCCCGTAAAGTGATTATCGGATCAAGCCGCGCGGCGCGGCGCGCGGGAATCCAGCAGGCCGCGAGCGCGCCGACCGCGAGAAGAAAGCTGACGGCAAGGTAGATCCCGGCGTCGATCGCCTGCATCCCGAAGAGAACACTGCGGAGCAAGCGCGCGGCAGCGAGCGCGCCGCCCAGTCCAAGCGCCAGGCCGAGAGCGAGCAAACGAACGCCGTGCCCGAGAATGAGCGCGCGGATGTCTCCCCGTTGCGCGCCCAGGGCCAGGCGGACGCCGATTTCGCGCGAGCGGCGCAGAGCAGCGTACGAGATGACGCCGTAAAGGCCGATGATGGCGAGAACGAGCGCAAGCGCCGCGAAGACGGAAAGCAGAAACGTGAGCAGGCGCGGCGCGGCCCACGTTTGCTCGACGCGTTGCAGCATGCCGCGAACGTCGAAGACAGGCTGCGTCGAATCGATCGAGTTGACGACGTCGCGAATCGATTTCGAGAGGGCGCCTTCGCCGACCGTGGAGCGCACCAGCAGGACGAGGTTTGTCCGTTGCACTTGAGCCTGTGAAAAGAACATCGCCGGCAGCGGCGTTGGATCATCAAAACCGCGGAACCGCATCCGCGCCACCACGCCGACGATCTCGAACATGGCTGTGTCGGCCCCCTCGCCATCCGGTTGAGAAGAAATCCGCTTTCCGATCGGATCTTCGCCGGGGAAAAACTGCTCGGCCAGAGTTTGATCGATCACCACCCCGGGTGGCGTGTCTCTGGTGTCACGACGATCCAAAGCGCGTCCGCGAAGTAGCGGTGCCTTCAGCGTCGCGAAGTAATCCGTGGCCACGACTTCGCTCTCTGCATTCGGTTGTTCCGCCGTGGTCGCCGCCAGCCCTTCGCGCAGAAAGTTATTCTGCCAGCCGCCCAGTTGCGGTGGATTCGTTCCAATCGAAGCGCTCGTGACGCCGGGAAGCGCGCGGACTTTTTCGAGTAGAGCGTCGGAGAAATTGTGGATCTTTTCGAGAGTGTTGTAGGAGGCGTAGGGCAAATCGATGCGAGCGGTGAGGAGATTGCGCGGTTCGAATCCGAGCGAGAGAGCCTGCGCGCGCGCAAAGCTTTTCACGACCAGCGCGGCGGAGGCGAGGAGGATGAGCGTGAGCGTGATTTCACCGACCACGAGCCAATCGCGCGAACGCCGGGCGGAACGCGAATCCGAGCCTTGAGCGGAACCTGATTTCAAGGTGAGTTGCACGTCCGTCCCCGACGCAGCCCACGCGGGCCACAAACCAAAGAGGACGGTGGTGAGCGCAGCCAGGCCAAAGGTGAAAGCCATCATGCGAGCGTCGAAGTTGACCTCCTGAAATCTGGCCACATCCGACGGCCCGAGCGCGATGAGGACGTCACGGCTCCAGAGCGCAAAGAGAAAACCGAGAGCGCCTCCGAGGAAAGCGATGAAGGCACTTTCGATCAGAAGCTGCCGCACGATTCGTCCGCGCGAAGCGCCGACTGCCGTCCGAATAGCAAACTCGCGTGCCCGTCCAGCGCCGCGCGCCGCAAAGAGATTCGCGAGATTAGCGCAAGCGATGAGCAGAACCAACGCGACCGCGCCAAGCAGCAGAATCAAATTTTTCCGATAACCGCCGACCAGATTCTCGAGGAGCGGTTTCACGACGGGGCTGACTCCGGCATTCGTGTCCGGATATTGTTGCTCAAGCCGGGCGCTGATCGTTTTCATCTCGACCCGCGCCTGCTCGAGAGTCACCCCCGGCTTTAACCTGCCCCAGGCAAACATCATGGGATGGTTGGCGCGGTTCAACCATCCGGGATTGTTGCTTCGCCGCATGATCGGGAACCACGCGTCCGTCTCCTGCGGCGACGACATCGCGGGCGGCATGACCCCGATGACGGTGACCGGTTGCGCGTTGAACGTGGCCGTGCGGCCGATCACATTTGGATCGCGCTGGAAGGCGCGCTGCCAAAGCCGATCGCTGATTACGGTAAGCTGCGGCCCGCCCACCTGATCTTCCTCTTCGCTAAAGGTGCGCCCGAGCTGCGCGCTCAGGCCGATGACTTTGAAGAAATTTGCAGTCACGAAGGCCGCGGAGAGGCGCTCGGGATCTCGACCCGCGATGTCGCTCAGATTCCGCGAGTCGGTCCGGGATACGGCGAGATGCTCGAAGACGGTATTATCCCGCCGCCAATCCAGGTAATCGGGGAAGGCGATGGAAAATTCCTGCGCACCGTTCGTTTCGTGCAGCGCCATGATTCGCTCCGGTGCCGGGTACGGCAGCGGACGCAAGAGAACTGCGTGGATGATGCTGAAGATCGCGGTGTTCGCCCCGATCCCGAGCGCCAGGGTGAGGACCGCGATGAGGGTGAAGCCAGGCGATTTGCGCAGCTGGCGGAGGGCGAAGCGGAGATCGTTCATAAAGGAGGGCGCGGTTTCAACCCGCCTGCCGGGTTGAAAACCCGGCCTCCGTTGCAGCAACCAGGAGGGCTGGCGCCCGCATTTCCGGGTTTCGGCTTTCGGCTTTCGGCTTTCCCACTCATCGCGAGGCGGTCGTCTCCGCGGCGGGGCGGATCGTGATGCTGCCGACGCTGGCGCGGAGGACGATCGATTTGCCGCCGCCATTGAGCGTGCCCGCGAGCCGATCGTCGTCCGCTTTGGTGGCGAGCATCGGAACCTCTGTGCGGATTTTCCCGAGACTGCTCTTCTCGCGCGTTTCATCGCTCGAGTCGATTTTGCGATACGCTTCGACGGCCACTTTGCCGTCGCTGCCCGTAGTCACATCGATGGTTCCAAAGTCGACGTCGATCACGAGCTTTCCGCCGGCGGCGCAATCGTATTGCTCGTGAGCTGTCTGTTCCGATAAAGCCCAGGCCGTGGAGGCAGTGCCGACGAAGAGAAGGGCGAAACGGAGAAGCATGAGGCATGCATTTGCAGGAGCTGTGCCAGAAGAGATTCCTAAGCTTCAAACCATTAGAGGAGAGAGACTTGCAAGGCCAGGCCATAGCACTCGTTAGGCCTTCATTTCCCAGTGCCGGGATTTCTTCGTCCCGCTTTTGCGACGCGGCGCGGATGCGATTTTTAGGTTCTTTGAAAACCGTGTCCTGTTGCCGCCGATGACACGCACCAGACAAAATTTCGGGCTGGTCCGAGCTTTCTCACTGCCGCGCGAGCCGCCGAAACATCCACGCGCCGAGCACCAGAAAGAGCACGTTTGGAAACCAGACGAGCAGTTCCGGGTGCATCCTGGGCGTGGCACGGAGCGTGTCGGCCACGATGATGAAGAGGAAATAGAAAACGGCCACAACGAGGCTGAGGAGGAAACCCATCGACGTCTCGCGGCGATGCGCGGTGACGCCGAGCGGCACCGCGATCAAGGCAAAGGCAAGGCACGAGAAGGGAAAGGCGAAGCGCTTGTTGATCTCGGTCCGACTGACGCTCTGCTCTTTATTGTCGCCGGTTTTTAGCTGCTCCATCAACTGCTCGAGCGACATCGCGGAGCGATTCAAGGTCCGTTTTTGCTTCTGATAAAGCTCCTCGAGGCTGATCGGGAGCGTCCCTTCGGCCATGTTGATGCCGTCGCGCATCCGGCGCAGATCGAATGGGTGTTTCTCGTCGCGCTGTTGATAACGCGCGTCGTAGAGATGCATCAGGATGCGCTGATTGGGCAGGTCGGCCTCGAGCGTGCCGGTGCGCGCGTGGGTCACGCGCATCGGCATCGAGCTATCGTTCAACTCGAAGACGATGATGTTCTCCAGCTTGTTTCCTTCCTTCTTGCCGACATAAATTTTGCGTCCGGGAAACTGGTCGATCACCTGGTCGCTGCCGAAGAGCGCCATCGGGTTCCGGGTCGCGAGATCGAGGATCGTGGTGCGAAGTTTTTGCTGCGCCGCGGGCGCCACAAGGACGTTGAGCCAGAGCGAGATTGCGGTGCAGATGATGGCGATGACGGCGAGAGAAACGCAGATGCGGCCGATGCTGACACCGTTCGAGCGCAACGCGATCAACTCGTTATCCGCCGAGAGCCGGCCGAAGACGAGCAGGATCGCGGTTAACAAGCCCCACGGGATCGTGAAGATGAGCGAGAACGGCAGCACGTAGGCGATGAAGGTGAGGAGGTATTCGACCGGGACGTCGTGGTTCACGAGGAGCGGCAGGAGCTTGCGAAAGATGTTGCCGATCACGAGCACGAGGCTCAGGACGGCGACCGCGAAGCCGAAGTTCACGAGCAGCTCTCGGCTCAGGAAGCGGTCGATCAGTTTCATCGCTGGTCTGTGGTAATCCTTTTCGTCCGCGGTGACAACCTGGCCGCTGGGCGCGTGGGCTCGCCACACGGGGCGTCTTTGCTTCTCCCGCAGATTCGCTAACGTGATCGCTCCATGGCCAACGAACTCTACGACGTGGCGATCATCGGCGGCGGCCCCGCCGGGAGCACCGCCGCAGCCTTCCTGGCGCGCGCGGGACGGCGGGTGGTGGTGCTTGAACGCGAGAAGTTTCCGCGCTTCCACATCGGGGAATCGCTGCTCCCCTTCAGCATGAAGGCGTTCGCGCGGCTCGGCCTCGACGAGAAGTTCAAGCGGGCGGGCTTCATGGAAAAATTCGGCGGCGAAATGTACGGTGCCTGCGGGGGCGACAGCGTGAAGTTCTACTTCGAAGATGGTTTCCGTTCCGAGACGGATCGCTCCTATCAGGTGACACGCGCGGAGTTCGACAAACTCCTGCTCGATCACGCGCGGGAGAGCGGTGCCGAGGTGCGCGAGGAAACATCGGTCAACGAGGTGGAGTTTGGGACGGAGAGCGTGCGGCTGCGGGTCCACGGGATGGAGCAGGGGCCGCTGGATCTCCGCGCGCAATACGTGATCGACGCGAGCGGGCGGAACTCCGTGATCGGCACGCATTTCAAGCTGAAGCAAAACTACACGCACCTGCAGAAGATTTCGATTTTCGCCCACTTCGACGGGATGGTGCGCGATCCCGGTCGTGATGGAACGCTGACCCGCATGGTGCGCGGCGCCGATCGGTGGTTCTGGAACATTCCTCTGACGGAAAACCGCACCAGCATCGGAGTGGTGCTCGACGGTGCGGTCTTCCGAGCATCCAAACTGACGCCGGAAGAGTTTCTGCAGCGCGCCATCGAGGAACAGCCACTTTTTACCGCGCGGATGCAACACGCAGAGCGTGTGACGCCCGTGCATGTGGCGGCGGATTTTTCCTACCGAAACACGAGCTTCACCGGAGATCGTTGGCTGCTCGCGGGCGACGCGGCCGGGTTCATCGATCCGGTTTTCAGCAGTGGCGTTTTCCTGGCGGTGCTGGCCGGGGAAAACGCGGCGGACGCGTTGCACGTGGTGCTGGATCGCCCGGAGCGGCGGCGGCGACTGTTCAAACAATATGAGCGAACGGTGAACAAGGCGATGGATGTTTACCTGCGATTCGTCAACGCGTGGTATTCGAAGGAATTCATCGAGGTGTTCTTGCATCCGCAGGACCTCTTCCAGATCCCGCCGGCGGTGAACGCGGTGCTCGGCGGAAATGTCGGCACCAGCTTCGCGATTCGATGGCGGATGGAGGTGTTCTACTTGCTCGTCTGGCTGCAAAAATATATCCCGCTTTGCCCGCGGCGGACTTTGGTGCCGGAGACGACTGCGGCTGCGCTGCGCCCAGTGGAAAAGCTGGCGGCAGTTTCCTGAGCCATGGGTCATATCGGTCGTATAGGTCCCATTCTCTGCGCGCTCCTGCTGGCGGTAACGAGTTGCCAAACCACCTCGTCGCATCAATTCACCGCGCCTACCGCTGCCTGGCAGGCGCGCGTCGGCCAACTCGCTTACCACGGCCCAAAGATCTCGCTCATCGGCGAAGTGCTGGTGCGATATTCGAGCGCGGGCGAGATGGAGCTCATCTTCACAAAAGGCACCGCCGTCACGCTCCTCACGATTCGGCAGGATGCGCAATTTGCGAGCGCGGAAGGCCCGCTGGCACGAGGCCGCTGGGCGGGACCGACGGCCAGCGCGCCGCAGCGGCTGCGTGGATGGTTCGCGCTGCGGGAGAAGATCATCGCCGGCGGTTCGTCGGCCAGGGTCACTTCCGGCGGCGAGACATTCAATCTGCGCTTTTGACCCGCGGGGCGAGAGACGCGAACGTCGCGCCTCGCACCGCTCCGCATGCCGCTCCACACCACGATCAGCCATCTCGTCACCCGGCATCGTGCTCTGGTTTGGCTCGCGGTGGCGCTGATCGTGGCCGCGTCCGGCTTCGTGCTCATCACGCGCATGAAGCTCGACACCGAAGTGCTCAATCTGCTGCCGCGCGGCTTCGAATCGGTCGAAGGGCTTAAGGTTTACAACCGCGACTTCGCGCAGGTGCGCGAGTTGACCTTCGCGCTCGTCGCGCCACCGGAGGACGCGGATAAGCTGGAGGAGTTCGCGCCCCAGTTCGCCGAATCCCTGCGCAAACAGCCCTGGTGCGCACGGGTGCTGGCCGGGTCGCCGCTCGAGACCCCTGAGGGCGTGGCGGACTTGCAGAAAATGGCGGTGCCGCTGCTCTTGAATCTGGAGCCGGCCGCTTTTGACGAGACGCTCGCCGCTCTGCAGCCGGAGCAGATTCGCGCGCGCCTTCGCCGCCTCCACGAAGAGATTGAAGCGGGCTCGCCGCGTCCGCAATTCGAACTGATGCTTGATCCGCTGGGCGTGATTGCACCCGCGCTGAAGCCGTTTGCGGCGAACGCATCGATCGAGGAAGACCAGCCGCTGACCTCGGCCGATCGCACCATGCGGGTCTTTCTCACGGTCACAAACCAACCGGGCCTGGGCGCCTTCGAATGCCAGAACCTGATGCGGCAGGTGAACGCCTTCCGCGCCCACGCGCGCGAAGGTTGGGATGGCGGTCCGCTGGAAGTGCTGGTGACCGGGCGCTCCGCTTTTGTGGCCGAGATTTCGCTCAGCATGCGGCACGACATCATCATCACCATCCTCGGTTCGGTGGTGCTCGTGGGCGGCGTCTTCTTTGTGGGATTTCATCGCTGGTTACCGCTCATCGGAATGGGATTCTCGCTCCTGCTCTGCTGCCTGGTCGCAATCGCGGCCGGCTTGCTGATTTTCGGCGAGCTGAACATGGTGACGGTGGGCTTCTGCGCGATCCTGATCGGCCTCGGGGTCGACTTCGCGATTCTGATTTTTGGTCGTTACCAACAGGCGCGAGACGATGGCCTGGATCACACCACTGCGGTCGGCGAAGCGGTCCGGAATCTGGGGCAGGCGGTTTTCTTCGGCGCACTCACCACCGCGGTCGGCTTCCTCGCGCTTCTCCTCAGCAACTCCGCCGGCTTCACGCAGCTCGGGGTGCTGATCGCGATTGGCATCTTTCTTGCCGGCATCTTCATGATGACGATCTTTTTTCTTTTCCTCCCGCAGCATGCGCCGCCGCGGCCGCACGATTGGATCTTCTCGCTCGTGAAACGCTACGTCCGCGTCACGGTCGCACGCCCCGCTGTGGTGCTTTGGATCGCCACGCCCATCCTGCTTCTCCTGACCGCAATCGCCCTCTCGCCCAGACCTCGTCTCGTTTTCGATGCGAGCACGGAATCGATGGAACCAAGGTCGAGCGACGCCAGCCACGCTTTGCACAGCATCATGGCCAGGATGCCCACGCGCTGGGAGCCGGCGATCGGCATCATCCGCGCGAAAGACGCGCCAGAGCTGCACGACTATTGGCAGAAGACGGCTGCGCATTGGGCCGAGCTAGAGGCCGCTGGGAAGATCAAAAGCTTTTCGACTCCTGCGGCGCTCGCGCTCTCTCCGGCCCGCGCGGAAACCAACCGGGCCAAGCTCCACATGGTCGATTTTCCCGGCGCGCGGCAGGCGCTCGAGACCGCAGTGGCCGAAGAAGGATTCAGCACCGAGACCTTCGCTTCCGGATTTACTCTGCTCGACCACCTCGCGCAGAGCGCCGCATCTGCTGGGCCCACTCCGGATTGGCGCAGCCTGCTGCCGAAGTCGTCGAGCTGGTGGTTCCTGGTCGACCGCTATTTTGCCCACGACCCGCTGCTCACCACCGGCTTTGTGACCACGAACGAGCCGATTACCACGCAAGCGCAGAAGCAGATGCTGGCCGCAGAACTCCCCGTGCCCGGCGTGCCGATCGCCCTCTCAGGCTGGAGCTTCACACTCACCGATCTGGTCCCTTGGTCGCACCGGCAGCTCATCCTGATCAGCGCGCTCATGGCCATCTTCGAAGGCGGCTTGCTCGCCCTGCTCTACCGCGACTGGCGTTTGTGGCTCATCCACATCGCGACTCTGGTGTTCGCCGTCGGCGGCATGGTTGCGACCATGAAGCTGCTGCAGATTCCGCTGAACCTTCTCAACGTGCTCGCCTTCCGGCTCGTTCTGGCCGTGGGCGTGGACTACGGAATCTATGTCCTGCTCGTCTGGCAGCGGGCGCGCGAGCTCGAGCATGATGTCGCCGGCGTTGTGAAGCCGGTCATCCTCGCCGGATTCACTGCGATCGCCGGCTTCGGTTCGTTAGGCCTGGCGAACAATCCCACGCTCGCGGGCCTTGGCATTGCTTGCGCGATCGGCATCTTCTGGAGTCTGGCTGCGACCGTTTTTTTCACTTTGCCGGCGACGGCGGCGGCTGAACCAAAACTTTGGCGCGAAGAAACTGCGGAACCTCGCGTCCAAGCAATCGACCATGCGTAGCAAACTCTTCCTCTCGCTCTTCCTCTGCTCCTGCTTCGCGTCGGCGAGCCACGCCCAATCTCTCCCGCCGAACGACGTGAAAGCCCTGCTCACGCGCATCCGGGAGAAACGCGCCAGCGCCCCACAGGTGCAGGCGGATTTCCAGGAAGAGAAAGCGATCCGGATGATGAACAAGCCGGTGACGAGCGCCGGCAAAGTCTGGTTCCAGGCGCCGAACAAATTCCGACGCGAAGTGCGCGGCAATTCACCCAGCATCACGGTGAGCGACGGCCAGCAGCTCTGGATTTACTACCCAAAATTCAAGTCCGCGGAAAGCTACCAGCTGGGCCGGCGTTCGCCGCTCGATGCCGGGATCGCGGCGATCACCGCCAGCTTGAACCTGCAGGGCGTGGAGGAGAGTTACCACATCACGGCCGCTGCGGAAGGCAGCGGTTACATCCTGCAGCTTCTGCCCCGGGCCCCCTCGCTGAAACGCATGCTGCAACAGTTCACGATTCATATGAACGAGGCCCTCCAGGTGCAGCGCACGGAAATGCTCCAGCCCAATGGCGATCGCATCGTGACGACCTACGCAAATGAGTCGCGCGCGCCGATCGATCCCGCGCAGTTCCAGTTCACCCCGCCGGCGGGCACGAACGTGACGACCCCGCTGGGTCGTTAACGACGCCGCGCCGCGCCGGACAGCTTTCCTGCTTTCCTGCGTTCCTGATTCGTCGATGGTCGGGGGGTGGCGAAATTCACGCTCATCGGCAGCGGACTTGCGGGTGGAATGTTCGCGGCCTTCCTCGGCCGACGCGGGCACGAGGTCGCGCTTTTCGAGCGCCGCGGCGATCCGCACGCGGGCAATCTGGTGGGCGGCCGCTCGATCAACCTGGCACTCTCCACCCGCGGCCTGCATGCACTGCACCAGCTCGGGGCGGACGACGTTCTGCAACACGCCATCCCCATGCGTGGACGCATGATTCACGATTGCTCGGGAGAATTGCATTTCTCCGCCTACGATCGCGACCCGGCGAAATGCATCCATTCGATCGGCCGCGGTGCGCTCAACAACGCCACCCTCGAGGCGGCGCAGCGCTACCCAAATGTGCGGGTGCACTTCAACCATGTCTGCACCGGGGTGGAGGTCGAAACCGCAACCGCGCAACTCCAGGACATTTCGACGAAGCAGCCGGTGACTGCTTCCGGCGACGCGATTATGGGCGTAGACGGCGCTTTCTCGATCGTGCGGCGCGCACTGCAGCGCCTGCCGCGCTTCGATTACAGCCAGAGTTTTCTCCCGCATGGCTACAAGGAGTTCACCATCCCGCCGGCCGCGGATGGCACCTGGCAGATGGAAAAGCACGCGCTCCACATCTGGCCGAGGAAAAGCTTTATGATGATTGCGCTCCCGAATCCAGATGGCTCGTTCACCTGCACTTTGTTCTGGCAATCCGAGGGCCCGCGCAGCTTCGCCACCGTGGAGACGGACGACGATCGCCGCCGCTTCTTCGACGAGGAGTTTCCCGATGCGGTCGCGCTGATGCCCCGCTTTCTGGGAGAGTTCCGTGAGAATCCCATCGGCTCGCTGGTCACCATCCGCTGCGGCCCGTGGCATCATCGCGATAAGGTGGCGCTCGTGGGGGACGCGGCCCACGCCGTGGTCCCCTTCTATGGCCAGGGCATGAACGCCGCGTTCGAAGATTGCGTCGAGCTGGACGACTGTCTGGCCGAGTTCCCGGAGAATCGCGAACGCGCTTTCGCTGAATACTTTCTCCGGCGCAAAGAAAATGCGGACGCCCTGGCCAATCTCGCGGTGGCAAATTTCGTCGAGATGCGCGACAAAACGGCCTCGCCCGTTTTTCGAGCGAAGAAGAAGTTGGACCACTTCCTGGAAGGCGCGTTGCCGGGAGTTTATCTGCCGCTTTACACGATGGTCAGTTTCACGCGGATTCCCTATGCGGAAGCAGCCCGCCGCGCTCGCCGCCAGGATTGGATTCTCTACAGCGCGCTACTTGGGCTCGTGGTCCTCTTTCTTTTCGTTAGCGGATTCCTCTTTTGGGGACTGGTTCGTCGCTAAGGGCGCCTCCCGCAGACACGCACGGGAAGACATCCCATCTTCCGCCAGTGATGTCGATGCGCTGATCGCCTACCTCAGTCGCTCGATCGCGCGAACGCCGGCGCCACCACGATCGCCCCGAGCCCACGCCGGTAGGGCGCGCCCGCCCATAGAGCGGAAGCTCAGCCCGACGCCATCCACGCCGAGCGCCGCCCCCGCAAGGCTTGCGCCAGTCGGTGAAGTAGACTAAAACGGAAGCTCCTTCCGGGTTGGTAGCTCAATGGTAGAGCAGCGCCCTTTTAAGGCGTTGGTTGTGGGTTCGAGTCCCACCCAACCCATGCCTCGTAAACAGCGGTTTCCCCTGCAGAATATGGGAACACTGGTTTCGGGGTGTTGCCCCATTAAAACGCATTTTGACGCGTTTTTGCTCGCAAGGATAGCAACTATTGCTATTTTAATTCGTTCTCATGGCAAGAGCGGCATTTCGAATCAAGCCTTACAAGCATCCACGGTTGAAGTTCGTCGTCCGCTCGAAGCTATCCGGGCGGTGGAAACGGCGTTTTTTTCATACAAAGGCTGAAGCGCAGACATATGTGCAGTTGAAGGAAACCGAGCTGCTGAATCAGGGCAAGGAAGGAGCCATGTTCCCATCGTCGCTGCGGGTAATGGCGCAGCGCGAAAGCGACAGACTCAAAACATTCGGAAAGTCGATCTCCGACGCCGCCGATTTTTACATCAAACATCTCGAAACTGTCGCGAGTTCGGTCCCGATCGAGCAGCTGCGGAAAGAACTCATTCACAACCGAACGCTGGCGAAGCGTGATCCGGGCTACATCTATGACATCGGGAACCGAACAAAAAGATTCTGCGCGGCGTTCCCCGGTCGAAGTGCCGCAGAGTTTACGACATCAGAGATCGACACCTGGCTTGAAAGCCTGAATGTCGCGGCCGGCACGCGGAACACATACCGCCGAGACATGCGGACCCTGTTTTCCTTCGGCGTCATCCGGAAGTATTGCCCTCACAATCCAGTGATCGAGACGACGAAAGCAAAGGCAGATGATGATGAAGTCGGGATCCTCAGCGTCACACAGGTGACAACGTTGTTGTCGACGGCACCGGCCGACATGCTGCCTTTTTGGGCGATTGGCTGTTTCGCAGGCCTACGCCGGTCCGAGATCGAGCGGCTCGACTGGGCTGACATCGATTTTGAAGCGAAGACCGTTCACGTGCATGGACGGCAGCGCAAAACGGAAAGAAGCCGACGATTTGTCGACATGCAGCCGAACCTGATCGCGTGGCTCGCGCCGCACCGGCAAATTACAGGTAGGGTCACCCCTACGAATCTCCGGAAACATTTTGATGCCCACCGCGAGGCGGCCGGACTCCTCGATAATTGGCCCGACAACGCATGCCGCCATTCGTTCGGTTCATATCACCTCGCCAAGTTTAAGAACGCGAGAGCCCTCGCACTCCAGATGGGAAACAGCGAAGACGTGATCTTTAAACACTATCGCCAACTCGTTAAGCCGAACGAGGCCGACTGTTATTGGAAAATTAGGCCTCCTGGGAAAGACGGGAAGAAAGTCATCGCTTTTGCGGCGGCTGCATAGAGCGCCACAGCAACGCTTGATCCGCGCGGAGCGGCCGGTATCTGAAAATCGGCGTAGATAGCCCTTGATCGCGACTTTCGATCATCATCTCTTCCGTGAATTTCTTGTTTGGCATCGCACGCCATCTCTGGAGCAGAGGATCCTTAGCGAGGACGCGGCGAGGAGGGGCATTCCATCCCCAAACTCTGCGTAGGTAGTAGCGGCCATTTTCGCCACACAGAAGCGTCTCTGTGTTGCCTGCGCTGCGGCCCAGCACATTCGGGTTAATTTTTCTTTCGGCGACCTCTTCAACGGCAATTCGTTTGCCGCGATACGTAATTTGCGACTGCGGGTCATGACTAAACATTTTTGATATTTCCTTTCTGTTGTGGGCTTGGGCAGGAGGACTCCTTTGATAATAAAATCGTCTTCGGCAATACCCATCTGAAGGTTCGGAGGGGGTGTCTGTCAAACGCCCCCCTCCCCCCAGTGTCTTAGGCACGGAGTTTCTTCGGCCATCTCTGCTCTCCCTCACAAGCAGCCCTCCTCCTTGAAAGAGAAGTAGCCGCGGCGGGAAACCGCTTGCGCCTCCCGCTGCTTCCGAGTGCTCCGAGCCTTTACCGGGACCGGTCGCAAGTTCCGCCGGCCAACAATAACGTGATCAAATAACCTGACCTGCAACAGCTCAGCCGCATCGGTTAGTCGGCGCGTAAGCCATCGGTCCGTCTGGCTCGGTGAAGCATCCCCGCTTGGGTGGTTGTGCATCACGATGATCGCATAGGAACCACCGGCGATCGCAGCCCGAAATATCTCCCGCGGATGCGCGATGGATTCGTTCAACGTCCCGACCGAAGCGAGCGCATAGCCTTCCACGCCATACCGTGTCGAGAGCAGCAACACGACCAGGTGTTCCTTGCTTTCATCGAACCACGTTTGCTTTTTGATGACTCGATTCCAATAGCCGTGCGCAGTCCGCGGTGCGTCGATCCGCGTCTCGGGAATCGGCTCGCCAACGCGAAGCACTTTGAGCATGTAGCTTTGCATCGCTCTACTTCCCGCCCTTTCGACGCTGTTCACCTTTCTTTCCTTCGTGTCACCGAGCGCCCGGCATTGAGTTGCCGCGCTCCGCAGCTCTCGAAGCTTCGTATCGGGAACTACTTGGTAGCCACGCGGCGGTTCTGCAGGGATTACTTTTCTCTTTTGCATAATACGAGAAAGGCTGCACTCCCGGAAGGAGGTAACCTTGTCACTCCACGGCACGACCCGACGGAGCTATCCAGGAGCGCAGGCTTGTTTTCTCTGTTGTGCATGTCGCTAGTCGGCTCGTGAGGCCGGCTGTTGAGAAGTGCGTGTGCGCCGTTACCTCGGCGCATCGGTGAAAGCTTAAGCGGAAATCTTGCGACCAGCCAAGCTGAAACTTCAGCCCCCCTTTGGATCACCTGACGCGGGGACCAAGAATTGTCGACGCCACGCATTCACGCTGCCGGCCGTCACCGCGAGCGAATTGGGTCCGAAGCAGAAATAATCTCCGAACTTGCCGGCCTTGATCGCAGCCAGCACTTCCCGCCTCGGCCGCTTTGAAAGAGCCGCAATCTCCGATGGCTTGAAGAGCGGCTCCACTGTCGCGACTGCCGCGAGTAGCGCCACCAACTCATCACGCGAATGATCCTTCAACAGCACTCGCAGCTCCGGCAACGTCTTGCCTTGCAGTTTCGGAATCGTCAACGGAGCTCACCCCCGGCCCGAAGTCCAACAGCGACACACGCGAGGCCGACCAAAAGCATGAGAACGGCGCCAATCTCCGCTATCAGAGCGATCGGGTTGCCAGCATGCCCGTTCTCTAACATCAGGACGGCGCCAGCAGCGCTGGCATGCGCCTGGGCGTTCATCGAGGCCGAGAGAGACGCCGCGGCTATCCAAGCGAAGAGCCCCGCGAGCGCGAAGCAACAGATTCCAGCAGTCAGCTTGTTCACGAATGAAGATGATAGCGAGTCGCGGAGGACGGCTGCAAGGCGGAATGACTCTGCTCACCCTGACACAGCGCGCCGGCCAACGACCGGCCGCAATGGCGTATTCAAATAAAGGTTCATCGAATGGCGCTGCTCTCTTGCCATCGTGGAGCGACCAATCAAGCCACTGCCAAGTATGTATTCAAATATACACTTGATTATATGAATACAGTGAGTGAACATCGCGACATGACAATCAAAACTCCAATCCCTGTCGCGATCATCATCCGCGTTTCGACCAAGAAACAGGAGACGGATCGGCAACTCCACGAGCTCACAACCTACGCGGAAGGCCGCGGCTACTCCGTTGTCGAGGTCTGTCGCGAGACAATCTCCGGCGCGGCGAGCGCTGACGATCGCCTGGCATTGCAGCGAATCGAGGAACTCGCTGCCGGTGGCAAGATTCAGAAGGTCCTAGTGCATGAAATTTCGCGCATCGCCCGAACCAACAGTGTTGCTCACAAATTCGTTGAGAATCTCGACGCGCACGGCGTGTCTCTCTACTGGCACGCTCAGGGAATTGAGACACTGCTTCCGAACGGCAAACGAAATCCGGCTGCCGGCATCATGCTCGCACTGTTGGCGGAAATGGCGCGGAGCGAGCGTGAGACCCTAAAGCAGCGGATCGCTTCTGGGCTCGCGGAAGCGCGGCGCAAAGGAGTAATGCTGGGCCGGCCGCATGGCCCTACCGGCTGGCGCCAATTATACTGCGCCAGGCACGGAAGTCTTCCCCCGTACGGGATGTTGTTTAAGAGCCTCTCGGAAAATGAGCGAAGCCGTATTGAGGCTCGCGCGCAAAGCAAGTTCCTAGAAAAGCATCGTGACATCGTTCGATTGCTGAAATCGGGACAGTCGGTGCGCAACGCGGCGAAGATCGCCGAGAAAGGCGGTTCAACCGTTCAGCGTGTAAAGGCTCTCCTTGCCGCGTAAAGAAAGCTATTAGGCAACGCTGTTTTACTGCCGCGGTGCGTGGCGCGTAGGCTGCTCTTCTGACGCGCGGCCGATGCCGCCGCGAGAGCTTCCATGCTCCCGACGAGCACGGCCTTTGGCTGCGACTTCGGGATGCGCTGCCAGCGCGCGGAGGAATGAGGTGATGTCGCGCGCGGCCATGCCCTGCTGGCGCAGTTCGTCCTAAATCTCGCGCGTGGCGCCCCCGAGGTAGATCGGCGCCCTTTGGTCAATGCATACTCGTCGGGGTGAATTGCTGCTTTGACAGGGTGCCGGGATTGCCGGACCGCGGGGTTGGTCGACCGAAGGCATCCTCACCCATCGCGAGCATGAAATCTCGCGCATTGCCCGAACCAATAGTGTCGCTCACAAATTCGTTGAGAATCTGGACGCGCATGGCGTGTCTCTCTAATTGGCACGCGCAGGGAATCGAGACACTGCTTCCGAACGGCAAACGCAATCCAGCTGCCGGCATCATGCGCGCAGTTAGGCAACGCTGTTTTACTGCCGCGGTGCGTGGCGCTGCGGCTGTTCTTCGGACGCGTGGCCGATGCCGCCGCCAAGGGCTTCCATGCTGCCGACGAGCGCGCCTTTGGCTGCTACTTCAGGATGCGCAGCGAGCGCGCGGAGCAGTGATGTAATGTCGCGCGGAGCCATGCCCTGCTGGCGCAGTTCATCGTAAATCTCACGCGTGGCGCCGCCGAGGTAGATTGGCCCCTTGGTGAGCGCATACTCGGTGGGGGTGAATTGCGGTTTTGACAGGGTGCCGGGATTGCCGGACCACGGGGTTGGCCGCCCAAAGGCGTCTTCGCCCATCGCGAGTTCTGTCCCGAGTTGGATCGTGGGGTTGATCTTGTATTGCGCGTATTTGGCGACGACATCACGCGAGCGATCGGTCTTGCTCTTGTTCCCGAGCGCGAAGCGGCTCATCTGGCTGATATTGACGAGCTGGCCGATGAGGCGGAATAACTCGGCCGAGCCGCGCATATTGAGCGTGTAGCCGCCAAACTTCGGGCGCAGGAAATCGGATTTTGTCGGGTCGGTGACGTTGACGCGCTGATGGCTCCCGCTCGCCATGAGCAGCCCTTGATTGACGCCGAGCAGCCCGGCGAAGCTGGCGAAGTATTTAGCCGCTTGCCGTGTGCGCAGCGCCGCTGCGTAACGCTCTGCGAATGGCACGCTGTGCCCTGACGCCATCCGTGCCCAGGTGAGCGCGGTCTTGCCGGGGTCGATCACCGTCTTGGAGATCTTCGCGAACGTGAGTTGCGGGGCAAACAGGAGTCGGTCGCCTTTTCCCAATCCCCATTCGCCGGGGCTCATCACGCCGGTAGAGTGGTTCACTTGGCTGGCGATCAGCTTTGCGAGCTCGGGCGATTGCTCGCCCGGCGGCACCTTCTCCCAGCGATCCCGGAAGACTTCCATGCGGGTGACTTTGAGCGAATCCCACGAGCGCATGGCCCAGCTGCTCTTGGCGACGCCGCCGATGAGCACGCCTTGCGGACCCTTCTCAGGATCTATCACGAGCCCAGCCTTGCGCGCGACGGGGTAGAGTTCATCGTGCCGCAGCATGTCCATCGCTTTGGCATGCTCCGCTTTGCTGGCGAATTGCCATGCTTTAGCCATGCCACCGAAGTAGTCGCGATACTGGGTGAAGATGAGATCGAGCGAGTGCGTCACCGGAAACACTGGGCCATGCCCGAAAGTAAGCGTCGCGCGCGGAATGTTTACGATGGCGCCAATCAATTTCACCGCGCCCGGCGTATCGGCCGCCGCAACGGCCGCCTTGGCTTCGCGAATGGCACTACGGCGCGCTTCCTGCCGCACGAACACCTCGTTCGTGACTGCCCGGAGCGCTTTCGGCTTCGTGAAGGCGTGTGTGACCCATTCGCGCGGAATGCCGAGATCGCTCGATACTCCCGTGAGCGTGTCCTCGAAGCTCGTGCCCTTGTCGATGTAGGCTTCCTTCGCATAGCGCCAAATGCCGGCGACGCGATGCGGGGTGAGCGCGCGGTCGAGCATATCGCGCGAGACTTGAGACGGTGAGCAAGGGCCGGGCATTGGTCTAGCGTTGGGAGGGTGAGAGTTGCTCCGCCATCCGGGCCCGCTCCGCGCGCAAATCCACGAGCAGCGGCACGAGAAGCGGCGGCTCGATCGGTAGTTGAGAAGGGTCTGTGAATGGCATCTTGTTTGGTCTTTCTTTGTCGGGGTTATTCCGCAGCTGCGCCCACTGTGGCTTTTTTGAATTTCTCTCTGAGTGCCGGCAGCTCGTCTCTCACAGCTTTCGTGAGGCCCCAGAAAGACGACGGCCACTGGTAGGCGTTCGGGTATTCACGCTGGTAGAGCGCCTGCCATCCTTCAGGCTCTGCGCGCGGTTTGGAATCCGACTCTCCGAGGTCCTTCAGCCCGATCGTTTTTCGCGCAGAACGCGCTTTTTGAATCTCGCCGATTAGGTTGTCAATTAAGGCCGGGAATGATTGGCGCCGCATAGTCACCTTGAAAACCGCGTGCTCGGGCGACTCTCGATAAAACCAGTCCAGCAGGTCGAAATCCTTTTGCGGAACCGGCAGCACTTCAACCAGCTTGTGCTCGAGAGCTTCTGGCCATTGCGTAGGGCGCAGTCCGTAGCCGAACACCTCCTCGCAGAGCTTTCCGAGAATCGCCTTTGCTTGTTCGAGGGTTTGAATGTTTTCGTCTCGGTTCGGAGATGAATCGGCCCGCCTAGAGAGTAATTCTTTCTCTTCTATTCCCTTCCCTTCTAGGTGAGTGGGCGGTGAGTCGGCAGGGAGCGCAGCGGTAGTGTTGTCACCGTCAATGACGGAAGCGGCTGGCGTTGCCGCACTTAGAGAAGACAACTCGGCGGTCGGTCCTCTCAGCGCTAACCGCGTGCTCACCGGCGAGTCACCGTTGAAAGCTGGACTCAAGCCGGCCGGAATTCGGACATCGGACAGTTGGTCCTCATATTTCCCGATGGCCTCCAGCAGGAGTTGATCGCCTTGAGTGAGCCACGCCGGTTGATCTCCAACGCAGCGAATCCAGCCGACATCGCGCGCTACGCATGCGTGGATCGTCAGCTTGACGAAGATCGCCTCAACACGGAACAGACGCGCCAGGCGGTCAACAGTGAAGGGATTGCCGTCCCTGCGTCCATCGTCCGTTAACCAGCCTTCACGAGGCTTCCTTTGACGTGAGCAGAGCCGCAGCATCGAGAGGAACACGCTGTCACAGTGAGTCCCAAAGGGATGCAGGAGCAGCTCGATCAGCGCCGGGTCTGATAGGTCATTGGCTACGCAGACGAATCGGCATGCATCCCGGGTGCGACTGCGATCGTTTTCGAACTTTTGATCCCAATCGACGAGCTGAAACAATGGAGCTTTTTCTTCGTTCAATTAGCGGGTGCGCCGGGGGCGATAGGTGTAAGCGCGATGATACCGAACGGGGTTCGTGTAGCGCCGAGTAAAGGCGCAGTTCGATAGCCGGAACCTGACGGGCGGATCTGCGAGGCACGAAAGGAGGCGATAGGCAGCGCGTGCGGTTAGGCCAATTTCACCGTCGACCGCGGACCAGTCTTTGTGCTCCACCAGGGAGACCTGACGGAGCAACGTAAAGTCAGCTTCGTTCAACTGCGTATGCGTGGCCAATTTCGCAGCGCTGAACGGGAACTGAGCCAGAAGATTGTTCACCGCACGACTTCCTCCGGGGCGATCAACGTGCCACCCGTTTGTTCCGCCATTTCCCCGGCGGAACCCATATCAGAGAGGGTCTCCGACTCGACCACGCGCGCGGTGATGGTCTTCTCCTCCCGAGCCAGCGTCTCGAGCCGAGATGCCATCTCAGCCAGCGCCGCGAAGTTGTTGCCGGCTGAATGCGAGACCTCAACAAAGGCCGTAGCCTCGCCATTTAGCAGTTGCAATTTTTCACCGAGAATCCCCACGCCAACCAGCGCGTCCCGCGCAGACATCTCGGGAGCGAGTTCCTCGACGCGCTCGGCGCACATCCGCAGGCCGCGAGTCACCGACCGCAGGATTTCTCGCTTAGCTGTTGCAATAGGAATTTTCTCACGCTCTGAGACGGCAACCAAGCAAGGATAACTAAGATGGCAGGTCCGCATGATCTGCCGCCAGGCCATTCCGGGCTCCGCCAGTAGCCGCACAGCCAATTCATAAATATCACGCCGATCGCGAAAAAGACGCTCGCCAGTGCAGTTGAAAATATGCGCGCTCCTGTCGATTCTCGGAAAATCCCCGGTGTGAAAAAAAGAAAGCTGGTCTTCGGAGGGAACGTTCCGCTCCTTCTCTTCCTCAGCTATGATCAGCGAGTTACTTGCGGCCATCCTTCAATAACTCCTCCCAAGCGAAAAAAAGGTGCGGCGCTGCATCAGGTCTCGGCTCTATTATTAGCCTTGCTCTTCGGCTTCGAGCTGGCGGGCGAACTCGGAATCGAGAGACGCGTTCATGTCGTGTTCGGCGTCCTCCCAGTGAAAATGGGGACATGCCAGAGCGAGCGCGCTCTTCAGGCTCGCTTCCCCCATCTGCTCGCGTAAATCAACCAGGATGTCCCCCAGACGAAACTGCCGCATGGCTACCTCTCCACAAAGCCACCTTAGTTCGGCATATTCCGACATCAGCAGATTTGCCGTTGCCGAATCAATTTCGTTCTTAGCGCTCACAAAAAAAAGGGCGGGCGATGCCAAGCAATGCTCTACCGAGAATCAACCGCCTTAATCTCCAGCCGATCCAGCGCAGCACGGACCTTTTCAGCATCAAAAACCAAGGTCCGATGTCCGAGCCGCAGCCCGGGTATCTTTCTTTGACTCCAGAGAGAACGAAGTGTCCTTACCGGAAGGCCGACCGCGGGGGACGCTGACAGTTGTTCGATATTGACCAATGCGCTTCGTTGCATGGAGGTATTGCACTACAAGTGACGACTACAAGCAATAATTTACTTGTAGTATTATCTTGTATGTGCTACAGCATTGCCAAGCGATGAGAAAGTCGACACAGAAAACTACAGTTGCTGCCTTACGGGCATTTCTCGGAGTCAAGGACTTCGAGATGGCGTCGATAATCAAGCGATCTCCCGCCACCATTCACAGCCTCGAAACCGGCCGTTTAGCGCTCAGCGAATCGCTTGCAACGCAGATTTCGTTGGAGACGGGTGTGTCGTTGAGTTGGCTGCTCGCGGGCGATCCGAGGAAGCCCATGGTAGGCCGAGATGGAGAACCGTACTCGAAGAAAGTTTTCGAGCAGACCCAGGCCAAACAAATTTCGGATATCGATCGTGCGCTGCAGTGGTCCCGGCCGCCTGAGTATTACGCTGATATCAGAGCGATTCTTCGGTCGGCTCTGAAACGTGGAGACTTCGAACTTGCGGATTACAAGATCAGCAGAGCACTCCGAGAGCTCGAACGTGAATTCGGCCGTGATGACGAGGAAGAATTTGCGGACGGCGCCGATTTCAAAGTCACGGTTGAGCGCTTAATCGAGAAGGACCTCAGATATTCTCCGATCGTGCTTAAGCCGCCAGCACGGTTCAGCCATTCGAAGTGACTTCGATTTGCAGGCGGAGCGAATCAGGTAACGCCACGGTCCCGCCGTGATTCCTCACACTCGCAGAGATTAAACAGCTGGCTCATGGAGCACCGCCGGTTCCCCGACATTTTCCGCTGGGCGTTGAAATGTCATTCTCGCCGGAACTGCCGGTTGCCTAGCCAACACCGAAAAACAGCGCGCGTCGATGTTGACTGCCGCGCTGCTGGGCCACATTGTTGCCGCAGTGGATCCACGCAAGCCGGGCGCGGTACTGCTCCAGAATCGTGAACGCTTTGAGTGATTCCAGCGTCAGATACCACGTATGACAAATCCCACCTCTGGCGAGCAGATCCCAATTCTGCCTCCGGATCAGACGCTCTATTTCAATGGCTTCGCGATCGCCGTCGGCATGGGCGATTTGGTTTGCACGCTTCTGCGAAACGGCAGCCCGGTGCTCACCGTGAACATGTCCTACACTGTCGCGAAAAGTTTGGGCTTAGCTCTTGGTGAGGCGGTCACAAGGCTCCAAGAGATGACTGGTCACGAAATCATGACGGTGAATACTGTCACAGAGGCAACAAAGCGCTGATGTCACTTAAAATATTCTCGGAATTTCCTTTCAAAGTTCTGTTCGCGAACCAGTTCGTCGGCCAGAACATGCAATCGACGCCAGATAGCAAGCTCATCGGTTTCCTCAACCTCGCGGAGGGCTGGTATAACGGATTCGGAAAGCGCATATCGAATGCAGCGGTCGGTGACGCCCTCCACATCGTTCGCACTGCGAACGGCGGCTCAATCACCGGCACCGATGTGTTCCCGCGGCCGGACGGCGGCGTCACGGTAGCGGTTTATTTCGACCGCCGTGATCTTGCCTTCAACATCAAGCCCGATCGGACGATCGACGTGGACAGCGAGACTGACGCGAACTTTCCCCTGCTCGAGAAATTGTCGCTACGGCATGCACTGTTTATTATCCAGGGTCTTCGACAGCAATGGAACTTGTCCTCCTACTCCACATATCCCAGTACGACGAGCAACTCAGTCGGTTTCGGAGTACCTGTTTCGAGAATTCCGGGGATGGAACGGGTGTCTCAGTTTTCATTCAAGAATGCGCCGAGGCAGCAAGCGGCTCCGTATGCCGTCATGCCCGCGCTTTCTATGGCCGAGTAGCCGGCGAACCGCCGATCTTTTGGCGGTTCAATTCTGCCATTTTGCCTGAAGGGCACTCTCTCGACGCGCAGCCGAGCGATACTGGTGACGACTGCCACCGAAATATCGAAGGCCTTTCCGATAACCGCGCTAAGAAATTCTTCAAGAAGCGAATGGATACCGCCGCGGCACCGGTAATCGAAATTTGCGATGGCGCTGAAGCACGCGCGGCCACCGGCGCTGATATAGCTGGTCAACTGGCGCAGTTCAGAGCGTCCTTGCACCCGTAAACGCAGCCACGGGCAAGAGACATCAGGCTAAAACATAGCAACAAAATAGCAACGATGAAGCACTTGCCTCGCAAATCGGCGCCCTTTTAAGGCGTTGGTTGTGGGTTCGAGTCCCACCCAACCCACGGCGCCTCAACTTCTCCAGCGTGACCGCACTTCTTATCTCGCCGTCGTGCTGATGCTGGCCGTCCGCACCGTGCTCTCGACCGCGGTCGCCGGATATGCTGCCGGCAGCGGTGGACTGGGGTGGATCAAACTCGGGAGCAGCCCGCTCTTCAGTGTGCACGAATCGCACAAGCCGCTCTTCGTCTTTGCCGTCGGTATGCGGATCTTCACGATCGCGCCGGTGAGCCATGCGAATTCTTACCTAGCGGCCTGATCCTGCAAAGCAGCGCCCCGAACGCCCGGCACCTCGCGCATCTTGTCGCCGTCGTGATCATCGGATCGAATGGTCGCGCACTCGTCGACGGACGGGCTGATCGCCAACTGGTTCCGCAGACACCAGAAAGCGACGGTCGCCGCGGCCGATTAAATCCCGCCGGTGGGGCGTTCCGGCACGGGCGCTTCCGGCGGCGGATTCGCCTCCAGGCCGCGACGCTCGAGCAGGTGTGAGATGGAGGGGTCGCGGCCGGTGAAGTTCCGGAAAAGGTTCATCGCTTCGTCGCTCCCACCGCGTGAGAGGAGCTTCGCCCGGAAGCGATCGCCATTTTCCCGCGTCAGGCCGCCGTGGGCCTTGAACCAATCCACCGTGTCGGCGTCCAGCACCTCGCTCCAGATGTAGGAGTAGTAACCGGCCGAATAGCCACCCGAGAAGCTGTGCGAAAAATAGTTGGTGCGGTAACGCGGCGGCACCACCGCGAGGTCGACTCCGGCCTTGTGTAAGGCTTCCGCTTCAAACGCGAGCGCGTCCCGCGGAATCTCGGACGGCGAAAGTTGATGCCACGCCTGATCGAGCAGCGTGGCCGCGAGATATTCGGTGGTTTTGAAACCCTGATTGAACTTCTCGGCCGCCAAAATCTTGTCGAGCAGTTCCGCCGGCATCGCCTCGCCCGTTTCGTAATGCTTCGCGTAGTTTTTCAGCACCTCCGGCCACGAACGCCACATCTCGTTTACCTGCGAAGGGTATTCCACGAAATCGCGCGGCACGCTCGATCCGCTGAAACGCGGATACTTCACATCGGAGAACATGCCATGGAGCGCGTGGCCGAACTCGTGAAAAGCGGTCTTCACCTCGTCCCACGTCAGCAAAGTCGGTTCGCCCTCCGGAGGTTTTGGGATGTTGAGATGATTCGCGATCACCGGCTTGGTGCCAAGGAGCGCAGACTGACCGACGTAAGCGCTGGCCCAGGCGCCGCCGCGTTTTGAAGGCCGCGCATAGTAGTCGGCGATGAAGAGGGCGAGCGGTGAGCCGTCGGCATTGAAGACTTCGAAGACCCGGACGTCCGGCAGATAAACCGGCAGATCCTTTCGCTCTTTAAACGTGATGCCGTATTCCTTTTCGGCGGCGAAAAAGACGCCATCGATGAGCACGTGATTGAGCTCGAAATAGGGACGCAGCTGCGACTCATCGAACGCATAGCGCGCTTTGCGCACCTGCTCGGAGTAGAAATCCCAGTCCCACGAAGCGAGTTGGAAGCCGTCCTTTTGCTCGTCGATCACCGCTTGCATATCGGCGATTTCTTTGCGTGCGTTCGCGACTGCTGGCGGAGTGATGCCGGCCAGCATCTTGTTTACCGTCTCGACACTGCCGGCGGTTTGATCTTCCAGCTGGTAAGCCGCATGGGTGGCGTAGCCGATCAGGCGCGCGCGTTCCGCACGCAACCGGGCGATGCGCAAAACCACCTCGCGATTGTCGAACTCGCCGCCTTTGCTGTTGCGGCTGAGCGACGCTTCCATGATGCGCTGCCGCAACGCGCGCTTCTTCAGTGCATCAAGCGGAGGCTGGTTGGTGGTGTTCTGCAGGCGGATCGCAAACTTGCCTTCCTGCTTCTCGTCTTTCGCGGCCGCCGCCGCGGCGGCGATGGCGCTCTCCGGCAGCCCCGCGAGATCCTCCTTCTTCTCGACGATGACGGAGGAGGCGTTTTTCTCCTTCAGCACGTTCTGTTCGAACTGCGTCTGCAGCGTCGCCAGTTCGGAGTTCATCGCTTTCAGCTTTGTCTTGTCCGGGTCCGACAGTTTCGCGCCCGCGCGGACGAAATCCTTATAGTAACGCTCGACCAGGAACTTCGATTCGGGGTCGAGCCCCAGCTTGTCGCGTTCGTCGAAAACTGCCTGCACCCGCGCGAAGAGCGCGGGGTTTAGCCGAATGGCATCGCGATGCGCGGCGGATTTCGGCGAGAGTTCCTTGTCGATCCGCTGCATCTCGGGATTCGTGTTGCAGCCGTTGAGATTGCCAAAGGTGCGCTCGGCGCGCTGGAGCAAGCGGCCGCTGCGCTCCATCGCCACGATGGTGTTCTCGAACGTCGGCTTCTCCGGGTTGCGCGCGATCTCATCGATCTCGTGCAACTGCTCCGCCATCCCCTGCTCGATCGCAGGCTGGAAGTGCTCGTTCCGGATTTGATCAAAAGGCGGGAATTGATATGGCAGGGTGCTTTCGGTCAGGAGCGGGTTCACATCGTCAGCGGCACGGGTCGACTGCTGCACCAAGATAAGACCGAGCAGCGGTAGAAAACGGATCAAGGATGATAGATTCATAGCAGGGACGGCGAGATGGCTAAAGGGGCTGCAGGCCGCGTGGAGGATCGAGAATTTCGCGCAAAACGATGGCATCGCGCAGCAGCGCGGCGCTTCCCAGTCGGGCCGTCACACTGGCGGCGGATTGCGTGGACGCGAGATCCGCGATGGGTGCGGCGCCAAGGGTGCGCACTTCGAACTCTGCCGGGGTCAGGAACTTTGCGGCGCGTTCGCGGCGCCGTTCCGCCATCCGGCTGCGCTCCTCTTCCGCAGCAACCTGGAGCTCGGGAACGCGCGCGAGCGTCGCTGGCGGCAAAGGCGGCGGCACGGCCTGAGGCAGGACCATGGGCGGCCGAGGGAAAGGATCGACTGGATGAATCGTGCGTTTACGAGGCGGTTCTGCGCGTCGCTCGCGCGCAACCACTGGTGGCTGCGATGTCGGGACGCCGAGCGCTTCCATGAATCTACGGATCGGCTCTTCCTCGGTTTGCAGAGGCGCCCGCGGAACGGGCGCGGTGGAGCGTGGTGGCGACGCGTCCGGTAATCCGGCGCGCCGCGCTGCCACTTCATTTTTCTTCTTCTCGGAAAGCTGCGAGAGCAGGCGGACGACGCCGACCACTGCCACGAGAGCGATGAAGAAGATTTGCTCCATGAAACGAACCGAAACTTACACGCCAGCGTCTGGCTTGGTTTCGCTGCCCGCGATCGACTTCCGCATCGACGTGTCCGCTTCGACGTTCTTCATTCGCACGTAATCCATGATCCCGAGATTCCCGGAGCGAAACGCATCCGCCATGGCCTGCGGAACCTGCGCTTCGGCCTCGACGACTTTGGCGCGCTGCTCCTGGGTTCGCGCGCGCATCTCCTGCTCCACTGCCACTGCCGCGGCCCGTCGCACTTCCGCTTTTGCCTGCGCCACGCGTTTGTCGGCGTCGGCTTGTTCGGCCTGAAGCTTGGCGCCAATGTTTTCGCCGACATCGACATCCGCGATATCGATCGAGAGGATTTCGAACGCGGTGCCGCTATCGAGCCCTTTCGCGAGAACGGTTTTGGAGATGCGATCCGGATTTTCCAGCACCTCTTTGTAGGAGGGAGCGGAGCCGATCGAACTGACGATCCCCTCGCCGACGCGCGCGATGATGGTTTCCTCGGTCGCGCCGCCGACGAACCGGTCCAGATGCGAACGCACCGTGACCCGCGCCTTCACTTTGACCCCAATCCCATCCTGCGCGACGCCGTCGATCGTGGCGCGGCCCATCGCCGGGTTTGGGCAATCGATAACCTTGGGGTTGATGCTGGTGCGGACAGCCTCCAGGACGGTCTTCCCGGTGCCTTTGGTCGCGAGATCGATCGCGCAGGCGCGATTGAAATCCAGCGAGATGCCAGCCTTGTCGGCGGCGATCAGCGCGAGGATCACATGGCCCACGTCGCCCCCGGCGAGGTAATGCGCCTCGAGCGGATCGGTCGGAATCTCGAGGCCGGCTTTGACCGCCGTGATCCGGTTATCGACGATTAAGCCAACCGGCACTTTACGCAGACTCATGCCGAACATTTTGAAAAGGCCGACGGGGGCATTCGCCAGCCGCGCGCGCAGCCAGAAATTAAAAAAGCGGAAGACGACGATGAAGAAGATGAACGCGATGAGCGCCGCGCCGACCACGAGAACGAGGTAGAGGGATTCCATGGCCGGCAAGGGTAGGCCGTGGGATCAAACCCGGAAAGCGCTATTTGCCGCGCGCGATCTTACACGCTGGCCGCAGCTGAGTTCCATCGCCGCAAAAGCCAACCTGCCGCGTAAAGCGGCCAGAGAATGCTCAGCACGAGGAGCACGAACTGCAGGGCCGTCGCTGGACCGCCGTCGTTCCACTCTGCCAAAAGCCGCTGCGCGAAACCGCCCAAAGGCCACGACACGAGAAAGGAAAAGAGCGCCGTGACCAAAAGACCGTGGGCCGAGAGCCGGAGAACGAGCCGGTAAAACACCTGCGCGTTTGAGCAGCCGTCCAGCCGGGCCGCCTCCTCGGCCGATAGGGGGATGGCGTCGTATTGCCGCTGCAATTGCCAGACGCAGCACGGCCATGCCGTGATCCCATAAAGGGCCAGGTCGACGGCGTAAATCTGCAGCAAATCAAGTAGCACCAGAGGGGCCAAGGCCACCAGCAGGAGCAGCACCGCAGGAGGAAGCACGCTCGCCAGCCAGATTCCGTCCACGCTGCGTCCGCGGCAACGCAAAGCGACACGCGAGATCGCGTAGGCAACGATGGAGGCAAGACCGATTCCCGACACCGTCACCGCGAAAGCAACGAGCGCGGAATTCCGCATCGCCTCGCCCAACGAGCCGCCGGTGGCGAACAGCAGGAGGCTTTGAGGAACAGCGTTCCGCGGAACCGGAGAGCGGGCGGTGAGGATGAGCAGTCCCGTGAGCGGCAGGAGCGCGACCAGCGTGACGAGAACGGAAACCAGAGAACCAGCCGCGGACGAGGCCTTGCGTCGGTTGAGGTCCGCGGCGCTGGTTTCAGGAGAACGGCTCATTTTTTGAAAGGACAAACGGGTCGAAAAGTGAACGCCGCGTGAAGATCACGCGGCGCCACAGAGTTGCAAATATCGAGCGGCGATGGCCAGCCCGGGAACGCGGCCGCTTACAGGCTGTTGCCCGACTGGGCGCGCACCACCACAGAGTCGCCGCCGCTCACGGTGCCGTCCGTGTTGACGTCGTACTTGAAATTCGACGCGTCCGTCGTCTGACCAGAGCGCGATTTGGTGGCGATCGCATCACCGCCATTCACTGTCTTGTCCTGATTCACGTCTCCCAGCAGCAGACCCACGGTGACGGCAATGTCGTTCGTGTTCACGCCGTCGGTGACGTTGGCGAGCCTGACCGTCACGTACTGGTCGTTCGCCGCCGTCAGCGTGAAGCTGAGCTGCGAAGTGCCGCTGCCGGAGACCGCGCTCACACTGCCGGTGCCCGAGCTGACGCTGGCGCCGGTGAGAGTGACTGGCGAAACGAAACTGACGATCATTTGATGGCCGCTACCCTGGGCACGAGGCTCGATCGCCGGTGCGCCGGTGAGGGGGAGATTCAAATCGAAAGTCCCAGCAGCCCCATGTGTTTTCCGCGAAACAGCGCTGACCGCCTGGAGCGGGAAGGAGTTGGTCCAGAACGCACTCTGGCCATTCGCGGTGGCCGCTTTGCGCACGATGAAGCCGGTGCCGAGGGCGATCACATC
Source organism: Chthoniobacterales bacterium (assembly GCA_051001855.1). Classification (GTDB taxonomy): domain Bacteria; phylum Verrucomicrobiota; class Verrucomicrobiia; order Chthoniobacterales; family UBA10450; genus JACCTI01. The sequence goes on from JBPCMX010000042.1 coordinate 40,732, forward strand.
GTTGCCGTGATCCTGCAGACTCGCGTCGCCGACGAGGCGCCAGTTGAAGTTCGCCGCTGGATCACGGTAATAGGTCGCGCTCGGTGATTTATCGAAGCCCACCTGCGCGTTATTGAAGACGAGGAGCTGATCGTTCGCGCCAAAGGAGCCGTCGACCGGATTCAGGCCGGTCATGTTCAGCGTCACATCGAGCGGGCGCAGGATGGAAACCGGATTGTCCTGCGGCGTATTCGTGGCGGTGCGCAGCGGCACCGTCAGCTTCTTCAGCAGGACAGAACCGAGCGCGGTGAACGGAAGGCCGGGCGCACCGTTTGCATTCCGCAGCACAAAATAGCTGTCCGGCAGCAAAACGTCATCCGCGTGATCGACGGTGTTGCCGTCGCCCACTTTGCGCCAGCCGATGTTCGATGCGGTGCCGTCGATGTTGTTGCTGTAATAATAGGTGGCGAGATAGCCGAGGTTGATTCCCGTCGCGCTGTCGTCTGGCACCCAAACCTGCGTTTTCAAGGCCGCGCTCGCGGTGCTGGGGGTGAACGACACGTTGGCATCGCTCGCGGGAAAGAGCGTCCCGACCGTCCAATACGGAATCACCATCAACTGAGTATTCGCGGTAATCCCGGTCACATTATCAATGGCGGTATCGACCGTCAGAGTGTTCGCTCCGTTCCCCGTGATGGCGTAGGTGCGGCCCTCCTTCGGGTTCGAGCTGCCGCCATTGCCGATCAGGGCATAATAGCGTTTCGGCTGTGTCCCGGACGCGTAGACGAACTGGTTCGCAGTCCAGGGACTGCCCGCCACGGTGATCGTGCTGCCACTCGCCGTGCTGAGGCTACCGACAAACTCCGGCGGACGCGTGAACGGCACCGCGAGGTAGGAGTCAGAATTGGCGGCCGTCGCACTGGTAGTGAACCCCACCGGATCGGTGGCGACCGTCTGCCCGAATAGTTGGGGCGCGCAGAGCGAAAGGATCGCCAGCGGGACAAAGAGGGATCGGTTCATCTTGAGTTGTTTAGGGGTATTGGAGCTAACTCCGTTCCATTGTTGTAGCAATTTACGGTTCATTGGCGAGCCATATCAACGTCGGGAAGCTTAATATCGTTCCGTTCGAGAACGAGGCAACGCTGCACCGCTCCAGTCGCGTGCGGGATCATAACCCGCCACGCACCGCCGCTACCGCTCGCTCGCCTGCTCCGCGCCCAGGCCGGTGTTCGCTCGCACCACCAGCTCGGAAAACTTCGCTTCCGCGGCCGGTTCACGGCGCAGCAACGTGCCGAGAAAGGCGCCGAGAAATCCCAGCGGGATGCTCACGATGCCGGGATTCTTCAGCGGAAACAGCGGCACCTTCATGAAGTCGGGGCTGAGCAGGATGAGGATGATGCTCGAGAATAGCCCGGCCGCGAGCCCGCAGACCGCGCCCGTGGTGTTAAAGCGCTTCCAGAAAATCGAGAACACGATCACCGGCAGGTTCGCGCTCGCCGCGACGGCGAACGCCAGGCCGACCAGAAACGCCACGTTCACGGCCGGCCCGAGGGCGATCGCGATTCCTATCGCGAGCGCGCCCACCACGAACGCGGTGATCCGCGCCACCCGCACTTCTTCGCCTTCCCGCCGTTCCCGTCCGTGATGGATCACATTCGAGAAAAAATCATGCGCAAAGCTGGTGCTCGCACTGATCGTAAGGCCGGCGACCACCGCGAGAATCGTTGCGAACGCCACCGCGCTGATGAAAGCGAAGAAAAACTCGCCGCCCATCGCACGGGCCAGCTCTGGCGCCGCCATGTTCGTGCCGCCGTGCGCCTTGAGGTAATCGGGCCCCAGCAGACTCGCCGCGCCAAACCCAAAGAAGGTCGTCATGATGTAGAACAACCCGATGATGATCATGGCCCAGATGACGCTTGCGCGGGCCGTCTTTGCATCCGGCACCGTGTAAAAACGAATCAGGATGTGCGGCAATCCAGCCGTCCCGAAGACCAGCGCCAAGCCGAGCGAGATCTGGTCGAGCGGGTTTTTGAAGAGGAGACCCGGGGTCAGGAAATCGCGCGTCACCTTCGCGCCCGCCGCGTCTGTCAAGGAGATGGCCGTCAGCGAGTTAAAGAACTCGGTGAGGCTAAAGTGAAACTTCGCCAGCACCAGCACGCTCAAAAAAATGCTGCCACTCATCAGCAGCACCGCCTTCACGATTTGCACCCAGGTGGTCGCCAGCATCCCGCCGAAGACGACGTAGATCACCATCAGCGCTCCGACTCCCACCACCGCCATCTCGTAGCTCACGCCGGGGATCAATTGTCGAACGAGGGTTCCCGCCCCCACCATCTGTGCGATCATGTAGAAGATGGACACCGTCAACGTGCTGAGGCTCGCCATCGCCCGCACCGGCCGCGGGCTCAGCCGGTAGGCCAGCACATCGGCCATCGTGTATTTGCCCGCGTTCCGCAGCGGCTCGGCCACGATCAGCAGCACGGTGAGATACGCCACCAGAAACCCGACCGAATAGAGAAACCCGTCGTAGCCATTAAACGCAATCATGCCGGCAATTCCCAGGAAGCTTGCCGCGCTCATGTAATCGCCCGCCACTGCCAACCCGTTTTGCCAGCCGGTGATCCGGCGCCCCGCCGCGAAGTAGGCGCTCGCGTCCTGTGAGCGTCGGGCCGACAACCAGGTAATGACGAGCGTCAGCGCGACAAACGTCAGGAACATCAGCAGCGCGGTGCTCATCTTTCAGAATCACCCGCTCAGCGCCGCCCGATCGTGCCGCGAATCTCTGTCGCCATCCGATCCCACTTTCCCGCGGCGACGACATAGGCCGCTGCCACCGCCCATGCCATGGCAAACTGCGAAAGCGCGAACAGGTACGCAATATTTACGCTCCCGAGCACCTTCCGCTCCATCAGGCGTGGGCAGTAGCCAACGAGCACCGGCAGTGCGAAGTAGTAGATCAGGAAGAACAACATCGCCGGCGCGATGAACCGCCGCTTCGCCCGCAAGAGCGCGCGGAAACGAGGCGTCACTGCGATTCCCTCCCAATCGATCGCACCTGCTTCTCCGGTGGCGGTGCGCTCGTGCGCCGGCGTGGGTCCACGACCGGTCAGCGGCGCCACGTCCGTCGGCGCGCCGCTCAGTGGCGTCAGATCCTCGGGAAGTGTGGGATCATTGGGCGACACGCGCCTGTTTATAGAGCGACGCGCTGCAACGGCAAGAAAACTCCGGCGGCGATTTCGTGGTCGCATTCACTCAAACGAGAACTCACCGCGCGGACGTTGTGGCGAAGAGAGAAAACATTCGTTGCCTCGGTGAAAAGGAAACCGTCGCGAACTGTCTCCAACCGGTCATCCGGCGGGGGGAAGTTCAGCCATCCGCAGTGAGATAGCGCTCGCGTCTCCGGCGATGAACCGCGCGGGAGGTGCGCAGGATCGGGAACAGGAGCATGTAGACCAAGCTGCTCCAATTCCCCAGGACCGGGACGCAGGCCAGGAGGGCGGCGACCAGGCCCATCGCCACGAGAGTAACGAGCCGGGAGATTTCATAGCGCGTATCGAACCTCTCCAGCTCGCTCAGCTCCAGCGCATCGCGCAGGCGATAAGCGTGCCGGTAGAGCAGCAGCAAGGCAAGATAGACGGCCGCAAACCCCAGCCCATAAATAACGAGCAGGGTGGAAAACTCTGCGCGGGTCAGGGTCGTGGACTCCGTCGAGCCGCCCTGAAACATGCCGGTGATGCTGAAGTTGAAGAGGAACTTGAGCGGATAAACGTAGAAGAGAACCAGGAAAAGCATCACGCAGGTCAGAAAACGCGCGGTCCCATCCCGTAGACCGTAGCGGCGGCAATACTTGTAGTGACTGTTCCACAGGAGCGTGAGGAAGAGGAAGCAAAGCGCGAAGGCGGGAAACCCACGGATCGTCGCCATCAGGTCGGGAAATGTCCGCGGCACATCGAGGGAGACAACGAGCAGGGTCAGCGCGAAACCAAAGACGGCGTCGCTGAAACCCTCCAGCCGCGTGACCTCGGTCCCACGCATCCTGAAGCCCACCAGGTCGCGGGATTCGCCCGGTGGCAGGATACGATTCATGCGCCCTTCCTATCCGTTGCGACACGGCCAGACAAGAGGCAAGCCCAGGTGCGGGCGCGAGATGCGGACCGGCCGAGGGCAAGTGCCGTTCAATGCCGAGGAAGCCGTGCTTAAGCGGCTGGCTTCAACGCTTCACACTTCGCTTCGTATCGTTCGATCAGGCTCGTGATCTTCGATTGGAAGCCGTCCTGCGCCGAATAGACCTCGCCGATCGCATCCGAAAACTCCTTTTGCTTCAGCTCGTCGTCGATCGTCAGACTTAGGCCCGCCAGGGTCTCGATGTTCGCGCGGGAATGGAATTCCATCTCCTTCAGCTTCGACAGGACCGCGACCGACTTCTCGTGCTCGCCCGGTGCCTGCGGCGCCTCCGGGGCTGCTGCCGCCTCCTTCTGGCTCCCGTTGTCTTCGGCTGCAGGAGCCTTGGCGTGCTCATGCTTCTTCTCCTGGGTGACTTTCTTGTCGTGGGCGACGTTGCGTGGATCGGACATCCGTTATCCTACACCTTTTCCGCGGAACAGGTCCCGGTTCTTTGCGAAGCGGCGATCTTTTAATCCCGCGAGGCTGCAGCCCCGTGCCGCGCGTCTCTCGCGGCTACCATACGACGCGCCTGCGCAATCACCGCGCCCGCGCTCCAGGTGTGCATCAGATCGCTCCGCACCGGCAATCCGCCCGCGCGCAGCATCCGCGCCGTCCAGGTGTCACAGGTATTCAGCAGATCGTAGCGCCCTTCCGCCGCGTAGAACCTGCTCTTCGCGCCATAAAGACCGCGGCCGAGCGCCGTCGCGCCTTCACCGGAGTCGCGGGCGAACGAATCGCCCAAGCCACGGCATAGGCTCGCCAGTTCGTCGGCGGTGCACGGCACCGGGACCAGCGCGCTCCAGGCCAGCGCGCGGCCGAGCGGCGGATGCAATCCCACGACATGCAAAACGCTCGGGCCCGGCAGGAAAACCGCGTCTAATGCCATCACGACATTCGGCCTTGGCGCGGTGTAGAACTTCCGATCTCCCCAGCCGATCTCCAGATACTCGAAGCCGACGAACGTGCGCGTGGCAACGCCGGGAGGCCAGGCGGCGGCGGGGATTTGGTCGCGCGGGATGACGATGCTGGTATGCCATCCATGGCTCCCCACATAGAAGACCGGCGCCGCCGGCTTCGCCTCCGCGACTCGCGACACCAGCGTCACAGCGAGAAAACAAAAAGCCGCTTCCATCCACCGCGGATAGGCGCGTTGCGCGGAACTTCGTCTCATGGGGAACGGAAGCTACACGAATGGCCGGAGCGGAGCGACCGCACCTCCGCGCGTCCCGTTCGCGGTTCGCGGCGCTGGACGGTGGGCGCGGCCGTTGCGGGGATGGGAGCGACCGCTTATCTGTTGTCTCCGCATGTCCGAACCTGTTGCCGCCGAGGTCCCGTTCCGTCGCAAGGCGCTCGAGCTGCTCGGACCGGGCTCGTTCCGGCGTTATATCGTCGGCTCGGCGATCTCGGATACCGGGACCTGGATGCAAATCATGGCGCAGGGCTGGGTCTTGAGCACCCTGACCGATCGCGCGCTGGTGCTCGGAATGGTGAACCTCGCGGCAGGCCTGCCGACGTTGGCGCTGACGATGCTCGGCGGCTCGGCGGCAGATCGGTTCGACAAACGTAAGATTTTGATCGTGACGCAGATCGCGCAAATGGTGTTTGCAGCGTCAATCGGGTTTCTGGTGCTGCGCGGGGCGATTCAAATCTGGCACATCCTCTTTTTCGCGGCGCTGCTCGGGGTTTCGATCGCGTTCGAGATGCCGGCGCTTTCTGCGCTCGTGCCGGAGATTGTGCGGAAGGATCAGATCGCGACCGCGGTAGCGCTGGACCGCTCAGTGTTTCACGGTTCGCGGCTGATCGGGCCCTCGCTCGCCGGTCTCTGCGTCGCGGCTTGGGGTGCGGCCTCCGCCTTCTTCATCAACTCGGTCACATTCATCGCGTTGATTGTTTCGATGCTGCTGATCCCGCCGCGCCAGGCCGGCACGGCGGAGGAGGAAGAGCGGCGCAGGAGCGGGCTGTTGGAAGGGTTTCGCTATGTGCGAAAGGATCGCACGATTCTGGCGTTGATCGCGCTGATCTCGATGACGACGGTATTTATCTACCCCGTGGTGTCGGTGATGCTTCCACTCTACGTGCGCCAGCTGCTCGGCCTCGGCCCGGAACGGATGGGCATTCTGATGGCGATCGCGGGGACCGGTTCGCTCGTGGGTTCGTTAGGCCTGCTCAGCATCGCGCGCGGGAATCGGATCCGGTTCATCATGGGCGCGGTGACGGTGGTCTCGGTGGCGATGTTTGTGATGTCGCGCACGTCGACCTTTGCGGTCGCGGCCGGTTGCATGGGCGCGATGGCGATCGGGCTGGCGACGAACTTCGGGCTGGCGAACACGATTGTGCAGGAACGGGCGCCGTCGCATCTGCGCGGGCGGATCTCGGCGGTCTTCGGCTTGAGCTTCTTCGGACTCATGCCGGTGGCGGGGCTGGTCATCACGAGCTTGTCGGATCTGATCGGGATGCGGCTGGCGATGGCAACAGGCGCGGCGCTTTATCTGGTCGGCGCGCTTGCGGTGCTGAGCCGTTGCGATCACACCACGCCGGTGGTGGAGGAGATGGCGCCCGAGCCGCAACCGGCGGTGGTGGCCTGATGATCTCGTTTTCGACCTGCTGGAATTCGAGCCGCCATACCGACGGTGAGACGATGCTGAAGGAGATCCGCGATGAGTTGGGATTCACCCATGTGGAACTCGGACACGGCACCCGCATTTCGCTCATGCCCGGCATTCAGAAAATGTGGGAGCGCGGGGCGGTGACGTTCAGCAGTCTGCACAATTTCTGCCCCCTCCCGGTTGAGGTGACGCATGCTTCGCCGGACATCTACAAATTCTCCGCCGGCACGGCCGCGGAGCGGGAACGGGCGGTGAAGCAGACGCTGAACACGATCGACTTTGCGGAGCGGCTGGGCGCGCCTTTCGTCGTGTTGCACTGCGGCTCGGTGCCGATGAATCCGATCACGGACGAGCTGATCAAACTGGCGAAAGCGGGTGAGCAATTCTCCCGCGATTATGTGCGCCGCAAACTGGACGCGGTGAAAAAACGTGAAGCGGGCGCGGAGTGGCCGATTGCGCGGGTGAAGGAATGCCTGAAGCGCATCGTGGAATATGCCGCGGGTAAGAACGTGCGCCTCGGGATCGAGGGCCGGCGCGGCTACGAGGAAATGCCGAACGAGAAGGAGCTGCCCGGCATTCTCGATGAACTCGATTCCCCGTTTGCTGGTTACTGGCACGACTTCGGGCACATCCAGATCAAGGAGAACCTGGGGTTTCTCGACCACGCGGAATGGCTCCGCTTCATCGGCCCGCGGGCTTTCGGCTGTCACCTCCAGGATGTGATCTGGCCGGGCCAGGACCACCAGCCACCGTTCGCCGGCCATGTCGATCTCGATAATCTTGTTCCGCTTCTCTCGCCGGCGTGCGTATACGTGTGGGAGATGAGCCCGCGCAAAACCGCCGCTGAAATCCGGCATTCCGTGGAACTTTGGAAGGAGCGCTTCGGCGAATGAAGAAAATTTTGCTCACTCTGCTGCAACTCGCGGTCACCGGCGGGTTGCTTTACTGGGTCTTCCACGATCCAGCGACGCGCGTTGCGATGTTTCACGCGCTACAGGTGGCCGACTACCGATGGGTTCTCGGCGGCATCCTCGCGTATGTCACGGTGGAAGTCGCCGCGGCTGTTCGCTGGATCATTTTGCTCAAAGTACAGGGGATCAGGTTGGGCACGCCGCGGGTCACCGGGCTTTTTCTGATCGGGATGTTTTACAATCAATTTCTGCCCGGTGGCACCGGCGGCGATTTGATCAAGACCTACCTGCTTTGGAAAGAAACGCCGGACAAAAAACCGGGCGCGCTGCTCGCGGTCATGTTCGATCGCATGATCGGGTTGATGGCGTTGATCGTCATCACCGGCACGCTCATTTTTCTGCGCTTCCATTGGTTGATTCGCGAGACCGGCACGCGGCTCGACACCAATCCGCTACACGATCCGAAGTTTTACGTCTGGGTCGTGCTGGCGGTTTTCGGCTGCTCAGTGCTTTTCGTGGTCACGACTTTCGTGGTCAGCGGCTTCAATCTTCTGCATTCGCTGCCGCTCCGGTTTCCCGGACGGGAGAAATTAATCGAAGTCTCGGCCGCGTACCATCTTTACGCGCATCACTGGCGCGCGACCGCCGCCGCCTTCGCCGCCTCGCTCGTGGCGCACCTGAGCACTTTCGCCACTTTTCTCTGTGTGGCGCACGCCTTCAAAGGGAGCTCCGGCGTCGGCTTGATCGACTTCTTTTCCATTATGCCGATCGAGCGCACGATCTCGTCCTTGCCAATCAGTTTCGCGGGCGTCGGGACCCGCGAGTTTGTGCTCCAGGTGATGCTCTTCAATCTCTGCGGCGTGCCGCCGGCGGATGCGCGGCTGATTGGCCTGACAAGTTTCGCGATCATTCTCCTCTGCTGCCTGCCGGGCGGGATCGTTTACTTCTTCTACCGCCCGAGCGGCGCGACCGGGCACGTGAAAATGCGCGAGATGCGCGAGGAAGTGGCGACGGTCGAGCATGAAGTCGGCGAAAGCCAATAGTCCCACGCAAGTGCTCGCGAAAGGCAGGCGGCCCTTTGTCGCGGCCACCTTCGCGATGACGGCGGACGGCAAAATCACGACGCGCGAGTATTCGCCCGTCGATTTCACCTCGCGCGAAGACAAACTCCACCTGCTGCGCCAGCGCGCTCTGGCAGACGCCGTGCTCGTGGGCCATAGCACACTCAAGAAGGACAACGTCCGCCTCGGCCTGCCGAAAGGCCCGCTGCGGGATGAGCGGGTCGCGCGCGGCCAGACGCCGTCGCCGCTGCGCGTAATCGTCTCAAACGAAGGGCAGATCGACAGCCGGTTGAAGATTTTCCAATCGGAGATCGCGCCGATCCTGATTTTCTCCACCACGCGCATGCCGCGGCGGAACCAGGAGGAGCTGCGCGAAAAAGCGACGCTGCATCTGACCGAGTCGCCCGCGGTGGACCTGCGCTGGATGCTGCATCAGCTGCGCACCGACTACAAAGTGGCAGCCGTCGCGTGCGAGGGCGGCGCGGCGTTCTTCCGCTCCCTGCTCGAGCTGGATCTCGTGGATCAGCTCAATCTCACGATTGCGCCATATCTCTTCGGCGGTGCCACGGCGCCTACCCTGACGGGGGTGAACACAGAGTTCCTCTCCGCGAGCATCCGCTGTTCCCTCGTCGACCTGCGGGTGGTGGGCGACGAATGCTTCCTCACCTATAAGATCAAACACCGGCGGCGGTAGAGCTCGCGTTGCCCTCGCCGAGGTGCCGGACTACCTTCCCCGGGCGCAAATCCGCTGCTATGCACACCGGCAACTCCATTATCATGCGCGCCCCGCGGGAGGAGATCTTCGAGGCCGCCTCAAATCTCGAGCGCTGGCCGGAGATTTTGCCGCATTACCGTTACATCCAGTATCTGGAGCGGGGCGAGAATCGTAATCTGGTGGTGATGGCCGCGGTCCGCTCCGGGATTCCGATCTCCTGGACCTCGGAGCAAATCATCGATCGCGAAAAACTCGAAGTCCGTTTTCATCATCTCAAAGCATTCACCAAAGGCATGGACGTGGTCTGGAAATTCGACGAAACCCGCGATGGTGTGCTGGTGCAAATCCTCCACGACCTGCGTTTTCGCGTGCCGGTTCTGGCGCCCCTCGCGGAGCCGATCATCGGCGGATTCTTCATCTCGCATGTGGCGAACCAGACTCTCCGCTGCATGAAAGCGCACCTGGAGGCCAGGACGCGGATTTAATCTGGGATGCGAAACGGCAAAGAACGACGCGCAGTAATCACCGGTCTCGGACCTGTCACCTGCATCGGCACCGGTAAGGATGAGTTCTGGCGCAGGATTCTCGCGGAACGGAGCGGCATTCGCCGGATTGCGACGTTCGATACCGAGCCATTCCACGCCCACTGCGGCGGGGTAGTAAGCGATTGGGTGCCGGAAGATCATTTCCCGCCGCATCGTCTGAAGCGGCTCGATCGCTATGCGCAGTTCGCCGTGGCCTCGGCCCGGATGGCGCTCGCCGACGCCGGGCTGCCGTGGTCGCGCGAGCAGCCGCAACATCGCGTCGGCGTAAGTTTCGGAACCGCGCTCGGCGGGATCGCAAACGCGGAGGATCAGCATGCGCATTTTCTGAAGAAGGGGACGCGCGGAGTGAACCAGACGCTCGCGCTGCAGGTCTTCGGAGGCTCGGCGCACTCGAATATCGCGATAGAGTTCGGCTTCCGCGGGGTCGGGACGACGAACTCAAACAGCTGCGCGAGCGGCACCGTCGCGGTTGGCGAAGCGCTCCGCTATATCCGGGACGATTTCGCCGATGTGGTGATCGCGGGCGGCGCGGAAGCTCCGCTCAGTCCCCTCACCTTCGGAGCTTTCGCCATTATCAAAACCATGAGCCAATCGACCGGCGACCCGGCGGAAGCTTGCCGGCCCTTCGACCGCGCCCGCAATGGCTTCGTGATGGGCGAAGGCGCGGCCTCGCTCGTGATCGAGGAATTGGAACACGCGCGCGCGCGCGGTGCGCACATCTACGCGGAGGTGCTCGGCTACAGCTTGAACAACGACGCGTTCCACATGACTTCCCCGCTGCCCAGTGGCGAGTCGTGCATCCGCGCGATGCATGATGCCTTGCGCGATGCGGAACTCGCGCCCGAGCAGATCGATTACGTGAACGCGCATGCCAGCTCGACGCAGCTGAACGACAGCACCGAGACGACCTCGCTGAAGCAGGTCTTCGGCGAGCACAGCGGGCGGCTGGCGGTCAGCGGCACGAAAGCGTTCACTGGTCATCCGCTCGGCGCGACGGGAGCGATCGAGGCGGCGATCTGCGCGCTCGCGCTCGACCGCAATTGGATTCCGCCCACTTTGAATCGTGACAATCCCGATTCCGCCTGCGATCTCGACGTCGTGCCGAATCACGGCCGCGCCGCGGAGCTGAACTACGTGCTGAGCAATTCCTTCGGCTTCGGCGGGATCAACAGCTGCATCGTGCTCGGCCGCGGGCGGTAACGAGGAGGGGTGCCTCCGCCTACGCGAGCAGATCCGGCCGGTTCTCCTGCGTGCGCCGCCGTCCTTCGCATTCCCGCCATGCGGCGATCTGCGCATGATTCCCCGAGAGCAGAACGTCGGGCACCTTCCACCCCCGGAACTCGGGCGGCCGGGTGTATTGCGGCGCCTCGAGCAGTCCCGCCGAGAAGCTGTCGTCGGCCGCGGAATGCTCGTGGCCGAGGACACCCGGCAGCAAACGCACTGCTGCATCCACCAGCACGACCGCGGCGATCGCGCCATTCGTCAGGACGTAATCACCGATCGAAACCTCCGCCTGGGCGAGGTGCTCCGCGACTCGATGATCGATCCCTTCGTAGTGTCCGCAGATGATAATCAGGTGCGGCTGCACGGATAGTTCCGCTGCGACCGCCTGCGAAAACGTGCGTCCTTGCGGCGTCATTAGAACTACGAAACTCTGCTCCGTCCGCAGCGATTCGACCGCGGCGAAGATTGGCTCGGGTTTCATCACCATCCCCTGCCCGCCGCCGAAGGGCGCGTCGTCGACGATCCGATGTTTGTCCGTCGCCCAATCGCGGAGGTTATGGATGCGCAGATCGAGCGCGCCGTTCTCCTGTGCGCGCTTCATCATGCTTTCGCCCAGCGGTGCGCGACAGATCTCCGGAAAAAGTGTCAGGATATCAATTCGCATCGTCATCAGCTCCGCTTGTAGATCTCGCCGCGGTGCCCCACGTCATGGAGGTAGATTCGTCCTTCTGTGGCGTCGAATTCATACAACACGCGGTAATCCCTCACACGCAGCGCAATTCCGCACGTTGCTGCAGCCCTTTGTGCGGAAAAGTGCCCAAACGGACGCCCATCTCGTCGATCGTGCGTGCAACAGCAGCGGCCACCGAAGCAGGCAGGCGATCAAACGCCCGTGAGTTGTCGACCAAATCTGCAGCGCGGCTGCCACGGCTCACCTGGGCTGCCGTGTCGTGTAATTGCCTGCTGCGATCTCGCGACGCGACTTAATCCAAGCGCGGACCTGCTCCATCTCGATGCGCGAGAGCTGAGGCAATGCCGCCTGGATCTCTTCCAGCGTCTTCACAGGGACATTCTACTGCAGGTCTCTGCGAGGGGAAGCTTCTACTCGATGATGTCGAGCGTCGCCTTTTGGCTGTGTCGGTCCGCGGAACTCGCGAGCAAGGCGCGGATCGCCTGGATCGTCAGGCCGTTCCGGCCGATCACCCGGCCCACGTCGCTTTGCCGCATCGCGACGCGGAACACCGTCGCATTTCCGTTCGGGCTCTCCGTGATGATCACCTCGTCGGGAAATTCCACGAGATACCGAATCACGAACTCGAGAAACTGTTTCACGCGCTCAGGCCCGGGCGGACAGCATTAGCTCGCGGCGGCGGCTTCCGCGGGAGCGGGCGTCTCCGTCACAGCCGGCTCGGATGCAGCCATCGTGCGGTTCTTTTTGATCAGGCTCCGGACCGTATCCGACGGCTGTGCGCCCTTGGAAATCCAATGATCGATCCGATCGAGCTTCAGGGTGCTGTTGTGCCCTTCCTTCTTAGGATCATAGGTGCCGATGATCTCGATAAACTTTCCGTCGCGCGGCCTCCGGCTATCGGCTACCACCACTTTGTAATAAGGACGGTTCGTCGTGCCTTCTCTGCGTAGTCTGATTGAAACTGCCATGTGTAGTTGAGAGTAGAAGTTCTTGGTTGAGAGCCGCGAAACGCGGAGAAGGAGATCGCTCGAAACGGCGAAACCGCAAGCTCAGCTTCGCATCCGCGCCATTTGCGCCATCATCTTTTTCATTTTGCCGGCGTTCTTCATCATCTTCCGCATCTGATTGAAACGCTGCAGCAAATCGTTCACCTCGGTCACCGTGCTCCCGCTCCCCGCGGCGATCCGCTGCCGGCGCCGCGCATTGAGAATGTCGGGCCGGGAGCGCTCCTCGTGAGTCATGGAAAGCACGATCGCTTCCGTGCGCTTGATCTGCTTCTCGTCGACCGAGAGGCCCTGCATGTTACTCATGCCGGGGATCATGCCAAGAATGTTTTCCAGCGGCCCCAGCTTCCGCATCATCTTGAACTGGGCCAGGAAATCATTGAAGTCGAACGAGGCGGTCCGCAGTTTCCGCTGCATCCGGTCGGCTTCCTCTTCGTCGAATGCTTCCGCGGCTTTCTCGACCAGACCGATGATGTCGCCCATCCCCAGAATCCGGCCGGCGAGTCGATCGGGCACGAAAGGCTCAAATTGATCGAGCTTCTCGCCGACGCCCGCGAATTTGATCGGGCGCTGCGTCACTTCGCGCATCGAAAGCGCGGCGCCGCCCCGCGCGTCGCCGTCGAGCTTCGTCAAAATGATCCCGGTGATGCCGAGCGCGTCGTTGAAATGAGTCGCCACGCTCACCGCCTGCTGCCCGGTCGCGGCGTCGGCGACTAGCAGGACCTCCTGTGGCTTCAGGAACTCCTTCAACTGCTTGATCTCTTCGATCAGTGTGGCGTCAATTTCCTGTCGCCCCGCGGTGTCGAAGATTTGCACATTCCCAGTCTGCGTCTTCGCCCATTCGAGACTGGCGGCGGCGGAACGGCGCACATTTTTCTCCGCCGCGCCCGGAGTGTAGACCGGCACGCCTACCTGGCCGGCCAGAGTGGCCAGCTGCTCGATGGCCGCCGGCCGGTGCAGGTCGGAAGCGATCAAGAGCGGCAGTCGGCCCTGCTTCTTGAGCCAGGCAGCCAGCTTTGCAGAGGAGGTCGTCTTGCCCGCGCCATTCAGCCCCACCATCAGAATGCGCGCCGGTTTCTCGAGATTCAGCGGCGCGGCATCGCCCCCCAGAAGCGCGGTCAGCTCATCGTGAAAGATCTTCACCATCTGCTGCCCGGGCGTGACGCTGCGCAGCACTTCCTCGCCCAGCGCCTTTTCCTTCACCCTCGCGATGAAGCGCTTTGAGACCTGGAAATCAACGTCGGCATCGAGCAACGCCAGCCGCACCTGACGCAGTGCGTCGTCGATGTTCGCCTCGCTGATCGCGCCGTGCCCCCGCAGATCCTTGAAAACGTCCTGAAGCTTGTCGCCGAGTTGTGAAAACATGAGAACGGGGCACACCCGTAACACGGAAAGCCTCAACCTGCCACCCGGGGAGAAGGGAGAAGATTGGACCAAGGAACTCCTGCCCTGGAGTGCTTCCAGGTCTCGTCCTGGCGATGGCTTTGCTTATAGCGCGTGGGCTTTTGCTCGCCGGTGCGACCCCTGAGTTGCGCCGCCTTGATCGTCGAAGACAGCGCGGCGGTGAGCCGCTGGCTGACTATCGTTTCGCAGGAGAACCAGCGGATGTCGCGGGCAAGGCGGAGTTTGCCGGAGCGGGGGCACCGGCCGCAGAATCCTCGAGGTTGAAGGTCCAATGCGCTTCGACCTTCTTGCCTTCCGAGGTCGCGGCCACGATCACGGTGCACGACTTATCATGCAGCTTCTGCACGACCTGATACGAGATGGTGTGCGTCTTATCGTCGAAGTTCGCGGGCACCAGGCCCAGGCCGCTCACGCGCATCTGCACGCTGCCGGGATCGATCGTTCCAAAGCGGGAGAGGTTCGCCTTTATCAACGGAGTCGGCGTTTTCACGGTCTCGCCGTCCGCCGGCTGCGCCTGGAGTTCGGAGGTCGACATTTCGGAGACCTGCACGCCGCCCCCGCTCGTCCCACCGGTGAAATTCGTGGCCTCGCCGAATACTTTCGGCTTGTTCCCCTCCAGGAGATAGCGGCCTAACGAGTCGTTCGGCGACCCGTAGGTCAGCCGCTGCCCATAGACCGTGAAGATCGCCTCGTAGCCGGCCTTCTTGATGAAGTCGCGCACCTTATCGTTGATGTATCCAAAGGGCACGGCGAAGGAATTTACCCGGATGCCGAGCTTCTGCTCGAGCAGCTGTTTCGAGCCAATGATCTCGGCGGTGAGCCATTGCTCGTATTCCTCCGTGTTGAGCCGTTTCTTCTGCACCTTGTCGAACGCCTTCCGCAGGTCCTGGTGCGTCGCGGAATGGGCTTGAATATCGACGCCGGCGTCGCGCATTTCCGCGAGCATCTCCCAGCTCATGGCGGCGCCCCCGCCGAACCGCATCCCCTTCACGCCTTCGGTATAAATGAAGAGCGTGACGGGATAACCATACTTCTTCACGATCGGCCAGCCCACTTCGTACTGCGACTTCCAGCCGTCATCAAAAGTAATCACGGCAGCGTGCTCCGGGATGCTTTTTTCGCCTCGCTTCCAGGCGAGAAAATCCTGCAGCCCGATCACGGGAATCTTCTTATCCTGCAGCTCTTTCATTTGGCTCTCGAACATCTCCGGCGTCATCTCCGTGTCCGGCCGGTGCACCTGCTTCTCGAAACGGTGATATCCAAAAACGATCACCTGCGCATCCTGGTTCACCGGCGGTTTGGTCGGCTTCGACGCTGGCGTGGCGGGAGCGGCGGAGGCGACACTCGGGCCCGGGCTCGGGTTCAAGACGGGCGTGCTGGCGGTGGACGCCGCATTCTTTTTGCACCCGGAAAAATTGAACGCCAGAAGCAGCGCGAGAGCAAATCGTGACACCATAAAAGTTGCTAACGGGTTCACACTTGCGCACCCAAAACACAAGCGATTTTTGTGGCCCATCCCGCCATCCGCGCAGCTGCGTTTCTGTCCGGGAGATGAAATCTTGTCCGAAGCGATTTGGCGAAGCGAACGGTTCGGAGTATCCATCGCGATGCGCCGATTCGTCGCTCAAATCATCTTGCTCGGAGCCGCCTCCTTCACCCTCGCGAGCTGCTCCACTCCCGGCGGCGGGAACCAACAAGATACCAGCCGCACGTTCACGACCGTGGTGATCGATGCCGGACACGGCGGGAAGGATAGCGGCGCGACCCGACGCTATGGACCAGCGGAAAAGGTCGTGGCGCTCGATGTCGCCCAACGGCTCAACCGCAAGCTCCGCGAGTCGCAGTTCCGCACCGTCATGACGCGGAATTCAGACGTCTTCCTCCCGCTCGATCAGCGGGTGGCGATCGGCAACCGGCAGGAGAACTCCGTTTTCGTGAGCGTGCATTTCAACGATTCGCGCCGACGCGGGATTCGCGGTTACGAGACCTACTACTCGTCGCCCTACGCCCGGAGCCTCGCGCAGCGCATCCAGGGCAAACTCCTGACCATGCCCCGCGCGGCCAATCGCGGGGTGCGGACAGCAAATTTCCGTGTGATCCGCAACGCGGCTTATCCATCGGTGCTGGTCGAGTGCGGTTTCCTCAGCAATCGCAACGAAGGAGGCGAGGCAGGGTCCGCCGCTTATCGCGAGATCCTCGCGGACAAGATCAGCGAAGCAATCGTGGAGGAGCGCTACGGCCTCGGCGTCTACAACGCACCGGCTCGCGCCGTTCCTGCCCCGGCTCCGGGAATCGCGGGACCGGGAGCGGGAGCCGCGGCTCAACCCGGCCTGCGCTAAACAGGGTCTCAGTTTCGGTCGCGTCCATTCCGGCGGAATGCAGGCTCGCGACACATCTACGCATCATGATGCGTAGATTTGTTACTTGCCGCACGAGCGGATTGCCTTTTATTTCCTGCCTGACGATGCCCAGCGAGACTCTGCACCCATTCGAAGCGCTCCTGCGCGAACGCATCGTCGTGCTCGACGGCGCAATGGGCACGATGGTGCAGCGCTACGGACTGAGTGAAGCAGACTTTCGCGGAGAACGGTTCCGCGATTGGACCGGCAAAGATCTGAAGGGTAGCAACGAAGTGCTCCTGCTGACGAAGCCTGCGGTGATCGAGGAGATTCACACGCAGTATTTCGCAGCGGGCGCGGATTTGATCGAAACGAATACGTTTAGTGCAACCACGATCGGGCTGCACGATTTTCTGTTCCAAGGCGAACCGACCGGCAGCCGCAAAGATCCAGAGTTCTTTCAGCGCGTGGTGGACGACGCGGAGCTGCGCGCGCTCGCGCACGAGATGAATGTAGTCGCGGCGCAACTCGCGCGCCGCGCCGCCGATCGCGTGGCCAACGAAACCGGTGAGCGCCGATTTGTCGCCGGATCGTTCGGTCCGATGCCGGTGACCGCTTCGCTCTCGCCGGATGTCAACGATCCCAGTTTCCGCGCGGTAACATTTGATCAGCTGCGGCGGTCGTATCTCGACCAGGTGCTCGGGTTGCTGGAAGGCGGCGTCGATCTGCTCCTGGTCGAAACGGTCTTCGATACGCTGAATGCCAAAGCAGCTTTGTTTGCCATTGCCGAAGCGGAGGAGACGACCGGCCAGCGCCTGCCGCTGATGGTCTCCGGGACGGTGACGGATCTTTCCGGCCGGATGTTGAGCGGGCAAACCGTGGAGGCGTTCCTCATCTCGGTTTCCCACGCGCGACCCATGGTGGTGGGTTTGAACTGTGCACTCGGGCCGAAAGAGATGCGGCCTTACATCGAGGAACTGGCGCACAATGCGCCGCTCTACACCAGCGCCTACCCGAACGCCGGCCTGCCTGATCCCCTCTCCGCGACCGGTTTTCCGGAGACGCCGGAAAGCCTCGCACCGCAGCTGCAGGAGTGGGCGCAGAACGGCTGGCTCAATGTGGTCGGCGGCTGCTGCGGAACGACGCCCGATCACATCCGGGCGATCGCGCAGCGGGTGCGGGATTGTCCCGCGCGCAGCTTGCCGGAATTCGCCGCGGCATGAGCGTGACTCACGAAAACGTGCTCCGGCTCTCCGGCCTCGAGCCGCTGAACATCACGCCCGATTTCGGGTTCGTGGTCGTGGGCGAGCGGACCAACATCACCGGCTCACCTAAATTTTCGAAGCTGATCCTCGGCGGAGATTTCGACGCGGCGGTCGCGGTCGCGCGCCAGCAGGTGAAAAACGGCGCCAACATTCTCGACGTCAACATGGACGAAGGAATGATCGATTCGGAAGCGACGATGACGCGCTTCCTGAATTTGATCGGGAGTGAGCCCGAGATCGCGCGGATCCCGGTGATGATCGACAGCTCGAAGTGGAGCGTGATCGAAGCCGGCCTGAAGTGCGTGCAGGGCAAGTGCGTGGTGAATTCCATCAGCTTGAAGAACGGCGAAGAGGAGTTTCTGCGGCAGGCGGGAATCGTACAGCGCTTTGGCGCGGCGGCGATCGTGATGGCGTTCGACGAGCAGGGCCAGGCCGACAATCTGCCGCGCCGGATCGAGATCTGCTCACGCGCTTACAAGTTGCTGACGGAGACCGCGGGCTGGGAGCCTAACGACATCGTTTTTGACCCCAACGTGCTTACGGTCGCCACGGGGCTCGACGAGCACCGCAACTATGGCGTCGCCTTCATCGATTCGGTGCGCTGGATCAAAGCGAACCTGCCGGGCGCGCGGACGAGCGGCGGGATCAGCAACGTCTCGTTCTCGTTTCGTGGGAACAATCCCGTGCGCGAGGCGATGCACGCCGCGTTTTTATATCATGCGATCCGCGCCGGCCTGGATATCGGGATTGTGAATGCCGGCCAGCTGGCGGTTTACGAGGAGATCGAGCCGGAGCTGCGCACGCGGGTGGAAGACGTGCTGCTGAACCGGCGCGAGGACGCAACCGAGCGGTTGGTTGATTTTGCCGAAGGCGTCAAAGCCAAAGTCAAAGGACCGGTCGAAAAGGAAGCATGGCGCAGCGCGCCGGTCGCGGAACGCCTGTCGCACGCGCTCGTCAAAGGCATTGTCGATTTCATCGACGCGGATACGGAGGAGGCGCGCCGGCAGAGCACGCGTCCGCTCGATGTGATCGAGGGCCCGCTGATGGCCGGGATGAGTGTGGTCGGTGACCTGTTCGGCGCGGGGAAAATGTTCCTGCCCCAGGTGGTGAAAAGCGCGCGCGTGATGAAGAAGGCGGTCGCGTATTTGATGCCGTTCATGGAAGCCGAAAAGGCGGGCGGCGCGAAACCGCAGGGGCGGATTGTGATGGCGACCGTGAAAGGTGACGTGCACGACATCGGCAAGAACATCGTCGGCGTCGTGCTGCAATGTAATAACTACGAGGTGATCGATCTCGGGGTCATGGTCTCGGCGCCGAAGATCCTGGAAGCGGCGCGCGCCCGGCAGGCGGATGTGATCGGCTTGAGCGGACTGATCACGCCTTCACTCGATGAGATGGTGCACGTCGCGCAAGAAATGCAGCGCGAAGGTTTCAAGGTGCCGCTGCTCATCGGTGGCGCCACGACGAGCCGCGCGCATACCGCGGTGAAAATCGCGCAACACTACGAGAGCAGCGTCGTCCATGTGCTGGACGCCTCCCGCGCGGTCGGGGTGGTGAACAATCTGCTGAACGATGCGCTGAAGGCCGATTTCGACACGCAGACCAGGGCGGACTACGCGGCGTTGCGCGAAGCGCATTCCGCGAAAACGAAAGAGCGCAAGTCGCTGACCTTGCCGCAGGCGCAGGTCAATCGGACACCGCTGGACTGGAGCAGCTATGAGCCAGCGAAGCCGGAGTTCATCGGAACGCGCGTCGTTTCGAGCGTGGGGAGCACGGAATGCCATTCCGTGGCTGCCGAAAGCCTTTCGGCAGCATCGAGCGACGGGCGGACAGACTCACACTCTGCGGAAACGCACCCCAGGTCGCCGAAGACTTCGGCGACCCACGGGATGACATCCCGTGCTCCCCAGGCGATCTCTCTCGCCACCCTGGTCCCGTACATCGACTGGTCGCCCTTCTTCCACACTTGGGAATTGCGTGGGCGTTATCCGGCGATCTTCGAGGACCCCGTCGTCGGCCAGCAGGCGCGCGAACTTTTCGACGATGCGCAGGAGCTTCTCGGTCGCATCGTGCGCGAGAAGCTGCTGACGGCGCGGGGCGTTTATGCGTTCTGGCCTGCAAATTCCGTCGGCGATGACGTCGAGCTTTACGCGAATGAGTCACGCACAGAGCCGCTCGCAACGTTCCACTTCCTGCGCCAGCAAATGCAGAAGCCCGCGGGCCAGGCGAACCATTCCCTCGCCGATTACATTGCGCCGAAGGAGAGCGGGCGCGCCGATTACCTCGGGGGTTTTGCGGTGACGGCGGGGATCGGCGCAGACGAACTCGCGAAGAGCTACGCGGACGCGCACGATGACTACAACGCGATCCTGGTCAAAGCCCTCGCCGACCGTCTGGCGGAGGCTTTTGCGGAATACCTCCACCAGCAGGCGCGGATCGCCTGGGGCTTTGGCGGTGACGAAAAGCTCTCGCACGAAGAAATGATTCGCGAACGCTACCGCGGCGTCCGGCCGGCGGCAGGCTATCCGGCATCACCGGATCACACGGAAAAGGAGACGCTGTTTCATCTGCTGCAAGCGGAGCAGAACGCCGGTGTCAAGTTGACCGAATCTTTCGCGATGCATCCGGGCGCCAGCGTCAGCGGACTTTATTTCGCGCACCCGGAATCGAAATATTTCGCGGTCGGAAAGATCGAGCGCGATCAGGTGATCGACTACGCCGCGCGGAAGGCGACACCGGTCGATTTCATCGAGAAATGGCTTTCGCCAAATCTCGCTTATTAGCTCGCGACGTTCGACTTTTCGTCGAGCGACGGGTCGCGGATCTGTGCTCCGAAAAGCAGCATCGCGCCGGCTTCGTCTTCTGAGACGGTCGCGATCGTTTCCGCTTTGGCTGGCTTCGGCCAATGCACATTCCAGGCGAGACCGCATTTCTCCAGGCCCCAGATGACATAGCGGGTCGCATCGAACTCCCACCACCTGCGCCCGTGCGCGGCGCAACGGGGCTGGGCGTGGTGGTTATTGTGGTAACCCTCGCCGAACGCGCCGAGGCCGACCCAAAAGTTATTCTTGCTGTGATCCGTGGTGTCGAAGCTGCGGTAGCCGAGGCTCTCCATGTGGCAGACCGAGTTCACCGCCCAGGTGAAATTGTAGACCACGAGCATCGGGACGTAGAGGCACCAGAGGAGACCGACGCCACCGAGCGTGAGGTAGAGAGTCGCCGCGACGAGCAGGTGTGGGATCAGATAAAAATACGGTTTTTCCCATGCGCGGCAGTACCAGATTTTCCGCACATCAGCGGCATAACGAAGAGAGCGATCACGGAAACCATGCGGCTTCCGCACGAGCCACATCATGTGCGCGTAAGGGAACCCGTGGATCGGGCTGTGGATGTCTTCATCTGTATCGGACTTCAGATGGTGATAACGATGATCACCGACCCATGTGACCGGGTCGCCCGAGAGGAAAACGGCCGAGCCGCTGGCGAAGAGAAACTTAAGCCAGCCCGGCATCTCAAATCCGCGATGGGTCAGGTAACGATGCAAGTAGAGCGTGGTGCTGATGCCGCCCCACAGGTACATCGCGAACATGACCGGCAGGTAATGCCATTGGAAGCGGGTGACCAATGCCACCAAGCCAAGGACCTGCAGAGCGATCAGCGACAGGAACAGGGTGAGATTCAGCTTTTCGTTTTTGAACATAGGAGCGAGGGAGGCACCGCGCGAAGAGAGCGGCTGGGGGAAGACGGAGCCGCAATATGCGCAGAATGGGCCGCAGAGCAAGACCGCGATGCGCGTAAATATCTGTAAACGAGCGGATGAAACTCCTGCGTCACGCACGCTCCAGGTGAAGGGAGATTTCTGAGCGCGAGCCGTCAAAGTTCAGGGCTGCTGATGGTTTCGGCATCGCGCGGGCGACGTCGAGGTGCTGAATTCGAACTCGAATGGCCGCCTCGATCGGGCCGGACGCAGAATTTTCCCGAGGTCGATCGGTCGGTTTTTGTGCGACCTCGCTCGCGACTTGTGAGTGCCTCGCGACGGCCGCGGTAATCTGCTTGCCAGCGGCAGACGAATGCGCGAAGAAAGGTGCGCGGCGCTTCCGGTGCCGCTCAGCACGGGCTGTGGCTCAGCTTGGTAGAGCGCTTCGTTCGGGACGAAGAGGCCGCGGGTTCGAATCCCGCCAGCCCGATGGATCTTCTCGCGCTCCTGATCGTGTTCATGCCGGGTTGCGATCACATGATGCAGAGCACGATTAGATGAACGACACCGTCCTCACCACCATTGCGGTCACCGGCTTCGGGGTGGCGTTTTTCCATGCCGCGATTCCGACGCACTGGCTGCCGTTTGTGCTCGCCTCGCGCGCGCAACGCTGGAACAACGGCAAGACACTCGCAGTCACCGCCCTGGCGGGGACAGGGCATGTCCTCGTGACGGCGCTGCTGGGCCTCGTGATCGCCTTCTTCGGTATCGCGCTGAACGAGCGCATCGGCGGCTGGTTTCCGATGATCGCGGGCGCGGCGCTCTTAGTCCTCGGCTGCTTTTACCTGTATCGCCAGCTCACCGGCAAAGGCCACGCGCATCATCATCTTTTCTGCGGCCACGCTCATGCCCACCCCGGCGCGCTCGAGCACGCTCACGATGTCGACGATCCGCCCACCCCGGTGGCGCAACGCGCCCCGGTTTCCTCGGATCGCGTCGCCATCACTAGCCTGCTCGCGCTGCTCACGTTTTCCCCGTGCGAGGCTTTCCTGCCGATTTATGCCTCGGGCCTGCGCTACGGCTGGGGTGGTTACGCTTTGCTCACGGCGATTCTCTCCGTGGGCACCGTGACCGGGATGGTGATTTTCACCTCGCTGACGTTGCTCGGCGTGCGCAACATCAAACTGGGCTTGCTGGAGAAATACGAAAGCGGGCTCATCGGGACGCTGCTCTGTCTGGTCGGGCTGTTGATTATCCTCTTCGAGAAATGAAACTACCTCATGGATGAAGAACTAAAGGTGGGCGATCCGGCGCCGGATTTCGCCGCGACCGCGGTGGGCGGCAAATACGGTAGTGGACGCGAAGTGCGTCTGGGCGACCTGCGAGGCCGCCCCGTGGTGCTCTATTTTTATCCCAAGGACGACACGCCCGGTTGCACCGTGCAGGCGTGCGCGATGCGTGATGCCTGGAGCCAACTCGAGACCCGTGGTGAGATCTTCGGCGTGAGCGTCGATTCGGCCGCGAGTCACGAGAAATTCATCCAGAAGCATCAACTGCCCTTTCCGCTCCTCTCCGACGTCGACAAAAAGATGGTCGAGGCCTACGGCGTCTGGGTCGAGAAAAGCATGTATGGCAAGAAATACATGGGCGCCGAGCGGAGCACGTTCGTGATCGATGCGGCGGGCCGAATCGCCGCGCTCCACCGCAAGGTGAAGCCGGAAGAACACGTCGATCTGTTACTCCAGGCGCTGCCGTAGCGGCTTCCGTGATCCTGCTCCGGCTGTCGTTCAGCTTGGAAGTCAGGCACGCAGAAGCATCTCTCGCGAAGAAAGACGGTTGCAGATGACCGCATCCGATGCTTGCATTGCGCTCCGCAAACGCGGAACCGCTGAGACAATAATCTATGGGATCACTGAAGAAGCGCCGGAAGGCGAAAATCTCCAAGCATAAGCGCCGCAAGCGCATGAAGGAGAATCGCCACAAGAAGCGTTTGCGCTACAAATCGTAATCGCTCCCCGCGTTCTCGGCCCCACGCTCCAGCCGCTTTTTCGCCGCCGGGTTGCGTGATCGTGTGGATTGCGCCCGCCCCGGCGCCCTTCTAAGCTCGCAGGCATGAAGCAGAAGCCGGGACCGCTCGCATGGACGTCGCGGGCGTTGCTTCTGCTTGCGCTCGCCGCGCTCGTACACGCGCGGGCCTTCGCGCTGCCGGTCGCGCCCGCCGTAACGGCCAAGGCGCTGCCCGTCAAACATCCCGGCGGGCTCGACGATTCCCTACGACGGACCCCGGCCGCCGATCTCTCGCTTGATCCGTCTGGAGTCCGCAAAGCAGAAGCGCTCGCCACCTTCGTGGAAGGCGCGCGGCTCGAGGAAAACGCCGAACTCGAAGAGGCGTTGATCGCCTACCAGAAGGTGCTCACCGTCCACCCAGGTGAGGTTGAGCTGGCCTCGCGGGTCGCGTCCCTCCTCACCCGCCAGGAGGATTTCCCCCGCGCGATCGACGTCCTCAAGGACGCGATCAAAGCGAATCCCAAAGAGACCGGCCCCTACCTGCAGCTCGCCTACCTCTACGCGCGTTATCTAAAAAAGCCGGAGCAGGCACTGCGCTACGCAAACCAGGCGATCGCCCTCGAACCCGAAAACATCGATGCTTACCAGCGCATCTACGAGATAGAACTTTCCGACGGCGACCCGAAGAAAGCGCTGGCCGCGCTCGATCGCGCGCTGAAAATCAACAGCCACAATCCCGGCTTCTGGACCCGGCTTGGCAAACTTTACGCCTCGATCCTACTCGAGCCG
Organism: Chthoniobacterales bacterium; assembly: GCA_051001855.1. Taxonomy (GTDB): domain Bacteria; phylum Verrucomicrobiota; class Verrucomicrobiia; order Chthoniobacterales; family UBA10450; genus JACCTI01. Next base: position 65,133 of record JBPCMX010000042.1, read on the forward strand.
GAGAAGGAACCAGCGCCCGAGGGTTTGCGTCGGGTCAACGCGGTCTTCAAGCGCGCGGCCGACAATGCGGCGGACGATCCGGCGGTGCTGAAAGATGTGGCGGATTACTACGCCGCCTCGCAGCAAATCCAGGAGGCGATCCCGTTCTACCTCCGGGTGCTGGAGTTGCAGCCCGAAGACTCTAACGCGCGCGAAAAGCTCGCCACCGGATTTGTTCTCACAAATCAGCGGACCAAAGCGATCGAGCTCCTGCAGGAAATCATCGCGCAAACGCCGGAGAAATATCAGCCTTACGAGTTACTCGCCCAGCTCCTCGATGAGGAAGGCCGCGCTCTCCTGCGTGCGGATCAGCCCGAGCCCGCGAAAGCCCTTTTTGCCAAAGCGGCCGCGAACTACGAGCAGAGCCTGCTGATCAACGCCACCCGTGGCCAAACCTACCTGCGCCTCGCGGAACTGCTCCTGGGCCCGCTGCGCGATGGCGAGCGCGGGGAGCGCTTGCTCACCGAAGCGCGCACCCGCTTTCCGCAGGTGCCGGAGTTCACCTACTTCCTCGCGCTGGCGCAGCGCGAGGCGAAGCACACTCAGCAGGCCGTCGCCACCTTCGAGGAAGCAGTCCAGGAAGCGGAGGCCTCCACGCCTGAGCTGCTGAACGCGCGCTTCTATTTCGACTACGGAGCGGCGGCGGACCAGGCGGGTTTACAGGAAAAAGCGGCCGACCTGATGAAGCGTTCGATCGCGCTCGATCCCGGAAAAGCCGCCGAAGCCTGCAATTATCTGGCTTACATGTGGGCCGAGCACAGCACGCACCTCGATGAAGCCGAAGAGATGGCGAAGCAGGCGCTCGAGCTCGAACCCGATAACGGTGCCTATCTCGACACGCGCGGCTGGATCAATTTCCGCAAAGGCCGCTACGATGACGCCCTCCGCGATCTCCAGCGCGCCGCGCAGACCATCAAGCGCGACGATCCCGTCGTCTTCGAGCACATCGGCGATACCTATGCGAAGCTGAACCGCGTTCCCCAGGCGGTCGAATCTTGGCAGAAGGCGATCGCACTCGACCCGGGCAATAAGGTCTTGGCCGACAAAGTCGAAAGCACGAAGACCAAGGTGAGCAAAGGCGGACCGGCCACCGCGTCGCCGCCCATCCGGTGAGCGACCGCCCGGGGCCGGTCCTCGTCCGCTCCGCTTCCACCATGTCCGCCGTTGCTTCACAGCGAAGATATCCACCGCCGGCCCGCTATGTCTGGGGCCGCCGCCTCCGCGAACGGGTCGAAGAACAGATCGAAGATGTCCCCGTGGTGCAGGAAAGCCAGGCGCGTTCCCGCGCCTGATTTTGCAGCCTCTCCCGGTTGCAAAACTCTCGGCGCGCCGGGATAGGAGACGCGGATTCATGGGAACGCACCTCAGACGGGTTCGCCTCAAACCTCAGCACCATCCGCGCTCGCGCGCGCCCCGCACTCGCATCGCCATCTTCGCCCTCGCGGCGGTTGTTGGGTTCGTCCTCGGCTACCTTTTTCTCACCTACGTGCCCCGTGCCTACAGCGGCTGGCGCGAGTCACGTCTGCTGAAGCGAGCTACCGAATACCTCGACCAGCAGCAGCTCGATCAAGCGACTCAGGCCGCCCGCCAGATGCTCCTCATCCGGCCCGATTCCCTTTCCGCTTTTCGCATTCTGGCCGACGCCACAGAAAGGCAGAACCGCGACGAAACGGTCACGTGGCGCGCCCAGATCGCGCGGCTCCTGCCGGAAAACCTGGATGCCCAGCTCAATCTCGCCTCCGCCGCCCTCCGCTTCGGCCAGATCGATGCCGCACGCCGGGCGCTCGACAATGTCACACCGGCGGACCGCGAACGCGCCGCCTACCACGTCGTGGCTGGCTGGCTGGCCCGCGCGCAGGGAAACGACAAGGACGTCGAGCAGCACTTTGCCGCTGCCCTCAAACAGGAGCCGGAGAACGATCTCTACCAATTCAATCTCGCCGTTCTGCGCATCCGTTCCGCCAATCCCGAGGAATACGAGGAGGCCGGCAACACCCTGGAACGCCTGCGCAAAGTGCAGGGCTTCCGCGCGGGTTCTCTACGCGCGCTCCTCAGCGATGCCGTGGAACGCGATGATCTCGAGCGCGCCGACGGTCTCGCCCAGGATTTGCAACTCACCCAGCAGATCACGTTCGCCGATTACCTGCTTTGTCTCGATTTTTATCGCAAGCTCGACCAGAAAAAATTCCTCGCCGTCGTCGAGAAGATCAAGCCGGTCGCGACGCGCGATCCGCGGGATTTGGCGGCGTTGATCGAGTGGATGAACCGGAACGGTTTCGCTGCGGAGGTGCTGAAGTGGACCGAAAAACTTCCGCCCGAAACAGTCACGGTTCCCCCTCCCTCCATCGCAATCGCCGAATCGCTCGTCGAGGTGAAAAATTGGTCCCGCCTGAAGCGCTGGACCCGCAGCGGAGGCTGGGGCGATGCGGAATATCTGCGCCTCGCCTACCAGGCGTACAGCTCGCGTTTCCTCAAGCAAACCGCGGCCGACGCGGAGTTTGAATCGCTCTGGCGCGCGGCGGAGCGAAGCGCCAGCGAGCGGCCGGATTGTGAAGTCACACTGGCGCGGCTTGCCTCCCACTGGGGTTTGCCCGCGGAGGCAGAGCGACTTTGGCTGCGCGTCGCAAAACATCCGCCGCTGCGCCGCGAAGCGCTCGATTTTCTCTACCGCATCTATCGCGGTAATAATGACCTGCGCCATCTGCTCACGATCGCCAAACAGCTACACGAAAGTTCCCCGCGCGAGCCGGCGTTAACCGCCAACTACGCCCGCCTCGGGCTCCTGCTCGAGCCGAACACGGAGGAGGCGCAGCGCGAAGCGCGCGAAGCTTATGAAGCCGCGCCGGACGACGTGAGCTGCGCGGTCACCTACGCTTTCGCGCTCGATGGCTTGGGCCGTAGCGCCGAAGGAGTAGAGGTGCTGCGCAAACTGCCGCACGAGCAACTGCTCGACCCGCACTCCGCGGTCTACGCCGCAGTTTTGTTGCTCGACGACAACCAGCCGGAGCCGGCGAAGGAATTCGTCGCAGCGGCCCGCGAAGGCACCTTGTATCCCGAGGAAAAGAAGCTGCTCGAGGAAGCGGTTGGGAAAGCTGTTGCCCCCGCGCCGTCAGCCACACCGGATCCCGCGCAGCCGTCGACCACAGCTCCGCCGCCGCCGCCGGTCGAGACTCCCACGCCACCACCGCCCGCCGCCTAACGAATCGCCGCAGCGGCCATCGCCTTCTCCACCAAGATCGCGGCGAGCGGCTCGGTCGCCGTGTCGAGCGCGGCCGTTGCCTTCTGCAAGCGCTGCGCTTCTCCACTGGCCAGTGCCTCCCGCACTTCCGCCAGCAACCGCTCGATCGTTGTTCCTTCCTGCGGCGCAATCCCCTCGCCCAGCGTCCGAAACGCACTCTCCACCGCGCCGATCATTTCCTCCGCCTTCAGCTTCGCTTCCGTCCAAACCCGCGCGCTCATATCGTCGAACGCGTGCTCGAGCGAGGCGGCGAGCATCGCTTCCACCGCCTCATCGGAAACGTCGACTGCGCTCTGGATTGCCACCGTCTTCTCGTGCCCCGTTTTCGTGTCGCGAGCCAGCACGTGCAGAATGCCGTTCGCATCGATCTCGAACTGCACCCCCACCCGTGGAATGCCTTTCGGCGCCGGCTCGAATTCGAGGTCGAACTCGCCCAGCGGCCAGTTATCCCGCGCCCGCTCGCGTTCGCCTTGCAGCACTTTGATCCGCATCGCGCGCTGCTGATGGACCGCCGTGGTAAACATCTCGCCCGCCTTCAGCGGGATCGTGGAATTGCGCGGTATGATCACGTTCATCAACCCGCCAAACGTCTCGATGCCTAACGAGAGCGGCGTGACGTCGAGCAGGATCACATCGCGCACCGCACCCGCCAAAATGCCGGCTTGAATCGTCGCGCCCAGTGCCACCACTTCATCCGGGTTCTGCGAGACGTTCGGCGCCCGGCCGAAGAACTCCGCCACCGCCGCCTGCACCAGCGGCATCCGCGTGACCCCGCCCGCCAGGATCACTTCATCCAGATCAGACGCGGCCAGCTTCGCGTCGGCCAGGGCCCGGAGGCAATGCGCGCGAGTCCGCTCGATCACCGGTCGGCTCAAAGTCTCCAGCCGCGCACGGCTCAGCTCGCGGGTGAAACTCGACGCTCCCTCAAAAAATGGGATCTGGATCTCGGCTGCGTCTGCAGTCGATAGCCGGTGTTTCGCCTCGATCGCCGCGGCGCGCAAACGTGCAATCGCGCCCGGATCGCGCAGGCCCGGCATCTTCTCGCGCAGCCATTCAAGCAACGCCGCGTCGATATCATCACCGCCCAGGTGGGTATTGCCGTTGGTCGAGAGCACCTCGAAGACCCCGTTGTTCAATGCCAGGATCGAGATGTCGAAGGTGCCGCCGCCCAGGTCGAAGACCGCGATTTTCGCGCGGCTCTTCAGCTTGTCGAGCCCGTAGGCCAGAGCCGCCGCGGTCGGTTCGTTCACGATCCGCTCCACCGTCAGATTCGCCAGTTCGCCCGCCCGTTTCGTGGCGGTCCGCTGCCCATCGTTGAAGTATGCCGGCACCGTGATCACCGCACGCTCGATCGGCCGGCCCAGAGCCGCTTCCGCATCCGCCTTCAGCTTCTTCAGCACCAGCGCGGACACCTCCTCGGGTGACACCTCGCGCCCGCCCGCCTTCATCTTCAGCGCGTGTCCCGTGCCTCGCAGCAGCTTGTAGCTGACGTGCGCGTCGTCTTCGCGCAATTCATCTCCCCGCACCCCGATGAACCGCTTCGCAGAGTAGATCGTGTTCTCCGGATCGACCGTCCGCATCCGCGCCGCGGCGCGCCCGACCAGCGGCTCGCCTTTCGCTGGGAAATGGACCACCGACGGCGTCAGTCGCTCCCCGTTTGCATCCGCCAGCAGGATCGGGAAGCCCGCTTCCATGATCCCGATCAGGGAATTCGTGGTGCCGAGGTCGATGCCAACAATGTCGCTCATCCGCGCAGACTCTCGCCCGCACGGCGCGCCGCCTCAACCATCGCCGGTCTCGATCGCGGCCGTCCAATGCGGGGCCCGGATCCGCACCATCTGCGCTGCGATCTCCGTCTCGGAATGCACGGAACCACAATCGGTGGCGGAACCGTGGGCGGGCGAGAAGAAGGAATTCCTGGGGCCCTCTTTGCTATGTAGGTAAAATACCTAAGTCCGGCACTTTGCGGCAAATAACCCGTTTACTCCGAAACAACTACGCTTAACGATTTCGCATCGAGGCGGGCGCTTCGGATTCCCGCTCGTGCGGTCCGGCCGGGCCGAAGAGCATCGAGAAAACGGCAAAGACGGAGGCGCGGGGAGCATCGTCGGTGGCCCCGAAGAGCGGCGAGATATCGAGTCGTGTATTTGCGGTGGGCTTCCAGGCAACGGTGGGACCGACAATGAAGCGGTAGGAGGGCATGTCGCGGATGCCTTTGTCGGTAAAGGTAGCGAGCTGCATCTCAACGCCGACTTTCAGGCGTTCGTGCGAGAGGAGGACGGGGATCATGGCACTTTGGGCAAACCCATATTCGCGTCCTCGATCACCCCCGATCTCCTGCTCGAAAAAGCCATTGAGAGCCCACTCCACTTTGCCGAAGAACTCTTCGGAAAGGAGCAACCGCACTTCCACTGCGTCGGGCAGCGGGTTCCGCTCATGCAGGAACTCGAGGGCCCCGCCTTTGCCGAGGGGTTCCGGCGGGCCTTCATCATGCAGGATGTTTCCAACCCCGAATTTGTATTCGACGAAGACCGTGGGATTCAGCGGAATCTTATCCCAATCCGCGAATGCATAGCGGCCCTCGATGCTGAAGGCGCGTTCCTGGGTGGTACCGCGAAAGGTCTCGACGCTGTTCTCGATCGCCAGCCCGAAACGGTAGGGCAATCCAACCTCGATCTCCTGCGTAAACATGTGATCGGGGCGATTAAAGCGCAGGGCGTCGCCCTGGTAAATGAGACCCGCGTAAACTGCGCCGGCAGGCAGGACGTATGCGTTGACGAGGTTCGAGAACCGACTGCGCGACAAGGCGGGGGGCGCACCGTAAGCGCTCGGCACTTCCTCGCCGGTGACGACGACCTCGCTGGTGGTCTCCGGGCGCGTGATGCCTTCCTGGGCGAAGACGGCCGACGCGGCAAGGAGGAGGGCCACGCCGCCAACAAGCAAGCGTAAACTGAAAATTCTGAAAGAGGCTCTCATAGCGGCGGTGTACGAATCGGTGCGCAGCATGACAAGCATAAAATGACAATCCTGTAATCAATGGCGAGCGCTTCCCCTGCGTTTCCTGTCGCGGTAGCGTGTCGCGTATGCTCCCGCTCGTTCAGTTTCAAAAGGTTGCGAAGAGCTACGGGGATGCGGTCGCGCTGCAGCCGATGGATTTCGCGTTTTCGCGTGGGCAGACGACGGTCCTGATCGGACCGAGCGGTTGCGGCAAATCCACGATCCTCCGCCTCATCATCGGGCTGCTGCAGCCGGACAGCGGCACGATTGAGTTCGACGGCATGACGGTTTCTCCCGTCCACCTGTCCGGCCTCCGTCGCCGCATCGGCTACGTGATCCAGGATGGTGGCTTGTTCCCCCACCTCACCGTGCGCGAGAACGTGCTCCTGCTGGCGCGCCATCTCGGCCGGCCCGTCGGGGAATTCGACGCGCTGCTCGAGGAACTCTGTGCGCTCACGCGCTTCCCGGAGGACCTGCTGGATCGCTTCCCGCTGGAGCTTTCCGGGGGTCAACGCCAGCGGGTGAGTCTGATGCGCGCCCTCGCGCTCTCGCCGGAGTTGCTATTGCTGGATGAGCCTCTGGGAGCGCTCGATCCGATGGTGCGCGCCGGCTTGCAAACCGACCTGAAGGAGATCTTCGCACGCATGGGGAAAACGGTAATCCTGGTGACACACGATCTGGCGGAGGCTGCTTACCTGGGCGATCGGATTGTGCTCATGAATGAAGGCCGCGTGGTGCAGGAAGGGACGCTCGCCGATCTCCGCGCGCGGCCGGCGGGCGCGTTTGTGACGGCGTTCCTCGAGGCACAACGGAGCATCGCATGGGCATGAAGTTGGTCGCTGCCCTCTGCCTGGCGATGGCCGCTCCGGCAGGCGCGACCGAGCTACTCATCGTGGGCTCGAAGAAATTCACGGAATCATATGTGCTTGCGGAGATTGCGCAGCGCTCGCTCCGGAATGCCGGCCTGGCCGCGGAGCATCGTCCCGGGATGGGCGGCACGATCATTCTTTGGGAGGCGCTCCGCACCGGCCAGATCGGCGCTTACGCGGAATACACCGGCACGCTGGCCGACGAAATCCTGAAGCAGCACGGCGCGGGAGGATCGATCGAGGCTATGCGCCTGGAGCTGGCGAAAAGTGGCGTCGGGATGACGGAGGAGATCGGATTCAATAACACCTACGCGCTGGTGCTGAACCGCCGCACCGCGGAAGCCGCGCACCTCCGGACGATCAGTGATCTGCGCGCGCACCCGGAATTGCGCTACGGCCTGACCCACGAATTCCTCGACCGGCAGGATGGCTGGCGGCCGCTCGCGGAGCGTTATCAATTGCCGGCTGTGGAGGTCAAGGCGATCGATCACGGTCTTGGCTATGAAGCGCTCCGCAGCGGTGCGATTGAGGTAAAGGATGTGTATTCGACGGATGCGAAGATCGCGGAGAACGACCTCGTAACGCTGGAAGACGACCTGGGATTCTTCCCGCAATACAAGGCGGTATTCCTCTATCGCCTCTCCTGGCCAGCGGCGGCGGTGGCGGCTCTGCGGCAGCTCGTGGGGACGCTCGACGAGTCGCGCATGACGCGTCTGAACGCAGAGGCGGAACACACGAAAAACTATGCGCGCGCGGCGGATCTTTACTTTGCGGATGGCGTCCGCTCGGCCCGACCCTCGATCCTGCGCAACATCCTGCGCTGGAGCGTGCGGCATCTGCAACTCGCAGGAGTCTCGCTGCTGCTTTCCGTGCTCGTGGGCATTCCGCTCGGGATCGCGGCGAGCCGGGGTGGCGCGCTTGGGCATGGGATTCTCGCGGTCACAGGGGCGGTGCAGACGATTCCCTCCCTCGCGCTGCTGGCGTTGCTGGTGCCGGTGCCGTTCTTCGGGATCTCGGCGCGGACCGCGATCGCCGCGCTCTTCCTCTATGGCTTGCTGCCGATCGTGCGCAACACCGCGGCCGGCTTGCAGGATATCGCGCAGCCGATCCGCGAATCGGCGGTCGCGCTCGGCCTGACGGCGGCGGCGCGTTTGCGGCAGATTTACCTGCCGCTGGCGTCGCGCAGCATCCTGGCAGGGATCAAAACCAGCGCCGTGATCAACATCGGCACCGCCACGCTCGCCGCGCTGATCGGCGCCGGCGGCCTGGGCGAGCCGATCATCAGTGGGCTGAACTTAAACGACCACGCCACGATTCTGGAAGGCGCAATTCCCGCAGCGGTCCTGGCGCTGCTGGTGCAATGGAGTTTCGACCTGCTGGAGCGGTTTGTGATTCCGCGTGGACTGCGGCTACCTTAGTTTTTCCCTGCAAAAGCCACCGACAGTCTCACAGCGCAGCCTGCAGGAGCTGGGAAAACGTATGGACCGAGGCGCGTCCCGTGGCGAGAACTTCGGCGTGACTGAGACGCTCGCCGGTGATGCCGGCCGCCCAGTTCGTGAGGCAGGAGAACGCTGCCACCTCGAGCTTCAGCGCGCGTGCCTGGATGCTCTCCAGTACCGTGGACATCCCGACCGCATCCGCGCCGAGCCGCCGCAGCATCCGGACTTCCGCCGGAGTCTCGTACTGCGGGCCGGGCACAGCCGCGTAAACACCCTCGTGCAAAGTCACACCGGCAGTCTGCGCCGCTGTGGCGAAGCATTCTCGCCACTGCCGCGTGTAGACGTCCGTCATGTCGGTGAACTGCGGTGCGCCGGAAAGCGGCGTGACGCCGGTGAGGTTGAGATGATCCGTCAGCATCATCCACGAGCCAGCTGAAAACGCTTCGTTGATGGTGCCGGCGGCGTTGGTCAGAATGATTCGCTTGATCCCGGCGCGCGCGAGCAGGCGAATCCCGGCGGTCACCTCGCGCGCCGAGAATCCTTCATAGAGATGGACGCGCCCCTCGGCGCAGAGCACGCGCGTGCCATTGACCGATCCGAGGGCAAATCGTCCGATGTGTCCCGGCACCGCTGGCCGCGGCAGCTCGTCGAAATTCGCGAATGGAAAGCTGCTTTGGACCGAGAGGTCATCGGCCAGAGAGCTCAAGCCTGAGCCCAGCACGAGTGCGATCTCCGCGCCCCAATCGCGTAACTGGTCGATCGGCCCGCCGCCCACAGGTCAGGCTGCCGACACCGGCGGCGCAGTCTCGGGTTTCTTGGTCGAGGCCATCACATCGGGACGGAAGTTTTCCTCGCGCAAGTTGGGGATTTTTGTCTCGTGCTTCGGATAGGCGATGCGCGTGTGCAGCATCGTCATGAGCGTGAACCGGAAGCGCTCCGCGATGATGCGCAACTCCGAGAGCGTGAGGTCGGATTCATCGAGCTGCCGATCGGCAATGCGTTGCGCGATCAGGTCGGTGACGAGCTGCTCGATCTTCTGCGGCGTTGGTTTCTCGAGACTGCGCGACGCGCTCTCCACCATGTCGGCCAGGCTGATGATGGCGCTTTCTCGCGTCTGCGGTTTCGGTCCTGGATAGCGGAAGCTTTCCTCCTTCACCTCCGGCACGTCTTCTTCGCGCATGTTCATGATCTTGCCGCCGGCGCGCGCGTCTTCCTTTTGCTGCAGGGCGCGCTTGTAGAAATAGTAAACCATCGACGTGCCGTGGTGCTCCTGGATGATGTCGACGATCCGGCGATTCAGACTGTGCTTGAGCGCCAGGTCCACCCCTTCTTTGACGTGCGCGATGATGATCAAAGCGCTCATGGTCGGCGCGAGGTCGTCGTGCGGGTTGCGCTCGAAGTTCATGTTCTCGGTGAAGTACTCCGGCTTCACCAGCTTGCCGACATCATGGAAATAGGAGCAGACGCGGCAGAGCGTCCCATTTGCGCCGATCGCTTCCGCGGCCGCTTCGGCGAGGTTCGCCACCACAAGGCTGTGGTGATAAGTGCCGGGCGCTTCGATCGTCATCCGACGGAGCAACGGGTGATTCAAATCCGACGCTTCCAGCCACGAGATATCGGTCGTGATGCGGAACATGTGCTCCAGGATTGGGAGCAGGCCGCCCACGAGTGTGGCCGTCAGGACGCCGTTGCCGAGCGCCAGCGCGCTTTGCATGCCGAGCATCCGCCAGTTGTTCGCCGCGGGGGTGAAAAGATCGATTGGGCCGATGATGCCGAAAGCGAGCGAGAGCAGCCAGATCGCCGCGCCGACGCCGAAGCCGGCCCGGATCAAGCGGCTACGTTTCCGCACCTGCAGCGTCATCGCGACCGCGGTGAAGCCGGCCACCAGCGCACAGGCCAGCAGCGGGCCATCGAGAGGCCCGAAAAGCATGCGGGTCCAGAGGCTCACGAAAACCGCGGCATACAGGCCATGGTTGCGGCCAAGCAGAACGCTCAGCACGAGCGGCGCGAAAGCATACGGAGCGAGCACCGCGGCCATCTCTAATTTCAGGAACGGCACCGTCCCGCTCTCGCAGAGCAGGAGCAGGATCTTCGTGGCCGCCAGTTGGACAAACATGACGCCGAAGACGAGCAGGAGCCGGGAACTGCGCAGGAAGGTGGTCGGCTGGTTGATCCAAAGCTGCACGACCGCGGCGCCGAAAAAGAGCAGCGCGACAACGAAGCTCTTCGTTGGCTCCGGTTGATCGCCACCGAAAATGAGCAGCGCCAGCCCGGCCGCAAAACCCGCGAGGATCAGCCCCTTCACATAAGGGGCAAACTCGAGTGTGGAAACGAACTCGTTCGACGGACGACGGCGACGGGTCTTCGGCGAAGCCAGCCCGCGCTTCACCAACTGGTTCCGCTTCAGGAAATCGAACATGGGAGCTACTTGCGCGTGCCGCCGCCAAGATTCGCGGGCGAGCGGTGCTGCTGATAAGCGACAATGATGGCGCGCACCAGCTCGTGGCGGACGACATCGCGTTCCTGGAAATAGCTCATGGCGATTCCCGGCACATTTTTCAGCGCCTGGAGGGCTTCCACCAAGCCCGACCGCTTGTTCGAGGGCAAGTCAATTTGTGTGACGTCGCCCGTGACGACGCACTTGGAATTCTGCCCGATCCGCGTCAGCAGCATGAACATCTGCTCGGTGGTGGTATTTTGCGCTTCGTCCAGAATCACGAAGGCATTGCTCAATGTCCGCCCTCTCATGTAGGCCAGCGGCGCTACCTCGATCGTCTGCCGCGCCATCAGCCGCTCGGTTTCCTCTGGGTCGAGCATATCGCGCAGCGCATCGTAAAGCGGCCGGAGATAGGGTGTGATCTTCTCCTGCAGATCGCCCGGGAGAAACCCCAGCGCTTCGCCGGCTTCCACCGCCGGACGCGTGAGCACGATTCGGCTGACCTGCTCTTTCTTCAAAGCCGCCACCGCCATCGCCACCGCCAGGTAAGTCTTCCCGGTGCCGGCGGGACCGATCCCAAAGACGATGTCGTGCTTCTGAATCGCGTCGACGTAGTTCCGCTGCCCGATCGTGCGGGTCACGATCGGTGGTTTGCGCGCCGACGTGGAAATCTTCGCGTCGACCACGTCGGTCAGGTTGTCAGGGCGGGCTTCAGTCACGGAATCGAGCGCATAGCTAAACTCGTGCTTATGAATGTCGACCCCTTTTTGCCGGACTTTTTCGAGCTGTTGGAAGACCTGTTCGGCCCGCGCGATCTGCTCGGGCTCGCCTTCCAGTTTCAACCAGCCTTCGCGGGTCGTGACCCGGACGTTGAGCGCCTCCTCGAGCGTCTTGAGCAGCTTGAGATCGTTCGCGTAGAGCGCCTGCAGGGAGCGAGCGCTTTCGAACTGCAGCGTGCGGGATTCTGGCATCGGCGGCCTGCGGGAGGCCTGGAGAGATCGCGCGCTAGCGGAACCCGTAAACCAACGCCCAGTGCGTCCGCTCCTCGGGCGACGACTCGATCGTCACGATAATGAAGTAGCTGCCGGTGGTCGGCGGCACAATGTGCGCGGCGGCGAAATGCCCCTTCTGCCAGCTATCCGGCTGCTCGACGAGCTTCCCCTCGGCATCATAGATGTGCACCGAAACGGTGGCCTTCTCGACCTCGGTGCCGAGCCAGAACCAGTATTCATTCCCCTTGAAGAGCTGCTGCTTGACCGCCTTTTTCTCGGCTGCAGCCAGATCCCCGCCCCAATAATCTTCCCGGACCTGGAAGCCTTCTTTGACGTAGGGCTCCGCCGCCTGCAGAGCGAAAGATTGCGCATCGTCGACCGAGGCAGACGCCCGCTGATGCAGCGCCGCCAGCAACGCGAGCAGCAGTGCCGCCCGCAACATTTTGTGAAAGGAAATGCGCATGTCTCTGCTCTTATTTCGTCACGATCGCATCATCCAGTCGCGTCGTAATTTCATTGAGTTTTTTCACCGACTCCGCGGAGATGCTGGCAGTGCCCACATCGATCAACGGGCGCGCCTCGGTCAGCGCGCTTCGGATATCCTGCAAGAGTTTCAAATTAAATTCCGGCATCGCGTCGAGACGCTCCTGGAAGTAGCCCAGGAGATCGGGCTGATGCAACAACTCCGCGCCGTCGGGAGAAAATCGCTTGTTCACCACCGCCGTCAGCACTTCCGTCCCCCGCAGCCAGCCACCGAGACTCACGAGGTGCGAGAGCTTTTCGTCCTGCATCTCTGTCATGGCCTGCTGCACGCTGTTTTGAGTGCGATCGAGTTCCTGGCGCACGTTCACCCAATTGCGTTTATCAGCCGCCTCCGTGATCGCCTTGGCATGCGGCGTGATCGAGTTCCCCACCCCGAGTCCCTTAGCGAGAAAGAGCACCCGCTGGCCGATCTCTTTCACCGCAGGAGCGTCTTCCGCCTGCACCGCGATGAAGCCATCCGCGATCACCGTCCCGAGCAGCAGCGCGATCCGGGAACGCTCCGTAAAGCTGCTCGATTTCGAGTTGCGGACGTATTCTTTCCAGTTCACGCCGCCCAGTTTATCGAGCGCGCCGAAGACCTCGTTCGGCAGCGGCACGACGACATTTTCGACTCGCTTCGCAAGGTGGAGCTGCTTGATATCGATGCGCTTGGGCGCATCGACCGCCCCGGCGGACGAGAGCGCCAGCGCCACGAGCGGGAGAAGGACAAGCTTGGAAAGTTTAATGAAATTGGTCATCCGCGGTTCGACTGTTGATTTTCGACTTCTATTCAGGATTGGTGCATGACTCTAGGCAGAACTCTTCGGCGCACAATCACCCGCGGTCCACATTTTGACACTCCTGAATCGGAAAAAGCGTGAAAGCTGGCGGCATCGCGGCAGATTTTTGCGCGCGGGCCAGCCGGCAAAGCTATGACGCCGGGCCGCCTTGAGGAAATCCTGCGCAGCGCCGCGTCGAAGCGGCTGCTGGTGATCGGCGATCTGATGCTCGACGAATTCGTCTGGGGCAAGGTCGGCCGGATTTCGCCGGAAGCTCCGGTGCCGGTGGTCGAGGTCACGAGCGAAAGCTGCTATCCCGGCGGCGCGGCAAACGTGGCGCGTAATCTGCGCGCGTTCACCAAAGATGCGGCCGTCCTCGGGATGGTCGGGAGCGACCCGGGCGGGCGGAAATTGCGCGAGTTGCTGGAGGCAGGCGGGATCGATATGAGCCACGCGATCGAGGAGGCCACCTTTCCTACGATTGTGAAGACGCGCATCATCGCCCGGCAGCAACAAGTCGTCCGCGTCGACCGCGAGCGACCTTCCACTCCCACGGAGGCGCAGGTTGACCAGGTCGTGGAAAGCGTGCGCAGCGAGCTCCTTCGCATCGACGGCATTATCCTCGAAGATTACGGCAAGGGGTTCCTCACCGCGGCGATGGTGGAGCGAATCACCGAGCTGGCGCGGCCGGCCGGCAAAATCGTGACCGTGGATCCGAATCCCAATCACCCGCTCGCCTGGAGCAGCGTCACAGCCGTGAAACCGAACCGCAGTGAAGCATTCCTGGCCGCGCGGATCCCTTGGAGCGAACCAGTGGAGCCGCCGGAGCAGGACGACGCCTTGCGCGAAGTGGGACGCGTGTTGCTCGAACGCTGGGGCACGCAATACCTGCTCATCACGCTCGGCGAACACGGCATGATGCTCTTCGAACGCGGCGGCGCCACGCAGCACCTCCCCACCAAAGCGCGGCAGGTCTTCGATGTCTCCGGCGCCGGCGATACCGCCATCGCCTTCTTCACCCTCGCGCTCTGTAGTGGCGCCGGCGCCTACGAGGCTGCGGAAGTGGCGAATCACGCCAGCGCGGTCGTGGTCGGGAAACTCGGGACAGGCACAGTCAATCGCTCCGAGCTGGAGCAGACCTTCGAGGAGGCCATTTGATGGACGCTGATGCTATCGGCGCTGCGTTCCAGGCACTCTCCGACGAACTGGGACGCCGCCACACGAATGGGGAAATCTGCTTACTCGGGGGGACCGCGATGGTGCTTGCCTTCCGCACGCGTCAAACCACCAAGGACGTGGACGCTATCTTCGAGCCTGCAACAGTGATTCGTGATTCTGCCGCGATCGTGGCCGAGATCATGGCCCTCCCGAAAGATTGGCTGAACGACGCGGCGAAGGCGTTCCTCTCCGAACGCCATCAAGTGCAACTCTATGACTTGCCTCAGTTCGACCATTTGCGGGTCGTTGCTCCTGTTCCCGAGTACCTGCTCGCGATGAAGGTGCTCGCGTCCAGAATAGGCTCGCCTGGTGAAGCTGACGATCGCGCTGACATTCGGTTTCTCCTGCGACATCTCGCGCTGCGGACGGTGGACGAAGCCGTGGCCGTCGCCGTAAGGTATTACCCAGTCGAGCGCCTGCCGGTACGCGCCCAGTACCTGCTCGAGGAATTGCTGAAGGAACAATCATGAGACGACCGGGGTCACTGGCGGAAGTTGCGTCGCACACCGCTTCTGCGCGGGACTTCGGCATGGCGATCGCAGAGTTCCTGGACCAGTTCGGGATCGAAAAGAGCGAGCGAATGCTGGCCACCGAGCCACCTCTCACATGCGAAGCTCTCCGCGATGAAGGCGTGGGCGATGCCTACCTGGCGGCTGTGGCGGTGGAGCTGAGTCGATCCATCGCTGCGTCGCCACCCGCATGGTCTTACGCGCAGCGGCGCTTTCTGCGCTCGCCCTGGTTTGCGGATACAGGTCCTGCGCTTCGCGCGACCTTGCTCCTCGAGAGTCCCGCAGGCTTCCGCGAGCGGAACCTCTTCGTCAGCGAAAATGCACTCAGCCGCGCCTAACGAGCGGCCGCGCGCCGTCTTCCTCGATCGCGACGGCACCATTATGCGAGACGCGAATTATTGCTGCGATCCGCGGCACGTCGAGGTCTTCGCGGCCACACCGGAAGCGCTCCGGCGGCTGAAAGACGGTGGCTTTCGCATCTACATCATCACGAACCAGAGCGGCCTCGGGCGGGGCTACTTCAGCGAGCAGGATTACCGCGCGGTGGAGGCGGAAGTGGAACGCCAGATCGGCGCCGGAGTGATCGACGGCAGCTACTTCTGCCCGCATGTGCCGGAGGACGGTTGCGCCTGCCGCAAACCCTCGGCGGAACTCATTTTCCAGGCGCAACGAGAGCACGATCTCGATCTCGGCCGGTCGTTCATGGTCGGCGATAAACAAATCGACGCGGAATGCGGCCGCGCCGCTGGCCTGCGCACGATCCTGGTGCAGACGGGCCAGGAGACGCACGCTGAAAAGACTGCGGCCGATTGGATCGCGCACGATCTCCAGGAAGCCGCTGATCTCATCCTGCGCGATGCCATTTAAAGCTCTCGGCATCATCCCGGTGCGTTGGGACTCCACCCGGTTTCCCGGCAAGCCGCTGCATTCGATCGCGGGCAAGCCGTTGCTGCGTCACGTCTGGCAACGTTGCCAGCGCGCGCGGCGTCTCGACGGTCTCATCATCGCCACCGACGACATGCGCATCGCGGAGGCGGCATTCGAGTGGGGCGCGGAAGTCGCCCTCACCTCGCCAAAGCATGCCAGCGGCAGCGATCGCATCGCCGAGGTCGCACGCCACGCGCCGGAATACACCCACGTCATCAACATCCAGGGCGACGAGCCGCTCGTCGATCCGAAGCTGATCGATCGCCTTGCTCACCGCCTGGCGCGTGATCCCTCGCTCGAGATGATCACCGCGGCGCATCCTTTTACCGACGCCGCCGAGATCGCCTCGCCTCATCAGGTCAAGGTGGTGCTGAGCCGCGCCGGCGACGCGCTCTATTTCTCGCGCAGCGGCATCCCCTTCCCGCGCGAAAAAGCCGCGCCCATCCACTACCTCCGCCACCAGGGAATCTATGGTTACACCCGCCCGCTCCTGCTCCGTTTCGTGCGCTGGAAACCTTCCCCCCTCGAGCGCACCGAGAGCCTCGAGCAATTGCGCGCGCTGGAGAATGGAGTAAGAATTCACGTGCTCGTCACAAACACAGGATCGCCGGGTGTGGATACCCCCGCAGACGCCCGCGCGCTCGAGAAACTCCTCACTCCCGTAGCCGCACGGAAGGTCCGCCGATGAAGTACATCTTCGTCACCGGCGGCGTCGTTAGTTCGTTAGGCAAAGGCCTCGCCGCTGCCGCGCTCGGCACGCTCCTCGAGCTGCGCGGGCTGCGCATCGTCTTCCAGAAATTCGATCCTTACCTGAACGTCGACCCCGGCACGATGAACCCGTTCCAGCACGGCGAAGTCTACGTGCTGAATGATGGTGCCGAGACCGACCTCGATCTCGGGCACTACGAGCGCTTCACCAACTGCGTCCTCTCCCGCCATAACAATCTCACCAGCGGCCAGGTCTACGAAACCGTGATCCTCAAAGAGCGCCGCGGGGACTATCTGGGCAAGACCGTGCAGGTCATCCCGCACGTCACCGATGAAATCAAAGCCCGCATCCGCGAGGTCGCGGATGAGAGCCAGGCCGACATCGTCATCACCGAGATCGGCGGCACCACCGGCGACATCGAGGGGCTCCCGTTCCTCGAAGCGATCCGCCAGTTCATCCTCGAAGTCGGCCCGCAGAATGTCGTCAACCTGCACGTCACCCTCGTCCCCTTCATCAAGGCCGCCGGCGAGCTAAAGACCAAGCCCACCCAGCAAAGCATCGCCAAGCTGCGCGAGATCGGCCTCCAGCCGCAGGTGCTCATGTGCCGCACCGAATATCCGCTCGATGCCGAGACCCGCCAGAAGCTCTCGATGTTCTGCAACGTCTCGCCGCGCGCGGTCATCGAGGCGCGCGACGTTCAACACACCATCTACGAGGTGCCGCTCATGCTGCACGACGAGCACCTCGATGAGCTCATCTGTGAACTGCTCCACATCGACGCCCCCGCGCCTGACCTGACGAAGTGGAGAAAATTCGTCGACTGCATCATCCACCCCAAGAAGCAGGTCAAAGTCGCCGTCGTCGGCAAATACATCGACCTGCAGGATGCCTACAAGAGCATCTACGAATCCCTCACCCACGCCGCCGCCAGCCAGGATTGCCGCATCGACTTGAAACTCATCGACGCCGAGACCTTGCAGGATGGAGTCGACGGCCAGCTCAAAGATGTCGCCGGCGTCCTCATTCCCGGCGGCTTCGGCGAACGCGGCGTCGAAGGCAAAATCAAAGCCGCGCGTTTCGCGCGCGAGAATAACGTCCCCTACCTTGGCCTTTGCCTCGGCATGCAGGTCGCCACGATCGAGTTCGCGCGCGATGTCCTTGGCCTCGCCCAGGCGAACAGCACAGAATTCGACAAAGACACGCCCGACCCCGTCATCTCCCTCCTCGAAGAGCAGCGCGAAGTCGTCAACAAAGGCGCCAGCATGCGCCTTGGCACCTGGCCTACAAAGATCGAGCAAGGGAGCAAAGCCGAAAGCCTCTATGGCAGCAACGAAGCGCTCGAGCGCCACCGTCACCGCTACGAGTTCAACATGAAATATCGCGAAGCCATGCGTGAAAAAGGCTTCGAGATCTCCGGCACCTCCCCCGATGGCGCCCTCGCCGAGCTCATCGAGCTAAGGGATCATCCCTACTTCCTCGCCTGTCAGTATCACCCCGAATTTCAGAGCAAGCCGAACAAGCCGCACCCTCTCTTCAAAGGCTTCGTCCAAGCCTGCCTCGCACACCAGAGCTAGTAGGCCGCGCCGTCCTGGCCCCGGGGGGCGGTTCTGCAGCACCGCCCTTGCGCGGTAGCACGGGCGTCCCGCCTGTGCGGCCACCGGGCGTCTCGCCTGGTGGTTAGCAACGCCACTGATATTCTGGCCGAAAACCCCTACTCTCGACCGCCTATACATTATAGAGCGCGGGGAGAAGCCTGGCACACGCCACTGCTCCCCTCGTCCGCCTGCGCCGCCGGAGCCGAGCGCGTGATCCAGGGGGCTGCGCGGCCGGGCCATCGCCTCGGCGCCGGCGCCTTAACCCACGGCTCGTCAAAGCCCAGTTTCTCCCCTCATCCGAATCTGATTGCCGCTCACGAGCCTTCCCGCGTAACCTCCTCCCATGCAAGCAGCGGCAGCCTATCCGGATTCGGCCCGCCTTGCCCCGCCACCCCCGCTCCGCCTGCTCGATCGTGTCCGGTGGCACCTCCGCGTGAAGCGCTACAGCATCCGCACCGAACAGGCTTACGTCGACTGGATCCGGCGCTACATTCTCTTTCACGGCAAGCGCCATCCCGCCGAAATGGGCGAGGAGGAGATCGCCGCATTTCTCAGTCACCTTGCCCTCGACGGCCGCGTCGCCGCCTCCACGCAAAACCAGGCCTTCAGCGCTCTGCTTTTCCTCTATCAGCAGGTGCTTGATCGAAAACTCGAGCACATCGTCGGCGTGGAGCGCGTCCGCCGCCCGCCCAAGCTGCCCGTCGTCTTCACCCGCGCTGAAGCTCGCGCCGCCCTCGCGAACCTCAAAGGCGATTACCGCCTCATGGCGCATCTCCTATATGGAAGCGGGTTGCGTCTGCTCGAATGTCTCCGCCTCCGCATCAAAGACATCGATTTCGGCTATCGGCAGATCACGATCCGGGAGGGGAAAGGGATGCGCGAGCGGATCACGATCCTCCCTGATCGCCTCCTCCTGCCACTTCAGGCGCACCTCGCCCGCGTAAAGGAACTCCACCAGCAGGACCTCGCCTGCGGCGGCGGCGCCGTCTACCTCAGCACCGCCCTCCACCGCAAATATCCCCACGCCGCCCGCGACTGGGTGTGGCAATACGTGTTTCCGGCGGACAAACTCTCGCTCGATCCCCGTAGCGGCGAGAAACGCCGCCACCACGTCGGCGAGAAAAACCTGCAAAATGCCGTTAAAACCGCGATCAGCGCCGCGCGGATAACTAAAGCGGCAAGCTGCCACACCTTCCGGCACAGCTTCGCCACGCACCTGCTGGAGGACGGCTACGACATCCGCACCGTCCAGGAGTTGCTCGGACATAAAGACGTCTCCACCACAATGATTTACACCCACGTCTGCAACAAACCGGGCCTCGGGATTCGCAGCCCCGTGGACGACCAACCTCCCGCCTCCGTGTCGTGATAGACGAAAAAATGTTCGCTTTTAAAGACGAACTTTCGTCTACTTCTCGTTAGGTGGTTTCATGTTTCGTGTGCAGATGAGGGCGTCACGTCATTCGTCGGTGAGCTTCGAGTCCGATTCGGTCGTTTGTGCGCTTCTTGGCTCCAGCCGAGTTCGTGCGTTGCAGGTCTTTCTCGCAGCGGAGGCGCGGCTGTGATACGGATTTCCCGGTTTGAGGCTCGTGGTGCATCGCCTTGGCTGTTTTGCTTCGTCTTTTTCGGAGTTTCTGTTTCCATGTCGGTGGTGAGTGCGATGCCTCGCGTCACTCCTGCGGGCCACGCCACCACCTAACCAGGCGATGCAGCGAACGGCGGGCCGCTCCGCGTTCTAGCTTTCGATGACTTCCACACTTTACCCGCAGCCACGCGCGCTCTCGCCCGCCGTCGCTGATCTTGTGTCTCGTTAGATGAAGGATGCCTCTTCGCTCAGTTTCGAAACGGAGGTAACGTTTCGCGAAGCTTATCTAGTCATGTTCGACTATTTGCAGCGCTATTGGGAGTCGCGCGGACAGCCAGAGGAGATTGGTCTTCTCCTCACCAACTTGTCATTGTGGGATACCGAGAGTGGCGGCAAAGAGCCCATGGATGCCGAAGTTTTGCCGCGCTGGCTTGCGTCTGCGAAACGGGTCTTGGATGCAGAGGCTACGGACAAAGGCTACCGTGGCGCCGATATCTTACTGGACGGCAAGCCGCCGACAGTGAAGGTGCGCAGGTAGCAACTCCCGAAATGCGCAATTCATCTAACCAGGCGATGCAGCCAACCGCTGGCCGGCGTACGCTCACGTTTCCCATGACTCCAACCCCACATCCCGCCGCCACGCGCGCCCTCGCCAGCGGTGGCTGATCTTGTTCTCGTTAGGCGTATGAAACCAAGACTGCTATGCGCCATCTCCGTCTTCCATCTTCTCGCCCTGGCGTTCACTGGCTGCTCTACGGTCGCGTCTCAGGGTGGCTACGCGCTCTATGCGAT
>JBPCMX010000043.1:0-16266 GCA_051001855.1 Chthoniobacterales bacterium
GATTGTTTCCGCCGCAGGCTCTCCCCCGGCGATCTCGCGCATCAGCTGCGCAGCGCGCGCCGAAGCGCGCAATGTCATCGCGGGATCGACCCCGCGTTCAAAGCGGTAACTCGCATCGCTCGGTAAATTCAAGGTGCGCGCGGTCCGTCGCACGCTCGAAGGCAAAAAGCAGGCGCTCTCGAGCAGCACGTTCTTTGTGGCGTCGGTCACGCCTGTGTCCTCGCCGCCCATCACGCCGGCGATCGCCACCGCGCGCGCGCCGTCGGTGATCATGAGGTCGTTAGGCTGGAGCGAGTAAGTCCGGCCATCGAGCGCGTGGAACTGCTCGCCCTCGTGCGCGCGCCGCACCTGGATCCCGCCCTGCAGTTTGTCCGCATCGAACGCATGGAGCGGCTGGCCGAGTTCCAGCATCACGAAATTCGTGATGTCCACGATGTTACTGATCGGACGAATGCCGGCCGCCTCGAGTTTCGCGCGCAGCCACTCCGGGCTGGGACTCACCTGCACATTCTCGATTCGCCGCGCCGAGTAGAGCGGGCACTCGCGCAAGGCGGCGATTTGCACGGCGTCGCTCCGAACCACGGCCGGCTCCGGAATCTCCGGCAGCTTCGCGCTTTTACCCGTGAGCGCCCCGATCTCTCGTGCCAGTCCGCTGTAACTGAGCAGGTCGCTTCGGTTCGGCGTGATCTCGACATCGAGGATCGTGTCCGCGGGAAAAAGCGACCCGATGGGCGCGCCGATGGCCGCGTCGGGTGGCAGGATGAGCAAACCGCCGCTTTCCGCGGAGATCCCGAGCTCGCTGGCGCTGCAGAGCATCCCCTGCGACTCGACCCCGCGCAGCTTGCTCGCTTTGATCTTGAGTCCGTTCGGTAACTCCGCACCCGGAAGCGCGAGCGGCACTTTATCGCCCACCTGGTAGTTCTTCGCGCCGCAGACGATCTGGCGATGGTGATTCGTGCCGTCGTCCACCTCGCAAACGCTAAGGCGGTCCGCGTTTGGGTGCTGCGAAGAGGCACTGATCTGCGCGACGACGATATGGGTGATCTCCGTCCCGCGATGCTCAATTCCCTCGATCTCCACGCCGCCAAACGTCAGGAGTTCAGCGAGATCATCGATGCTCGCCGGCAGTTCGACGAGTTCCCGCAGCCAGTTCACGGAAAACTTCACGCAAATTGCCTCAGGAAACGCAGATCGTTCTGCGAGAACAAACGGATATCGGGAATATCGAAGAGGATCATCGCGAGCCGGTCCATCCCGAGGCCAAAGGCGAAGCCGGTATACTTTTCCGGATCGTAAGCGTCATCGCCGCGGGCGCGATTGACCTCCTCGAAGACCGCCGGGTGCACCATCCCGCAGCCGGCTAATTCGAGCCACTTCTCGCCGCCACGCAGCGCCTTCGATTTCACATCGATCTCGAAGCTCGGCTCCGTGAAAGGGAAAAAGTGGGGACGGAATCTCACCTCCGTTTCCGGGCCTAACAATTCGCGGAGGAAAAACTCCAGCGTCCCTTTCAGATCGGACACGCTGACGTTTTCATCCACATAGAGCCCTTCGATCTGGTGGAACTGCGCGCTGTGCGTGGCGTCAACTTCGTCGCGGCGGTAGGCGGCGCCCGGCGCGATCACGCGGATGGGCGGCGGAGCGGATTGCATCGTGCGGATCTGTACGGTCGAGGTATGGGTGCGGAGCAGCCGGCCATCGGGCAAATAAAAAGTGTCCTGCTCGTTGCGCGCGGGGTGATCGGGCGCGGTGTTGAGCGCGTCGAAGCAATACCATTCCGTCTCGACGTCCGGCCCTTCGGCGAGCGCGAAACCCATCCGGCGGAAAATGGAGATCGCGCGATCGAGCATCTGGGTGAGCGGATGGAGCGCGCCCATCTCGGTCGGCGTGCCGGGGAGGGAGATATCGATGTTGCTGAGCGACGCGGTTTCCTGCGCCAGGCGGAGACGTTCGCCAGTCTGAGCGAGCGCTGCGGTCACCGCGTTGCGCACTTCATTCAGCAATTTGCCGACGATCGGCCGCTCCTCTTTCGCGAGCGTCTTCATCTGCTCGCCCCACGCCGCGATGCTGCCGTTGCGGCCCAGATAACGGACGCGCGTCGTCTCGAGCGCCTGCTCATCGGCAGCGGCAGCGACCTCGCGCAAGGCAGACTCGCGCAGTTCTTCCAGCGGGTGGGACATGGGAGGACGAAGGTTGAACGTGCAGCCCGTCTCCGCAACCCCGCCGGCAGGTCAGGCCGGCATCCAGCCGGAAGATTTTTCCGTATTACAAGAAAAACCAGCGTTTCCGGGCGACAGTCCCGAATCCAAGCGCGCAGAGGCGGCAACCGCCTCGCACCTCTCTACCTATGAACTCACCTTTCGCTTCTGCATTTCCACGCATCGCCCTCCGCCGGTCTCTCACCGCCGCGCTCCTCCTGCTCGCCGCTCTCTTGGGTCGCCTCCCGGAAGCCGCCGCGCAGACGGCGCCGGCGTTCACAAAAATCATCATCTTCGGCGACAGCCTTTCCGATGTCGGCAACGTCCGCGACCGGATGCAGGCAAAGTTTCTCATCTCCTACCCGGGCGGGGACTTCAACTACAGCGACGGCCGCTTCACGAACAGCTCCGACACCATTCCCTCGTCGCAGAACTTCGCCGGCGTGTGGCATGAACAGCTCGCGCGCACTTTCCTGAGTCTGCCCGCCGCGACCGGCAGTTTGCGTGGCGGACTCGATTACGCGTTTGGCGGTGCGACGACGGAAAACGGCTCGAGCGATCGGACAGTGTTCGATAATCCGGCGCCCTTCGCCGGCGGGAACAACACGATCACGATCGACAACGTCGGGCGGCAGATCGATCGCTATTTGAACGAACAGACGATCGACCCGGCGGCGCTTTACGTCATCTGGGGGGGCGGCAACGACCTCTTCGATGATGCGAGCGCGGCGAATGTGACCGCGACCTCGACACGAGTGGTCACGAACATCAACCGGCTCGTCAATGCGGGCGCGAAATACATCGTGGTTCCGAACGTTCCTCCGCTCGGCGGGGTCCCGCTCTACGCCAACGACGAGGCACGGCAGAATGCGCTGGACCGGGCTTCCTCAGATTATCGCTCGCAGCTCAATGCCGATATCGACGCCGACGGGCTCCTCTATGTTGGCAACAATCCGCCTTCGATTTATCGGGTCGACATCTGGTCGGCTTTCGTGCGCTTCGTGATCGATCCGCCGCGCTACGGCTTCACCGATATTCTGCATTCAGCCAAAGGCCTCTCCTCCGCGAATCCCGACCAATACCTCTTTTGGGATGACATTCACCCGACCACGGCCGGCCATTATCAGGTCGCGAATCAGGCATACAAGACCATCACCGACGCCATCGTTCCCTCCGGACGCGCGCAGAATATCTCGACTCGCGCCGCGGTTTCCGGCGGCGAGAATGTAGCGATCGGCGGCTTCATTATCCGCGGCACCGAACCGAAACGCGTCGTGCTCCGCGGGATTGGGCCGACGCTTTCCGCGAGCGGCGTGGCGCGGGCCTTGCCGGACCCGGCGATCGAGCTTTTCGATAGCGGACGCACTTCGCTGGCAGCGAACGACAACTGGCGCGACACCCAGGCGGCGGAGATTGCGGCGACTGGCCTCGGGCCGCAGAACGACTTCGAGTCCGCCATCGTCGCCGTGCTAAACCCCGGTGCCTACACCGTCGTCATGAGCGGCGCGAATGGAAGCAGCGGCGTCGGCGTGGTGGAAGCGTACGATCTCCAGCCGGGCAACGGCTCCACCCTCGCGAACGTCAGCACGCGCGGCGCGGTCGGCGTGGGAGAAGATGTGATCATCGGCGGCATCATCATCGGCAGTGGCGGGGAGGCAATCACCGTCGTGCGTGCGATCGGCCCCAGCCTGGCGAGCGCCGGAATCGCGAATCCGTTGCTGGATCCAGTACTCGAGCTTTACAACGAGGATGGCGTGCGGATCGGCGCGAATGACGACTGGAGGCAGGGCCAGCCGGCGGCAGTGAAAGCCGCAGTCCTCGCGCCTTTGGACGACCGCGAAGCTGTGATTGCCGCATCGCTCCCGCCGGGCCGCTACACCGCGGTGGTGCAGGGCAAAAATGGCGCCACGGGAGTGGCGGTGGTCGAGGTTTACCAGGTGCAGTAAACCAAGGTGTGCGCGCGCTGCTCTGGAGCGGTCTCTCCCTTTGTCTGGCGCTCGCTCTGCTGGGTTTTGGCGGTTGGTCCGGCATGATCCGGATGCCAGGCCAGAGCTTCCGCGGAACGCCTCCGCCCTTGGATCCAAACGAGGTGGCGTTGCGCGATGAGCTCGCTGCCAGTGTGCAAGTGCTCGCCGGCGAGATCGGCGAGCGGAATCTGCAGCGTTATGGCGCGCTGGAAGCGGCCGCCGATTTTATCGCGCGTTCATTTGCCCAGGCTGGTCTGCAGGCACGCCGGGCCGGTTACCAAGTCAGCGGCCGGACCTGCGAAAACATCGATGTTGAGATCCCCGGCCGTTCCCCGGAGCTCGTGGTCATCGGGGCACATTACGATACCGTCCCTGGCTCTCCCGGAGCGAATGACAACGGCAGCGGTGTCGCCGCCATCATAAGTCTCGCGCGCCGTTTCGCGGGAAGACCGGGTGCGCGCACCCTGCGGTTCGTCGCCTTTGCCAATGAAGAGCCGGGTCATTTCCAAACGGAGGCGATGGGTAGCTGGGTTTACGCGCGCGACTGCAAGGCGCGCGGAGAAAAAATTAGCGCGATGGTGAGCCTCGAAACGATCGGCTACTTCTCGGAGGCTCCGGGCTCGCAAGCGTACCCTGTCGCTGGGCTCGGTGCGATCTACCCGAGCGTTGGCAACTTCATCGCTTTCGTCGGCAACTTCTTTTCGCGCGCGCTCGTCCGCCGCGCTCTCGGCAGCTTCCGGCAGCACGCTACCCTTGCCTCCGAGGGCGCCGCGCTGCCGGCAAATGTGCCCGGCGTGGGGTGGTCGGATCAGTGGGCATTCTGGCAACACGGCTACCCCGGCATCATGATCACGGACACGGCGCCGTTTCGTTATCCGCACTACCACGCGCGCAGCGACACGCCGGAGAAGCTCGACTACGAATCGATGACGCGACTCGTGCGGGGATTCGAGCCGGTGATCGACGATCTGGTAAATTGTTGAACCACTCGGTTAGAGCATCTCGTGCACTTTTTCCCTTCGTCTGCACGAAGTGTGGTAGCACGGGCATCCTGCCTGTGGGGCCACCGGGCGTCTCGCCCGGGTGGAGCAGCAGCCGAGAATCACCAGGCAGGGATGCCCGGTCTACCCACAGGCGAGACGCCCGTGCTATCTCTCAAAGTGCATGACACGCTCTAGGCGAAAGGTAACAGCCCGGTTACTTTTGCTCGATAGCCGGGACGCAGCCGCGATGGCATGATCGGTCCCGATGAATCCACCTGGCCTGCGACTCACCGGCCGGGCCGCGAACTAATGCAGTGAGTCAGTGTAACTGAACACTATTGGGCCGCCGAGAGGCGATCGCGGCGCAAGGTAGAAGCGCGCTTCTACGGCTCCTCCTTTTCGGCGAAGCTTCCACTCCTGAAAACATGCTGCTAACCTCCCGAACCATGCGCCCACGGACATTCGTCCTCGCCGTCGCCTTTCTGGCCGTGGGGTGCAGCGCGGCGCTTGCGCAATGCACGATTGAAGGCCGCGTCGCCTTGCCGGCCGCCAGAACTGCGCCCGTCATGACGCAGCGCTATGAGGTGGTCACGAAAGGTGGTGTGCTGGCAACGAACCCTCCACTGGCGGTGGTTTACCTGGAAGGCGCACGCGTCGAAGGCGGGCTGCCGACGAAGCAGATCGCGCAAAAGGAAATGAACTTTCAGCCTGCGCTCCTCCCGGTGGCGGTGGGCACGACCGTGGAGTTCCCGAACGACGACGACACCTATCACAACATCTTCTCCTACTCGCCGGCGAAGCGCTTTGATCTCGGTCGCTACCGACCCGATGAGCGGCCGATTCCATCGGTGATCTTCGACAAGCCGGGGCTGGTCACGTTGCGGTGCGACATCCATGAACACATGCGGGGACTGGTCCTCGTGCTGCAGACTCCCTATTTCACGACCACCGATGCCAGCGGCAATTTCCGGCTCACGGGATTGCCGCCCGGCCATTACACCTTAAAGGCGTGGATCGATAGCAAGACAACGCGCGAGCAGCGGGTGGACCTTAAATCCGGTGCGAGCGCGCACGTGGACTTTCCGTGAGCGCGGCGGCTGCGGTCGAGCAGACGAATGGGGTGCGCAGATTCCGCACCCAACTCCTGATCGGCATGATGCTGGTGGTCGGCGCCATCACCGCGCTCGGATTATTTCTCGCGGAGCGGAAGGTTGGGATCGAGGCGGAGCTCGACCTGCGCCAGGATTTCCGGAACGAGCTCGCGACTTTGCACGGCGTGCAGGATATGCGCCACGCCGCGCTCGCGGAGCGTTGCCGGCAACTCGTGAGTCGCCCGCGCATTCACGCCGCGCTGGAAGATAACGCGCTCGACCTGCTCTACCCGAGCGCACGGGAGGAGCTGCGCGATGTGCTCCGGCCGGAAAGGGAGTCGTCGCCGGGAACTTTGCCCGCCACCTTCTATCGTTTCCTCGGCGGCCATGGCGCCGTGATTTCCCCAGCCGACGGTGCGGATGTGGGGCAGCTGCAGGCGGACGAAGAAGCAGAGCTTGCGCTGCCGAAAGCGCCGATGGATCCGCAGATCGGCTACCTCGCGCGGAGCGTCGCGGACGGCGGGAAGGTGATCGATGAAATCATCGCCATGCCCATCGTCTCGACGGAAAGCGGTGAGGTGATCGCGTCGCTCGTCCTCGGTCTGAAGCCGATCGAGTTTGGCGCTACCTACCCAACGACGGAAATCAAGAGCGGGATCTGGTTGCAGGGGAAGCTCCACCTCGACGCTCTCGAAACCGGCTCGCGCGCGGTGGTGGCCGCGCAGGTCGCGCGTGCGGTTGCTGCGTCGCAGGAAAACGAGGGCAGCTGGCGCGTCGTCGTGGGCGGCGTTCCTCACCTGCTCTTTTCGAAGCAGCTGAATCCCGCTTCCGCATTTCCTCCGGCTTATGAAGTCGCGTTGTATCCGCTGGGCGATGCGATCGCGCGCCAGCAGCAGATCCGTCGCCACGTGATTGTGGCTGGTTTGGGGCTCATGATCCTTGGGCTCATTGCCAGTCAGCTGTTATCTGCTCGGCTTTCCGCTCCCGTCGAAAAACTGGAAGTCACCTCCGAGCGGGACCGGGCGCAACGCGCGCGCGCCGAATCGGCCCTCGAGTCGACGAGCGTCGAGCTGCAACGCTCGGCGCGCTTTTCTGCGGATGCCTCGCATCAATTAAAGACGCCAGTGACGGTGCTGCGCGCCGGCCTCGAGGAACTGCTCGCGCGGGAAGATTTCCCGCCGCAGGTCTACGACGAACTCTCCGCTTTGCTCCATCAAACCTATCGGATCACCAATGTCGTGGACGACCTTCTGCTGCTTTCGCGGATGGACGCCGGGCGGCTGCAGATCGACTTCGCGACCGTTAATCTCTCGGCGTTGATCGAAGAATGGATCGATGATCTGAGCGCCTTGCCGGATGATTTGCACGTCCAGGTGGAGACGAATTTTCCGCCCGGCATGCTGGTCCAGGGCGAGAAACGGTATATTACGCTAATTGTGCAGAACCTGCTCGAGAACGCGCGGAAGTACAATCTCCCTGGTGGGAAGGTGTGCGTGGCGGTCGAGGAGCAGGGCGAGTTCGCGGTCTTGACGGTCGAGAACACAGGGCGCCCGATCCCCGTGGACGCACGGGCGCACATTTTCGAGCGGTTCCACCGCGGCACGGTGGGCGAGAATGTGCCGGGCCACGGCCTCGGTTTGAACCTGGCGCGCGAACTGGCGCATCTGCATGGCGGTGAACTCCGACTCGTGCGCTCGGATGAGGAGTGGACGGAGTTCGAGGTGCGTTTCCGCATCGTGCGGCACCCTGCCGCGATGCCGCAGTTGGCATGAAGAGGCTCTGGCTGGCAGGTGTCGTGTTCCTCGGCGCGACCGCTGCCCTGCGGGCGCAGGATTTCCTCGATCGACTGGACGAGCGGCTGACGATCGCCGCTTTCGATAACGAGGTGCGGGCTCGGATTAGCGGCTTGCTTGATCTCGAGTTCTATCATTTCCAGCAGCCTCCGCCCGGGTTGATCGACGTGGCGGGACACGATCTTTTTAATCCGCGGTTGACGCTCTTTCTCGATGCGCAGATCGGACCTCGCATTTATTTCTTTGCGCAAAGCCGCCTTGATCGCGGATTCGATCCGCGCGACCAGGGGCCGCAACTGCGGCTGGATGAATATGCGCTCCGCGTCACGCCGTGGGAGGACGGGCGCTTGAGCTTGCAGGCGGGGAAATTCGCCACCGTCGTCGGGCAGTGGGTGAGCCGCCATCTCTCCTGGGATAATCCATTTGTAAACGCGCCGCTCGTCTATGAGAACGTGACCTCGCTGGAAGACAGAGCCGCTCCCCAGCTGCCTTTTGATGGGCGCCTGGACGACGCGAAAGATGAATACATTCCAGTGATCTGGGAGCCGAGCTACGCCACCGGCGCATCCGCCGCTGGCCGCCTCGGAAAGGTTGAGTACGCGATCGAGCTGAAGAACGCGGCCCTTTCGTCGCGACCGGAAAGCTGGGATGCGACGCGGGTTGATTTCGCGCATCCGACGGTGAGCGGACGAGTTGGTTTTCGGCCGGACGAGGCGTGGAATATGGGTTTCTCCGCCAGCGACGGCGCTTACTTCCGGCCTGAGGCGCAGGCCACGCTGCCGCCCGGGCGCGGCCTGGGTGATTACCACCAGACCTTGCTGGTGCAGGACATCAGCTTCGCGCGCCATCACCTGCAGCTCTGGGCGGAATTTCACGAAGGCCGATTTAATGTTCCGCGTCTCGGGGAGGCAGATACTTTCGGCTACTTCTTCGAGGCGAAATACCGATTTGCCCCGCAGCTCACAGGTGCGGTGCGGTGGAACCAGCAATTCTTTTCAGACCTGCCGACCGGCACCGGACAAGAGGTGCCATGGAGCCGGGATGCGTCGCGCATCGAAGCGGCGGTGAGTTATCGCTTCACCGTGCACACCCAGTTGAAGCTGCAGTATTACCTCACGTTGCAGGAGGATCCGGGAGAGCTCAGCCATACTTTTGCTGCGCAGTTCACCGTCAGGTTCTAGCGCATGAAAATTCTGATCGTTGACGACGAGGCCAGGCTCGCGCGGCATGTCGCCTCCGCCTTGACCGAAGCGGGCCACGATCCTGTCTCCATGCACAATGGCGAGGCAGCGCTCGCGGCGGCTGCGCAAACCGCCTTCGATCTCATCGTGCTTGATGTGGGCCTGCCAGGGCTGGACGGGTTCGCAGTGCTGCGGAGGTTGCGGGCCGAGGGCGTCCAGAGCCGCGTCTTGATGTTGACCGCCCGCGGCGAATTGAACGATCGCCTTACGGGCCTGCAACTCGGAGCCGACGATTACCTGGCGAAGCCCTTCGCCATGCAGGAGCTGGTCGCGCGCATTCATGCGCTGAGCCGACGCTATCCGGAAGAGCCGGTGCTGGTTTTGCGTATCGGCGACCTCAGTTTAAATCTGGCCGACCATGCGGTGCACCGCGCGGGCCGTGCGATCGAGCTGTCCACTCGGGAGCTGACCCTGCTGAAGGTGCTCATGCGCGAGCCGGGACGCGTCTTTACCCGCACCGAACTCTGCGAGCGCGTCTGGGAACGCGAGCACGAGTACGACACGAAGCTGGTCGAAGTTTTCATCGGTCGTCTCCGGAAAAAAATCGGCGCCCCCGTGTTGGTGCATACCGTCCGGCATATCGGCTACACCCTCCGCGAGCCTCAATCCGCGGAGCCTTGAGCCGGCGGTTTAGGGCTCGGGTAGGCGCGCGCCCTGGTTCGTGGTGATGCCGGCCTTCACCCCGCTCTCGGCACAACCTGTGGCAAAGATAAGCAGGAATGCGCAGGTGCTGATCGCCCGCCATGAGTGCGAAAATCGCGAGCCTAACCGCTGCCGGCAATGCAGGAACATGGAAGCAGAGAGTACGTTGCTTTTCGCCGGATGGCGACCGCAGCGCGGCTGTGCGACGCTGCGCGATGCAACGCTTGCTTCTCCTTTTCGTCTGCTCGTTTTACGGGGCCGACGCGATCTTCGCGACCGCGGCCGCGGTGCCTGGCGAGTTCTTTCTTTATGTGAGCAACGAACGTTCCGGCGACATCACGGTGATCGACGGCAGCTCCAATGAGGTCACCGCCACCATTCCCGCCGGCAAGCGTCCGCGCGGCATCCATTGTTCCGCCGAGGGGAAGCGGCTTTACGTAGCGCTCAGCGGGTCGCCCCGCATGGCGCCAGGGGTCGATCGCGAGCGCGCCCCGGCGGACAAGGCGGCGGACGGAATCGGAGTGATCGACCTGACGGCCAGAAAGCTCACGACAAAGCTCCCGGCCGGTTCCGACCCTGAGCAATTCGCCATCACAACCGAAGGAACACTGGCCGTGATCGCAAACGAGGACCAGGGCACAGCGTCGATTATCGAACTCAGTTCAGGCAAATTGATGGGCGAGGTAAAGGTGGGTGACGAACCGGAAGGCGTGGCGGTCAATCCCGCGAATGGACAGGTCTATGTTACCTGCGAAGCGACCGGAGAAGTCTATGTCATCGACCCGGCGCACGCTTTCTCGCCGGCGCACTTCAAGGTCGGCGCGCGCCCGCGTTCCGCGGCCTTTCTGCCGGATGGCAGCCGCGCGTTTATTCCCTCGGAGGCCGACGGTTCGATCGCGGTGGTGGATACCGCCGCGAACAAAGTCATCGCCAACATCCAAGGAGAGGGAATGCCGATGAGCGCCGTCGTTTCGCATGACGGGAGCGAACTCTACATCACCACCGGGCGCGGGAATTCTGTGCTGGTGATCGACACGAGAAGCAACGCGCTGGTGGGCAGGATCCCGGTGGGCGAGAGAGCGTGGGGATTGGCGCAGAGTCCCGACGGTTCGAAACTTTATACCGCGAACGGCGCAAGCAACGACGTCTCTGTCGTGGATGTGAAAGCACGGAAAGAGATTACCCGCATCAAAGTTGGCGACGGCCCCTGGGGTATCGCGGTCGGAGCCAAGTTGTAGATCGCGCGCGCTCCCAATCGGAGGCAATTGGATTGATGGGACCGGCGGGTCCTTCTGATCGGCCGCCGAGGCCGCAAAAGAACTCGTTGTCCCCGCCGGGAATCGAACCCGGATCTAAGGTTTAGGAAACCTCTATTCTATCCGTTGAACTACGGGGACGAAGGGCTGACGAGAAGCAGCGAAGGAGCGTGATCCGTTCGATCCGACGCGCGCCGCTCGCCTGCATCGGAGGCTACGAACATTTCGCACGGCGGCAATCGAGACCGTTTTCGTAAGACGCCGCTGCAATTCAGTTGCAAGTGAGAAGGCGGCAGGCTGCAATCGAGCGCGCGCTTCTTCTCGGACATGGCGAACTCACCTACTTTTGCATTCGGCGCCCCGGGATCCGAGCCGCGTTGGACGCACAGCGCAAAGGAGGGGATCGGCACCGCTTACAATTCCAATTCGCGGGTTTGGTTCACCCTCAGCCATGGAATCGTGAACGAGATCTATTGGCCCAATGTCGACACCCCAAACACCCGGGATTTCCAGTTCCTGATCACGGATGGTGAGAGTTTCTGCCACGAGGAAAAGCGCGATCTGACGCATGAGATCGACTACCCGGAGCAGAGCTGTCTGCTTTATCGCCTCACAAATACCGATCCAGCGGGCCGCTACCGGCTGGTGAAGGAGGTCTGCAGCGATCCACATCGTCCGGTGGTCCTGATGCATACCCGGCTGGAGGTTTACGACGAGGCGCTGCGTGCTCCTGGCAAGCTGAAGGTGTTCGCATTGCTGGCGCCGCACATGGCGGGGCGCGGCGCGGGCAACTCCGGGTTCGCCTGGGAGGTGGACGCTTTGCCGCTGTTACACGCCACCGGCGGCGGTGCCCATCTGGTGATGGGATGCGACACCGGATTTAGCCGGCGCTCGGCTGGATTCGTGGGAGCGAGCGATGGCTGGCAGGATTTGATGGAGAACTTCCAAATGAATTGGGAATTCGCGGCGGCGGAGCAGGGGAACATCGCCCTGACCGGCGAGATCGACCTGACGAGTGCGCTCACAAATGGCGCGGCGGAGTTCATGCTCGCGCTGGGGTTCGGCGATAGCCGCCAAAGCGCCGGGACGGTGATGTTGCAGTCGCTGTCGACGACCTTCGAGGAACATCGCGACGGATTTGTGCGCCAGTGGAAGCGGGCGGCGATCAGCGAGGAGTTTAATTACGAGGCGGAAACGGGCGACGGCGGCAGTCTCTACCGGCTGAGTCGCTGCGTGCTGCTCGCACATGAGGACAAGGCGTTTGAAGGGGCGCTCATCGCGTCACTCTCCACGCCCTGGGGCGAGACAAAAGGGGACGACGATCTCGGCGGGTATCATCTGGTCTGGACACGCGACATGGTGCAAAGCGCGACGGCGTTGCTTGCGACCGGCCAGACGCGGACGCCGCTGCGGGCGCTGATCTGGCTGGCGTGCATTCAGGAGGCGGAGGGCGGCTTTCCGCAGAACAGCTGGATCGACGGGCGGGCGTATTGGAGCGGAGTGCAGTTGGATGAAGTGGCGGCGCCGATGCTCCTGGCGTGGCGGCTGCGGCGGGCGGGGGCGCTGCAGCGGTTCGATCCGTGGCCGATGATCGCAGACGCCGCCGCGTATTTGGTGAAGCAAGGCCCGGTGACGGCGCAGGAACGCTGGGAGGAGAATTCGGGCTACTCGGCCTCGACCCTGGCCACAATGATCGCGGGTCTGGTCTGCGCGGCGGAGTTCGCGGCCCTGCAGCGCGGAGGCGCGGGCGTTGCCGAGTTTGTGCTGAGCTACGCGGACTGGCTGGCTTGCCACGTTGAGGACTGGACCGTTGCGCAACGCGGCGATCTGGTCCCGGGCAAGCCGCGCTATTACGTGCGCATCACGCCCGCCGATCCCTCGCGGCCGGACCCGCACCCGGAGGTGGACGCACTCGAGGTGCAGATTGCAAATGGCGGTGGCCGGCATCCGGCACGCGATGTGGTGGGTGGAGATTTTCTGCAGCTGGTCCGGCTGGGAATTCGCGCAGCCGCGGACCCGATCGTGATTGATTCTCTGGCGGTGATCGATCGCGTGCTGCGCTTTGATTTGCCGCAGGGCCCGTCCTGGCGGCGGTATTCCTACGATGGCTATGGCCAAAAGGAGGACGGCGGCGCGTTCGACGGCACCGGGGTGGGCCGCTGCTGGCCGATTCTGACGGGCGAACGCGCGCACTACGAACTCGCGGCGGGCGGCGACCCGCGTCCCCTCCGCCGGGCGCTGGAGTTGTTTGCGAATGAGGGCGGGATGCTGCCGGAGCAGGTCTGGGACGGCCCGGCGCTCGAGGATTCGAGGCTGAAGCCGGGTGCGCCGACCGGCTCCGCGATGCCACTCTGCTGGGCGCATGCGGAGTACATCTCGCTCGTGCGCAGCTTGCACGATGGGGTCGTGTTCGACCGGATCGAGCCGGCGTACCAGCGCTATGTAGTGGCGCCGGGGCCGAACCGGTTTGAGATGTGGACCCTGCGGCAACGCACTCGGCGCGTCGCGGCGGGCCGGACTCTGCGCGTGATCGTGGCAGCCGAAGCAATCGTGCGCTGGACAGCGGATGAATGGAAGACGCCTAACGAGACTGAGGCGGGCGCCAGCGGGCTGCCCTCCCTTTGGTTCGCGGATCTGCCGACGCGCGATCTACCGGCCGGCGCGGTGGTAGAGTTTACTTTCTTCTGGCGGGAGGAGGCGCGCTGGGAGGGGGAAAATTTTCGCGTGCAGATCGTGTGATCGTCAATTGGGTGTCGTTCTTGGCGACGCCACGGAGGTTGAGCGCGGCAAGGCCGACCTGAAGCGCGATCAGAGCGTAGGCATGGTCATGCCAGTCCCAGGTCATCCAGAGAAGATTGCTCAGGAGATAAATCCAAAACCCCATCGTCGGCGCATTTTCGACTGCTCCGCGACGAGCCAGGCCGAAAGCAAAGTGGTCGCCATCGCGAGCCACTGGAGGTGTTGAATCCAATCCACCGCAGCTAACGGACGCGCGCGGTCGAACGGGTGCACAATACCATGGGCGTGCCTCCTCCATCCTGCGGGCGGGCGGGGCGCGATTAAACAGAGACTTCCAGATGGCACCTGCGCAGCAATCCTTTCTCAGCACCCTCTCGCCGCGGAATCTTTGGGGGCTTTTTACCACCACCTTCAACGAGTGGCTGGAGGACAAGGCCCCACAGCTGGGTGCGGCGCTCGCCTACTACACGGTCTTTTCCCTCGCGCCGCTCATTCTGGTGCTGCTCGCCGTCATCGGAATCATCTTCCGCAAAGATCCCTCGGGCGCATGGGACAGGATCACGCAACAGATGAGCTACGTCCTCGACTCGAGTGGCGTGCAGGTGGTGCAGGACATCGCGAGGACCGCGTCGAAGCCGTCGGCCAGCATCTGGGCCACGATCATCGGCGTGGCGCTGGCGCTCTTTGGCGCGAGTGCGGTCTTCGGGCAGTTGCAGGATGCGCTCAATACGATCTGGGGAGTGAAGGCGAAGCCGGGCTCGGCGGTCTGGGATTACATTCGGGTGCGCTTTCTCTCTTTCGCGATGGTGGCAGGGGTTTGTTTTCTGCTGCTCGTGACGCTCACCGTGGAAGCGGTGCTGAAGGGCTTCAGCCGTTACCTGGAAATTTATCTACCGGGCGGCGCCGCACTCGCCTTCACGGTTTACGCGGTGGTCGACCTGCTGCTGGTGGTCCTGCTCTTCGCGATGATGTTCAAGTATCTGCCCGATGTACAGGTGCAATGGCGCGATGTCTGGGTCGGGTCCGTCATGACGGCGCTCTTATTCCTGATCGGGAAGTGGGCGCTCGGGCTCTACCTCGGGAGCGGCGCGGCAGGGTCGGCCTATGGCGCGGCCAGTTCGCTGGTCACGCTTCTGCTCTGGATCTATTACTCGTCGCAAATTCTTCTTTTCGGAGCGGAGTTCACCCAGGTCTATGCGAATCGCTGCGGCTCCGGCGGAAAGCCCAGCAAACATGCCGTCTGCATCGCCACCACCGAGAAAGAAATCTCCGGTCCCGGCGAGGCGCCCAAGCCAGAGGTCAAGGCGCAGGTGAAAGCCGAGGCCGCCGCGGCGGAGGCGACGAAGACGTAGCGCCGTGGGTCACACGACTGCCACGCCCGCTGCCGTTGGCGGTCCTATGGGGTTGGCGGAGTCGCGGGCGATTTGGGTCCGCCGGGTGAAGGATTCTTGGAGGAGCCCGCTAATAAGGCGACCTGGTTTAACAATCCGCCGGTGCGCTTCACCATGCGCGCCGCGGAGTGTAATACAGCGATTGATCAGGCCTCGGGCGCTGCGAAGGGATTCGCCCTCGTGGTCGATGACGTCGAAGCCAATCGCGACGCGCGCCCGCGACAGTGAGCAGGCACTCGACGTCGCCTTGCACGCGCAGAACAGGGCCATGGCCACATGGCGGAAAGCGCAGGAAGCCGATCTCGCCATCGCCCGCACCACGCAACAAGCCATCGTCACCTCGGCGCTGCCCGCGCTCGAGAGCTGGGAGGTGGAGACGCTTTACACGCCGCTCATCCAGGTCGGCGGCGATGTTTATGGCTGGCGGCAGCTCGAGAATGGCTCCGCCCTCTTCTGGGTCGCCGATGCCACGGGCCACGGCATTGCCGCCGCCCTTTTCACCACCCTGGTCGCCTTGCTGTTTAACCACGCCAGCAGCGGGTCGAACACGGCTCAGGGCATCCTCGCGCGGGTCAATGCCGAGTTCTACAGCGTGCTCCGGGGACGTTCTTTCATGACTGCGGGTTGCGCGGTGATCGAAACCAACGGTCGCTTGTCCTTCGCCGGTGCTGGGCATCCGCCGCTTCTGCTTCGCCGCCGCGGCGGTGCGGTTGAGACGGTGCGGTCACTCGCCACGATGATCGGCATCCACCCCGGCATGGAGGGGGCCGAAACGGTCACAACCCTCGCACCGGGTGACGCCGCGCTCCTTTACACCGATGGCCTCTACAGTTCGCGATCTGACAGCGGGGAGCGCCTCACGGGGGAACATCTTACGAAGGAATTCGCGCGCCTCGGCGGACACGGCGACTTGCTCGCACGGCTGGTGGCAGAACTCGCTCAGCCATCCAAAACGCAGGCTTTCG
>JBPCMX010000044.1:0-64487 GCA_051001855.1 Chthoniobacterales bacterium
GATCATGGCCGCCTACGACGTCAGCTTCAGTATTGGCGACGGACTCCGCCCCGGCTCCATCGCCGACGCCAACGACGAAGCGCAATTCGCCGAGCTCAAAGTGCAAGGCGACCTCACCACCCGCGCCTGGGCGAAAGGCGTCCAAGTCATGAACGAAGGCCCCGGCCACGTCCCCATGCATTTGATCAAAGAGAACATGGAAAAACAAATCGAGTGGTGCCACGAAGCGCCCTTTTACACGCTGGGCCCGCTCACCACCGACATCGCCCCGGCCTACGACCACATCACCAGCGGCATCCGTGCCGCCATGATCGGCTGGTACGGCTGCGCCATGCTCTGCTACGTCACGCCAAAGGAACACTTAGGCTTACCCAACAAAGACAACGTCAAAACAGGAGTTATCACCTACAAACTGCCGCCCACGCCGCCGACCTCGCCAAAGGCCACCCCGGCGCCCAATACCGCGATAACGCGGTGAGTAAGGCCAGGTTCGAGTTCCGTTGGGAAGATCAATTCAACCTCTCGTTAGACCCGGAGACCGCCCGTGAGTTCCACGACGAGACCTTGCCGCAAGAAGGAGCAAAAGCCGCGCACTTTTGCTCCATGTGTGGGCCTCACTTTTGTTCCATGAAGATAACGGAGGATGTGAGGAAGTACGCAGCTGAACAAGAACTGTCCGAGGAACAAGTGTTGCACGCTGGCATGGAACAAAAGGCTCGCGACTTCACCGATGCCGGAGCAGAAGTATACGCGAAGGCATGATCCCGGTCTGGGGAGCACAGGCTGCCAGCCTGTTGGTTTTGGCTGTTAGCCGAAACGAACTTTGTCCTTGAGCAATGGCCTATCAGTTTCACGACACCTCGCACGTGGCGAAACGCGCACGAGAACGCCGATTCAGGCGGTGCTCACAATCGACCGGCTAACGCGAATTCTCAAAACCCCGCCTCGCCGCGGCAATCACGGCGGAATGATATGGTTGTTCTTCAGAGCGTTCGGAAATAGAATTCTAGTCGCAGTCGCCGAAGTTAAGAATAATGAGAGCTGGATCATCACCGCTTACTAGGAAGAAGGGCGTTAAAGCCTTTGTCATCCGGACCACAGGCACGCCGGTCGTCGAAGTCGATACGGAAGCGACGGCCGCTTATGTACCGATTCAGCCGGGCTAGAGTTGCGCGGACCATGCCGTTTGGCGGGAAGCATAGTCTCGCGATGATTGATCTCGACCAAAAAGGCAACGTCATCGGCATCGAGTTCATCGGTCAGAAAGACTTCAGTATTCGCCAACTCCTCAGAGAAGGTCCGATCGAGCTGTCGGACGCTGAACTCAACCGGACTCGTTACGTGACGGCGGACCTGCAAACGGCATAATGGTCGTTTGCGTGGCACATGAGCGGAACCTGGTCGTCGGACAAACAGCCGGAGTTTGTCGCGCCGGCCGAGCGAGCTTTCAAGCGGGTCGCACGCAAGCTTCGCGCAGAAAATCGTGAGCCGCGTATGCGGTTGAATCGACTGAAGGTGCCATTCGGAACCGCGAAGTTCTGCCGGCTTCGCAATACGCCTCCCTTACCTGACGCGACGCGTTCGAGGTGGAATTCGAAGACGGCCTCTCCTTCCTTGAACCCCATCTCTCCATCCGAAAAGCCCATAAGATCACGACCAGCGCGATTCCCGGCTCGGTCGAACTCGAACCCGAGACCGGCACTGGTGGCGAAGTTTACAAGTCGGTATAGGGCCTAGGCAATGCGAACGGCCATCGTAACGTGAGCCACGGCGAAATTCTCGTCAGACGCCCCGATAGTGCCTGCGGGTCGCCCAGGCTACCTGGTTGGCGGTGAAATCATTTCTCTTCCTGAAATTTCTCACCGTTCCACATGAGTTTTCGCTGAATCTTCCCGCTGCCTTTGGTACGCACGAGAATTGTTCTCCCATTGCGCGGTAGTTGGAAACGCCAATTTCCCTTGTCGCTGCCGGAGTCGCCCACCGGAAAGATGGAGCGCCGCGTCTTTTTCATTTTGCCATCAGGTCCGATTTCAAAAAAGTCGAGGTGAACGGAATCCGGCCCCTCTAGTTCGCCGTGGCAGATCGCGAGCAGCGGCCGGCCATCGCGATAACGGAAGAGCGCGACCTCGAATTCCGGCTGCGCGCCGTCGCCGATGCACGCCAGGTAGCCATTGGCCACATCTACGACGCCAGCTTTTGGCTGGCGAAGAAAGGTTAGCCAGCTCTGCGGCGGATTTTCGAGGTAATCTTGCGGCAGCAACAGAAAGTAATCGACGATGTTCAGCGGCTTCTGCCCCGCGCCGCGAAGCGAAATGGAGATGAGCGGACTGAGCAGGAGGACAACGAAAACCGGAAAGAAGATGCGCCTTTTCATGATCCAACAATGCGGCGGGGGTTGCGGCGGAGCAATAAGGAAGAGCGGCGCGTTTTACGCTCATTCGAATTTCGGCACCCCTTTTTGTCTTGACGGCATCGCGATTGATTTCCAGCATTGGTCGCTTTGCGATCGCTGATTGGCACGTTGATTTTTTCCTCCCGTCTTAAAGGAAGGCATCGGCGGTTTGCGTCTTTTTTTGCCTGGTCTTTGCTGCGAGTGCGGCGGGCCCGCAGCGAAAAATCGCTTTCCAGCGCGGCCACAATATCTGGATTGCGAATATCGACGGCACCGAGGCAAAGAGAATCGCTGTTGGATCGCAGCCCAACATTTCCTCAGCGGGCACCCAGATCGCGTTCATTACTCCGCCGCCGTCAGCTTCTCAATCTCAGGCTCGTGGTGCTCAGGACAATCCCGAGAGTCGTATCGCGATAGCGGATCTCGCGTCCGGCAAGGTCACAATTCTGCGAGATATTCCGAGCGATAGTTCTTTCGGTCCAGTTGTCTCGCCCGACGGTAAGTTGATCGTCTTCTCATCGCGTCGTGAGTTTTTTCGCGATTTGAACGTGATCCGGTCGAGCCCCCGCCGAAAAATCAGCTTAGTTCCGTGATGGAGGCCACCGTCGATGCGGAGGGAAAGTTAATCGTAGAAAGTTTCGCTCTGAATTGACGTCTGAGGAAAATCGCAAATGAAATCACCAATCTGCTGTTTACTCTTCGCCTGTTTCTTTTCGTCGCTCCACGTCGTGTCCGCGCTACCGGCGCCCGCCCCCACGGCAAGTCGGTTTGCGTCGTTAACCGAAGCCGTCGCTGAGGCAAAACGGCTCGTTGAGACCGACGAGGGCAAACGTTACGACTATGAATTCACGACGGCAGTATCAGCGCGACTGGCTGATGTTGTCGGCGAATGCACGAAAAATTCGAAGCTGCCAATCGTCTTTGACGTTGTTTTCGCTTTCGCCGGCGATGGTCAGGTTGAGAGCGTGCTTCAGACCCCTGACCAGACCGCGGCAGTATGCGTAGCGGACAAGTTGCGCAACCTTCGTTTGCCCGCCCCTCCTCACGCCGGCTGGCCGGTTCAGTTGCACATTGAGCTCAGCCCGAGAAATGAAAATGCGACGCAAAAGCGCAGCGGCCCAAACTCTGCGACAAGTAGAGACATGCAGTTGGCGATGCAAGCGGGTCAGGCCGAAGCAGCCAAAAATTACGAAGAAGCTCTGCGCTTATATGCGCAGGCGATCAAGCTGAATGGGCCTTTTGCAACATTCGTGTATCACAATCGAGGCATGCTTTATTTTCATCGCGCAAAAACTTCGAGCGACCGGAGTGCGCGGACTGCCGATCTGCAAAAAGCAATCGCCGATTTCAAGACCTCTATCGCGCTCGGCGCCGCTTCGAACGACGAACTGAATCGCGGCTTGGAGAAAGTCGCGACCAAAGCCAACCTGGATGAGGCCAGCAAGCTCCTGGCAGAAGAAACAACGCGCTAACGATAGCATGAATCGGCCTATTCTATCCCGCTTACTCACGATGACTTTCCTTGGCTCTCGTAAGTTTACTTTAACGCCTATCTCCGCTGGAAAATGAAGGGCGACAGATCCATGCAACAAAAATGTCTTGGAATCGTGGCGGCTTTCGCCCTAATTTTGCCAACTTTGTTAGCAGAGGACGCGAAGTTCGCGGCGGACAATTTAAAATACAGCCGCGATTTTTATTCGAAGATCCATTTCGTTGCGATCGTGAAATTACCAGTCTCGTTCAAGTACGACCGCTATCCGTCCGAAGGACCGGAACGGCTCCAGTGTGATGACGGCACCTATACACGCCAACATGGAAAACCTTGGGTGCATTCAAATGACAAAATGCGCACAGGCTTGCCCATCGATTACCCCGAGCGCAACCGATACGCCATGACTCTTGCCCTAAGAGAGGATTGGGGTCGATCCGGTGAACCCGTCGACAAGGAAACAGCTCGAAAATTGGATGGCTGGATCAAAATGATCGAGGCGGCGCTAAACGTTCCGTCGGTGGACGCAAAGTTTCTGGAAAAATCTGAAACGACTGATGGACGAGTCCAATGGATCTTCGAAGCACTGTCGGAAGCTCCCACTGGCGCTCCAACTCGTCTTACGTTCAGGAAACCCACAAGCGATAAGAGCGAGAGCGTGCTGTTGCATGAATTTTCAGGATCAATGCGATTGGAAGGAGACAGGGTGGTCGCAGCGGGCGCGGCTAACTTGGTGACGCTCGGGTTTGGTTACATGATGAGCGCTCAGCAAGGATCCGAAGTATCGGAATTCGTATGGGAGCAAATGCAATCAGCGGAAAAGAGTCCCGGCGCGGCCAAAGCGTCGCCAACGCCGGCGGGGCCGATTCAGGGCAGTTCGCATGAACCAGCGGCCGCGGCGATCGCCGCCTTTAATCGCGGCAAAGCCAAGGCTGAGAAGGGCGAC
Organism: Chthoniobacterales bacterium; assembly: GCA_051001855.1. GTDB lineage: Bacteria > Verrucomicrobiota > Verrucomicrobiia > Chthoniobacterales > UBA10450 > JACCTI01. The sequence goes on from JBPCMX010000044.1 coordinate 4,828, forward strand.
TTAGATGGGGCTATCGCGGACTACGATCGCGCCATTCAACTCAATCCAAAAGACGCTGCGATTTACAATAACCGCGGCCTGGCCAAGCAAGAAAAAGGCGATCTGGACGCCGCTATCGTCGATTTCAATCGTGCCCTCCAACTCAACCCGAAAGATGCCGTCGCCTGTAGCAACCGCGGCAACGCCAAGCGTGACAAGGGTGACTTGGATGGAGCTATCCTTGATTACAATCGCGCCATCGGATTTGATCCGAAATACGCCTATTCTTACTACGACCGCGGCCTCGCCAAAAAGCAGAAGAGCGATCTAGACGGAGCAATCGCCGATTATAATCGCGTGATCGAACTCGACCGCGATTCGCAAAAGCCTACTGCGACCGCGGCGTGGCCAGGCGAAGAAAGGGCGATCTTGATGGAGCCATCAGCGACTATGATCGCACCGTCGAGCTCGATCCGAAATATGCCATTGCCTACTTAAATCGTGGCAACGCCAGGGATGACAAGGGCGACCTGGAAGGGGCTATGGCCGATTATGATCGCGGCATCGAACTCAATCCGAAAAATTCGAAGGCCTATTACTCCCGTGCCGGGGTCCACGCTAAAAAGAAGGAGTACGATGCCGCGGTCGCGGATTCATGGAGGGCTCTTGAACTCGATCCAAAAAACGGAGATTACTACTTATCTCTTGGCTGGTATCAGCTATTCAATCGAAAGCCCCGTGAGGCGATCGCAGCTTTCCTCAAAGCTCTGGAGCTCTCGCCGAGCGACGCCATCGTGGTTAAGACTAACCTCGCGCACGGGTATACTGCCCGTTCAAGGCAACTCCCAACGACTGGGAAAACGCACCGATTCGCTTCATCTTTGAACAGACCAAAAGCGGCTGGAAATTTGCTGGCCTCGACAACATTAATGAATAAGCGGGCTAACGCCAGACAATGAGGATCTGTACACGGCGTTTATGAATAAGAAATTCGTTGCGCGGACAGAGGAGATTGACCACATCATGGACTCGGTGCACCTCGAAGAATGAACTTCGATTGGCGGCGGCAATCTCATCACTCGCAAGTTTTCTCCAGGCTTGGCTGCGTTTTGTTGGTTGCTTTTAACCTAACGACTCTTGAAGCGACCGCCGCAGACTGGCCGGAGCATCTCACTCTTCACGCAGACTCGCATTCGCCTGACGGACATTACGGGATCGTCGTAACGACTTCATCGCACGTTGACGATGGGGCGACGATTCTGCTACCGGAGGAAGGCGAGGTGTTCGTCGATTATTTCGCAAACTTACAGACGCACCGGCTGCTCGGAAAAGTTAAGCACTTCGAATACGTCGAGGGAGAGAATCACAGCCATCTGGATACAGATTGGACGTCCGATTCAAGCTTCTGCGTCGCGACCTATTGGGGACGCTACGGATTTGCTTATGCCACTATCTTGGAACTGAAGGGCGAAAGTTTCACCCACACGGACATCGGCCAGCACATTCAAAAAGCCATCGATCTGCTGATCAAGAAAAAGGCGCGCGATACGATAGACGTGTATCCGCATTTTTCTATCGAGCTCGCCCGGAAACTTCGCGTGTATGCGACCGCCAGTAATAATCCCAAGCAGCTTGAAGATGTTAAGACCTATTATGCGTTGTTTCAGGGAACGTTCGATGTGGGTTCGAAAAAATGGATCAGGTCCGCAACGCGTTCACTCACTGCGGAAGAGAATGAGATGCTTGATAAAGCTTCGACGAGTTACAGCTATGAACAATTAGTCGTCTCGCCTGACGCATTCAAAAATTGGGACGGTGCGGACGAGCCAATGCCCTCGGACGACAAACAGCTTTTTCGCTCCGAGGAAACGAAGTGCAAATATCTCGATGATCATTTGAACGATGTTTACAACGCGATACGTCTTTTGCTTTCGCCAGCGGACTTTGCCAAGATAAAGCGAGATCAAATCGAGTGGCTAAAGCAACGCGATACAGCCAATTCCGTTGCCGAGAAATCCAAGCTTGCCGAGGAACGAACCGAGGCTCTGCAGTATCTTGTCTGGCCTGACAGAAAGGAAACCAAGGAACAATGAAATCGTCCTTCACTCTTGTTGTAATCGTTGGCTGCGCGATCAGTTGCGGCTCTTGGGTTCTTGCTGCGAACGAAGAACCGGTCGCCGCTGAGAGACTCTCTGAAGAGCCATCGCCTCCCGTCGCGACACCATCCGCACAATCATCTTCGACGACAGCGCAGGCCGAAGAGAAACCCCAAGTTCTCTACACCAGTCCGACTGGCGCGTTTCGAATCCTGCGAGCCAACGCTACACCCACCAGTGATGATGAAAGCGGGCAAGAGTTTTGGATCGTATCGACGCGGGATGAGAGCCAGCGGACAAAGCTTTATTCGACCGAGATAACCTTCCCAACCGCGTTCTACAGTGCGCCTGGCGAGCGGTGGTTGTTCGTAGAATCCCATCAGGGCTCGTGCTTGCAACGCGGAGATCTTTATCGTCGCAAGGATGACGATACCTTTGAAGCGACGTCGTCATTTAGCGACCGGGCATGGAAGGATGCGGTAAAACTAGGCGCCTTTAAAACCAACTATTCCGCTGAAGGTATGTGCGCGATGATCCGGTTTGGCTGCTGGAGCTCCGACGCGTCACGGTTTTTGGTCGTGATGCTCGGCGGCGAAGACCGACGCTCGACCGATGAACGGTATTTTTACTTCAACACGCGCGCCAACAAGTTCGAGCTAACGGATTATCTACGGAAGCTGAACAAGACAAAGTCTGAGATGCTCGCTTGTGCCGAACCGGTCGATTCTTTGCCGAGTGAAGCGGAGCAGAAGAGCAGGTTCGATGCTTTAGATCGACAATTAAACAAGCGCTATGCCGAGGTCATCGCAAAGATGGATAAAGATCAGGTCTCGAATGTACGGGACGGTCAGCGTAGCTGGATAAAGCATCGCGATGAAGGAGCGAAATTCTATGTATCGCTCTTTCCGCCGGCGGAAAAAGAACGCCGCCGCCTTCAATTTCTTTGCGATGTCACCGCGGCGAGGATCGAGACGCAACCGGATGAGGCGTGGGAGGAGTGACATACTGAACGAATACGATGATGAAATGTTGTAATTCCATTGCTTTATTCCCTGGCCTTGCGGCCCTCGCTCTTTTGTCTGCGCATCTTGCGGCCGAGGAAGAGAAAGATGTGATGGAATATGTGAGCCCGAAAGGCAGTTATCACATTGAATGGAACGACCAGGCCGAGCCGTTCATCGTGTCCACAAGGAATTCCGCTGAGCGGGCCCCTTTACCAGACGCCAACGGCGGGCACGACCCAGCTGAATGTCAGGTCGAATTTTACTACTCTCCGGATGAGAGCTGGCTTTTTTATACAGAGCATTGGCGACATCACGGAGTGCGTGAACAGGAGCTTTATCACCGCGAAAGCGGCGTCAAGTTCGCGCCGCTGAAAGGAAAGAAATGGTTTGCGCAAACGGTTCGGAGTTACGCAATCAAAAATGGCGGCTTTAAGAAAGCGGATTTCCTGGAGAAACGCGACGAGAACCATCTGGAAACCATGTTCCGCTGCTGGAGTTTTGATTCCAGTCGACTGCTTTTTGGCATTTATGGAGACGTGCGTGAACGCGGACCTTTCTACGTTTACTTCAACACGCGCACGAAGACGCTCGAACAGACGCCCTATCTGCGTGAGCTGAACAAAAACATCCCCAAGAATCTTCCTGAACGTCCTGCGGATGTTGTCTGCGCCGAGCCGACCGAGCCATTGCCACCCGAGGCGGAACTAAAAGCACGGTTGGACGGGCTTGATGAGAAGCTCAATAAACGCTACACAGAGCGCACATCCGCATTGGGCAAAGAGGACGCGGATGAATTGCGTGAGAAAGGAGAAGCGTGGGTCAAAGCGCGCGACGAGGGAGTGAAAATGTATCTGCGATTCGCGCCCAAAGGAGAAGAAGAACGCCGCCGGCTCCAATTTCTGGCCGGTGTCACCACGGCTAGACTCGAAAGCTCAACCAGTAACTCGATAGGCAGTCTTTGAGTGATTTCTTATCGAGCGACTAAGAGCCGTTTTCCCGTGGAATAGGAGGCCCAGCGGAGCTTGTTTCTTATTTAGTCAGGCTCTTTGCCGTAGAGTATCGAGTAGGTTTTCGGGAAATGTAGTTTGATGTACGGCTTCGGGTTTGAAATGGTGGGCTTTCGAAGCCTAAAAATGCCGCGTATCCTTCCCGAACCCCGGAAGACTGCCCGGCGAGCAGCTTGGCGAAAGTGTCATCGCCGGCGACATGAAGAAGTATCCAAGCAGTCTCTTCATGCCCTTCGCCGGCCTCTCCATCCATGTGGCTGAGACGTTTGCCACGCCATGGTATTTTTTTGCCGAATAGGCAACAGGGTCGGTCTTTTTGATCCGTTGAGACTGCAACTTTCGCCATTTTTTCTTGCAGATCGCGAAGTTTAGTTTTGCCAGTGGTTCACCCGGCAGGATACGAATCCTGTTACGAGGAATGGTGCCGCGAATTCCCGACTTGAGATACACTCCCCAGTCCTTTTTGCCGTCAGAACCACGTGCGATGAATCGTTCACCGGGTTGTATGATCGAGGTAGCTTTCGCATCAGCTTCATCAGCTTCGCAGTCACATTCGGTAAAACCCGACAGCTGGTATCCATCCTCACCCTCGAGCATAGCCATCACCGCCTCTTGCGACCAAGCGGTCGTGGGATAAACAAGTGCGAACAGAACTATTAGTAGAACTGGTTTCATGTTCAGTGATCGGTCTGAAGTTTCCACGAGACAGCGGCGGTGCCATCCTCCTTGAATGAAACGGTGATTTCGTAGACGCGAAAAAAGCGATAAATTCCGGTTGGCGCCGTCAGTTTTCCATAGTCGTCCTGCTTCTTCAAGGTCAGCGTGTTCGCATTCGTCCAATGTTCTGGGGAGACCCAATCGCTCTCCATGGCCGCGCCGGCCAGCTCATGGTCTGTCTCCCGGCCTGGAGGTTTGTCGAACGCCAGTTCCACTTTAGCAAACGACTTTCCCGATATCTGGTAAACGACCGTCTGTGTCCTTCGCGGTTTAAGATTACGACTGTCAGTGTTATCGGTGGATACATAGGCAAAACGCTTCGAATCGGGCGACCAAACGACTTGTCCTTCCCGCTCGCGATCCGCGCCAATGTCGTCGGCCGTGAGATCGCAGAGCATTTGGCCGTTCGACTTCCCGATCAATTCGGCATGAATAACCTTGGAATCCGTTAGGTCGTCCGGATTCGAAAACGTCTTGCGAATGGCATAGAGGCCGTTTGGGGACATCCAATCAACGATTTCACCGCGAAACAGGATCTTGGCCGTTTCGGGGAAGTGACGCCGGAGGTAATCGGGGTAATCCAGCCCACCGGGGACCTCGTCCCAGAGACTGTCTCTGGTTTGCAATTGATCCTCGAGAGATTGGCCGCGCAGAAATTCGACAAATTTCCTGTCACCCAGGATGTGGAAAAGTTCCCAGGTATCCCGGAAGTAGGACTCGGCCGCGGCTCCATCCATGAATCCCGTTAGAGAAAAAATCCGCGCAATGGCTTTCAGGTCTCCTTCGCTGGCTTGGAGCAAAGTTTTGTAATAATCGACCCCATGTTTCTTAGCTGCCCACGCAACCTCGTCATTTTCTGTAACTTTCTTTGACTGACATTTTCGCCATGCTTTCTTGCGCGCGTCATAGTGGAACTTCATGAGCGGCTCGTCCGGCAACAGCCGAATTCGGCTTCGATCCATCAAGCCTGTTATTCCTGACTTTAGGTATACCTTCCATTGCTTGCTTTCCGTCCCGGGTTGCGATGGCGGTCTGGCTGAAGACCGAAAACGTAACACAGAAAGACCTAACGAGTAGAAAGAATGGCTTTCGCATCATCCCTTATTCTTAGTGCCGTTTTAATTTTTCCCGCCGTACGCTTTGGATCGAAGCCTTGTGCCTGGCGTCAAACGCAATTGTCACGGTTTGGGTACAACTCCGCAATTCCTTACTCACGGTTTCCCATCCTTGAACTTCAACTACGACCAAAGCCCCCGACTTGAGCCATTCTTTCGGCGCAATGTTGCTCTCGAGACCCTTATAGGTCTTGTCTTTGTCTTTCTTGGCCGTCTCTCCGCAACCGGGCCATTCCGGCAGTGGTTTTTTTTCGAACCCAGACTCATTCCGAAAGTAGACCGTCGTGTCGCCGCCACGCCGGTTCGCTTCAAAGAACGCGACCCGTTTCGAATCGGGCGACCAGAGCAGCTTGCATTTCTTGACCGGGGGATACGCAACGTTAGCTGCCAGCTCCACGACCGGCTGGCGTGAGCTGACTTCCACGAGTTGGACCTTATATCCGTCTGAGTCGTCGCTCAGCAGCATGGCAAACTTTCCGTCGGGCGACTGGCATTTGATTTCTTCCCCACTTTTCAACGACGCTTCATCATCGTTCTCGGCTGCTGGTTCAGACTGCAACTCACCCGCGAAACAACAGCCCATGCATAAAACACAACATATCGAGAATATTTTCATGTCGATCTTTGGACCAAATGGTCGCGAGTGCTTCCTCTTACTTGTTGACATCCTTCGCTTCAACTTTCAGCACCATCGGCAGCGTAAATCAAAAAGAGTTGAGTGCAATAACGAACGTGATAAGTTTCATAGCCACATTATTTGTATGATGCCAAGGCGCCCTAACAATGAATCCGAGACTGTATTTGCGAGCAAGTGGATGCGCAGGCAAATGGAGCGCATCCAAATGCGAATGTCGATCGTAATGACTAGACTTGTTCTTTCGTTGCTCACGGTTGTTGCGTCATCTGCGGTCGCCGCGGGAGACCGGCCAGAGGAGTTGATTGGCGCGCTTTACAAGGCTCACCGCCCGTGGGAGCACAAAGAACTGGACCTTGCGAACCGCGCTGTGCTGTCGAAATATTTTAGCCCCGAGCTAACCAAGCTGTTCCTTAAGAATGCCCAGGTGGAGCGGGACTGTCCCGATGGCGACCTCTGCGGAATCGAGTTCGATCCAATGCTGGGAGCTCAGGACTTCGACGATAATCTCAGGTTTCATCTTCGCATCACGCAGGGAACGCCGCCGCAGGCCCATCGATTCGAAGCACACTTCAAATTGTTTAACGCCGCCAAAACAGAGAGAGTAGTCGTCTTCCGACTTGTTCCGTCTAAAAGCGGATGGCGCGTTGATGACATCATTTACCCCGACTACGATAACGCCTCGCTTAAGGCACTGCTTACCGCGCTTCGATGACGGACTCGGTGCACCTCGAAGAATGAACTCGCAGCGCAATTCATCGCCAGTTCGTCGATTACTCCTGCGATGCGCAACTCTGCTGATCTCACTTGCCATTCCCGTCGCGCAGATTCACGCGCAGACGCAGGCAGCTATTAACGCGCCGGCCCGCGCAGATTTTGCGCGAGCCGATGCGGAGCTTAACAAAACTTACCAGGCGGTTTTGGCAAAGCTTCCAACTGCCGAAAAACTAAAACTCAAGGAAACCCAGCGAGCATGGGTCGCGTCCCGCGATGCGGAGGCAGCGCGTGCGGCTGATAAGGCAGATGGCGGATCGATCGCTCCAACAGTTCGCTACGGAAGGATGACCCAACTGACTCAAGAGCGCAGTGAAGAGTTAAAGGCCATGCTCGATAATGGAACTGCCAGCGCAGGAAAAACGTCGGCTAGTCGGACGCCCGCGCCGTCGGCTTCGCCGCCAGAATCGCAGGGCGAACAATCCGTTGCTCAGGCGGGACAGGCTGCAGCGCAAACTCCCAGTTCTACTTCTCCAGACAAGAAATGGGAATATAGGAGCGGCGACACGCCGAAGCTATTTCACGCTGGCACTAACGACGTCGCATTGGAGTTCTCATGCTCTCTCGGCGGAACTGCGCCGCTTTGGGCGCCGGATTCAAAACGCTTTGCCGTTATTTGTAGCGGAGGAAAACAGAACGAAACGTTGGTTTACCAGCAGCGTGACAATCAGTGGGAACCACTGGAAGAGGCGCTCGGCAACGGTGACGAGCTTATGGAGCGGGCCGGTAACATTATAGACGCGCAAGCAAAGAGAAAAGGTCTGCCTAAGAAGACCTTCCTTCATATGAACCAGTGGACGGTCGAGGCGGAACAGTGGCTCGATTCGAGCACTCTGGTTGTGCATGCTTCCATGTTGGAGACGGTGCATGGGAGGGACGGTGAGCACGTGGGCCCTAGTTTCGGCGCCGATCTACTTTTCACTCTAAAGTTTGATGAGGCCGGCAAGTGGAAGATCGTCAAAACGCATGAGATGACAGGGAAAGCGGCGGAATCGCCATCGCGTTCGACTCTGCTAATGGACAAAATTTTGTATCGAAGTCCGCAGGGTAATTACCGGATCCAAGCGAGCGTCGACCGGTCGGCGTTGTGGATTGTGCCAGCGAAAGATCCGAGTCGGCGCAAGCCTTTGCTCGGAGCAGACCCCGACGATCGTTCGCCCGAGGAGTTCAGCGGTTCTCCCGATGAGACTTGGCTGTTTGATAACCGCCAACACGAATTCTACCGAGATATGGGCGGCCTGGTTTTCTCTGCATTGAACAAGAGGCAATGGTTTTGGAAAAATGCTCTGGAATACGCGTCCAAAGAATTCCACTTCGCTCGAAGAGATATTGAAGGCAGCTCTGCCGGCTGGAGTCTCGACTCGGCTCGCATGCTGATTCACTTCAAGGAAGATCTCCAAGACCAGGTCCAACAACGCTTCGCCTATTTCAACACGCGGACAAAAGCGTTCGAACAAACGCCGTATCTGCGAATGGTTAATACCAAGCTTCATAGCGAAAAACCGTACGAGACTTTTCCGTACGTCACGTTCGCGGGCGAGCAGCTCGGAAGCTACGTGGTTTTCGCCGAGCCGGTCGAGTCGCCGCCGTCAGAGGCAATTCTAAAACCGCGCTTCACCGCCCTGGATCAGGAGATGAACACACTTCGCGGAAAGGAGTTGGCCGATGCCGGGATGCGCGAAGGCAGCAACGTCGAGTTGCTGCGCTCGGAGTACGACGGGTGGAATAAGGCGCGCGATGAGGCTGTGCAGCTATATCTTCCATTCGCGCCCGATACCGAAAAGGAGAGCCGAAAGCTTCAATTTCTTTGCGACGTTACCCAGCGAGAGGTGAATGGACTCAAAGAAGTTGCGCCTTCGACTGCTTCCGATAAGCCAGTCGCACAATCACCGGCAGCGTCGCCGCCTTAGACCGCAACGAGAGGATTCCAAAAACGCATCGGATGTCGGACAAAGAAGTCCGAGAAGAAAAGGGCGCGAGCGATTAAGAGCGGCCCGCGATGAGCAGTGAATGGTGAATCGGGTGATTCAATCTGTGAAAGCTGCGTAATCTGTGGATGCATTCTCGTCGGGCAGTCATGCAGAGACCTTGAGCGGAAATCGAAGCGCTCGTGGTCGACAAAGAAGGAAGAACCCTCGAAGGGACGTATGACGGGAAGGATGCCTCGGGCGTCTACAACGCGGGCACCGTCTAGAAAATGGAGAGTGACGAGTGACTGGCGATCTTTCACACTAATGTGAAGGCGGACGCCGCGAAATAATAGCTGCGAGGAACTCTCAAGTAAATCACCGGAGCAGCGCGCCGGTGGGGCGCGCTGCGTCCGGATGTTCGGGCGTCGGTTCGACGACGGCGGCGGCTTGCCTGACGCCGTGCAGCCGATCTGCTAAAACCGGACGCGTTTGGCGCTGTTGGCCGGAATCCAGCCGCGGAGACCGTTCGGCAGCGCGGCGTAGATCCATTCGCCGCGGGTGCTGAGGATTTGGCTGGCGACTGCGCGCAAACTCCTGCCGGAGGCGCTCTCGCAAATGCAGGCTCTCGAGGCGCGTGGGCGGGGTTGGCGCCGGCGCTCGACCCAATCGTAATGGCCGCTGCGCGACACCAGGAGCGCCTCGCAAAGCCAGGCGACTTTGTATCGGCCGCTCATCTGCTTGATCCGAGCATACCGCTCGGCGGCACTTTGGAGAGGATGCCCAGAGATTTTTTTAAGACTTCACGCTGCTCCAGGAACTTCGCGTTCTCCTCGCGCAAGCAGCCGCTCCGCCTCCAGCTCCTCGACGGTGCGGAGGCGCTTTTGTTCGGGCGGCGCGGTGCTGCTGGCTGGCGTACGCTCGTGGCGTGCCCAGCGATAGAGCAGAGGCGGCCGAATTCCCCAACTCCGCCGCTACTTTGGACGCGCTCCGGCCACTGGTACGCCATAACTCCAGCGCCTGTTCCTTGTACTCCGGGGTGTGGCTCGCTTTATCGCGAATCGGCTTCGATAACTGTATTTTCATGTGGGCTCCTGTGGGTTTTGATCCCACGCCCACTGTCCCGTCAAATCGGGGCAACCCAGACCGACCCCTTTCTCCTGCGCAATTGCCACCCTCTATTTTTTACTCTAAGATCCATCCAACGGCCATCAGAAATCCGTTATAGTTCTACTTAAACAAACAAAAAACAAATATAATGAAAACTTTGACACGAAGCATTTCTGCGATTGCACTTACGCTCTTCGCGGCGTTTTTATTGAACGGCAGTCCGGCCGCGGCGACTGTTTTGATCGGGCCAACGACCAACGACGGCAGTTTCAATACCGGGACGGACCAGGGTAGTATCGGGGGCGGCCTGGGCAACGTAACCGCTCAAATTGGCCTGGGGCCGTGGAACGGTATGGCAGTGGGCGTTTTGGGACTGCTGCTCCAGCCGACCGTTAGCGTGGTGCCGGGGCAGGCGCAAATCACCGGTCTGCTGGCCGTCGGTGTAGTGGGAAACCTCGTTCAAAACAAGGGGGCGGCTTTTCAAACGATCACTGGCGTACCGGTCCTGGCGCACACGAGTTATACCCTCACCGGAACCGTCAGCGCCAGCAGCGCTCTCACGCTCCAGGCCCTCTCCAATAGCGGTGTAGGAGTCGCGCTGACCGCGGGCGGCATTCAAGGAGCATCACCGTCACCCGGGACCGATTTTGCAGTACAGTCTGATGCGGCGTTCTTTGTTAATCTCGTTCCGATCAACGCCACTTCAGCCACCTTTACATTTACCTTCATCACTGGCGCGACCGTTCCCAGCGGCGATATCGGGGTTCGGTTGTTTTCGGGTGAAAGCAATGGCCTGGTCAGCATCACAGTTCTTAGCACGGTCTCTTTCGGCTCTGTCATGCTCACGGCCGACCCGGTGGGCGCGCCCATCCCGGCCGGCGTTGTTTCCCGCAAAGTGCACGCCGTTGGCGGGCCGTTTGATATCCCATTGCCGGTTGTCGGTAATCCCGGCATCGAATGCCGAACCGGTGGCGCCAACGGCGATTTCCAACTCGTCTTTAACTTCTTAAGTCCTGTTATCCTCAGCGGCGCGACGGTCACGTCCGGCACAGGAAGCGTGGTCAACGCGTCCGCGAGTGGCTCCGTCATCACGGTCAATCTCACGGGCGTCACAAACAGACAGTTGCTTACCGTCACCCTCATCGGCGTGAGTGATGGTATCCATTTCGGCAACGTCTCCGCGACGATGGGCGTGCTCCTTGGCGATACCACCGGGGATCGCTTTGTTAATTCGGGCGACACGACCCAGACTCGGGGGCGCTCCGGTCAACAGGCCAATAATACCAACTTCCGTTCCGACGTGAACCTCGATGGTACGATCAATGGCGGCGATGCCGTTGTCGTGCGCTCGTCTTCTGGAACGACAATACCCTAAGGCATTTCAGGCAGGGGGCGTGTTCTCCTAGCCATCCGTGATATTTCTCTCCCTGGCGGGCCGACGTAGCAAAAGTCGGACGCCTCGGAGAGTTATTTTGTACGCGATGAAACCCGGTTTCTCTGGAATTATGGCCAGATCGCCGCTGCTCACACGCGCGGCGGTAATTTGGCGCGAAGCCCGCCGGAAATCTTTTCTTCGCGACCGAAGAGTCGGTGGTGAAGTCTGACGCGGCGGGCCGCAAGACGGTGGTGGGCAAAGGATTGGATTTGGCGCACGGCCTGGCTGTTGATCCCCAAGGGAACCTCCTTGTTTTCTGATCTCAACGCGGACGCGATTTATCGCATCGCAGGGGGCGGCAAGAAGACCGTGTTCAGCAAAAACTTTCGTGCTTACGGCAGAGCAAAGGTGCGGCTTTCCTCTTAACGGTAAGCTTAGGCGCCGAAGGCAAAGCCAAGATCGTCAAAGCGGAGCGACTTCCGGACAAAGAGATGGATGGAATGAGGTCAGTGCTCACTTTCCTGTTAGCAATCTGAGACACGGGCGGCGGCGGCTCGCCCGACGCGCTGCCGCCGATCTGCTAAAGCCGGACGCGTTCGGCGCTGTTGGCGGGAATCCAGCCGCGGAGACCGTTCGGCAGCGCGGCGTAAGTCCATTCGCCGCGGGTGCTGAGGATTTGGATTTCACTCCCGGTGGGCAGGATGAGGACGGTGCCTGAGCTGTCGGCGGTAGCGAGGCGGGCGGCGATCTCTTTCCCGGTCACGATCCCGAGCGCGCGGCCGTTGGGGCCGGTCTCGAGCCGATAAATCGCCGCGCAGCTCCCAACGCAGATAAGCAGCGCAAAAAGGGACGCAGCGATGCGCCCGCGGGAGCGCCGCCGCGATAACGCCGACGCGGCGAGGCCGAAGGCGGCGAGCCAGAAAGCGACGGCTGCGATGATGGAGTATTGCTTGGGTTGGAGGCGCGCGAGCCACTGATCCGAGGCGGTGGCCGGCAACTGCAGGGCGCGGGCTTTGTCGCGTGCGATCTGCAGATTTGCGCGCGCTTCGGGGTGGACCGGCTCCAGCGCAAGGGCGCGCTCGTAGCTGAGAATCGCCCGTCCTAGATCGCCAGCGCGGTAGGAGGCGTTGCCGAGATTGTAGAAGAGCGGCGCGTTTGTGCGCGTGGCCTGCACTGCCTTTGCATAAAGGTCGGCTGCTTCTGAAAAACGGCCGGCGCGATATTCCTCGTTCCCGCGCGCGAAGGCATCGTCCACCTCCTGCGCGAGGGCACCCGCGGCGAACGCCAGGAGCAAAAACAGAGTAGCCAAGGTCTTCATGCGCGGAGGCTTGCGACCAAGTCCATGATTTCCTGTCGGCGCTGGGGCGACATCGCGCGATCGCCGTTGCTTGCGCCGCTGTAACGTAACTCGTCGCTCTGGGCGAAGAGCTGTCGTATGCGGGCCCGATCCGCTTCGTCCAAGCGGAAAACGGAAGCAGCGCTCTCGGCATCGATTGAGTTCGGATCGACGTTCTGCGCGAGCGCGGCTTTCAACTGCACCATGCGGGAGGCGTTGGCCAGATACTGTTGCGGAGTGTTTTGGGAGGTGCGGAGCTTGCGGTGCAACTCCGTGGCTTCCTGTTGCAGACGCACGACGCGCTGGGCTTCGCGATTGTCGCGCCGCGCCTGCCGCAGTTTCCAGCCGATGTAGCCGCCGAGGACCAGCAGGGGCAAGAGCTGCGCCGCCCAGAAGGCACGTTGCGCGTAGAAGGGAGTGAAGCTTTGGCCCGCAAGCGCGCGATCGTCCAGCTGAGTCAGGATTTCCTGCGGCGGCGGTGTGGGAGCGGCCGGCGGCGATGTGGCGGAAAGGGGAGGCGGCACGGCGGCGGTCGCGGCGGGTGGGGCGCTCGGGGAAGGGGCAGAGCCGCCGGTAATCTGCAGTGGGATCGCGTCGCTGCGGAGCGTGACGTAATTCTCCTTTACGGGATCGAAATAGCTGAAGACGAGCGGCGGAAGTTTGTCCTTCCGCTCCTTGGCGCTCACCACCATTTCAAAGCTCTTTGCGCCGCTGATGCCGACATCGTCATCCTGTTTGAAGCTGTTCGAAGGCGGATAGAGGTGCCATCCGTTTTCATCCTCGAGTGCAGGTGCCGTGACGCGATCGAAATTGCCGCGGCCGGTGAGGGTGCCGACCACCGTCACCGGATCGCCCGCCTGCGCCTTCTTCGGGTTTGCGTCGGCTTTCAGGGTGAAGGTGCCGACCGCGCCGGAAAAGGTGGGCGGCGCGCCCGACGGTAACGGTTTCACTTCGAGCGCCGCGGGTTTGCTGCTGAGTCTGACCTCCTTCGGGACCGAGGGGGCAAACGCAGGGTCGTTAAACATCTGGTTAAACATGTTAAACGGATCATCGAACGGATCGCGCGAGGGCGCGGGACGGCGGGAAGTGCGTGGCACGCGCACGACGGGGTTGATCTCGGCCGGGCCGATCTCGATCCGACCGGGCCGCGCCGCGGCTACCGCAGTCTTGAAGATGAAGACCTGGTAGTTGCGGCCGTTGATCGTCTCGATCGTCTGCCGCGGCTCCGGCATTTTCTGGGTGGTGAATCCCTGGCCGGAAATTTGGACGCCTTGATTGAGCGACTCGATCGGCGCGCGTGTATTCAGACCGAGCCGGATCTGCACCGGCACCATTTCGCCGACGTAGGCGGTGGTCTTCGGCAGGATCATTTCGAGGAAGCCAATCTGTGAGGGATCAACATCCGGGTTGGTGCTGTTGCCGGCGCCGCCGCTGCCGGGACGTGCGGACTGCCCCGGGGAGGCGCTCACCGTCAGCGTCAACTCTGGGGTCCGCAGAGTGGTCGCGCCGACTTCTATTGTCTGCGGAGGGATTTTAAACGAGCCGATCTTGAGCGGTAGGATATTGTAATTGTAGGTGAGGCTGTAGCTCACGTTGAAGTTATTCATCTGCACCTGGCGCGACACGCCAGCCGATCGGATCTCGAGGCCGTCCACCACGATCTCGCTGGGAGGTTTCGGATTTGACGCGCCGGTGACCTGAATTTCCAACTGGACCGGACGGCCGACGGCGGTCTGTGAGTCGCTGAGGACAGCGGTCACGGTGGGTCCCGCCGCGCGGACCGCTCCCACGAGCGCAGAGAACAGCAGAAACAAAACAAAGCGCAGCGATTTCATCGTCTTTCCCTCAACCATCAACGTTCAACCCTCAACGCCCCCGCTACCAGTCCTTATAGACAGGGCGAACGTGCTTGCGTTCATCGAGCTGCACGCGCTGCTCCTCATCTTTCATGGAGCGAAGGAGACGCTCGGCTTGTTGCTCGGTCATTTGGCCTTCCTGTGTCGACTCCGCCTCCGCTTCGGCTTCCGCTGGAGTTGGGGATGGTTCTTCCCCGGCGCCTTTCACCTCGCCGCTTTTTTTGTCGCCTGGCGTGGCACTGGGCGTCGGCGAAGCATCGCCGCCCTGCCCGTTTTCGCCTTCACCAGAGGAGGGGGAAGGTGAGGGGCTGCCCTGTCGGGAAGGAGAGGGCGATGGGGAGGAGGAAGGCGAGGACGAGGCCGAAGGCGACGGAGTTGTCTGTTCGCCGGGAGAAGGGCTGGGGCTGCTGCCGCCGGCAGAGGGGGACGGCGACGGGGAAGGAGTCGGCGAGCTGCCTTGGGATGGTTGCTGATCGGGAGTGGGAGAAGGGCTCGGGCCTTGAGAGGGTTGCTGCTGGTCTCCCTTGCCTTCCGAGTCTTTTTGTTGCTGCTGATCCTTGTTCTCGTCGGGTTTCTTTTCGCCGTCTTTTTTCTGCTGCTGGTCTTTGTTTTGGTCCTTTTGATTTGGTGAAGGCGACGGAGAAGGAGTGGGAGTCGGCGTCGGGGTGGGTTGTTGTTGTTCTTCTCTCTTGAGTTCGTCGATCTTGTTTTGGACGAAGTCGCGGTTTTCTTGCGCCTCTCTGTTCTCGGGCTCGGCTTTTAAAGTCTGCTCGTAATGCTGGAGGGCGTTCGTCCAATCCTGCAGCTTGGCGTCTTTCGCCTTCTGAGCCTCGCCGCGCTGGTAAAGCGTGTTGCCGAGGTTGTAATGGCTGCGGCTCTGCAACTGCAGATCGGGCGAAAGCAGCGCCTGACTGAAGGACTGGAGCGCCTTGTTGTAATCCTTCATTTTGTAAGCCGCGGCGCCGGCATCGAAATGAAGCTTGTCTTCCGCCGCCGTGTTCGGATGAGCCTGCAGCGTCTCCTGAAATTCCTGATAGGCCTTGTCGTATTGCTCACTTCGGTAAGCCTCCAAGCCGGGAGTCACGGCCTGGGCGCAAATCGTCATGAGGAGAAACGCCGCCGCCGCCAGCGGAGCTGTTTTCCTTCCAGCGGGAGATACGCGCCGGACGCGGCCGCGCTCGCTGATGAGCAGCGAACTGGCGAGGAACAGGATTGCGGCGCCCAAGGGCCACTGATAACGCTCGATCGGCTGGCGCGAGACGCGGGCATCGATGTCACTCGCCTGCAACTTCGAGAGGCCATCGGCGTAGAGCTGCCGCATCGTCGCCGGTCCCTGGCCGAGCGGCAGAAAGATTCCGCCCGTCGCCTCCGCGATCTCGCGCAGCCGCTTCTCGTCGAGCTTCGATTTCACGACCTGCCCGTTGCTGTCTTTCACAAAAGCGGTGCCGCCGCCCTGGCCGGGCAGCGGAATGAGCGAACCTTCCGGCGTGCCAACGCCCACCGTAAAGATGCGCACGCCAGCATCGGCCGCGGCCTTCGCGACCTTGAGCGAATCACCGGAGAGATCTTCGCCGTCGGTAAAAATAATGAGCGCGCGGTTGCCCATCGCGGATTTGCCGAAGGTGCGAGTGGCGAGGTCGATCGCTTCGGAAATATTCGTGCCGCCCTCGGGGATGGTCTCGGTGTCGAGATCGTTCAGCGCCTCCGCGGCGGCATCGTAGTCGATCGTGAGCGGCGCCTGCAGGAAGGCGCGGCCGGCAAACGCGATCAATCCGATGCGGTCGCCGCGGAGCTCCGTGAGCAAATCCTGCACGGCTAGTTTGACGCGCTGCAGCCGATTGGGCGGGACGTCGTTGGCCAGCATGCTGCGCGACGTGTCGACGGCCACGAGCAGGTCGAGCCCTTTGCGTTTCACTTCTTCGTAGGTGTAACCCCAGCGTGGCTGCGCGAGTGCGGTGATCGCCAGGGCAATTCCAGCCAGGACGACGCCGAACCGC
The DNA here is from genome assembly GCA_051001855.1 of Chthoniobacterales bacterium. GTDB lineage: Bacteria > Verrucomicrobiota > Verrucomicrobiia > Chthoniobacterales > UBA10450 > JACCTI01. The sequence goes on from JBPCMX010000044.1 coordinate 21,735, forward strand.
ACGGCGCGCCGGGAACGGTTCACGGCCGCGCCGAGCTGGGGCAGTAAACGCGGGGCGACAAACTGCCCGAGGCGGGCGGCGGCTCCGCGTTCCCCCCTGACGAAAAGCAACGCCAGGAGAGGCAACGCCAGCATCGCCCAAAACCATTGGGGCGCGCCAAAGGTGAGAGCGTTCACGGGAGCTTCCTCCAGATCGTCTGCGAGAGCAGCAACTGCGCGAGGAGGAGGCCGCAGCCCGCCATGATGCAGACCGGAAAGAGATCGCGATACTGCTGGAACTTCTTCATCGTGACGGTCGATTTCTCGAGCTGGTCGATGTCGCTAAAAATCTGCTCAAGTGAGCGCGTATCGGTCGCACGAAAGAACCTGCCGCCGGCGATCTGCGCCATCTCCCTGAGACCGGCTTCGTTGAAGTGCACCGGCTGGTTTTGGTAGAGGATGTTACCCGAAAGATCGGTCACAAACCCGCGGCTGCTCATGATGGGGGCAGGCGCCACGCCGTTGATGCCGGCGCCGATCGCATAGAAGTGGATGTGCAAGGCCTTGACCGCTTCGGCCGCGGTGGTGGGCGGCACTTTGCCGGCGTTATTCTCGCCGTCGGTGAGGAGGACGATGGCGCGGCTTTTCGAGCCTTTGTCGTTGAGCCGGTTCGCCGCGGCCGCGGTGGCGGAGCCGATCGCGGTGCCATCTTCCACCAGGCCGACGCGGATGCGCTCTAGATTCTGCAGCAGCCAGTCGTGGTCGAGCGTCATCGGGCTGACGACATAGGGCCGTCCCGCAAATGCGATGATGCCGATGCGGTCGTTCGGGCGGCCTTCGATGAATTTGCGGGTGACCTCCTTGGTCGCTTCGACGCGGGTCGCCTGATCTCCGCCGACCGTGAAGTCCTTGATCATCATCGAGCCGGAGAGATCGAGCACGAGCATGATGTCGATGCCGCTCGCCTCCACTTGGGTGAGATTTTTGCCGAGGCGCGGCCGCGCCAGCGCGATCGTGAAGATGGCCAGCGCGAGGAAGAGGAGCGCGCGCAGAAACCTGCCGGCGCGCGCGGCGCTGGATTTGCCGAGCCCGCGCAGGATTCCGGTGGAGGAGAAAATCAGCGCGGCGGCGGGGCCGCGCTGTCCGCGCAGGTACGCGAGGAGCGGCAGGGCGAGGAGCAGGAGGAGCAGCCAGGGAGAGGCGAAGGAGAACTCCGTTTCGCGCGGGAGCCAGTTACGCGGGTTCAAGCTGGCCTCCTTGCACGAAGTGCGTCGCCTCTTCGAGCAACAATTCGCTGTCTGCCGCGGTCGCTTCGTAACGCGCAAACTTGATCAAATCGCATCGGCTGAGGAAATCGCCGAGGAGCGACTGTTCGTCGGGGGAAAAAGTCGTGGAGCGGGCGAGCGTCTCGAGGAATTCGACCGAGGTCTGGCGAGTGAGCGGCAGCTGATATTGCTCGCTCACGTAACGCCGCAAAATATCGGAGACGACGATGCTGAACTGGTACGGATTGAGCATGGCGATGTCGCGCCGGGCGCGGCCCAGCAGGTCTAGGGCGCGCATGCGCGGGGTTTGTTCCGCCTTGGGCCGCCGCCGCCAGCGGAGCAGGAGCCAGCCGAGCAGCCCGAGAAGCGTGAGCCCGAGGAAGACCGCTGCGAAAACCACCCACGCCGGCAGGAGCGAGTAATCGACCGGTGGGGAGATATCGTGCAGCTCTTGCGCGAGGAACGGGGCCATAGAGAACGCGTCTAACGAATCGCGAGGCGGCGTTCGCGTTGTTTGAAAAAAGCGCGCAGACCGGGCAGATAATCGCGCCCGGTTTCGAGCGTGATGGTGTCGATATTTTGGCGGTGCAAGGTGCGCCGGAGTTCCGCCGCCTGCGCCGCGGCCAGCTCCGCAAAATGCGTGCGGATTCCGCGATCTGCGGTGTTGATCTCGATCTGCTCTCCGGTCTCGGCGTCTTCCAGCGTGATAATGCCGACGTTCGGGAGCGTCTGTTCGCGCTCGTCCTGCACGTGGACGGCGATGAAATCGTGCCGCCGTCCGCTGACCGCCAGTTCGCGCGAGAAATCGCGGGCTTGAAAATCGGAGACGAAGAAAACAACGGCGCGCCGCGTGACGACTTTGTTGAGATAACGCAGCGCGAGCGCCGGATCGGTGCCGCGTCTCTGTGGTTCGAAAAAGAGAATTTCGCGGATCAAACGCAGCACGTGCGAGCGGCCTTTCTTCGCGGGGATGTAAAGCTCCACTTCGTCGGTAAAGAGCAGCAGGCCGACTTTGTCGTTATTCCGAATGGCGCTGAAGGCGAGCAAAGCCGCGACTTCCGCCGCCAGCTCGCGTTTGGACTGCGTGTTGCTGCCGAAATTTCCCGAGGCGCTCACATCGACCACGAGCAGAACCGTCAGCTCGCGCTCTTCCGTAAATTTCTTGATGAACGCGTTGCCCATGCGCGCAGTCACGTTCCAATCGATCGCGCGGATCTCGTCGCCCGGCTGGTACTCGCGTACTTCATCAAAGTTCATCCCGCGGCCTTTGAAGACCGAATGGTAATTGCCGGCGAAGACGGTCTGCACGAGGCCTTTGGTCTTGATCTCGAGTGCGCGGATTTTCTTTAAAATCTCCGCCGGAGTCTGCTGTGTTTCGTTCACTTGTCTTTGTTGAGCTGACGGCGAAGAATCAAGAAATGCTCGAAGAACTCCGAGGCCTGCTCCAGAAGGTCCCGTTCGCACCCTTTCGCGTTCATTTGGCAGACGGCCCCAAGCTGGATGTGCCGCATCCTGATTTCATTTGCTTGCCTCGGTCAGGCGTCCTTTATATTTACCACGAACAGGATCATTTCGGTGAGCGGATAAATCCGCTTTTGGTCGCGAGCGTGGAAAGCGCCAACGGCGCCGAGTTTCGCTGATCACGGGACGGGTAATCCCGCGAAAATTCGTTCGATGATCGTCTCACTCGAAATCGTCTCCGCTTCCGCCTCGTAGCTGACGATGATGCGATGGCGGAGGACGTCCTGGCCGATGCTTTTGATGTCTTGCGGAGTGACGTAGCCGCGGCCGTTGAGGAAGGCGTGAGCGCGGGCGGCGAGGGCCAAAAAAATTGTGGCGCGCGGGGAGGCGCCGTAACGAATCAGGCCGTCGAGTTTCAGGTTGTAGGAAGCCGGCTCGCGCGTGGCCCAGACGACGTCGACGATGTAATCCTTCACGCGATTATCGATGTAGATGCTGTTCACGACCTCGCGTGCGGCGATGATTGACTGCGGATCGACGACCGGAGAGACGCTGAGATCGGGCGCGGAGGTCGCCATCAGATCGAGAATCTGGCGCTCTTCCGACTTCAATGGATAGCCGACATGCAGCTTCAACATGAAGCGGTCGAGCTGCGCTTCGGGGAGTTGGTAGGTGCCTTCCTGCTCGAGCGGATTTTGCGTTGCCAGAACGAGGAACGGGTCGGGCAACGGGTAGGTCTTGTCGCCGATCGTGACCTGGCGTTCCTGCATCGCCTCGAGCAGCGCGCTCTGCACCTTGGCGGGAGCGCGGTTGATTTCATCGGCCAGAATCAGATTTGAAAAAAGCGGGCCGAGCTTGGTGGTGAATTCGCCGCTGCGCGGGTTGTAGATAAGCGTGCCGATCAAGTCGGCCGGGAGCAGATCGGGCGTGAATTGCAGACGCTGGAAGCCGGTCTGGATGGCCGCGGCCATCGTCTTCACCGTCAGCGTCTTGGCGAGACCGGGGACGCCCTCCAGCAGGATATGACCATTGGCGAGGAGCCCGAGCAAGAGGCGATCGACGAGATATTTTTGCCCGATGACAACGTGCCCGATCTGCTCGCGCAAGGCGGGGATCCATTGGCCGAGCTGCTGGACTTCCTGCGTGATTTCCTGAGTCGATTTCATAAGAGGATAATTTGAGACAGGCCGGCTCGGAGAACGTTCGATCAAAGCTCCCGCTCCCCGGGGCCCGCCGGGCGGCTACGGCGTCTCGGTGCGGGCTCGCACCGTGAGCAGGACCGGCAATCCGGGATACGGCTCCGCCTTCCGGATACGGCCTTCAAGGTAGCGGCCATACGTGTCGCTCAGCAGTTTCGGCTGGTTTACGAAGAGCACAAACTTCGGCGGATCGATCGCGCGCTCGGCCTCGCCGGCCGATTGGGTGGCGTAGAAAAGCTTGAGCCGTTTGTTGCCGATCGTGGGCGGGAGCGTCTCCGCCATGGCAGCCCGCAGCATTCGATTCAAGACGCCGGTGCCGATGCGGGCCGCGGCCGCGTGCTGAATTTCGGAGATGCGCTCGAAGAGTTGCGCCACGTTTTCGCCCGTCGCAGCGGAGGCGATCAGGACCGGCGCGTAATCAAGGAAGAAGAGCTGCTCGCGCGTCTGCTCGACCAGTTGCTTCATCGCCAGTTTCGCGCCGCGGGCCGGCTTCAGGAGATCCCATTTGTTCAACACCACCACGGAAGGCTTGCGCGATTCCTGAATCAATCCGGCGATCTTTTTGTCCTGCGTGGTGACGCCGCTTGTCGCGTCGATCACCAGCACGCAGAGATCGGCGCGGCGGATGGTTCGTTCCGCCCGCATGACGCTGAAGACTTCAACCGAACTGGAATGCTTGCTGCGCGCGCGCATCCCCGCGGTGTCGATGAGCAAAAACTGCTCGCCGCCGCGTTCGTAGGCAATGTCCACGGCGTCACGCGTTGTGCCCGGGATGTCGCTCACGATCGTCCGCTCATCGTGCAGGATGGAATTGATGAGCGACGATTTCCCGGCATTCGGGCGGCCGATGATCGCGAGGGCGAGGGGAGGTGAGTTGATCGCTGATTGTTGATCGCTGTCTGCTGATTTGGGCAACAGCTCGTCGACGGTTTGCAGCACTTCCGAAATACCGCGGCCATGCGCGGCGCTGATGGGGATCATGCGCTGGAAGCCGAGACGCGCGAATTCCGATTCCAGCGGCTCATGCTTCTCGTGATCGATCTTGTTCACGATCAACACCACCGGGGTGTGCGACTTGCGCAGCGCCAGCGCCAGCTCCTGATCGATGGGAGCGAGGCCATGCTGCGCGTCGACGACGAAAAGTATGACGTCGCTCTCGCGCATCGCGGCGTCGGCAGCGCGGCGCACCTGAGTCGTCAGCTCTACCTCGCCGGCCCCGCCAATGCCTCCAGTATCCCAGATCAAAAACGGGCGGGCACCCTTCGTGCACGGCGCCGCCAGCCGATCGCGGGTGATCCCCGGTTGATCGTGCACAATGGCGATGTTGCGTCCAGCCAAGCGATTGAAGAGCGCCGACTTGCCCACGTTGGGCCGGCCGACGATTGCGACTTTGCCGGCGAAATTCTCTGGTCGGGATGGGTCCATGCTTGGGGCGCGGTTTAGCGAAGAGCTTAACCCGCTTTGGCGTTCGCGTGTCCGCCCGCTTGCAGCTGTCGCACCCCGTCGAGCACGTAAATTACGCCGGAGACAAAGGTAAACAATCCCGCTGCGGCCGCGACGGAAACCAAGGGCAAGACGCGAAGCTGGAGCATCACCCAGGCGATCGCCGTCATCTGCAGAAAGGTCGCCACTTTCCCGGTCCAGCTGGTGCGGACCTTCACGGTGCCGTTGAGCAGATGGAGCACGGCGCTGCCCACCAAAATGACAACGTCACGAGTGATCACGAGCACGGGGAACCAGACCGGAAACTGCCCGTCCCGAGGGTCGAGCTGACTCCAGTTACTGATGCTGAGGGTGATGATGGCACTGAGCAGCAAACCCTTGTCCGCAATGGGATCGAGAATGACACCGAGCGAACTGCGCTGGTTATAGTGCCGCGCCACGTAGCCATCGAGTCCGTCACTCGCGGCCGCCACCAGGAAGATGATAATGGCGGCGAAGCGCTGCCACTCCAGCGGCTCGTGTCCTGCGACGCTTTGTCCATAGTAAATCGCCATCGTGACAAACGCCGGAATCAGCAGGATGCGGACGACCGTGATTTTGTTAGCTGTGGTCATGGCACCGCGTTCAGATTTGCTCGCTGCCGATCGCATCGCAAATGATTTGGTCTGCGCGCGCCGCCGCCTAAGATGAGCCACTCAGCCGATGTGGCGAAATGGCAGACGCAACGGACTTAAAATCCGTTGGGCTTTACGGCCCGTGTGGGTTCGAGTCCCACCATCGGTAGAATCTTTAATCTGCATTTGCTTCGTCTCTTCACGGGGCGTGAAGAAACGGGACCAACAAGATTCGGAGCTCTGCTTGAAGCTGCCGTCAAAAAAATAGCGTTCGCCCATTAGGCGTGCGCTCTTAGACTCGGAATGATTCTCCCGAAATGGACGAGCACCCACTTTATATTCCTCTGCTTCTCGGCACTCCTCGCCAGGGCCGGCAAAGCGAACACGTCGCCAGGTTCCTCCTGAGCGAGATGGAAAAACGTCCGGAAATCGAGACGGAAATTATTGATGTGCGGGCGCTACAGATGTCGAATCAGGACACCGGCACGGACGCGGCCGATCCCGCCTACCAGGAGAAGATCGCGCGCTGCGATGGGATGGTGATCGTCACACCGGAATACAACCACGGCTACCCGGGTCCGCTGAAACAGGCGCTCGATATGTGCCTGGAAGAGTATAACCACAAAGCGGTCGGCTTGGTTGGGGTCTCGGCGGGGACGTTCGGCGGCGCCCGGGTGATCGAGAATCTCCTGTCCGTAGTGCGTGAACTTGGGTTGGTCGTGACGGGGGTCGATGTGAATTTCAGCAACGTCCGCAGCGTCTTCCACGAACATGGTGGGCTGGCGGAGGAGCGCTACGTCGGACGCGTGGCGAAATTTCTGAATGAGCTGGTTTGGATGACGCGAGCGCTGCGACACGGGCGCGAGAACATCCCACCGCTCTAAGGGGACTGCGGTAATGGAACTGCGCGAGGAAGATCTCGAGGAAAGCTTTGCGCGCTCCGGCGGGCCCGGCGGGCAGAACGTGAACAAAGTCTCGACCGCAGTGACACTGCGGCATCGTCCCAGCGGGATCACAGTGACGGTGCAGGATTCCCGCTCCCAGGCGATAAATCGGAAGCTGGCGCGCGAACGTTTGCTCGACGCACTCGAGCGAATCCAGCGGGAGGAGCGTGCTTCTCGGCAGGCGCAGCGCGAGAAGAGGCGTCGCCAGAATTCACCGCGACCACGCGCTTTGAAACGGCGGATATTGGAAACGAAACGCAAACGCTCGACGCTGAAGAAACTCCGCAGCACAGTCGGCGAGTGAGAAATGGGCGCGCGGGGAAGCGCATAAAGCTGGGGATCATAGGGGCCGGTTGGCCGGGCCAGCAGCACGCGCGAGTGATGGCCGCGGTCCCTGCGGCAGAGCTTTACGGGTGCGCGGAGCTCGACCGGGATCGGCCTACCACTTTCGAGCAAACCTACGCGCCACGGAAGCGCTTCTGCGAATATCAGGAACTGTTGCAGGATCGGGAACTGGACGATCATTTGCCTGCCGAACTTCCTGCATTTCCCCGCCTCGCTGGCGGCGCTGGAAGCGGGCAAGCATGTGTTTTGCGAGAAGCCGCCGAGGCTGCGAAGCGGCACCGGTTATTATTTGGGCGGCAGTTTCGGTTCACCCGTTTGAGGCAAACGTCGTCTCGATACGGCTAACGAGAGCTCGGTGCACGTTTGCAGTTAAAGAAGCGAATCAACCTCATGAAACAAATCATCATTATTACTCTGACTGCAACGGCACTCACCTTTGGCTTGGCGGCGTGCTCCAGTACTGACAGCACGACTACGACCACCAGCACCCGCGAGCGCACGTCGGCGACGACTGGCACGAGCGGCGCAGGCGATCATGGAACCATGGGCGCTGGGGGCGGCATGGGTGGTCCGCGCTAAACGTTCGGCCATCGTGGCAGTGCTCGGTCTGCGACCCGGGCGCAGAGCGCAAGCCAAAATTTCTCGCTCATACGGCTAACAGGTCGTCGGTCGCCGAATGGAAGAGGAACACTTATGAAAATATATATTCTTCTGGCACTCGTCGCGGCGTCTCTGACTTCATGCACCACGGTGGTGCGCGAACCGGCGGTCTCCACGACGACCACGACCCGTGAGCAGGCAGTGGTGACCCGCCCTGGTGCGACGAGCACGACAACGGTCCACGCGACGACCCGCTAAAAAACCTCACCAGCTTCGAAACGAGAAGGGACACGCGAGCGCGTGTCCCTTCTTCGTTTACGATGCCGTGTTCTCCGCCTCCGCCTCCGCCTCCTCTTCCGCGCCTTCCTGGCTCACGACGGGGGCGATGTCCTGCAGCTTTTCCGCGCCTTTCAGGTCCATCAGTTTCACGCCCATCGTGTTCCGGCCGACCGCGCGGATTTCTTTGACGCGCGTGCGCACCATCTGGCCTTTGTTCGTAATGAGCATCAGCTCGTCGTGATCCGTCACCGTGAGTGCACCGACGACCTTGCCGGTTTTCTCGCCGGTCTTCATGGTGATGATCCCTTTGCCGCCGCGGGATTGCGTGCGGTAATCGTCGAACGGCGTGCGTTTTCCGATGCCGTTTTCGCCCGCCACGAGGAGCATGGCGTCGGAGTTCACGATCGCAATCGCCACCACGAGGTCGCCTTTACCCGGGCGAATACCCCAAACTCCGACCGTGTTTCGTCCCTGATCGCGCAGCTGTTCTTCGTGGAAGCGAAGGCTCATGCCCTGTTCCGTAATGAGGACGACTTCGTTCTCGCCGTTCGTTAGTTTCGCATCGATCAGGCAATCGTCTTCTTCGATCTGGATCGCGATGATCCCGCCTTTCCGCACGTTGCTGTAGTCGGAGAGGTTGGACTTCTTCACGATTCCAGAGCGCGTCGCAAACACGATGTGAAAGTTTTCATCCCACGTCTCGTCCACGATGTTCGGTCCGGTGCCCGACTTCTTCGCCTGCACGCGAATCGTGGCCGCAATTTTCTCGTCACTGCGCAGCTCGAGCAGATTCGCAATCGACCGGCCTTTGGCGGCGCGACCCATCTCCGGAATTTCGTAGACTTTTTCCACGTAGCACCGGCCGGATTCGGTGAAGAACATGAGAAAATCATGGGTCGTGGCGCTGAAGAGATGCTCCACGAAATCGCCCTCGTCTTCCTCTCGCGCCCCTTCGCGAGTGGCCATGCCGATGACGCCCTTCCCGCCGCGGCGTTGAGCGCGGAAGGCGCTCACGGCAGTGCGTTTGATAAAGCCGCCGTGCGTGATGCTGATGATGGTGCCCTCGTTCGCGATCAGATCCTCCATGTTGATTTCACCCTCATCAGGAACGAGCTGCGTCAGGCGCGGGCCGGCATGTTTGGCGCGAATGTCGCGCAGCTCCTGCTTGATGATTTCGAGCACGCGCGACTCTTTCGCGAGGATGTCGCGGAGGTCCTGGATCGTCGTAACGAGCGTCTTGTACTCGTTGATGATTTTCTCGCGCTCGAGGCCGGTGAGCTGATAAAGCCGGAGATCGAGGATCTGATTCGTCTGGTGTTCGCTGAACGCGTAGCGGCCATCCACCAGCCGCGCTTCGTTGCGGATGAGAATGCCAATCTGCTCGACCTGCCGGCGGGTGAACTCGAAGGCGAGCAACTTCACCCGGGCTTCGTCGCGGTTGGCGGAGCCGCGGATGATACGGATGAACTCATCGAGGTTGGCGAGCGCGATGAGGTAGCCTTCCAGCGTTTCGGCGCGTTCCTCAGCCTTGCGCAGCTCGTAACGGGTGCGGCGCAACACCACCTCGCGGCGGTGTTCGATGTAGGCGGTGTTCGCTTCCTTGAGCGAGAGGAGCTTGGGCCGGCCGTGGTCGATCGCGAGCATCGAGGCGGCGAAGGAACTCTCCATCGCGGTGTGCTTGTAAAGGTTGTTGATGACCACCTTCGGATTGCCGTCGCGCTTCAACTCGATGACCACGCGCGTGTTCTCATCCGACTCGTCGCGAATCGCAGTGATGTCGGTCAGCACCTTCTCGTTTACGAGGGACGCGATCCGCTCCACGAGCGTGGCGCGGTTCACGTTATAGGGAATTTCGGTGATCACGATCTGCTCGCGATTTCCCTTCAATTCCTCGACGCCCGCCTTGCCACGAACCTTCATGCTGCCACGGCCCGTCTCGAGATATTGGCGGACGCCCGCCAGGCCCAGCAACGCGCAGCCGGTTGGGAAATCCGGGCCTTTCACGAACTTCATTAACCCTTCGAGCGTGATGTCCGGATCGTCGATCTGCGCGCAGATGCCGTCGATCACCTCGCCGAGATTGTGCGGCGGAATGTTCGTCGCCATGCCGACGGCGATTCCAGTTCCGCCATTGACGAGCAGGTTCGGGAACGCGGCCGGAAAAACACGCGGCTCCGTGCGTGTCTCGTCGTAGTTCGGGACGAAATCGACGGTGTCCTTATCCATGTCGACCATCAGGGCCGCGCCGAGATGTGTCATGCGCGCCTCGGTGTAACGCATGGCCGCCGGCGGATCGCCTTCGACGGAACCGAAGTTGCCCTGCCCGTCGACGAGGGTCTCGCGCATCGCCCACGCCTGCGCCATATGCACCAGGGTCGGGTAGATCACTGCTTCACCGTGCGGGTGATAGTTACCGCTGGTATCACCGCAAATCTTCGCGCACTTCCGATGCTGCCGGTTCGGGAAGAGCGACAGATCGTGCATCGCGTAGAGGATGCGGCGTTGCGATGGCTTCAATCCGTCGCGCGCATCCGGCAGCGCGCGCGAGATGATGACCGACATCGAGTAGTCGAGGAACGACCTCGACACTTCTTCGGCAACGTTGATCGGCTCGATCTTTTCGTTCGGGTTGTACATCTGCAAAGAGCGCGGACCTAGACGTCCAGGTTCCGCACGTTGAGCGCGTTATCCTCGATGTACTGGCGGCGCGGTTCGACCACATCGCCCATCAGACGGGTGAACATTTGATCGGCTTCGACGGCATTGTCTTCCGTCAGATTAACGCGGAGAAGCTTGCGCTTGTTGGGATCCATCGTGGTGTTGAAGAGCTCTTTCGCGTTCATTTCGCCCAAACCTTTGAAGCGTTTGATCTGCACCCCGCGGCGGCCGATTTCGACGATCTTTTGGTGGATTTCCGGGATCGAGAAGAGCGGATGCACGGTGGCTTTTTCGCCGTCGCCTTCGATTAATTCGAAGATTGGTTTATCGCTCGCGGCGTAGTGATCGACTTTGAGCCCGCGCCGTGCGAGTTCGCTGATGAGCTTTTGAATGGTGGTCGCTTCGTGCAGCTCCACTTTCTTGGCGCGACGGCGTGGGGCGCCTGGCTTCGGCGCGACGGGCACGCTCGAGATGGGCAGCAGTTCCTGCTCGATGTCGTCGTCGAAAAGATTGAGATCGAGATTCTCTTCGTGGAAGGAACGTACCTCGCGTTCGTCGTGGAAATAGCGGACGGATTCCTCGTTCCCGTCGCGGATTTTCACGAGGTAGACGGGGAGCTTGCCGGTTTTTGCATCGCGCTCGGTCAGGAAGGTTTCGAAGTCTCCACCGTGGCGGCGGACGGACTCGCTCAACTTGGCCAGCTTTTCGAGTGATTCGAGCACGTCTTTCAACTGCGCGGCGCTCAATTCCTTATCGTCCGCCAGGTTCTTCAGGCGCACGTCCTCCGCACCTAACGAAATAAGAATCTTGTTCAGTTGGACGTCGTCATCGACGTATTCTTCGCGCTTCTTGCGCTTGATCTGGTAGAGCGGCGGCTGCGCGATGTAGATTTTGCCGGCGCGGACCAGCTCGGTCATTTGCCGATAGAAGAATGTCAGGAGCAGGACGCGGATGTGCGAGCCGTCCACGTCCGCATCCGTCATGATGATGATGCGGCCGTAGCGCAGTTTTTTAATGTCGAAGGTTCCTTCGTCGGCTTTGCCGTCTTTCCCGGCGCCGTCTTCCTTTGGCTTCCCGATGCCGGTGCCGATGGCGGTAATCATCGACTGGATTTCAGTGTTCTTCAGCGCTTGATCGAGCCGCGCTTTTTCGACGTTGATCAGCTTGCCGCGAATCGGGAGAATGGCTTGATAACGGCGGTCGCGCCCATGTTTGGCCGAGCCGCCGGCGGAATCGCCCTCGACGATATAAAGCTCCGTCAGATCGGGATCGCGCTCCGAGCAATCGGCCAGTTTCCCGGGTAAGCCGCCGCCGGTCAGCGCGCCTTTGCGGATGGTTTCCCGCGCTTTGCGCGCCGCTTCCCGCGCGCGCGCGGCGGTGAGCACCTTCTCGAAAATCCGTTTCGCGACCGGCGGATTTTGGTCGAAAAACGTCATCAGCCCTTCGTAAACGACGGAGTTCACAATTCCGTCAATCTCGGTATTCACGAGCTTCACTTTCGTCTGCGATTCGAAGCGCGGATTTGGCAGTTTAATACTGAGGATGCAGGTGAGACCTTCGCGCACGTCGTCCCCGGAAATCGCCGGGTCTTTATCTTTTACCAGGCTGTTTGCCTTGGCGTATTGATTGACGGCTTTTGTCAACGCGCTGCGAAAGCCGGTCAGATGCGTGCCCCCATCGGGATTCGGGATCGAGTTTGCGAAGCAAAGAATCTGATCGTTGTAGCTGTCGTTATATTGCATCACGACATCGACAAAAACTTCGTCACGCTGCCGTGAGAGAATCACCGGCTTGGGGTGGATGACGGTTTTATTCGCGCCGAGCTGGCGCACGAATTCCTCGATGCCGTGTTTATAGAAGAACGTCTCTTTTCTGGGCACCTCGCCGCGCTCGTCGGCCAGCGTGATCTCCAGTCCGGGGTTGAGAAACGCCAGCTCGCGCAACCGGCTGGCGAGACGGTCGAATTTAAACTCCACCGTGATGGTGAAGATGGTCGGGTCCGGCAGGAAGGTGATGAGCGTGCCAGTCTGCTTTTTGTTCTTCAGCTCGCCGATCACTGCCAGCTTCGAGGTGGTCTTTCCACGCTCGAAACCCATGTGGTAAACTTTGCCGTCGCGCGAGACTTCCACTTTGAACCAGTCGGAAAGGGCGTTGACGCATTTCGCGCCGACGCCGTGCAGACCGCCGGAGTATTTGTAGGCGCCCTGCCCGAACTTGCCGCCCGCATGGAGGTTAGTGAGCACCAGCTCCACTGCTGGCATTTTGAACTTCGGATGCATGTCCACCGGAATCCCGCGGCCGTTATCGCGGATGGAAGCAGAGCCGTCGACGTGGACGACGACCTCGATCCGGCTGCAATAGCCGGCGAGATGTTCGTCGATCGAATTGTCGAGCACCTCGAAGACGCAGTGGTGCAATCCGCGTTCATCGGGATCGCCGATGTACATCCCGGGCCGTTTCCGGACGGCCTCGAGCCCCTCTAATTTGTCGATCTGGGCGGCGTCGTACTTCTGGGATTCGCTGATCCCGGTGGCATCGGTTTGACGCTTCTTATTCTGCGCTTCTTCGTCGTCGGGATTAGTCGCAGCAGGCGGGGGCATGAGCACCCGCGAAGATAGGCGAATATCCCTCGGGGAACAATAAGTTTCTCATCGGGAGCGCGACGGAGGACCCCAAGCCATGGGAGCTGCCGCGCTCCCCTCCACAGGATGTAGTGCCTGACGCCTGTCGCGATGGCTGAGCGATTACCCGCTCCGCAGCCGGGGCTTGACCGTTGTCCTCCTGAACCCGAATTTGGAGTCCACGACCATGCGCTGGCAGACACTTTACGAGGGCCGCTGGATCTTCGGCATTCTCCTGCTGCTCGCGATTTCGTCTGCGTTCCTGACACTCTGGCTGACGCTCCTCTTCGTGGGGTTGATACTCTACACCTTCGCATTCTTCCGTGATCCGGAACGTGCGCCCCCGGCAGATCCGGACAGCGTCGTGGCGGCGGCCGATGGAGTCGTGGCAGACATAGTGGAGATCGCGGAGGACGAAGTGGTGAAGACCACGATGAAGCGCGTAGGGATCTTTCTCTCGGTCTTCGACGTCCACACGAACAGGGCGCCCATCTCCGGCCGCGTGACCTACCGGCAGCATAAGGAGGGGCTTTGCCTGGACGCGCGCAGCCCGGATTGCTCCGGGAAGAACGAGTCGATGACGTGGGCGTTTGAAAACCCGCGCGCGACTCTGGTGGTGAAACAACTCACGGGGGCGATCGCGCGGCGGATCGTCGGCTGGTCGAAAGTCGGAGATGAGCTCCAGAAGGGCGAGCGCTTTGGCATGATTCGGTTCGGCTCGCGGACGGAGGTATATCTGCCGATGGATGCGACCATCACCGTGCAGGTGGGCGATCGCGTCGTCGGCGGCGCGACGGTGATCGCGCGGCTGCCATAGCGATGAACGAAAGCAACGACCCAAAGATTTACCTGCTGCCGAATCTGATGACGGCGGGGAACCTGTTCTGCGGATTCGCGGCTACGCTGAAGATCGTGCAGGGCGCGCTCCTGCAGAGCACGGAGGCGGATGCCGCGGCGGTGCTCTTCCACACCGCGATCTGGTATATCCTCGGCGCGTGTATTTTTGACCTGCTCGATGGCCGGCTGGCGCGGCTCGGCGGGCAGGATAGCGCGTTTGGCCGCGAGTTTGATTCGTTAGCCGACACAGTTTCGTTCGGCCTCGCCCCGGCGCTGATGGTTTATCGCATCGTGCTGGTGGATTTCCCGCGCGTCGGGTGGGTGGTGGCGTTCGTCTATCTGCTCTGCGGCGCGCTGCGGCTGGCGCGGTTCAATTGCATCGCTGCCGCGGGCGTGCAGGGGACAGGGGACAAGAACTTCCGTGGTTTTCCCATTCCGGCGGCAGCGGGTCTGATCGCGTCGATCACGCTTTTCATGCTCTGGTGGCTGGGCGAGCGCGACCACGAGATCGGTCGCGCGAAGTGGATTCTGCCGCCGCTCATGCTTTTCCTCTCGTTCATGATGTTCAGTCGCTTCAGCTATCCGAGCTTCAAAGGTGTGAACTGGCGCACCACGCGCTCGGTGCCGCGGTTTCTGATCATCACGATTGTGCTGATCTTCACCGCCCGGAACTACGAGTGGATGCCGGCTGTTTTGTTCCTGGCTTATCTTCTTTATGGGTTCGTGCGGCCGTGGCTCTCGAAGGCCTGGCAGCGGGAGATCGAAGAGGAAGGCGATGCGGAGGACGAAGCGGACGAAACGCCGTCGGCGCCGTAGCGTACTACTGGTTTAAGTGCGCGAGCACTTCCGGGTCGCGCACATCCGCCCAGCTGCCGCTGAGTTCCAGGGCCTGCACTCTCCTGCCGGATTGCGCGAGGTCACGGATAGCGTCGGTTAATTCGAACTCGCCGCGTGGCGAACGCTGCAGCCGCGCGGTGAAGTCGAAGATGCTCGGCCGGAAGGTGTAAACACCGGCGTTGTACCAGGGACTCGTCGGTTCGCCGGGACGCGGCTTCTCCCGCAGATCAGTCAGGTTAAAATCTTTATCCACGAAGACCGCGCCGCCTTTACTGACATCCTCGCCCCGCTTCACGCTGATGATCGCTTCCACTCCGTCCGCGGGGAAGGCGAGGCGCAGGTAGTTGGGTGCGTCGATCAGGATATCGCCGTAGCTGAGCAGGAACGGATCGGCGCCGCAGAACTCGCGCGCCAGTTCGACCACCCGGCCCGTTCCGTCCTGCTCCACCTGCGTGGCGTATTCGATGTTCACATCAAAAGCGCGGCCATCGCCGAAGAAGGAGCGGACAATTTCGGCTCGCCATCCGACGATGATCAGAAGCTTGCGCACGCCCGCCCGCCGCATGCCCTCGACGATATGTTGCAAAATCGGCCGGCCTTGCACCACCAGCATCGGCTTGGGCAGATCGTTCGTGAGTTCCCGCATCCGCGTGCCGCGTCCGGCCGCGAGCAGGACGGCCTGCGTGATTTCGCTCATCGGTCTACTTGCCGCGCGCGCGTTTGATTTGCAATCGCAGGTTGATCCAGCCAGCCTCCGCGGACCGGAGGGAGCTAAGAGCGTGCCGGACACGCGGCTACGGGCGGAACTTCGATTGCGCGCGCGCGGTGAGGATGTAAACGAGCACAGCCTTGCCTTGTTCGGGCTTTAATCCGGAGCGCTTGCTCATCTTCGCCACGGTCGCGGGCCATTGCTGCGCGCTCTGCGCCGCGAGCGCGGGCAGGGTATGGCAGCGCGCGCAGCGTCCCAGGAAGAGCGAGCGACCGGCGGCAAGCGTGCCGGCGTCCGCGTGCTGACCGCCGCCGGGATGAATCATTGCCGCACTAACAGGCGGCGCCGCGGACGGAGCAGTGCCCGACTGACAGCCCGCGAGCAGCAGCAGCAACGCGGGCCAGACCAGGACGAGCGTGAAACGGCGCGTGGTCACTTTTAGAAAGAATAGCCGACGATCGTCCGGAGCTGGAAATTGGGTTCACCTGCCTTGTTCGTCAGTTGCGCGAGCGCAGTCGTGGTCGCCCACCAGTTCCCGAACCGCACCGAGAGGTTCGGGCCAGCGGCCACGATGCTGCGTTCAGCCTTCGCCCAATCGGGAAAGACAACCTCGTGCAACATCTCCGCGCCGATCAGAAGCTGCGGCTTGATTTCATAACTGGCGCCGAGGGTCTGCTGAAATTCGCCGGTGCGTTCGCACAGATCGCGCCCTTCCCATTCTGCTTCGAGACTCGCGTTGTAGGCCAGCACTACCGGGCCGAGATGTTTATCGAGCAGGACCTTGGATTCAAACGTGACGAGATCTTCTCCGATTTTCAACTCGCCGTAGATGGCGGAGCCGATGACGGAGGTCTGCGGATTCGTCAGGTTGTAGATGAGTTCAACTGCCGAGCCGGTGTAGGCGGTGCCCACATCCTCAACCGAGCGGCCGTCCTGGTAGCTCCAATCCGCCACATAAATGGCGGCTTGCAGGCGGTCCGTGATGCCAAACTCGATCTCATGGCGGAAGTCTAGGCGATCAACTTTGCGGTCGTCGTCGCGCGCGGTCTGCCAGGTAATCCAGCTCTCAAGTTCGAACGTCCCCGGAGCAGCCGTGGTGGTCTCGTAAACGTAAGTGAAACGGCGTGCGCCGCCCAAAGCGCTCAATGCCGGCAGCGTGGCGAGCAACAGAGCGCAGACGAGTGTGCTTCTCATAGTGCAGGAGAGCCAGATCGGGAAACGATTACAGGACCTGCGGGATCCGTTCCGCGCCTTTGAGGCCGTCCGATTCGAGGGCATCAGGAATCACGACACCTCCTTCCGGTCCGGAGCCGCTGAGCATCTGCGCGCCGTAGTACGAGCCGATCACGAGGAGAGCCGCGAGCGCCTGTGCGGCCAGTGTTTCCGCCGTGGGAAAGATGGCGAACCAGAGGCCCATCCAGCCGGGAATGAGATTCTCGAGCGAAGGGATCGGCGTGGTCGAAATCCAATGCGCGAGCTGCATTTCCTGCGCCTGTTCGCCGACCATCACGAGAAGCACGCCGCCGAGCAATACCCCGGTCGTGATCAACATCTTTCGGTAGGGCAGCCTTTGCTGGAGCGCGAAGGTCAGGATCGCCACGAACCCGGAAAGTGTCAGGCCCAGAAGTGCTCCTTTTAGCACCACCCCGCCGCCCAGTCGGAGATGATAACTTTGCAGAAAAAGGACCACTTCGAATCCCTCGCGGTAGAGCGAGGTAAAACCGAGCAGGATCAGCCCCCAATAAAGGTGGCGCTGCGTCTTCTCCGACGGGCGCGCCGCGGCGAGCAAGGCTTTGCGGCGGCGGTTGTGCGCGCGAATCCAGCCGCCCCAATAGATCTTGTGGAAGAACCAGTTCATGATCACGAGCAGCACGATCACCGCAAGCAATCCCGTCGCTGCCTGCAGATCGAGCGCCGGGACGCTTTGCGTCAGCTCTTTCATGATGCCGACGGCGATGAACCAGGTGACGAGCGACGCGCCAAAGGCGAGCCCGGCGCCGAGCGCCACCGGGCGGCGATGCGTCCGTTTGGCACCCACCATGCTGGCGGTAATCGCGGCGAGCACCAGGATGCACTCGAGCCCTTCGCGGAAGACGAGCACACCGATGTCGATAAAGGCGACTGTCGGGCTGGTTTGCAGGCGCAGCGGATCCGGATTTCCGCCGGAAGTGAAGCCCTGCCAAACGAGAAACGCCGTCACGGAAACGAGCGCCACAAGGAGGAGGAACCGGACCGCCACGCTCTGCGACGAAGCACGGCCCCGCGCTGGTTTCGCCTCCCGCGGGCGAGCGGAGGAAGCGACTGCGGTGGGCGCGCCGGTTTGTTTCACGGAGAAATTGTAGCGCAGCTGTTTACGGGACGCTGCTGATCGGTTGCTCTTTTTTAACGGCGCATTGCGCAGGCAGGAGCGGGCGCGCATCTTGTGATTCACCTCGCCAGAGCTTACCTTTGCGGATGCAGCGCCGCTGTCGCCGCCGGGCGTTTACGTTGATCGAGATCTCGATCTCGATTTTCATTCTGCTGCTCCTGATGATGCTCGCCGTGCCCAGCATGAGCGGTGTGATGGCCGATCGGCGGCTTCGTCGTTCCCTCGATAGTCTGAACAAGCTGGTGCGGATGGCGCAGGAGCGGAGCGTGGTCGAGCGGCGGGTTTACCTGATCGCGTGGGAAAAGGATCGCCTCGAGCTGCGTCCCGCGGCGCTGGGAAAGGACGAGAACCCTGCGCAGATGCTGAAGCTCGCGCGCGGCGACGCCTTTGTCCTGAACCTGCCTGCCGCGCTCGTGGAGCGGCCGCCTGCGCAATGGGCCTTCTGGCCTACCGGCACTTGCGAGCCGGCGGAGGTTACTTTCAAAGGCGTCGACGGCACGTGGACCGCCCGTTACGCGGCACTGACGGCATTGCCGGAGATCGAAAAGTATGTCGCGAAATAAAAGAACCGCGCGGGCGTTTGCGCTCTACGAGGTCTTGATCGGCGTCACGATTTTCGTGGTGGGCGTGCTCGCGCTGGGCCGATCGGTTGAAAATTGCATCAACGCCAGCGCGCTCAGCATGCAGGACGATCGTGTCCGGCAGATCCTGGCCAATCGCATGGCGGAAATCCAGGCCACGCCCGGCCCGCCGGACCCGACCGCGAACACGAAGGTCGAGACGGGATACGGAATTGTGAAGCTGAAGCAGGAATCCAAGCCTTCCGGTCTGAAGACCGACAAGGAGGTGGAGCTGAACGGGATCAGCCTCGTCACCCTCACGGCGGAATGGAATCGCAGCGGCGTCTCGCAATCGCGCAGCATTGAGTTTTATGTCTTCCGCTCGAGCTAGCGCAGCACGCGCGGCGTTCACGTTGCTGGAGATCATGCTCGCGGTCGCGATCATGGCGATGATGTCGCTCGCGATTTACCGCTTTGTCGGGGCGAATCTCGCCGCCGTCAGCCAATCGGCCGAGATGAACCGGAACGACTCGCAGTTTCTCGGGTTCGAAAATTTACTGCAGACGGAGTGGTCGGGCCTCGCTCCCGGGATCGGCGCTCTGCAGGGCGAGCCGCTGAAACTCGATAACCGCTCGCGTGACGAGATCACCTGGCTTACAACCGCCGGACCGGGGCTGATGACGCGCTATGCGACGGGAGAGTATCGGGTCAGCATGCGGCTGCGGCCCATGACGAAGGGAAGCGACCGGATGGAGATCGGCTTCATGCGACGCGCGAACGACAAGAGCGGGAGCGCCGAAAACGAGAGTTGGATTCCGCTGCTGCCGAACGTGCAGAGCCTGCAAATTCGCTATTTCGATCCGCGACTGAACGTCTGGGTGGAGAAATGGACGGACACGATCACGCTGCCGCGGCTGGTGAAGGTGGAGGTCGGCCGCAGCGATCTTCCCGTAGCCTGGAAGGCGATCATTCCCTTGGCGAGGACGCCCTTGTGAGAACGAACGCCGACGGGCCGCGCAGCTCGAAAGACTCCGGCGCAGCGCTCATGCTGGCGTTGTGGGCGCTCTTTGTCCTGAGTGCGATGGTGATCGCATGGGCGCTGGACATCAACACCCGCCTCGTCGCTAACGGCAACGCGGCTCGCGTGATGGAAGCGGAAGCGATGGCTTGCTCTGGCGGCGAAATCGCGCTCCACCCCGCGGTGCAACCCGGCGCGGCGGTGCTGCGCGGTGGCCTCGGCCGTACCCAGACCTACGAAGCGCGGATCACCGGTGAGGGCGGCCGTCTGAATATCAACTGGGCGGTCGCGGGCGAAAATCCGGCGCGGCTGGAGTTGTTGCGGAAATATCTCGAAATCAAGGGCGTCGACCTGAACGAACGTGATCACATGATCGATTGCCTGCTAGACTGGGTCGATCCCGATAATCTCGTGCGCCTGAACGGCGCTGAGGTGGACGGCAATTACCGGCCGGCAAACACGCTGCTCACCCGGGTGGACGATCTGAAGCGCGTGCGTGGCTGGGAAGATTTCGTCTCGCGGGCGGGATGGGACGGCGAGTTTACCGTGAACAGCACCGGGCCGATCGATCTGCTCTGGGCGCCGCGCGAGTTGCTGCTGGCGCTGCCCGGGGTGAATGAGGCGCAGGTGGATCAATTCCTCGCGTTTCGCGCGGGGCCGGATGAGATCGAAGGCACAGACGACGACGCGGAATTCAAGTCGCTCGACGACGTGCGAGTCGCACTCGGATTTTCCGCGGAACAATTTAAGCAGCTTGCGTCGCTGGTTAGTTTTCGCGATCAGGTGGTCCGCGTAGTGAGCGTCGGGAAATCCGGCGACGTCACTCGCACCGTGCAAATGGTCGTTCGCAAAACCGGCAACACTCCGCAACTGATCACCTGGAAGGAGCTTTGATATCGACACCGCAACGCTACCGGTGTTTTTGATTCCGGCTGCCCAAGGGTGGAACGTCGTCCGCTCCTCCGCGAAAGAGGGCGAGAAGCAGGGCGGGCCCGTCACCTGGGATGTGCGGAGCGCGGCGACCCTCGAAGAGGCCGTTCCGCTGCTGAATGGCACGAAGAACATTGTGCTCGGTTTGCCCGTCAGTGCAGTCCTGGCGCAGCGGCTGCAGTTGCCCACGGTGGAAGCGGCGGATTTCACCGACATGGTCCGGTTGCAGGTGGAGAAAGCGCTCCCGTATCCGCCCGAAGAACTCACCACCGATTTCGAGATCATCGAGCAGACGGAGGAGGGGAGCGTGGTCTCAGCGGTGGCCGTTCATAACCAGCGCCTCTCCGAGCTGGCCGCGCCGCTGCTGTCCCGCGGTATCATCCCGCGGCAGGTCACGGTCTATGCCGCGCAACGCGCCGCCACGCATGCCTCGGCCGGCCGCGCGTTCCTGATTTACCCCGAAGAAAACACGCTCGTCTGCGCGATCACGGAAGATGGCAAGCTCGGTTTCACCCGCTCGCTCGACGGGGCGGATGCGGCGCAGCTGGAACGCGATCTGCCGCAGCTGGCCTTGAGTGCGGAGTTGCAGGGGATCAACACTTCCTTCCCCGTGGTGCTGCTCGATGAGAATCTCATGGAACTGCGCGAGGCGGTGCAGGGACTCTTCGTCTGCCGCCCGGACCTGATCGGAGTCGAAGCGCCTCCCTCGGAGACCAAACTCAATCTCCTGCCGGAGAGCTGGCGGCAACGAGGCCTGGAACTGGCCCGGCAAGCGGAATGGAAGAGACGCCTCCTCCTGGCCGGAGGCGCCTACGCCGCGATCCTCCTTCTCTTCACCCTCTACGTTTTTGCGCTGCGTTTTGAAGCCGGCCGGCTCGACCGGAAGATCGCCGCCGACGAGCCCAAGACCGCATTCATCAAAGGAACCGAAGCGAAATGGAAAGCGCTCTCGCCCGCGATTGATCCGCGCTACTACCCGATCGAGCTGTTGCTGCACCTGTTTGAAAGCCTGCCTTCGCCCGACGTCCAGATCACCACTTACAGCCAATCCGCGCGTCAGCTTTCGGTCGACGGCGAGGCGAATTCCGCCAGCCTCGCCTACCAGTTTGCGGACAAGGTGAAGAAGCACCCCGACCTGCAGCAATTTCAATTCGAGATGGCAGCCCCGCGGATTTTGCCTAACGAGCACGCCCAATTCCGGCTGGAGGGAAAACCGAAATGATGCCCGCCTGGTTCCAGCGCCTCAATCCGCGCGAACGCGTCCTCTCCTTGATCGTGGGCGGCGCCCTCTTCCTTCTCGTGAACTGGATCGTCTGGGGCTGGCTGCTGGGCACCCTCAGTCAGACGCGGGCAGAATTAGCCAGCCGCAGATCGTTGCGCGCCCAGCAGACGGTTTTTCTGCGCGAGCGCAAAATGTGGGAGCGGCGCAACGATTGGCTGAAGAAGCACCAGCCCACCATGAACGGCCCCGCCGAGGCCTCGACGCTCCTCACCGAGGTGAAGCAGATCGCCGCCAAGCACAACGTTCTGCTGGAAAACCCAAGTCTCGGCGCCAGCGATTCGACGCCGTATTACCAGGGCGTTTTTGCCTCCGTGGAAACAAAAAGTCCCTGGCCGCCGCTCGTCCATTTCCTCTACGATGTGCAACAGCCAGAAGCCTTCGTCGTGTTCGAGAATGTGAATCTCCAGATCGATCCCGCTGACCCGACGATGATGCGCGGGAAATTCAAAATCGCGCGATGGTTCGCGCCCAAACCAGGACAAACAAAATGAAACCTCCCACTCCAGCAATCCATCGCTCCTCCGCGCTCGCCGCGACGCTCCTCCTCCTCGCTGCGGCCACCGGCATCGCCGAGGATCTGCCGAAAGGCCAGAGTTTCGCGCGCTATGATCCGATGTTGAATCGTTCGCCCTTCGCAGTGGCCTCCGCCCCGGCGGCGGCGCCCGCTGCGACCCCGAATTTCGCGAAGGACCTCTACGTCGCGAACGTCGCACGCACTCCGGCCGGCGACCTGGTGACCATCGCCTCGAGCGCAGATAAAAACTTCAAGAAATATCTGAGCACCACCGCGCCGGAAGATGGCTACAGCGTCTCCGACATCGAATGGTCGGAGCGGATCGGCGCCAGCAAGGTCACGATCAGCAAGGATGGCCAGTTCGCCAGCCTCGGGTTCAACCAGGCGGTTCTAAGCCAGCCAATCGCCGGCGCGCCGGTCCAGATTCCCGGTCAACCGCCACAGATTCCGCAGCCGCAGACCGCGGTCATCGGCGCCGGTGCCTATCCCAATCCAGCCGCTGTTCCGGCGAACGTTCAGGATGTCGTCCAGCCAGCAATCAAACCCGCGCCGATCCCCAGCCTGCCCGTACCCTCGTTGCCCACACCGCCTCCGCGCACCCGCGGGGTCATCCAGCGCAATCCCGACATGAAACAGGCGCCGCAGCAAAACGTGCGGGATAATTAGCCGCGCCAATAACTGGGCGCATCCCGCCCAATGAACCGCGCTCTTATTGACCCCAGTTGTCGTCAGCCGTATCCGCCTTCCGATCGGGCCCCGCCGAATAAAGATCGTAGCTGTCGGGATTCTTCCGGCCCGGCGAAACGTAGATGAAATCTTTGTTCCACGGATCCTTCGGCACCTCTTTGAACAGCTGATACCAGCGCGACGGAACCGGCTCGGTCGAAGGTCGCGTCACCAGCGCCTGCAATCCCTGTTCCGTCGTCGGCATGAAACCATTCACGCTCTCGTAGAGTCGCAACTGCGTCGAAATCGTCTGGATACCAGAGCGCACGGCCATGTCCTTTGCGACGCCCGTGGTGTTCCCAAGCTTGCCGACGGCGACACCGAGGATGATCACGATGATCCCCACCACGAGCATAATCTCGAGCAGGGTGAAGCCCGTTTGTGTGCGGCGATGAGCGGATGAGGTCGTCATTTTGGATCGAGCAGGTAGTCGGATTTATCCCAAAGATACTTCAGTTGGATCTGCGTGGCCCGGATCGCTGAATCCGGTGTGCCCGGGCCGCCGATCACAATCACATCATTGGCGCCGACCTTCAAATTCGCGCCCGGCACAAGCTTCTGCGCGCGTACCCACCCTGTATAACGGAAGCGCATCGGCGCGATCATGCGAGCCGCTTCGCCCCGATACCCCGGATCCGCCAGGTGCGGCAACGTCAATGAAACAGGACCGAGGTTCACACCGTTGACGTAGACTTCCGGCGGCGCGTCGATATAGGCGGTCGAGATCTCGAAAGCGAGCAGCGCCATCAAGGGCTGCGCTTCGATCCCAAACTGGAAGGCGGCCCCTTGCTGCACACTGGCACCGATCCGGATCACATCCGGCGCCAGCGTCGCGGTCACCGTCCCGAAGCTCTCCGTGTCCTGCTCCGGCGCATGCAACGACCCCGCCGCCATGAACGGCTCCGGCATAACGTCGCGTGCTTCCGCGGAGAACGGATGCGCGACGTTGCGGGTCACCATCCAGTCGAGATACGCACCGCGCACCGTTTTGCCGTCGCCCGGCACTTCGACATCGATCGAAGAAACCCCTGCCATCGGAATCGTTACGGTGTCGGAACTCGGCAGGTCGATCCCCGCGCCGAGCAGGCCCGACCGCAGCACCTGCGTGCCGGATTCATCCCACGCCACGATTTGCGGACGTTGCTCCGGTTTATCCTCAAAGAAGAGCCGCATCAGCAGGAGCTGCATTTCGCGGCGCGGCTGAGTCACACGGATGCGAAAGATGGTGCGTTCCGCGGCCCCGGCGGTCGCAGGCACCGGCACCAACGTGACCGTTTCCACCCAGCGCGGTGCGTCTTGCGCCTTGGAATGCGCAGGGGCGTTCTGGCGCAGATCGAGCCACGCACTCTCGGCGGGCATATGGTTGCCGTTGGCGTCGCGCAGATCGGGCAGGCCGGCGTTGTAAGCCTCCTGCGCTCGCGTGCAAACCGCTGCGACCAACAGGAGCGCTAAAACCCGGAGGAACATTGGCGCGCAGAATATCTTATCGTGGATGTGCCTGCAAACTCGCAGTCATCTCGAAGACGGCGGACAGGATGCTGTAAACCACGAAGCCAACTACGAGCGCGATGCAAACGATAATGACCGGCGGAATCAGCGCTGAAATAATCTGCACCGTCTTGTCGAGCTCCCGCTCGTAAACGTCGGCGATCGTTTGCATGGTCTGCGCAAAGTGCCCGGTCTGCTCGCCGACCGCCATCATGTCGGTAAATAACTCGGGAAAAAGCTGCTGCTGGCTCAGTGCGACCGAGAGGTTCGCCCCATCGATCACCGCCTTCCGCACCTCGCCCAGCTTCTCCTCGAGATACTTGTTGCCCGCGATTTCCGTCACCAGATCGAGCGCCTTCAACAGCGGCACGCCATTTTCCATCAGCGTGCCCAACGTGCGCGAGAACTGCGCGTAATACCGGTGCTTGATGATGCGCCCGTAGCCTGGGGCGGAAAGTCGGAGCCGGTCGAACGTCCGCTGCCCATCCTCCGTCCGGACGAACGCGCGAAGACCGAGCCCCATCCCTGCGACAAGCGCGACAGCCACCCACCAGTACGTCGTGAGAATGTGGTGAAAAGCCACCAGCATCCGGGTTGGCAGCGGGAGCGTGCCGCCATTCTGCGACATAAAAGTCGTGAGCTGCGGCACCATGAAGGTGATGAAAATCGTCATCAAGGCGGCCCCGGCGACGGCCAGGAACGCAGGGTAAATCAGCGCCTGCTGCACGCGATCGCGCAGACTTTTCGCCTGCATCAGGTGCTCCACCAGGCGTTTCAAAATATCCGGCAGCGCTCCGCTCGCTTCTCCAGCGGCGATCAGGTTCACATAGATCGCAGGGAAGACGCGCGGGAAATCGCGCAGCGCCTGGGAAAAGCTGCGGCCATCCACCAGCGCTCGATGCAAAGCCGCTGTCATCTGCTGCACGCGTGGGTGTTTTAGCCGCTTTTGTAAAACGGACAGCCCCTCATCCAGTGTCATCCCAGCCTGGAGCAAATGCGCCAGCTGCTCCGTGAAAATCAGAAGCTGCGTATGCGGCACCCTCAGCTTCTGTGTCGCCGCGGGAATCGCCTCGGCCGCGCCTTTCACCAGTTGCGGATCCGCGCCGACGGTGTCGATCCGGATCGGAATGTATTGCAGCTGCTCGATCTGCCGGATCGCCACCGCACGATCGGGACAATTCAGGATGCCCTCGACGAGGCTGCCCTGCGGATTCCGGGCGCGATACGAAAACTGGGGCATGCGGAACAGGATTGTAGCGCAAAACGAGGCGATTGCCTCGGCCTTTGTGTCGCATACGCTCGGACACATGATCCGCAGTGAAACGATCGTTGTCCGCACTTCCGGCAAGCGCACCTACGAGATCACGGACGAGGTCGAGCGACTGGTTTCCCGCAGCCGGCTGACGGCGGGGCTGGCAAACGTCTTTGTCCAGCACACGAGCTGCAGCCTGGTGCTGATGGAAAACGCCGCGCCCGCCGCGCGACGCGATCTCGAGCAGTTCTTCGATCGTCTCGTCCCGGAGAATCAGTCATACTTCGAGCACTCGGAGGAGGGCCCAGACGACATGCCGTCGCACATTCGCATGGTCCTGACCCGCAGTAGCGAAACGATCCCGATCGCTGGCGGACGCCTGCAGCTCGGCACGTGGCAGGGCATTTTTCTTTTCGAACACCGGACCGCGCCGCACCGCCGCAGCGTGGTCGTGACGCTGCTCGGGGAATAGCCGGTAGGCTCAGGCGTAGAGTGCGTCGACCAGCCGCATCGATTTCTCGTTAGGCAAAAGCGATTGTTCCATCTGGTTCATGACGTAGGCAAAGCCAATCCCGCTCTCCGGGTCGGCGAAGGCGTGACTCCCTCCCGCACCGGGCTGACCAAAAGCCGTGGCTGAGGGGCCGAAGATGCGCCGCTCCGCGGCTGGAGGATCCTTCATGAATCCGGCCGAGAACGCGGTGGGAATCTGGAAAACCCGATCGACGCCGGCGGTGAGCATAGTAGTCATTTGCGCAATCGTCTGCGGCTGGAAAAACTGCCGGCCTCCGAGTGCTCCGCCGTTGGCGAGCAGCGCATAGAACTTCGCGAGCGAAGAGGCGCTTCCGATCCCGCCGAACGAAACCAGCGACATCGCCCGTGCCGCGGCGGCGTTCATGCCGCTGACCGCGTGCAGCCCTGCGGGTGAGGTAAAGGTTTTCCGCACCAGCGTCCCCGGAGTCGCGAGTTCGCGGTAGAACTGCTCCGGCGCCGGCGGCTTCCCGGCCTTCGCTGCATAGATCGTGGCGACGCGGGCGTGCTCCGCCGGGGGCAGTCCGATCCAGAGATCGAGCGCGAGCGGCTCAGCAAAATGTTGTCGCCAGTAATCGCCCAGCTTTACTCCGGCGAGACGGCGCACCAGCTCGTCGAGCAGAAAACCAAACGTCCGCGCGTGGTAACCGTGCGCCGTCCCCGGTGGCCAAAGCGGCGCCTGCCGTTCGAGCGCGTGAACGACCGCAGGGTGATCGGTCACGTCCACCCGCTCATCGAGCGCGCTGAGCCCGGCCTGATGCGAGAGCAGTTGCGCGAGACTGATGGATTCCTTGCCCCCCTGCGCAAACTCCGGCCAGAACTCCGCGACCGCTCGATCGAGCCCAATTTCGTGCTCCTGCAGGACGTGCAGCAGGCATGCGCTGCCAGGTCCTTTTGTCGCGGACCAGAACAGGACGAGCGTGTCCGCTGTCCATGGTTTCTCGTGCTGCGCATCGCAAAAGCCGCCGTGAAGATCGAGCAGCGGCTCGCCGTATTGCCAGACCGAAACCGCGGCTCCGAGCTCGCCAAGAGCGGCGAAGTTGTCCGCGAAGATTGGAGATAAGCCCTCGGAAACCTGCGCCGCGTCCAATGTCATCTGTGCAGCATCAACGCGATCCGATCCGTCACAACAGAAGGCCGACCAGAGCGAACAGCCGCGCGTTCGGAGCACCTACCGCCGCTTACATCGGCGCGTCCGACACGAGCGTTTTCGCGTGCTTCCACCTGGCGATCGAAGTCCGCGCCAGATTGTTTGGCATGAGCTTTGCCAAACCCTCGACGGCTTTCCAGGGAAGCGAAGGCGCCCCACCTAGAGCAACAACGCCTCGAGTTCTCCGAGCCGCCGCTCGAAGAGTACCAGCGTCGCCTCGACCGGGGCGGAGGTCGTCATATCCACCCCCGCCGCCTGCAGCGTCTCGAGCGGGAACTTCGAGCCGCCAGAGCGCAGGAACCCGAGATACGCCTCCACGCTTCCGTTCCGACCGGTCAGCACCTGCTCCGACAGGGCTACCGCGGCCGAAATACCGGTCGCATACTTGTAAACGTAGAAAGCGCTGTAGAAATGCGGGATGCGCAGGCACTCCAGATCCAGCGCCGAGTCGAGCACGACTCCCTCGCCGAAATACGCCTGCAAGAGCGCCCGGAACTCCGTCTTAAAGACCTCGAGGGTGAGCGCGTCGCCGCGTTCTTCGATCGCGTGGATCACCTTCTCGAACTCCGCAAACATCGTCTGCCGGAAAAGCGTTCCGCGGAGGTCGTCGATCTGCCGGTTGATGATGTAGGCGCGCATCTTCGGATCGCTTGTTTCCTGCAGGAGAAAATGCGTCAGCAGCTCCTCGTTAAACGTCGACGCTACCTCGGCCAGAAAGATCGGGTAATCGTAGTCCTGAAACGCTTGTGCCTGTTGCGCGAGAAAAGTGTGCATCGAATGCCCTGCTTCGTGCGCCAGGGTGTAGACATCGGAGAACACATCCGCCTTGTAGTTCATGAGGATGAACGGCGGCGCGCCATAGCTGCCGCTCGAAAACGCGCCGCTTCGTTTCCCCTTGGTCTCGTAGCGATCGCACCAGCGTCCCTGCAGCCCCGCGCCCAGCGCTTCCACGTATTCCGGCCCGAGCGGTGCGAGGGCCGCAACCACCTTCTCGACCGCTTCGTCAAAACTCACCCGCGTCTCGATCTCCGCGACCAGCGGCACGTAGGTATCGTAGGCGTGCAGCTCATCAAGACCGAGCACGCGCCGCCGCAGTTCGTAATAGCGAAAGAGCGGCGCGAGATGCCCGCGCACCGAATCAATCAAGCCGTCGTAGACCGCCGGCGGCACATCATCGCGGAAAAGCGATGCCTCCAGCGCGGACGGAAAGTTGCGCGCCCGCGCGCGAAAGACATCCGCCTTCACCGAGTAAGACAAGGCCGAGGCGAGCGTAAACTGGTGATCCTGGAATTCCGCATGGAATTGGTGGAACGCAGCCTTCCGCAGCCCGGGATCGCGCTTGACGAGAAACGAGCTGTACGAGCTTTGCGTCAGCTCCCGTTCCTGCCCGTGCCTGTCGCGGACGGTGCCAAACTTCATGTCCACATCCGTGAGCTGCGAGAAGACGTCGTCGTAGCCGTCCAGCACTGCGCCGCCCAAGGCCAGCAACCGTTCCTCCGCCTCCGAGAGCACATGTGGCTTGTGCCGCCGGATCTTGCGCAGCTTCGTCGCCCATGTCGCGAGGGCCGGGTCGGCGAGGAACTCCCCAAAGCGCTCATCCCCGATCGACTGAATCTCAGGCACCAAGAATGCCGCCGCCTCGCCGATCTTCGTGAGGAGATTCTGTAGCTGCCCCATCCGCGTCAGGTAATCCGGGTGCGCCCCATCCTCGGCTAATTGGAGCGAAGCAAAGTGGTAAACCCGCTCGATCTTCAGATCGAGCGCCTTGTCGAACTCCAGTGCCTTCGCCAGGGTGGCGGGGGATTCGCCCAGCTTTCCCTTCCGCTCGAGCAGGTGGGGATAAGTCTCCGCCATCGATCGCAGCTCCGCTTCCCAGAGCTCGATCGACGAAAACAAGAGCGACAGATCCCATTTATCGCAGTCGGGGAGCTCGGCGCGCGCCGGAGTGGTGGACGAAATCGAGTCGCTCATGGGAAAGGGTGGTTGATGAAAGGCGGCACTTGGCGAGCAGGAGGCGCGCGCTACTTTTTCTCCTTGGACGGCAGAGGCGTTTGGTAGTCGAGCATGAGACGCCAGGCGCCCTCGACGTCGGTCCGCCAGATTTGCAGGTAATGGCCGCGCTCGGTCTTCTCCGGTCGGATGAGCGTGTACTTGCCGTAGCTGTAGGCGAGGTCGTTCGCCTGGCTGATCGAGCGGCCGAGCGGCTCGATTTGCAGCTGGCCTCGCCGCACGCTCAACATTAAACGGGCGGGTGCGCGGCCGATCGCCGGGAAGACGCCGCCGCGATACACGCGGACGTCTTCGCTGCTGGAGCCGATCAGGGCGCCCGTCGAGTCGGTCGCGGCGGTGTCCGCATACCATTTTTCGGCCTGCCGCAGCTTCTTGGCGGCGCCAGCGGCGTTCGGCGCCGGGCTCGGGCCAGTGTCGATCGCGACTTCAGGCGTTTCTTCCGCTTTCGTCGCGCCGGGACCCTCGCCGCCGAGATCGACGGCTACTTTCCATGTGCCGTCTTTCTGTTTCTTCCAAATGGTGACGTACTGGCCGTAGCCGAACGGCTTCTCGTCCTCGCGATGTTTCCGCCACTCGGACGGGCCGGTGGTGTAGGCGAGATCGCAACTGCGCGCCACGCCTACCAGGAGGGGCTGCCATTTGATCGAGACGCTGATTTCGGGGCGAGTCTCGAGTTCTTTCCGCGCGTTCACCGGACCAGGCTCAAACCCAATGGCGTCGTCGGCGAGGAAAGCGAGGAAGGCGGTGCGCGCCCCATCTTCCTGGGCGGTGCGGAGGAATTGCGCTTCCTGCTCGAGGATGGTCTGGGCGGTGGCTGGCGGGCTGCAGTCCTCGGCGCGGGCGAGGCGGGCGCAGAGAAGGAGGAAACATAGGAAACGCTTCATCGGCCAAACAAATTAGACGTTTGGCGGCGTCTGCATAGAGAACATGATGATGGCGACCATCTCTCCGGCTCTCTTGCACGTGGCGGGCCGCCGCGTGGTCGAAAAATCGGACCCGCCCGCAGACAAATCGCGCGCGCCGCGGCGTCTCCCTATGGATGATGGCTTCGAGCTGATGGAGAACGCCGCCACGCACGACGATTGGAAGAGCTGCTTCGCTGAGCTCGCGCCGGGGCTGGTGCTCTTTGCGCGGCAGTTTGTCCGCTCGGGAGCGGATGCGGAGGACATCGTGCAGGAAGCGTTTGTGCGCTTCTGGCGCAAGCAGCATTCGATCGCGAATCGCGGTCTGCTCTTCGCCGCGGTGCGCTCCATCGCGCTCGATCTGCTGCGGCGCGAGGCGCGCCGCGCCCGGCGTGAGGCAGATGCGATCGCGGAGGCGGAGCCAAGCACCGCGCCGCAATGGGAAATGCCTAACGAATCACAGCAGGCGCTGGCTGCGGCGATCGACCAATTGCCCGCCCCACAACGCGAGGTGCTGGTGATGAAGATTTGGAATGAGCTCACTTTTGCGGACATCGGGACAGTGCTCGGCATTTCGCAGAACACAGCGGCGTCACGGTATCGCTACGCGTTGACCTCCCTAAGAAAGAACCTGGTGCATCATGAATGATTTTTCTGAACTGGAAGCGGAACTGAAACAGCTGCGGCCGGCAGCAGCCTCCCCGCGGCTGGTCGCGCAGGTTGAGCGCGCGTTCACGGCTGCGGAGGTGGGCACGAGAACGGCGGGAGTCTCGCGGCGACCAAAGATCCGTCTCGCGTGGCTCACCCTCGGTCTCGGCAGCGCCGCCGCAGCCGCGGCGCTGCTGCTGCTGGCGCTTGGAAGTTTTGAGAAACCGCACGCGGAACCTGCACAGCGGCTGGCCGCGTTCTCACCCGCGCCCCGGGTTACTTCCGAAAGCACTTCCGGCTTTGTGCCAGATGGATTGACGCGCGTGGTCTATCAGACGCGCGACGAAGGACTCATTTTCCCTCGCACCGTCAATGAGCCGGTGCGCCGGACGCGTTCCCGGACGCGCGAAACTTTGCAATGGAAAAACCCAGGCACCGGCGCATCGCTGCGCGTCTCCTACCCAGCCGTGGAGGTCGAGTTTATCCCTGTCTCCGGTCAGTAAATCTACCAACCCAAACAACCAACATGAAAACCACTACCTATCTCGCAGTCGCGGCCGCCGTCGGGCTTTTGCCGACACTCGGTTTTGCGCAAACACCACCCGCTCCGCCTGCTCCCGCCGCGCCCGCGGCGCCTGGCGTAGCTCCTGTTCCACCGGTCCCGCCGGTGGCGCCCGTGCCTCCTGTCCCCAGGGAGAGGCGCGAGCGTGATCGCGGACCAAAGGTGCCGGTCACCTATCTAGGCGTGGAAACATCGGAGCTGCCGAGCGTGGTGGCGGATCAGCTGGGACTCGCCAAGGGATTCGGGCTGGTCGTCGACTACGTGGTGCCGGACGGGCCCGCCGCTGCGGCGGGGGTGCAGCAGAACGATATCCTGAAGATGTTGAACGACCAGATCCTGCTCGATCCGGACCAGCTTTCCAAGCTCGTCCGCAGCATGCCGGAAGGGGCGAGTGTGACCCTGACGGTGCTGCGCAAAGGCGCGGAGACGAAGCTGACCGCGAAGCTCGCGAAGCGGGAGGTGCCGCAACGGCGCGGGTTATGGCCGCAGGATTTCGAAAAGCACATGCGCGGGCATGATTTCGGTCAACTCGGCGAGGCCATGAAAGATCTGCACGTGAATCTGGGGGACATCGATCTGAACGGAACGCTGGGCGACGTGGGCGAAAATGTCCGGGAAGAGGTGCGTAATGCGCAACGCGAAGCGCAGCAGGCCGCGCGAGCCGCGGCGCGGGAGGGCCGGGAAACGGCGCGGGAAGCTGCGCGTGAAGCACGAGAGGCAGCGCGGCAAATTCGAGTCACGCGGCAGGAATCCGGCGGGATGCGCACGACGCAGATCGACATGAACAAAGCCGAGATTGTCTACCACGACACGGCGGGCGAGTTGAAGATCGGCAACGTGGCCGGCCGGAGGGTATTGACCGCAAAAAATCCAGAGGGAGGGACTGTGTTTAGCGGGCCGATCGAGACCAAGGAAGAAATCGACAAGCTGCCGGCCGAGGTGCGGCAACGTTACGATCAGTTGGAGCAAAAAGATCTGCCTGCTCTCCCGCCGCCAAACGTGAGCAGTCGCGAAGACAACACGGCCGAGGGCGAAGCGGATGGCGACAATGATGATGATGCCGATGAGGACGGCGGCGCAGTGCTCGAGGTTTCCGCCGCGAAGCTGCCTGGGACCCGCTTCCGCCGCCTCGACGTGAACACGATTTTGATCTGACCTGTAGCCGGGGACGCTGTCCCTGGCTGGCCTTGTGCGTCCGCTGCATCGATCCCTGCGGCCGGGCGACATCCCGCTCGCGGCAGGAAGAATCAAGAAACTGCTCGCCGTCGTCCATTCATCAGGCAAGAAGTGTATGGACACGCTCCATCGCCTGGCGTCGCTGAGCAGATGAGCGGGCGCCGCTTATGAATGCCGACCAGTTCCGCCAGATCGCGCTGAGTTTTCCGGAAGCATGCGAGGGTGAACACATGGGGCACCCGGATTTCCGCGTGGGCGGGAAGATTTTCGCTACGCTCGGCCATCCGGATGCGCGGAGCGGGGTCGTAATGCTCGAGCCCGAAGAACAGAAGACGCTGCTCCGCGAACATCCCAAGGTGTTCGCTCCCGCCAAGGGAGTCTGGGGAAAACGCGGGAGCACCCACGTGCAGCTGGAGCTGGCAAATGCGCCGCTCGTGCGAGAGGCGCTGTGGAGCGCCTGGCTAAAGCGCGCGCCGAAGCAGCTGATCGCGCAGCAGAATGAGGAACTGTGACGCCCTCGGGATTTACGTTGCTGATCCTGGCGTCGGCAGCGGTGGGATGGGAACGTTGAAATCGTCCCGGCAGCGGCGATCTTTCGGGGTCACAGCGTTTCGAAGTCCGAGATGCCGTCGGCGGGGGCGACGCGTTCATCGCGGAATTGATGGTCGGGTGCGTGCGCCGCACGGAGGCTGGGCAGGTTTTGGAAAACGCGTGCCGCCTCGGCGCATTCGTCGCTTCGCATCGCGGCGCCACCCCTTTGCTGCCGGAGTGGACCAGGCCGATCCGCGAGGTGGGGCTGCAATCGGCGGCTGGACACGACTTTGACGATAAGATGAAAACCTTGCTCCTGACTAACGAGTATCCGCCGAACACCTATGGCGGCGCCGGCGTGCACATGGATTACCTCTCGCGCGAGCTGGCGAAGCTGATGGACGTCGAGGTGCGCACCTTTGGCGCGCAGGATGCGACGCTTTCCGATGGCCATCTGCGCGTCCGCGGTTTCCCGGAGGAGACGAGCGGCTACGCCGCGCCCCAGCCGTTGCGCCCCGTCTTTGCGGCGGTGAGCCGAGGGGTTGATTGGAACGCGGCCGGCATCGACGCCGATTTAGTGCATTGCCACACCTGGTATAGCCACATGGGCGGGATTCTCGCGAAGCTGAACTACGGGCTCCCGCTCGTCGTCACCGTGCATTCGCTCGAGCCGCTCCGTCCCTGGAAGCGGGAACAGCTCGCGGGCGGCTATGATTTTTCTTGTTGGGTGGAGAAGACCGCGCTGGAAATGGCAGACGCCGTGATTGCGGTTTCACGTGAAACCCAGGCGGACATTCTCCGGCTCTTCGACATCGACAAAGCCCGGGTTCCAATCATCTACAACGGCATCGATCCGGTCGAGTATCAGCCGGCCCGGCCGGGCGACGCTGGCGTGCGCGCCGTTCTGCAGCGCGAGGGCATCAAACCCGAGCTGCCGTATGTCTTGTTCGTCGGCCGCATCGCACGGCAGAAGGGAATCGTGCACCTGGTTCACGCAATTAAATATCTCGAGCCCGGTTTTCAGATCGTGCTCTGCGCCGGAGCGCCGGACACCCCCGAGATCGCCGCGGAAATGAAAGCCGCGGTCGCAGCAGCCCAGCGCGAGCATGGCGCGGAAGGCATCATCTGGATCGAGCGGATGGTCGATAAGCCGACGGTGCTCGCGCTCTATGCGGGTGCGGCGGTGTTCTGTTGTCCCTCGATTTACGAGCCGTTCGGGATCATCAATCTGGAAGCGATGGCGTGCGAAACGGCCGTCGTGGCGAGCGCCGTCGGCGGGATCAGGGAGGTGGTGGTGGATGGCGAAACAGGTTTGTTGGTGCCCCTCGAGCAGATGTGGGAAAGTCCGTTCGAAGCGGCTGCGCCCGATCGATTCGCGCGAGACCTCGCGGCGGCCATCAATCGCCTGATGTCTGACCCATCTTTGCGCGAGCGGATGGCAAAGGCGGGCCGGCGCCGCGCGATCGAGCTGTTCAGCTGGGCCGCGATCGCGGAGCAGACGCGCGATCTCTACGCGAGTCTGCTCGCGGCA
This sequence comes from Chthoniobacterales bacterium, assembly GCA_051001855.1. Classification (GTDB taxonomy): domain Bacteria; phylum Verrucomicrobiota; class Verrucomicrobiia; order Chthoniobacterales; family UBA10450; genus JACCTI01. Next base: position 56,701 of record JBPCMX010000044.1, read on the forward strand.
CCTTCACGCAGGCGATAGCGGCCGTCCAGAGTGTCGCGCCAGGCGCGGCCGCGGCCAACCGGCCAGAGCAGCTCCCATTCCGCCACTGCATCCAAAGTGACACTCGCTACGTTGTTTATGAAGCATGAAGCCGATCCGCACAATTAAGGTTGTGGCGCGCCAGACCGGCTTGTCCGAGCAGCTGATTCGTGTCTGGGAAAAACGTTATCGCGCGGTCCAGCCGGTGCGAGCCGGGAATAATCGGCGGCTTTACACGGAGGAAGATGTCGAGCGGCTGCGGCTTCTGCGCGAAGCGACGCAGGCCGGCCATAGCATTAGCCAGATCGCGCAGGCGACTCTGCCCGAGCTGCAACGGCTCACGAAGGGTCGCGGGCGAATGCCTCCGACTGTATCCGTTCAAGTGTCGAACGCGGAGCTCGTCGCACGGTTAATCGAGCAGGCGAGCGCGGCCATCGTCGAGCTCGATGGGCCCGCGCTCGTGAGTGTGCTGGAACGCGGAGCGGTCGAGCTGGGCTCGCCTGCCGTGCTGCAAAAATTCATCGCACCGCTGGCCTCGCACATCGGAGATCAATGGCGCGCCGGCGAACTGAACATTGCGCACGAGCATTTCGCCACCGATCAGCTGACCGCCTTTCTCCACGATTTTGCGCGGCCCTACGCGGAAAGCATGAGCGCGCCGCATCTCGTTCTCGCCACGCCTTCCGGCCAATTACACGAGCTGGGAGCGATCATTGTGGCCGCGGCTGCGCGGAGCCACGGCTGGCGCACCACGTATCTCGGTGCCGCGCTCCCCGTCGAGGAATTGGCCGGAGCGCTCGCCCGGCTCCAGCCGCGCGCCGTCGGATTAAGCATCGTCTATCCACCAGATGACGCGGCGTTGCGCCGCGATCTGCGGAAACTCGGCCGCCTCCTCGCGCCCGACTGCGCACTCCTGGTGGGAGGCGAATCCGCCGCCAGCTACACCGAGTTGCTGCAGACCATCGGAGCGATCTACGTGGCGCAGTTGGACGATCTTTTCCCCGTGCTGAACGGGCTGCAACGCTCCCGCTCCGGGTCCGGACGGACGCGCGCGAAATGACGGTTGCGCGGTGCGCCGCGATTCCAGAGGGTGGAGCATCCTATGGCACTCACGCTGGAAAATCTGCACATTGGCATGCGGGTGGTGCACCCGCGGTACGGTGTCGGAGTCATTCGCGCGCTCACGGAACACACCGCCGAAATTCGCTTCGATGACGCACCGCGGACCGTCTCCCCGACCGGCAGCGATCTCACTTCCGCCGAGCCGACCGCCTCGTTAACCGAGCTGCAACTGCCGCTCGAGACACTCATCCGCCAGACGGCGCGGGCGATGGTGGAGGCGCTCGGATTGGAAAAAGAAGATCAGATCGTCGAAGGCCTCGCGAACCGCTGGCAACGCGGCACCCTTGTGCTGCAGTCCGCGGACAGCTCCTTGCAGCCAAAAGAGGTCCCGCTGGAGACCTTTTTTCATAAGATCGTCATGATCCGGAATAACCTGCGCGTCCTGGAGCAGAAGGTAAACGCCAGCGAAAAGCTGAGCGACGGCGATAAGTTCGACCTGCAACAATATATCACTCGCTGCTACGGATCGTTGACTACCTTCAACATCTTGTTCAAAGAAAAGGACGACCAATTTCGAACGACCTGAGCGTCGTTCGTGCGCAGGCGGTCGAATCTCCGCAGCCGGCGTGATTCTTCGCTGCGCCGCGGCTATGTTCTCGCGGTGAGCAAGAACTTCGAGGTGCTGGATTGCCGGGAGACTGTGCTCGGTGAGTTGATGCTGCGGCGTCGCCGGCTCATGTCGCTCGAGGTGGAAATCTTCGAGGTGAAGCTGCGCGATGATTTCCTCATGTCGACTCTATTCCACGAGGTCGAGGAAACGCTCGCGCGGCTCGGGCTGGGGGAATTGGATGGCGACAGGTGGGACGTGGTCGTCGGCGGGCTCGGCCTCGGCTACACCGCGGCCGCCGTGCTCGAGCATGCGAAAGTACGTTCCCTAGCGGTGGTCGAATTTCTCGAGCCTGTGATGGAATGGCATCGCCGCGGGCTTGTCCCGCTTGGCTCACGGCTCACCGGCGACGAGCGGTGCCGGCTGTTGCACGGCGACTTCTTCGCCTGCGCTCTTTCCGGCGAAGGCTTCGATCCCGCGCGACCGCGGCAGCAGTTCCACGCCATCCTGCTGGATATCGATCACTCCCCGCGTGACCTCCTGCACGCCGGCAACGCCTCCTTCTACCAGCCTGCAGGCCTGCGCGCGCTCGCCTGCCATTTGCGCCCCGGCGGCATCTTCGGCCTCTGGTCCGACGATCCGCCCGACGAAGAATTCATGCAGTCCCTCGACGCCGCCTTCACCGAGACACGTGCGCACATCGTTTCCTTCGAGAACCCGCTTCTCGAATCACAATCCGCCAGCACCGTCTACCTCGCGCGGAAGCCGCTGCAGACAGCAGTTGATTGATAACTCAGGGGGTATGCCGCCAACGTAAAGATCCCACTTTCCCCCGATGGCGGCGCGACATTCCCGTCCCTGCTGGCAGCGAGACGCCGAACAACGGCAAGCTGTTGGCAGGGCGTCGCGCGCGAACACGCCTCGCCGATGTGGCAGTGGGCTGCTTCGGCATTGACGGCGGAGACGCTAGCGGCATGCTCGGCGCGTGGAAAAGCCGCTAGTGAAGGGCGGGCGCGCTGTCGGGTTGCTGACGGCGACCTGCATTGTGGTCGCTAATATGGTGGGGACGGGTGTCTTCACGAGCCTGGGATTTCAGGTAGGCGGGCTGCCGAGCGGGTTTGTGATCGTGGTGCTCTGGGCGGTGGGCGGTCTTTGCGCGATGTGCGGAGCGCTTTCGTATGCGGAGCTGGGGGCGGCGCTGCCGCGCTCGGGCGGGGAATACCATTTCCTGCGGGAGATTTATCATCCAGCGGTGGGGTTCCTGGCAGGTTGGGTCTCGGGGACGGTGGGGTTCGCGGCGCCGGTGGCGATCGCGGCGGTGCCGTTCGGCGCTTACATGGCGCAGCTGGTGCCGGGCACTGATCCGCTGCTTTGGGCGCTGGGTGTGGTCTGGCTGACGACGGGTGTTCTCCTGCTCGATCTGCGGCTGGGGAGCGTGTTCCAGGTGGGATCGACGCTACTGAAGGTGGCGCTGATCGTGGTGATCATCGGCGCGGGCTTTTATGTGGCGGGGACGCAGCCGATCTCGTTCGCCCCGGTGCACGGGGATGGCGCGTTGCTCGTGAGTACGCCGTTCGCGGTGAGCCTTTTCTGGGTGATGTATGCTTACTCGGGCTGGAACGCATCGACCTACATCGCGAGCGAACTGCGGCAGCCGGCGCGCAACATTCCGCTCTCGCTGGGCGTCGGGACGCTGCTCGTGACGGTGCTCTATGTCGCATTGAACGCGGCGTTTCTCCGCACCACGCCGACGGCGGAGATGGTGGGGAAACCGGAGGTGGCGTTGATCGCTGGGACGCACATTTTCGGCGCGGCCGGAGGGAAGATGATGGCGCTTTTCATCTGCCTGGGGCTGGTCTCGACGGTGAGCGCGATGATGTGGATCGGGCCGCGCGTGACGCTGGTGATGGGGGAAGATCTGCGCGCGCTGAGCTGGCTCGGGCGGCGGACACGGCGCGGAGTGCCCGTGAATGCGATGCTGCTGCAGTTCGTGGTGGTGAACGTGCTGCTGTTCGTCGCGAGCTTCCAGGCGGTGGTGAATTATGTGCAGTTCAGCCTGACGCTTTGCTCGGCGCTCACGGTTTTCGGCGTGTTCGTGCTGCGCTGGCGTCAACCGGAGCTGCCGCGGCCCTATAAGGTGCCGGGTTATCCGGTGACGCCGCTGATTTTCCTGGCGATCAGCGGATGGATGTTGGCGCACCTGCTGGGAAACGCGGCGACTCGCAGGCCGTCGCTGCTGGGGCTGGGCACGACGTTGCTGGGGCTGGTGTTTTACTTCATCTCGCCTAAGACTGCGGCTGCGGCGCGCGCTGACCGCGCCCCGGAAGATTAGGATTTTTTGCTCGCGCGGATTGCCACCGATGAAACACCCATGCTGATGAAGAAGCGATTCCTCCAAGTCATCTCGACTCTGATCGTCACGGCGAGCTGCGCGCTGGGGCAGCAACCGGCGACGGTGAATGACACCGCGCGTTTGCTGGCCGGACTGCCGGTGGAAGGTCCGCTCGCACCTCTGACGCAGTCACCCGCCTGGCAGGAGTATGCCCGCGCAATCGACAATGCGTGGGGCAGGAAGGAACACCGGCAGCTCCAGCGCATCCGCGCGTGGATGCACGAAAACGCGGGGCCCTATTTCCACTCGACGGCGACGATGTATTACATGTTTAGCGGGCCGGATTTCGTCTATGCGCAGACATTTTTTCCGGACGCGAACACTTACATCCTCGCAGGCCTGGAACCGGTGGGGCAGGTGCCGGAGCTGACCCGCTGGTCACCTGAGCAACTCGCGCCCGACCTCGCGGCGCTGCGCGTGTCGATGAGTTCGATCCTGCGCTTCCAGTATTTTATCACGAAAGAGATGCGGGCAGATCTGGTGCGGGAAAACATCGGCGGCACGCTGCCGATCCTTTACGTGTTTTTGGCGCGCACGGGTTGCACCGTGCTGGACGTCACGCGGGTGAGCAGTCCGGCGGAGGGGGTGAAGATCACGTTCCGCAACTTCGCGCACAAGCAGCCGCAGACGCTCTTCTACTTCAAGACGGATCTTTCCGGCGGCGGGAGCGCCTTCCTGAAATGGTGCGCCGCGCGCGGGCCAGGCGTTAGTTTATTGAAAGCGGCCTCGTACCTGATGCATGGCGAAGGCTTCGGCGGAGTGCGGAATTTTCTGCTCCAGAATAGCCGGGTGATCGTGCAGGACGACTCCGGGATTCCGCTGCGCGCGTTTCCGAAGAACTGGCGGGTGCAAGGCTTCGGCCGCTACGTGCCGCATGGCGACGAATTCCTGAAGTACAACCAGCCGGAGCTCGCGGCGATGTGTGTGGACAACACGGACCTGGGGTTTGCGTTTGGATATCATTGGCAGCAGAAACGGGGCCTGCTGATGCTGGCGACACCGGATGGCGGCGGACCGGCGCGGATGCCGCCGGTGACGAAGGCGATGCCGGTGCCGCAATAAGCCCAGGGCTGGCATCCCTGCTGCCGAGCGACTGCCGTGATCGACTTCCGCTCGTTGACGGAGCCCCACGAGTCCCGCTACTCTCGTCGCAATGCCCGCCAAGCCCTCCGCCGTGATCGACACCCGCGTCATCTACTGCGGCGATAACCTCGACCAACTCCGCAAACTGCCGGACGCCTGCGTCGACCTGATCTAATCGCCGCACACCTCAACAATCGACCCAGAAAAAGGCATGGCTACAAAACACCCAATCAATGCTTCCTTACCAACTAGCAAATGTTGCACTTCAAAGTTGAGCCTAGGCCTTCAAAATTCATTTGTTGCTACCCTTTCCGCCAACCGTCGCTCGTGCGATGCCAGCCACCGCCAGGACCGCGATCGGAATAGCCGCCACGAAAAGGCTCAATTACGGTGGGCCCGTACGGTTGTAGGTGCTTCCAATCGAGACGGCGCTTGAAGGGCTCTACACCTCTCGACCCCAGCTTGAGAAACGCATCCGGAGGAAGTGTCTCGAATGCGGTCATCGTGATCGCCTTCCGCAGATCCCTTGCGAGAGGACATGTATCCCGTGGAAGGTTCGAGTAGTAGTCCGACCGCATAACCGCGATCTGAAGCGCTTCTGTTTGTTCGGGCGTGAGGCGTCGCAGGAACTTGAACGTGTTCCAAAGGGCTGAGTTGACCGGTCTGAGGGCAAGCTCTTGAAGTCTGTGTCTCTCAGTCGCTTCTGCTTCGTGTGCCCGTTGTGCCGCAATTTCCTTTTGTTGGCGCAGCTTTTCAATCTTTTGTCGCTCCGCTTCTCTCTTTTTGGCAGCAGCTTGCTTTGCGTGCCGTCGCTCCCGTCGCTCCTCAGCTCCCTTCGTGTAGAGACGGTAAATGACTTTGTGAAGTAACGAACTCATTCAGACAAACAACAGTGAAGGCGCAGAGGCCTAACGAGACACAAGATCAGCGACCGCTGGCGAGGGCGCGCGTGGCTGCGAGTAAGAGGTTGTAGTCACGAGAAAGCTAGAACGCGGAGCGGCCAGCGGTTCGCTGCATCGCCTGGTTAGGTCTTTTGTGGTGCCGGGGACATCGCATATCCGACGACGAGACCGAGCGCCAAGGAGACTGCCGCGAACAGACGAACTAAAGCGACACCGTGCGCCGACCACCAGCCGAAAATCAACGCGGCGAACTGCATGCCGAAAAAAGGTGTGAGAAGACCACCGAGGAGAACGAAACCGCCGAAGATGCGAAGAAAGGCGGGCAGTCGAGAAGAGTACGCTGCCCTAAGCAAGACAATACCGACGGTGACGCGCACTACTGCCGCAGCGTAAATAACAGGAGGCGTCTGCATCACCCGAACGATGCCGACAAAGGAGTGTGGAGCTATGAGACCGATGAGACCCTGTACAAGGAGGAGCAGCGCAATGCAAAGTGTGGAGACGACGATTGGACGGGACGCGGTCATAGACCTAACGAGAACAAGATCAGCTACGCCTACCGGGAGCGAGCGTGGCTCGGAGATGAAGGGTTCTAGCTATCATTTAAAGTGGATCGTACAGCGGGTAGGCGTTAGCTGCATCGCCTGGTTAGGTGAAAAGCGTGGCAAAACAGAGGAAGCATGGAAAGCGAAACTTCTGCATCGGTGCGCGCACCACCGCAACGAGCGTCTCCGGGCGTGCACTGCCAGCAAGCCTTGTCTCGCCCCAAGCCCGAGAGCGCGCTCCCGCCACACGATACCTCCAACTCATCCTCGATGTGGCCGACACTGCGGAAGTCCGTAGCACAGCGCCGCGTCGCTCGCCGGTCGCTTCGCCGCACACCGCGCCGAGAGAAGGCTCTCGCCGCAGGCGCGCCCGAGCCAGTGCAGACGTGATCAGCAAACCCAAACCGCCGCTCGTACGAAGCGTGTCCGCCTCTGTGACGCAGGGCGCCGTCTCGCGGGACGGTGTGCAAAGCGCCGGACCGACATGGCCGCCACTGCGCGAATCACCGGAAGCCTTCATCAAGGCGTGAGATGCAGAAGTCACCTAACGAGACACAAGATCAGCGACCGCTGGCGAGAGCGAGTATGGCTGCGGATTAAGTGTGGAAGTCATCGAAAGCTAGAACGCGGAGCGGCCAGCGGTTCGCTGCATCGCCTGGTTAGGCCTTGGCGTCCTCACCGCCAACATACTCCGGCCTCTGCCGCCACCACCATATGCCCCAGAATATAATCACGGCGGTGCCGCCGATAATAGCAAAAGACGACGCAAACCCGGGCGAAACCAGCACGACATACAGGAAATCGACAAGCGACGCAGCGAGAAGGACCCAACCGATACGCCAAGACAACGCAGTGCGCTTACGAAGTACTGCGTAGCCGGTACCGAATACGGCAGACATCGCGAGCACGAAGAGACGACCAAAGAGACCATGACGCGTGACAACAGTAGGAGTGTCGCTGCCGCCGCTGACGGATGTGATACCGGTGACTGCCGAAAGTAGATTTCCGACAGCGAAAACAATGACCATGGCCTCAGCGCGCCTCATGAGGCCTAACGAGAACAAGATGAGCGACGGCGGACGAGAGCGCGCGTCGCTCGAAGTGGGAGTGTGGAAATCATCTCAGAAGTGGCGCGCACAGCGGTCCGCCGTTCGCTCCATCGCATGGTTAGGCGTTTG
>JBPCMX010000045.1:0-9762 GCA_051001855.1 Chthoniobacterales bacterium
CTGCGGCAGCTCCTGCCCGCAGCGACCTTCTTCGATGCAGACCACGCCGCGCGTGAGCTGGCGGAGACCGATCCTGAAGCGCGCACAGAAATCGCCGCGGCCTTCGGTCCCGAGATCTACTCCCGCGAAGGCCACTTGAACCGAGCGGCGCTTCGGGCCATAGTGTTCGCCGACCCGGAAAAGAAACGCGCGCTGGAGCAGATTCTGCATCCGCGCATCCGGCGTCAGTGGTCCGTCGCAGCCGAAAGCCGGCGCCAGTCCACGGAACTTTTCTTTGCTGATATCCCTCTGCTTTATGAAACCGGCGGTGAAACTTTGTGCGACTGCGTCGTCGTGGTCGCCTGCTCGAGAATCGTCCAACTACAACGCCTGATGGCCCGTTCCTCTCTTAGCGAAATAGCGGCGCAACAGATCATTGCCGCGCAGTGGCCGCTCGCGGAGAAACTGGCGCGTGCTGACTACGTGGTCTGGAACAACGGGCCGCGGGACATGCTCGCGGCGCAAACCGAAACGCTCGTGCGGCTCTGGCAGCAGAACGGATGAAGGACGACTCCACGCCCATGGAAGGAGGCGCCACCGCCGTGGCGGAGCCACCCGCCGCGCTCGATCCCCTGCACCTGAATGCGCTGCAGGCGCTCCCGCCTGCGGAACTCGATGACTTGTGCCGGCGTTTCGAGGTGCGCTTTCATCCGGGACGGACGCGCCACCACCAGATCGTCGATCTCGTCCGCTGCGCCGTGAGCAGGAATGTCGTGGTCACGGTCGAGGGGTTTTTCGATCAGGTGCGGGATGGGTTTGGCCTGCTGCGTTATCCCGCTCTGAATTTCCTGCCGGTCCCCGAAGAGGTCGGGGTGCCACGCGCGACGATGCAGCGGTTCCGCTTCCGACTTGGTCAACGGCTGGCGGGCACCGTCCGACTACCGCGCGAGCGCGAGAAGTCGCTCATGGTCGAGGAGGTCACCGCGATCGAAGGAATGCCCCCAGCCGAATGGCAGGAGCCGATTCCGTTCGACAACCTCACGCCGCTCTTTCCGGAGGGCCGCATTTTTCTCGAGAACACCACGACGAACTCGATCAGCGCCCGGGCGGTTGATCTCCTGACGCCACTCGGTCGCGGCCAGCGCGGTCTCATTGTCGCCGCCCCGCGAGTCGGGAAGACGATCCTGCTCAAGGAAATCGCGAAGGCAATCCGGGTGAACCATCCCGAAATGACGCTCATCATCCTGCTGGTGGACGAGCGGCCCGAGGAAGTGACCGATCTGCAGCGTGAGGTCGGCTGCGAGATCTACAACTCGACGTTCGACGAGAACTGCCAGCGCCATGTGCAGGTCGCCGAGCTGGTGCTGGAACGCGCCAAACGCCTGGTCGAGATGAAGAAGGATGTCGTGATCCTGCTCGACAGCATCACCAGGCTCGCGCGTGGCTATAATTCACTGCAGCCCGGAAAAGGCCGCACCATGTCGGGCGGCGTGGAAGCGAAGGCGTTGCTCAAGCCGAAGAAGTTTTTCGGCGCGGCGCGCAATGTGGAAGAAGGCGGCAGCCTCACGATTCTCGCGACCGCGCTGGTCGATACCGGCAGCAAAATGGACCAGGTGATCTTCGAGGAATTCAAGGGCACCGGGAACATGGAGCTGCATCTCGATCGGGCCCTGGTCGAGAAGCGGCTCTATCCCGCGATCCATGTGCAGATGTCCGCCACGCGGCGCGAGGATTTGCTTTACCACCCGGATGAATGGGAACGCGTAAAGGTGCTGCGCAAAGCGATGGCTGCGTTGCCGCCGATCGAGGCGATGGAGATGTTGATCGGCAACCTCGAAGCGACCAAGAGCAACGCCGAGCTGCTGCTCGCGGGCCTGAGATAATCTGCGCAATGACGAGAGAAGAATGGGAAAACGCGAAGCTGGCGACGCCCGCGGCGGAAGGAAGCTCGGAGAACGGAAAACGTCCCGTTCCGCAAGTTCGAAAGCAGTCGGCCGCCGTGAGCGACGACGCTCTGATTACAACGAGCTCGCAGTTGGCCGCCATCCTGCCGCCGCTGGAATCGATCGCGCGGGTTGCTGTCGACACGGAAGCGGACAGCCTCCATTGCTACCACGAGAAGCTGTGCCTGGTGCAGCTCAGCTATGGCGGGAAGGACTACCTGGTCGACCCGCTGGCAAGCTTCGACCTGACGCCGCTCTCGGAGGCGCTGAGCGGAAAAGAGATCGTGCTCCAGGGGGCGGACTTCGATCTGCGGCTGATGAAAGGCAGCATGGATTTCACCGCCACGAAGGTCTTCGACACCGTGGTCGCGGCGCGGCTCCTTGGTCTGCGCGAGTTTAGTCTCGCCGCCTTGGTCGAGCGCTACTTCGGCGTCACTTTGCAAAAAGGCTCGCAGAAAGCGAACTGGGCGCAGCGCCCGCTCCCGCACCAGATGGCAGAGTATGCGATGAACGACACTCGCTATTTGCTCCCGCTCGCCGAGCAAATGGAAGCGCAGCTGCGGGAGAAGGGGCGCTTCGAGTGGTTCGAGCAATCGTGCGAACGAGGCCGCGTGCAGGCAGCCGTGCAGCGGGTGCGCGATGAAGAAGAGACCTGGCGGATCACCGGCTCCGGCACGCTTTCGCCGCGGGCGGCGGCCATCCTGCGGGCGCTCTGGCGCTGGCGCGACGGCGAAGCACGGGAGGCCGATCGCCCCTCGTTCCACATCCTGCAGAATCATCTGCTCATCCAGGCTGCGCAGAGTTTCGAAGCCGGGCAGACGCCTGACTACCGCCACTTCACGCCGCGGCGGCGACGGACGTTTCTGGACGCCGCGGAAAGTGCACTGGCCTTGCCGGACGAAGACTTGCCGCGCCGGGTGCGGCGCGCCGGGACGCGACCGACGCCGGAGATGGAAAAGCTGGCGGAAGATTTGCGGCGCCGTCGCGATGCCGTGGCCGAGAAGCTGGAGATCGACCCCTCCTTCATTGCGCCGCGGGCGACGCTTGATTCTGTCGCCGCCGACCAATCGCGCGGGGAAACGCTCCTCGCCCCCTGGCAGCGCGATCTGCTCGAGGTCTGACGCAACCGAAGCAGGCCGCGCTTTCCATTGTCCCTGACTTTCCTCTTTCTGGAGCGCGTCAAGATGCGAGCCAAAGATTATCCGCTTCGCTCAGAATGACAGAGTTTTACGGACAGCCTCTTAAGTTGCTTGACGCTGCTTCATCGGGCCGTCAGAAATGCTGCCTCACATGAAGGGATTCTGCCACCGCCAGCTTTACGTCTCCGCCTTCCTGATGCTCGGCATTCTCGCGCGTGTCCAGGCCCAGGCGCCGGCCGATCAGGCGCTCGATCGTGCGCAACTGCTCCGCGCGTCCGCCACGTTGCGCGACGATTCCACGCCCCAGACGACCGGGACGGACGACAATCACGCGGTCGCCAGCCCAAATGACCCTGACCTGGGCGAGCAGGCGATTTTGAAACGGAGCGAGCACTACCGTGCCTTTACGGTCTCGGTGGCAGCGCCGATTTCCTATACCTCGAACGTGGCGCTGACCCGGACCGGTGAACAGAGCGACGCGCTCTTCACCCCGGGTGTGGCGGTTATTTACGCGCCGCGGCTCACGCGGACGCTCTTCGCCAGTTTCAGTGTCAGCCAGCAATTTTTTTATTACGATCGATTCTCGGAGTTGAACTTCGGCAGCTTGGACCTGCGGGCCGGGCTCACGTATGTGTTGCCGCAATTCCACAATCTGCTGCTGCGCGCCGACTACAGTTACAACCGCCTGACGAATAACGACTACGACGAGTTTTTTTCCAATCACGCGCTTGATTTCGGCGCAGAACTGCCGTTCCGGATCGGGCGCGCCCAGCAGATTTCCGTAGGGGTGGAGGCGGATGTAAACCTGCACGCCGACCCCGTCGGGCCGGGACGGCATGACTTTAGTGCATTTGTCGGCTACTCGGTGAATCTGACGCGGGACCTGACGCTGAACGCTGTCGGGCGTCTCGCGCTGCGCGACTATGTGGATGTCGACCGCACGGATGTGAGCGGGATTCTGGCGTTGAGCGCGAGCTATCGCTTTACAAAATGGTGCAGCTTGAATGCGATCAGCACCTTCGCGACGAATGATTCGAGTCGTGATGTTTTCGATTACAACGTGGTGAATATCGGCGGCGCGCTCGGGCTTACGTTTCGCTTTTAGCCGCGGATGAGAATGGCAGCTGCATGCGCCGTGACGGGAGCGGCGCTGTGCTTTGGGAGCCTCTGCTCGGCGCACGCGGCAGTACGTGTCACCCGGGTGGTCAAACTCGTGCAGTTGCAGACCGGCACAGGCCCGGCACGGCCAGTCACCGCCCCAGAGGAAGTGCCGCTGGGCACGAGCGTTGTCACCGGCGCGGCGGCGCGCAGCGAATTGGCGGTGGGCGATGGAGCAGTTGTGCGGCTGGCGGCGAAGACGCGCGTCATGCCGTTGGTCGAGGCACGGTTGCAGCTGGACGACGGCGCGTTGCTCTTTCAGGCCCGGAAAGGCGGTGGTAGCCCCACGATCGTGAGCGCTGGGCTCAACGTGGTGACGAGCGGCAGCACCGGCATCGTCGACCGCAGCGGACAGGCCTACGCGAAAATCCTGGTCCTGGAGGGAACAGCCCGGGTTTACCTCCGAGGGATTGGTGAATCGGTGTTGGTCGAAGCCGGGCAGATGCTCATCACACGCCCGGGCGCGAAGACGTTGCCGGAAGCGGTGAACTTCGACATCGAGAAGCTTTACCGGACCTCCGTGTTCACCCGGCGCGATCTGCCGCCGCTGGCGAGCGCCTCCGCGATCGAGAAGGCGATTGCCCGGCAGAAACGCGATCCTGATTTCACGCGCACGAACCTGGTGATCTTCGGCCGCGGCACGCTCGTCAACCTGGTCCAGCCAAGCCCCGCGCCTGCAGCGTCACCCAGGCGGATGCCGCCTGCGCAAACTCCACCGACGCCGCGACGCTAAACTGCGCGCAAACTCCCGCGAAATCGTTGTCCGTTTTGCCCCGGGAATCACGCTTAAGAGAGAGATGAGAGCACACCTGTTCTGCGCCGCGCCGTTTCTGCTGCCGCGGCTCGCGCTGCTCGGGACGGCGGCGCTCGGCATTTTCATTCCCGTGGCACACGGCGAACCGCTGAAGCAGGCGCGCGTTACACAGATCATCAACGATGTGAAGCTGTTGCCCGGCCAGGCGGACCCTCGACCCGCGGCCGTCAATGATGAGGTGAATGAGAACGCCGCGGTGCGCACCGGCGTGGATTCGCGGAGCGAGCTGACGTTCGCCGACCTGACCATCGCGCGACTCGGCGCGAATACCGTGTTCAGCTTCGACCATGCGACGCGTTCGGTGGATCTCGGCGGCGGCGCCATTCTGCTGCGTGTGCCGAAGAACTCTGGCGGCGCGAAGATCAACACGGCGGCGGTGACGGCTGCGATTACGGGCACCACTGTGATGGCGGAATACAACTGCAGCGACCGCTCACAAAACGGGATTCGGTCGCGCTGCCCGGATGCGAATTTCAAATTCATCGTGCTTGAGGGATCGATGCGCATCTGTCGGACGCAAAGGCCGAAGGAATGTGTGAATCTCGGCCCCGGGCAGATGCTTGCGGGCAACATCAACTGGCCGCTCGGGCAGCCGGTGGAGGTGGATGTGGCGCGCTTGATGGAGACGTCGCTGCTCATCCAGGGTTTCCCGCCGCTCGGTAGCGAGGCCTTGATGGCGGCGACTGTGCGCGATCAGGCAGGCCGCGCGGGGGCTGATCTCTCCGACATCGGTTACGTCAGCAACAGCAATACGATGCTTGTGAACTTCATCGACGCTGTGGATCAGCGCGCCGCGGCCTCTCCTGCACCGTTACCAGAACCTAGCGTGACACCGTCGCCGACGCCGCAACCGTCACCGAGCCCCACTCCTACACCGAGGCCAACCGTGCCTCCGACCCCTACGCCCACACCGTCGCCCTCTCCAACCGCTACCCCATTACCGACGCCGACCCCTTCGCCGACGCCCTCACCAACCCCGACGCCGAGTCCCACGTCAACCCCAACGCCAACCCCGACTCCACAGCCGACCCCGCAAAAATTTGGGACACCGCCCGTGATTACTTCTGCCAATCTCTCGACCATTGACGGCGGAAGCGTCATTCAGACCGACCCAGCGATCACGCGCAACGGCGAGACCGATTACGGCCGCATCTACCGCGACCCGGCAAACGACGGCTCGCGCTCGACCTGGCTCTTCGGTGCGTCCTCGAGCTTCGACACGCAATCGGGCTTCGAGAACGGTTTTGACACCTCGAATTTCCTTACCCAGATCGCGGTCTTCAAGTTCAACGATTTGATCCTCGCGGGCGATCCCACGATTTCGACCGCGAATGGCGGTGTGACTACTCTGGGTTTGATCGGCGTAAATTCCATCACCACGAATGGCGGCGGCGCCGTTCTCTCTTTCGCGGGGATCGACACCCTCCTGCTCGCGACGCAGAACGGTTCCATCAACCTGGGCGCGGACCTTTCCTTCAATGGTCTCGCGCGGATGTTCATTTACGCGCGTGGCTCCGGGAGCAGCCTAACGATTGGTTCCGCGATGAACACCACCGCCGACCTGCGCCTTTACAGCGAAGGCGCGGTCACGATCGACGGCGCCTTGAGCACGCTCAACTTCAGCTCGTTTAGCGGGAGCGATTTCTCGACCGGAGGCAACGCGCTTGTCACCGCCGGCGGCATCTACATTACTTCGCTGGGCAATATTGCCTTCGATGCCAGCCGCTTTTCGCCCGGCGTTTTTAGCGACATTTCCCTTTCCTTGAATGCGATCGGCATGCTGACCGTCGATGCGCGCAACGACCAGGCAATCTTTAACAATGCTGGCTCGGTCAATCTGAACGGCGACGCGATCACGTTTTTGGCGGACACCCCATTCACGATCACCTTCACCTTGAACGGCTCCTCCACGATTACCGCCGGGAGCGGAGGCATCAATGCTCCCTTGGTCGACTTTCTGACTTCCGGTTTGACGCCGCTGAATTTCATTTCCGCTGGGAGTATTACCGCACATTCGATCGGGACCGATGGGTTCGTCGTCGGAACCGTCGCGGCCAACGGCGGCTCGCTCACGTTGACCGGGACGACCGCGACCTTCTACACCTTGATCAGCGGCGAGGTCAGCGCTCTGACCAGCATTAGCATCGGAGGTAACGCTATCGCCTTTAACCTCACCGCCGGCACGACGATCGATGTGAACGGACTTCTGAGTGCGTTTGGCGCGATCACCGCTGGCGGCAACATCACTGCCATTACCCTGGATGTAAGCGAAGGCGGAGTGACTACCCCTGCCAGCGTGATTGTGGGTGCGGGCGGAATTCGTCCGTTCGTGGTCGGCCCGGGCGGCGCGGCGAGACAGAGTTTCATCACCGCCGATACGATTATTTCTCCCGCCGGCATCGACTTCAGCGGCAACCAATTCGATGGCATCGACGGCCTTTCTTCCGGCGGCCAGCTCACCCTCAATGTCCGCACCCTTCTCTTCGATGTGAACGGCGGAATCGGCGACGTCAATTTCAATGGCGCGGACGTAAACGGCTTCCCCAACGGCGGACCGAACGCGGCCGGCGATGGCGGCACCTTCACCGTGAACGCGACGGGCGACATCACGGTCAATTCCGTGGTCGAAGCCACCAGCGGTTTGCAGGACGCGAGCAGCGCGCCCACTGGAAATGGCGGCACGGTCACGCTGCATTCGACCGGTGGCCGGTTGTCGGTGAATTCGCTCATCGAAGTTTCCGCGAACGATAATTCCGGTCCCGCGCAGATACATCGGAGCGCGAGCGGCGGGAACATCACCTTGCAAAGCGATGTGGCTGCCGGCACCGCGATCAGCATCGGAAGCAGCGCGCAACTCCTCTCGCTTCTGAATCAGGCGGCGTCGGGACCGGGCGGCTCGATCATTCTGCGCGCGACTGGGGCTACGAGCACGATCGAGATCGATAACAGCAATGGCTCCATCGTGGCCGATCGCGGGCTGGTTGATATCCGGCAGTTGGGTGATTTCGGCGCGATCAGCTTGACCAACCCCAACATCTTTGCCGACGTGATCAAGATCGGCGCGCTGGGGGCGAACGGCACGCTCACGATCAACGGCGGCGCGATCAGCGCCGACACGCTCCTGCGGCTCTACGCCGGCGGGAGCAACGGTTCGATCATTTTCTCCGGCAACGTCACTCTCAGCAGCCAGAGCATGGCCACGATGATCGCGGCCAATTCAGTCACGATTTTGAACGGTGTCGTGGTCACAATCGGTGGGCCCGATCCTGCGTTGGTCTTCACCAACCTGGCGAACTACACCGGCTCAGGCGGAAACGGGAGCACGACCGGCGTGTTCGGCGGCGCGGGCGCTTCCACAGTGCCCTTCGCGCAAGCGCCGCCTTTCGATGGAACCGTCGGCGCGCTCACGGTTTTCTACACGGGCGCGACGAACGGGACGTGGAGCAGTACGGCAAATTGGAATCCGATGATCGTGCCGAACAATGGCAACGGCGGTTTTATTTACGATGTGGTCATGAACAGTGGCCTCGTCACGCAAGACATCGCGGCCGGCGTTACGATTGCGCAGCTCTTCATGAATGGCGGCACCATCGTCTTGAGCAACCCGCTGACGCTGAACGGCGGCCTCCAATTCACCGGCGGCGCGCTCACCAATGGCACCATCAACATCGCCGGCAACAGCGCCCAATCCGCGCTCATGACCGTGAGCAACACCACGATCAATAACAGCGGCGCCTACGACCTCTCGCTCGCGAGCGGGGATGTTTTCAGCGGCGGCGGCTCGAGCGTTAATAACTCCGGACTACTCCGTCGCAGCAACGGGACTTCGCAGGTCAATTTCAATCTGCCGCTGACGAACACGGGCACGCTCCTGGCCGAGACGGGCACTTTCAATTTCAACGCCGGCGGGACCAGCTCCGGTTTGGCCTCCGCGGCGGGCGGCGCAATCCTCCAGTTCAGCAATAACTTTAGCTTTACAAACGGTGCGAGCTTCGGCGGCGCCGGCCTGGTCCGCTTCACTGATAACACGACCACGAGTTTCTCCGGCACGATTGCGAATAACGGTAACCTCGAATTCACTACCAATGGAAACTTCACCAATCTGCGCATCGACACGGCGGCGACCCTGACCGGGGTGGGCACGTTAACCCTCACGCGCAATGCCGGGGCGACCAACGCGAGCAACGCGCGGATCAATGGCGCGGGCACCTTGAGCAATCAGAGCACGATCCAGGGGGAGGGCTACGTGGGCGCGGATGAGCTCACGATGGTGAATGAAAGCAACGGGATCATCCAGGCCAATGTGGGCGGGCGCGGTCTGTTGCTCGATCCGGTGAATGGCACGGGGACCTTTGTGAACCGCGGCCTTCTCCGCGCCCTGAGTGGCGGGGTGCTGCAGTTGAGCGGCGCTGGCGGGGGCACCTTCGACAATGTGGGAGGGACGATCCGGGCCGAAGCCGGTTCGGAAGTGCAGCTCTTTAATAACTTGATGATCACCGGGGGAACCCTTTCCACGACGGGAGCGGGCGCGCTGCTGCGCACGCTCAACGGCCACACCGTCACCCTGGATAGCCTGAGCAACGCGGGCAACTTCATCGGGAGCGACAACAGCACCACGGTGCTGAGCGGGACGATCACCAACACGGGCGACATCACCCTGACGACGGACGGGAACTTCACCAATCTGCGCATCGACACGGCGGCGACGCTCACCGGCCCAGGGACGGTC
>JBPCMX010000046.1:0-37145 GCA_051001855.1 Chthoniobacterales bacterium
ACAAATACGCCGAGGGCTACCCTGGGAAACGCTGGTATGGCGGCTGCGAAAACGTCGACGTCGCCGAGCAGCTCGCGATCGACCGCGCCAAGCGCCTCTTCGGTTGCGAACACGTCAACGTCCAGCCCCACAGCGGCGCGCAGGCGAACATGGCCGTCTATTTCTCGGTCCTGAAACCGGGCGACAAAATCCTCGCCATGAACCTCGCCCACGGCGGCCATCTCACCCACGGCCACCCCGCGAATTTCTCCGGCAAATTCTACCAAGTCGCCGCTTACGGCGTCAGCGCCGAGACCGAGCAGATCGATTACGACGCCCTCGCCAGGCAAGCCGAAGAAACCAAACCCGCCATGATCACCGCCGGCGCTTCCGCTTACCCGCGCATCATCGACTTCCCGCGCCTCCGCCAGATCGCCGATAGCGTCGGCGCGCTCCTCTTCGTCGACATGGCCCACATCGCCGGCCTCGTCGCCGGCGGCCAGCATCCCAGCCCGATGCCGCACGCCCACTTCGTCACCACCACCACGCACAAAAGCCTGCGCGGCCCGCGCGGCGGCATCGTCATGTGCCGGGAAGAACACGCCAAAGCCATCGACGGCACCGTCTTCCCCGGCATTCAAGGCGGCCCCCTCATGCACGTCATCGCCGCCAAAGCCGTCTGCTTCCACGAGGCCCTCCAGCCGCAGTTCCGCGATTACCAGCGCCAGGTCGTCCTCAACGCCAAAGCCCTCGCCGCCGGCCTCACGAAAAACGGTTACCGCATCACCTCCGGCGGCACCGACAACCACCTCATGTTGGTCGACCTCCGCCCGAAAGACCTTAACGGCAAAATCGCGCAAGAGGTTCTCGATAAAGCCGGAATCACCGTCAACAAAAACGGCATCCCGTTCGACACCCTGCCCATCTTCAAACCCGGCGGCATCCGCGTCGGCACACCCGCGGTAACGACGCGTGGCATGAAAGAAGAAGAGATGCTCGACATCGCCGACCTCCTGAACGACGCCCTCGAGAAACGCGAAGACGCGCAGGCCTTGGAAAGCGTCCACAACAAGGTCCGTGAGATCACAAGGCGGTTTCCGCTGCCATCGTAACGCTTTCGCCGATACAGACTAGGTAGAAACCTTCGCGTAATCGAAGCTCTTAGCCGTTTAGGCGAAATCGCGTACGCTGCCGCCCAGCATCCATGAGCTTGACACCCGGGCAGACCCAGCAGAACCCACTCCGCGAAGGCATCGCCACGCGCAGCGTGCCGGCGGCGTGCACGATCGTGATCTTCGGCGCGACCGGCGACCTGACGCATCGCAAGCTGCTCCCCGCGCTCTACAACATCGCGGCAGATGGGGAGCTGCCGCCGGAGGTCGCTGTCGTCGGCATGGCGCGCCGCCCGAAAACGGATGACGAGTTCCGCGCCGAAATGGGCGAAGCGGTGCGGAAATTTTCGCGGCAGACGGTGCGCGACGAGGTGTGGGACAGCTTTGCGCGTTCGCTCTTTTATCACACGAGCGACTTTGAGGATGCGGACGGCTACAAAACGCTCGGCGAACGGCTCGACCAGATCGACCAGGAACGCGGCGCCGGTGGCAATCGCCTCTTCTATTTCGCGGCGGCGCCCGATCAGTTCGCGCCGATTCTGCAGCACCTGAAGGCCGCCGGTTTAAACAAGGCGCCACAGGGCGGCTGGGCGCGGGTGATCGTGGAGAAGCCGTTTGGCACCGACCTCGCCTCCGCGAACGAACTGAACCGGATCGTGCACGAGGCGTTTCCCGAGGAGAACACCTACCGGATCGATCATTTCCTCGGCAAAGAAACCGCGCAAAACATCCTGGTGCTGCGCTTCGCAAACGCCATTTTCGAGCCGCTCTGGAACGCGCGTTACATCGACCACGTGCAGATCACCGCCGCCGAGACCCTCGGCGTCGAAGGCCGCGCCGGCTACTACGAGGGTGCCGGGGCGCTCCGCGATATGGTGCAGAATCATCTCCTGCAGCTTCTCTGCCTGGTCGGGATGGAGCCACCGACCGATCTCGGCGCCGATAGCGTGCGCGACGAGAAGGTGAAGGTAGTGCGTTCGCTCGGTCGCTTCGACGACGCCGCCGTAGCGGCCAACGTGGTGCGCGGCCAGTACGCGGAAGGCGCGATCAGCGGCCAGACGGTGCCCGCTTATCGCGCCGAGGAAAAAGTGAGCCACACGTCGAAGACGGAGACATTCGTAGCGCTGCGGCTCTCAATCGAAAACTGGCGCTGGGCCGGCGTGCCGATCTACATGCGCGTGGGCAAGCGGCTACCGAAATCGGCGACCGAAATTTCCGTGCACTTCACGCCCGCGCCCTCGGTCCTCTTTAACAAAGACGAACGGGCGCACGACGATAACGTGCTCGTGATTCGCATTCAGCCCGATGAAGGCATCTCGCTGCGGATGGATGCGAAGATGCCCGGCACCAGTCTGCGGATCGAGCCGGTGAAGATGGATTTCCGCTACGGCACCTCGTTTGGCAAAGCCAGTCCGGAGGCCTATGAGCGACTGCTGCTCGACGCGATGAGCGGCGACGCCACCCTCTTCGCGCGGCGCGATGAAGTGGAGCAGGCGTGGGACTTCATCGATCGGATCGAGCACGCGTGGCATGACGAAGATGCACCGCCTCTCTTCGAGTATGCCGCCGGCTCGTGGGGACCGGAAGCAGCCGACGAACTGCTCGCGCGCGATGGTCGCGCCTGGCGGAGATTGTGAAGCGATCGGAATGAAAACGAAAAGCATCCTCCCGCGTCTTGCGGGCGACTGATAGCGCCACTCGCATCTGAATTATGCCCGCAGCCGCGCCACCAGCCACTGTCGCCATCGGTCTCCCGGTCGAGATCGAGCGGATCGATCGCGAGCTGAAGAAGCTCTGGGCGCAGGGCGACGACGCGATGAGCCGCGCGTCGCTCATCAATCTCGCGCTCTACAGCGAAGCGCCGGGTTCGCTCCAGGCCAACACCGAACTCGTGGCGGCGATCGCGGAGGATTTCGCCTGTCGCGCGCTAGTGATCGCTGCGGATCCGGGCGCGGCGGAAGATCACGCCGAGGCGTGGATCGCGGCTCATTGCCATGTCACGCGCGCGGGCAGCAAACAGGTCTGCTCCGAACAGCTCTCGTTTTCGCTCACTGGCGCCTGCGCCCGGCTTCTGCCGAGCATCGTCTTTTCGCATCTCGATTCCGACCTGCCGTTCTACCTCTGGTGGCAGGGCGAATTTCACGATCCGATGGACGCACAGCTCTGGAGCTGGGTCGACCGGTTGATCTACGACAGCCAACCGTGGAGCGATTTCGACGCGCAGATGCAGCTGGTGGAAAAGGCGAAACAAAGCGCCAAGCAGCGCGTGGTCCTTTGCGATCTCAACTGGACGCGCCTCGTGCATCTGCGCCTCGCGCTCGCGCAATTCTTCGACTCGCGCGCGGGCGCCGAGCAGCTCGGCAACATCCAGCGCGTCGAGATCGCGTTTGCGCCGGACTATCGCTCGACGGCGTTGTTGCTCGCCGGCTGGTTTGCGGCGCAGCTCGGCTGGACCATGGTCGAAGCCGCTGATGAGATGACGCTCAGCTTCTCGGATTGCGCCGGCGAAGCGATTCGCGTGTTGCTCGTGGAACAGGACGGGGAGCCGATCAGCCGTTGCACCGTCTGCTGTGGCGCGACGCATTTTTGCGTGAAACATCGGGACGACACCGACCTGCTCGACGTGACCGCGCAGATTGAGAACAGCGAACGCATGCACCAGCTGATGCCGGCGACGCGGAATGACGCCGTCGCGCTGATGAACGAAGAGCTCGCGCGCGGCGGTCCGCACCGCGTTTACCGGCGCGCGCTCGGCGCCGTCCGCGAGCTACTGTAAGGTCGGAAGCGCCGGCGCCGGCTCAGCCGAGGCATAGACCTGCGGTTCCTGCAGCAGCGCGGGATCCTGCAGACGCGCGTCGTAAACTTCCGACCAGGTCTGCTGGTTCATGGAGC
This sequence comes from Chthoniobacterales bacterium, assembly GCA_051001855.1. GTDB lineage: Bacteria > Verrucomicrobiota > Verrucomicrobiia > Chthoniobacterales > UBA10450 > JACCTI01. The sequence goes on from JBPCMX010000046.1 coordinate 3,984, forward strand.
ACATCGGGACCGCTTCCCATTGGCCGTTCCGTTTCACTGCGCCCTTAAAAACGCAGGAATCGAGACGCGCTTTAATCACCGGATCGTGCTCCGCCTGCGCGACCTGTTTCGCGTCCATGAAATTGTGCATGCCAACCCCGAGCGTGTGCACCTGCCCGCGGATTAACGACTGCAGAATCTCGCGGGGCGCGTGGCGCGAGGTGAGATAGCGCACCACCTGCGAGACAACGCGCGCCGCGAGAATCGGATGCTGAAAGAGGACGCCAGCGAGCCGGTAGGCCGGTGTGCCGGCATCGTCGTTCACGAGCGAGAGGCCGCCGATCTTCGCCAGCACCTCGCCCAGCAGCGCGTCGAATTTCGGATCGTCGGGCAGCAGCGGGAAGTATTTGCCGGAAGGCCGCGCGATCAGGAGCGAGGCCCAGCTGTTGCAATCGGGATGCCCAAAGATCGAAACATCGCGGCGCAAAGGCAGTCCAACCCCGTCGCAAATTTTCCGCCACACATCGGCAGACGTGATCGGCCGTTGCGAGAAAATGGTGCGGCCCGTGTCCGCCTCCGGCTGGAAGCTGAGCATGCGCCAGATGTAGCTCCGTTGCGGATCCGCCAGGTACCACCGGATCACTTCCGGCACGTCGTCGATATTGCGCCGCGTGACGGTGAAGCTGAGCGCGTACTCGAGAATGCAGCCAGTTTGGGCGCGGATGCGCAGCGCCAGATCGGTGAACGCCTGCCGCACGGGATGCAGATCGGCCTCGCATTGGATGCGACCGATCGGATAGCCGTGACGCCCCGCCTGCGTCATGTCGACGTGCACGGAAATCTGCCGCAGCCCGCCTTCCACCACCAGTCGCTCCAGATATTGCGGCTGCTCGATCAACGTCTGGCCGTGCGTCATGAGCATCGGAATCGAGCCGACGGAGTAGGCATAGCGAATGATCTCCACCAGCTCGTCCGCGCGCCCGGATTTCCAATAGGCATCCGCGACGTCGCCGCCGGTGATCTGCAGGCCGCCGCCCGGCCCCTGGAGGCGCCGGTTCGCATCGATCTGCTCCTTCACCTGCGCCAGCGACGGGATCGGGATCTGGTTTGCGTTCTTCGGCAGATAACAATGCGTGCAGTGAAACGAGCAATAGCTCGCCCCGAGCGTGAACCCGCAGTGCGTGAGGTGACGCCCGGAAATCTGGTTGTTCGTCTGCAGCTCGGGCGGAAGCGAATCCCAGCGCTCCTGCAAGACGCGCGCCTTTTCCTCGACAATCGGGTTGCGAAAGGCGTGCCAGCGCGCGCGCCATTTGGATGGACGTGCGGCCGGTTCGGTCTGGAGAAGGGAAACCATGGGGTCCGGCGCTATTTCGCTTCGTTCAGACCCCAATTGTAATCCATGTAGCTGATCTTAGCCTCTTTCGGGACCGGTACTGAGCGTCTCTTATTGATAAACTCGAGCACGCCGCCCGCCTTCGCAAAATCGTCCTTATACCAATCGAAGATCTTCGATAACTCCACCGAATTCCCCTGCATCCGCACGCCACGCTCGGAGTTCACAAACGCTTTCGCCAGATTCTCGAAGTGCGCGTCGAGCCGGTCGCCGCTGAAGGCCTCCGGCTGGAGCGGCGGGCAGCTGCGGCTCGCACAATTCAGCGCGAAATGTATCCGCGGATCGGCAAACTTCCCGCGGATCGTCTCCTTCTCGAGTGCGTTGAAGCTGGTCTGCTCGCCAGCCACTTTGATCCGCTTACTGGTGAAGAAGGTGAAGAAGGTATCCTTCACGCTTTTCGTCGGATATTTCTCCAACGCTTCGTGCAGAATCCAGGCATTGTAGGCGTTCACATAAAAAGCGAGCTGCTCCTTCTGGCCTAACGAGCCGGCATTTTCCTGCGCAATGGCATCGACTACCTGCTGCAGCGCCTGCCGGTCGGAGGCGTTGTTTTTCCACTCCGCATACTTCACGCCCGACGGCGTCACGTATTTTCCAAGCAAGCGGTTGTAATCGGCGGTCCAGCTTCCTGGCTCAGCCTTTGCCGAGCCGACCGCGGCGAAGGCTACGAAGATGAGCAGGAAGCAGCGTCGCCGCGAGTTCATGGCCCACCATTTCGCACCCCAGCTGCCGCGCATACAAGTAGAATTCATACAACTGATTCGCCGCGGTGCGGAGAACGGATTCACCCGGCGAGGCGCAAGATCTCCGCCAGCGCGCGGACGTTGGTTTCGATCGAGAACTTCTCCTCCGCTAATTCCCGCCCGGAGACGCCCAGCCGCTGCGCGTTCTCGCGATCGGTCAGCAGCCCGCTCATTGCCTCCGCGAGCGCGGCGGGATTGCGTTCCGGCACCAGTTCGCCCGTGGTGCCGGGTTGCACCATCTCCGGCACCCCCGCGAGCGGAGTCGAAACTACCGGCAGCCAGCTCGCCATCGCTTCCATGATGACTGTCGGCAGATTATCCATCCCGCCGTCGTGCTCGGTGGTGCAGGGCAGGACGAAGAGCCGCGCCGCGGCGAGACGCTCGACGATCTCGGTTTGCGAGCGAGGACCCGCAAGCCGCACGTAGTCGCCAAGCTGCGCCGTCTCGATCTGCGAAGCGAGCTTACCTTGTAACGGTCCTTCCCCGATGATTTCGCAGCAAAAGTCCAATCCGCGGTCGCGCAAGAGCGCGCAGGCGCTGATCAGATCGGCGAAACCTTTTTTTTCAATCAAGCGCCCGATCGTAAGGATCAGCGGCACCTCGGAACTGAATTCCCCCGAACGAAAGCGATCGAGCTGCACGCCGTTGTAAACCCGGCGGACCTTGGAGGCATTTGCCGGGAACCGTCTCCGCAGGTCGTCCGCGGAAAAATCACTGACGGTGACAATCGCGGCGGCAGCGTCGAGCAGTTTCGGCAGACTGACGACAAACCCCCGCGGAGCAAAAATGTCATTCGCATGGGCGGTGAAGCTAAATGCGATCCCGAAAAATTCCCTGATCCAGTAGGCGGTCCGCGCCGCCATCCCGGCAAAGTGCGCGTGCACCCGCCCAACTCCGGAAGGCAACCGCAGGCCGATGTACGCCGCCTGATACAGGCGCAGGAAATCCGACTGGCGACCCCAATCCTTGAGCCGGCGCACCACGACGCCCGGCAGCTTGCCGGAGCGGCCGGCGCGGGTCACTTCCTCGACCAGTTTTGCCTCTGCTGGGAGATAGGTCACCCGGGAGACGATCTCGGGGTCCCAATCCTGCACCGGCTCGCCGCTTGGCCGCCGGATCGAGAAGACGCTCACGTCGGCGCCCTGGCGGACCAATTCCGCCACTTCGCGATAGCAAAACGTCTGACCGAAAGAGGGAAACCGCTCGAAAATATAGACCACCCGGAGCATCCCCCCACCTTAGTGCAGCGGACGCCAGGCGCACCCGTGAGTTCGCCCACGCTCCGGGCCGAAAATCCGCCCGCCTGCCTGCACGGCTCCTGCTGTAGAAGCTGCGATGTCAGTCGCGATTTCGTCGCTTTTTGCACGTCGCTCGAGCCAATCGAGCTCAAGTCGCGGCGAGGGTTGTCGCCGGGCGGCCGCTTCGAGCATCTCCGCGGCGAGGAGGCATTCGCGCAATTGTTCCAGGCGCGGGAGCTGCTGGGTGCATTCGTCCTCAGGCTACGGGCCGCACTGGCACCGGGTGGCCGTCTTCGTCGAGAGCCACGTAGGTGAAGACCGCATGCGTGACGCGCGTCTGCTCGGTGCGGCGATACGGTTGCACCCACACCTCTACCGGGATCGTCATGGAAGTGCGGCCAATTCGTTCCACCCACGCGTAGCACGCCACGGTGTCGCCCACCTTCACCGGGTGCAGGAACGACATGCCTTCCACTGCCACGGTCGCGACTCGTTGTTGCGCCGTCTTCGATGCGAGAATCCCGCTGCCGATATCCATTTGCGACATGATCCAGCCGCCAAAGATGTCGCCGTTTGGGTTCGTATCGGCCGGCATCGCGACGGTGCGGATCACGAGTTCGCCTTTCGGTTGCGGGGGAGAATCCATCGTTCGCAGGTTAGCACGGCACGAGCAGGCGGCGCAGCCTACAAAATCAGCATGCTGTCGCCGTAGCTGTAGAACCGATAACGCTCCCGGATCGCCTCCGCATACGCCTCGAGGATGAATTCCCGACCCGCGAAGGCGCTCACCAGCATGAGCAGCGTCGAGCGGGGGAGATGAAAATTCGTGAGCAGCGCATCGACCTGGCCGATCTGCTGCGGCGGATGGATGAAAATGCTCGTGCGCCCCTCCTGCGGGATTAGCTTGCCGTTCGCCCGCGCGGCTGCTTCCAGCACTCGCACGCTCGTCGTGCCGATTGCGAGGATGCGTCCGGCGGCATTCACCGCCTCTGCGGTTTCGGTTGAAATCGAGAACCACTCCGAGTGCATTTCGTGCTGCGTGATGTCCGCTGTTTTCACCGGGGCAAATGTGCCGGTGCCGATGTGCAGCGTGACAAACGCGTGCGGTAACGCGGCCAGCATCGCCGGCGTGAAATGCAGGCCTGCGGTGGGCGCCGCCACTGCGCCCGGCACCTCCGCAAAGACGGTCTGGTAACGCTCCTGATCATCCGCCTCCGCCGCTCGCCGCATGTAAGGAGGCAGCGGAACCGCGCCGCCAGAAGCGAGCGACATCTCGCGATCAAAAGCGAGCACGCGGCTGCCATCCGCGCAGATTTCCTCGACGGTCGCGACTCTGCCTTCCACCAGAGTAGTCGCGCCGACGCGCATTTTGCGGCCCGGCTTCACAAGGCACCGCCAGCGCCGCGGCTGCACCTGTTCCAGAAAGAGGAACTCGATCTCTTCGTCCTCGGAAAAGCGGCGGGCCTTCACCACGCGGGTGTTGTTCAAGACCAGGAGATCGTCCGGGGCGACGAAATTCGGCAGCTCGGCGAAGGCGCGATGCTCGATGCGTTGCGCAGCACGATGCAACACCATCATGCGCGAATCCTCGCGGCGCGGGAGCGGCCGCTGCGCGATCAGCTCCTCCGGCAACGTGTAATCGTAGTCGCTGACGCGCTGAGACACGGCGCCAATGTGTGGTAGCCGCGTCGCTCTGTCGAAGCACGACGCGTCTCTAGCGCAATGGCCGCGCCATCAACTCATCAAGCGTCGCGCCGCTGCGTAATTCCTTCGGCTCCTGCCCGCGGCGGAACAACCGCGCCCCTCCGCTCCCTCGCAGTTCGCACCTGCCGTTCTCGACCCGGAGCATCGCCCCTTCGCGCAGACCTACCACGGGCGTGTCGTTTTCCTCCAGATATTGCAGGATTCGTTCTTCCCTTGTCTCACCCATGTGGGTCGAATTCTGGTCCGCGTCCTGATAGTGCGGGTTGATCTGGAACGGCACGAGCCCAAGCGCTTCAAAGGAGGGCGGCTCCACGATCGGCATATCGTTCGTGGTGCGGATCGTCGGCGCGGCGACATTCGAACCCGCGCTCGATCCGACATACGGCATCCCCTCCTCCACTCGCGCGCGAATCACCGTCAGCAGGCCGGCCTCAGACAAGCTTTTCAGCAAGCGGAAGGTATTGCCCCCGCCGATGAAAATGGCCTCTGCTCCCTCCACGGCCTGGCGCATGTCGCGGGCCTGATGCACCGAATCGACGCCGCAGCCAAGGGTCTCGAATCGCGCTCGGACGCGCTCTGCATAAGCATCGTGCTCGAATAACGCGAACGGGACGAACAACAATCGTTTGACGTCACCGAGAAAGTTCCGCAGATCGGCTGCCGCGTACTCGAGATAACCGCTGCCATGCACGGTCGAGGTGCTCAACAAGAGGATGCGTGCGCGTTTATCCAAAGCCGGCAGATGTCTTAGAAAGTCCGTCTTCTCTCCATGTCATGTGGAGCGTAGCGCCGCAACGAAATGCGGAGCGTGACGCCGAGCTTCCAAGACTGCTTCCCCTTCGAAGGCTCCCAACCGTGCGCATGATCGCGATTGCATTTCGACTTCGAAACTCGCACCCTCCGCGAGAATGAAGATTGCCACTCTCATCGCCCGCGTTTTGCTCGGCCTCATGTTTGTCGTTTTCGGCTTAAACGCCTTCCTCCAGTTCCTCCCGATGCCGCCGATGAGCGGACCATCGGGCGCATTCATCGGCGCCCTCGCCGCGTCCGGTTACCTCAAGTCCATCGCTGCGCTGCAGGTGCTCGGCGGATTGCTGCTGCTGAGTGGCAAATACGTTCCGCTCGGCCTGCTGCTGCTCGGCCCGATCGTCGTCAACATCGTGCTCTTCCATTTTTTCCTCGAGCCCACGGGCATAGCGATGGCGCTCGGCGTGGCGGCGCTCTCACTTTTTCTGCTCTGGCGCTCGCGCGATGCTTTCGCCGGTCTGCTGCGCGCGTAATTCTGCGCCTCGCCCGCAAAATTGAAACGAGTGGGGCGCAATGGACGCGTGAAACAGAGGCGAAACCCGATTCTTGTCACGATATGACTCAGGAGGAGGAGAAAACCACGCCCGCTGATTCTCTCACTCCGGGAGAAAGCCCGGGCGCGCCCGTAGCCACCCGGCTCCGAGTGGCGCAACTGCTCGAGAAGCCCTTCGACGTCCGGTCGGTCGCGCTCACCGGGTTGTTCATCCTGGCGCTGTTTTACACGATGTATTTCATGCGCTCGGTTCTGCTGCCGATCGTGCTCGCGCTGCTCCTGAGCTACCTCTTGAAGCCGGTTCTGCGCGCGCTTGGCAAAGTTGGCATTCGCCCGGGATTCGCCGCCCCGCTCATCCTGATCGCGCTGATCGCCCTCCTCGGTTACGGCATTTCTTTCCTGGCCGCGCCGGTCGCTGGCTGGCTCGAGAAAGCTCCCTACGGACTGCAGCAGTTACAGCGAAAAATGTTGCCGTTGAAGAAGCCGATGGAGCAGGTGGCGAAAGCGAGCGACCAGATCCAAAATTTCGCCGCCCCAACGGACGCCGGCAAGCCCGCCGCGGTCACAGTGAAAACGAGCCCACTCACCGATTCTCTTTTTGGCCGCACCCAGGAGTTCGCCGTCAGCCTGGTGCTCTTATTGATCCTGCTCTACTTCCTGCTCGCCTACGACGAGGTGTTTCTCGGGAAGGTGATCAAAATGATGCCGCGGCTTGCTGAGAAAAAACGCGCGGTCTCGATTGCGCATGAGATCGAAACGCATGTCTCTCGCTATCTCCTCACGATCACTCTCATCAACGTCGGGCTCGGAGTCGCGGTCGGCACCGCGGTCGGCTTTCTCGGCCTCAGCAATCCGTTGATGTGGGGCGCGATGGTCGCGGTGCTCAATTTCGTCCCCTACATCGGAGCTTTAACGGGAATCCTCTGCATGACCATCGGGGCGATCCTCAGTTACGACAGCTTGGGCTACGCGATGCTTTTCCCGGCGGCTTACCTGGTCATCGCGACGATCGAGGGCAATTTCGTGACGCCGTATGTGATGGGTCGCTCGCTCACATTAAATCCTGTGATCATCCTACTTTCGCTCACTTTCTGGGGTTGGATGTGGGGCATCGTCGGCATCATCCTCGCGGTCCCAATCCTCGCGGCTTTTAAGATCTTTTGCGCCCACGTCGAGGAGATGGAACCGATCGCCGAGTTCCTGAGTTAATGGTGAACCGTGGCTTCGGGCCGTGCGCGGAGCCCGGCGAGAATCTTCTCGTGAATTCCATCGAAGCCGCCGTTGCTGAACACGGCCACGATGTCGTTAGGCTGCAGGAGCGGGAGTAGCCGATCCACGATGTGCGCGGCGTCCGGCTCGTAAAACGCCGGCCGTCCGTCCTCTGCGATGGAAGCGATCACCGCCTCCGGATTTAGTCGTTCACCTTCGGGAATCTGATCCAGCCGTGCGACCTGCGAGATAAAGACACCGTCCGCCAGCTTCAACGCGCTCGACAATTCCTCCTGGAACACCGCGCGCCGCGTCGTGTTCGAACGCGGCTCGAAAATCGCCCACAAGCGCTGCCCGCGATAGCGCTGCCGGAGCGCGGTCAGGGTCTGGCCGATGGCCGTCGGATGATGGCCAAAATCGTCGATCACCTTCACGCCCGCGGCTTCGCCCCGCACCTCCTGCCGCCGCGCGATGCCTTCGAAGCTGCGGAGCGCTCCGTTGATTTTCTCAACCGCCGCACCGTAGAAACGAGCCGCTGAAATCGCCATCGCGGCGTTCCGCACATTAAATTCGCCGATCAACGGTAACTCATAGGTCTCGTCGGCGAGTGTAAAAGTTGCGCCTTCCGCCGAGTAGGAGACCTCGCGAATGCGGTGTCCGCAGTTCTCCGAAAACCCGACTTCCACGAGCTGCGCGGGGCATTCCCTCGCCACGTCGAGGCAATTCGGATCGTCGCCGTTCAGGAGCACCATTCCGTTTTGCGGCACGATCCGCAACACATGACGAAAGCTCCGTTTCACCTGCTCGAGATTGTCGAAAATATCGGCGTGATCGAACTCGATATTGTTCACGATCAAGAGCTCGGGCAGGTAATGCACAAACTTGGAGCGCTTATCAAAAAACGCGCTGTCGTACTCATCCCCTTCCAGCACGAAATAGTCCGAGTCATTCAAGAGGGCGCCCTGCCCAAGGTTGCGCGGGATGCCGCCGATCATGTAACTCGGCTCGAAGCCGGCCACTTGCATGATCCAGGTCAGCAGCGCGGTCGTGGTGGTCTTTCCGTGCGTTCCGGCCACGACCAGATTGTGCCGGCCCCGCAGGAATTCATTCCGCAGAATCTCCGGCAGCGAGACATAGTATAGCTTCTGGTTTAGCACCGCCTCCACTTCCGGATTGCCCCGCTTCATCGCATTCCCGATCACCACCACGTCGGCGTCGGCCGGGATATTCTCCGCGCGAAACCCGGCCTTCAGCGTGACTCCGCGGCTCTCGAGAAACGCGGACATCGGCGGGTAAACGTTTTCGTCCGAGCCAGTCACGGTCCATCCGCGCTCGCGCAGAGCCGCTGCCACCGCTCCCATCGCGGTCCCGCAGATGCCGAGAAAATGAAAGCTGCGCCTCTTGCTCGTCGTCACGGCGAACCTAATACGCTGCCGCCGTCTCCTCCGCTACCGCAAACGAGGAGCAGCTCCCCGCGTTTTACCTTCCCGACGCGGACGGGGCGCTGTCGTGCTGGATGCGGCCGTCGCGCATCTCGATCTGCCGCGAGGCGGTGCGGGCGACTTCTGCGCTGTGCGTCACGACAATCAAAGTGGCGAGGCGATCGTGGCCGATGCGCTGGAGCACTTCGATCACCCGGCCCGCGGATTTCGAATCGAGGTTGCCGGTGGGTTCATCGGCGATCAGGAGCGAGGGCTGGTGGATGAGCGCCCGCGCGATCGCAGTGCGCTGCTGCTCGCCTCCGCTGAGTTGATGAACAAAGTGCCGCGCTCGCTCTCCCATTCCAACGACCTGGAGCAACTCCCGCGCGCGCGTTTCGCTCTCGCAATGCGCCACGCCCTGCAACAGAAGCGGAAAGGCGACATTCTCGATCACATTCATGGTGGGGAGTAGGTTGAAGAACTGGAAGACGAGGCCGAGGCGATGGCGCCTGTAATCGGTCAGCGCGGTGTCGTCGGCAGTGTGCAAAGCCAGTCCGTCGACGAAAATTTCGCCGCTCGTGGGGGTATCAAGGCCCGCGAGGAGGTGCATGAGAGTGCTTTTGCCGCAGCCGCTGGGACCGGTGACGGCGACGAATTCCCCCGGCGCGATCTCCAGCGAGACGCCGTCGACCGCATGCACGGAGCGTTCGCCACTTGTATAATGGCGCGAAATGTTCCGCAGCGAGATCAAGCCTGCCTTATCCGCCAGCGGCCCACCTCACGCAAACAGCCGGGTCGACTTCACGATCGTGGCGGAAACGGACGATTACGTGGTGGTCGACAAGCCGCCGTTTTTGCTCGTCCATCCCACGAAACCCGATGGCGCGCGGACCCTCTGGGGAGAACTGCGGAACCTGTTCGCCTTCGAGCTCGCGAACGGCGGGCAGGTCTCGATCGTCAACCGGCTCGACCGCGAGACGAGCGGTCTGGTGCTGGTGGCCAAGACCGCGGCCGGGGCGAGAAAATTTGGACTCCTGATGCAGGAGCAACAGATCGCCAAAGAATACGTCGCGATCGTGTGGGGTTGGCCGGAGTGGGAGACGCACGTGATCGGCGCTCCGCTCGCCCGGCAGGGAACGCATCGGCCGAGCGCGATTTACCTGAAGCAGGCGGTGCATCCCGCCGGGGCAGCGGCTCGCACGGAAGTGCGCGTCGAGCGGCGCTTCCGCAAGCGCACGACGGCGGGCGAGCGTTTCAGCGTGGTGCGTTGCGTCCCGTTGACCGGTCGCACCCATCAAATTCGGGTGCACCTGGCGGCGCTCGGGCACTCCATCGTAGGCGATAAAATCTACGGTCCCGACGAGCACCTTTACCTGCGCTTTATCGAGACGGGCTGGACGCCGGAACTCGAGCAGGCGCTGCTTCTCCCCCGGCAGGCGTTGCATGCCGCTCGCCTTTCGATTCCGGAAATCGGTGCCTGGGAAGCCGCGCTCGCCCCTGACCTGGAGGCGTGGCTGGCGTTGTAGCCGGGGCGACAACCGCTACTTCGCTTCCACGTTCGCGAAGCGGATCATCTTGCCCCCGAAGTTGTGCGCGGTGGCGAGCTTCAACCCGGCCAACTCCTGGTAATTCTCCCACGTTCCGTGCATGGTCGTTTCGCTATTCGGAATGTAATCCCAAGAGCGCAGCAACTTCGTCTGCGGGTCGATGTAAAGGACGTACTGATCACTCGGCGTGAGGCCGACTTGCGCGAAGCTCATGCGCAGGGTCTCGCAGGCGGCGCCATCCATCTCCTTGCTGCCTTCGTAGGTAAGCTTCACTCCGGGGTCGAGCACCTTCAGCGGGGCGAGGAGCCAGTAGGAATCGTTCACCCAGCGCGCGTAGGCTGCCTTGCCGTTTTCATCCTGCGGCGGTGGCGCGGAAACATTGACCGTCGCTTCCTTCCCTTTCCATTTCACGTGGTCAGTCCCCGCGACGCGATCGCAATCGTGCTCGGCGCTTGCGAGCTGCTTCCCATTCTCCTCGACGATGAACGTGAACTGCAACCGCACGATCTTCGCCCAATTCTCGCCGCCGCTCGCTTTCCACAAATCCTGCGCGAGCTGCTGGGCTTTCGCGTCGGATTGATCAGCCGCAAACGAACTGCCGGCGAGGAGAAGCAGGGGGAGCAAGCGAAGCGCGAGAGATTTGATCATGCGGCATGCTCGGGTCGCGGACGCTGCATTGCAATCCACGGCGCGCGCCATACCGTAGCCGCCGCTATGAAACTGCGCCGGCTCGCCGTCACCTTTCTCCTGCTCGGAACCTTCGCTTCCCTCGCCCACGCGGGTGGCGAAGCGGTCAGCCGCCGGCTCCGCGATCCCGGGGAACTCGATGCGCCCACCTTCGAAGTGGCGGCGGAAAGTTCCTACTTGTGGGGCTCGCTCGCGAACCCGAACAGCTACGAAGTCGGTGCGGAGTTCATCACCGCGCGGCTCCGTTGGGGCACGATCCGCAGCGACGGCTGGATGCGCGGCTACAATCAGGTCTATCTCCTGGCGATGGGAGAGCCGATCTTTCGCGGGCCCGAGAACCGCTACTTCGGCATCTCCGTCGGGTTCCGCTACAACTTTGTGCAGCCCGGCTCACGCTTCCAACCGTACGTGTCCGGCGGCGTCGGCCTCGGCTGGATCGATAGCCACGCGGAGATCTTCGGCGCGCAGGGGCAGGATTTTACCTTCAATATCCTGAGTGCCGTCGGCGTTTCCTACAAGGTCAGCGACAAACTGAAGATCACCGTCGGCGCGCTCTATGAGCATCTCTCGAACGGCGGCCAGACTGATCCGAATCCGAGCTTGAATCTGTTCGGCCCGCAAGTCGGCGTGACCTATTCGTTCTAAGGAGCGACTCCCGCGCGCGCATGGCTCAGGTGGCAGAGAATGTATTGGTCGTTCGGCGCAGCCTTTTCGACCAGCTCGGAAGCTTCCACGGTTTGAATTTCGAGCCGCAGAAGTATCTCCCCGCCCTCCTCTCACGCGGGAACAATTTCTTCCTCCCGCGCGCGCAGGCGGAGAACGATCCCTCCCACAAGCAGATCATCCCCTACGCGTTGATCGTGCACGGCGAGAGGGTGCTGCATTACGTGCGCGGCAAGAAAGCGGGCGAGCAGCGCCTGGTGGCGAAGGGCTCGATTGGCATCGGCGGACACATGAACGACGCCGACGAATCGCTCTTTGCCTGGGATGAGAGCGCTTACCGCGCCGGAGTGGAGCGGGAGGTGAACGAAGAGTTGAAGATCGAGACGCCGTTCACCGATCGGATGGTTGCGTTGTTGAACGACGACACCACGGAAGTAGGACGCGTGCATCTCGGGATCGTGCACGTCCTGCGGCTGACGGAGCCGAAGGTGCAGAAACGTGAAGCGATGATCACGAACCTCGAGTTTCTCGCCCGGGCGGAACTCGATGCGCGACGAGAGCAGCTCGAAACCTGGTCGCAGCTTTGCGTGGATCAACTCGAGCAGCTGCTCGCGATTCCGTAGGGCCGAAACTACTGCACAGTCGCGGGCGACGGTGGCTCGCTGCCTTCCGCGGGCGCGGTCTGTCCTGGTGGATACCAGGCGAGGTTCAGGTAATCGAATTGCCACCACCCGTGCGGATTCGAGATCGACAGATACAGCACGGCCTTCATTCCATCGGGGTAGAGCAGATGGACCTTCATCGCGCCGTGCGGCTTGAAGAAGCGATCGGTAAACGTGAGGTCACCCTCGACTTCCACTTCCTCCGACGCCACCCCGAGGCGTTTGAGATGATCGATCAGCCGGTCGCGAAACGATGAGGGAAAGCGCGTTTGCACTTCGGATCCGATCCGCACGTCGAGAAACTTGCGATCGAACTCACGCCCCAGCTTCAGGCCCGCTTCATGCGCGAAGTCGCGCGCCGCTTTCTCGCTCGCCGCGCGTGTCGCAAACAACCACCAGGCGATGCCGCCCACCGTCGCGAGGACGATCACGAGCAACACGATCACCTGCCCGCGTTCCCCAGCTCGTCGAGGGCGCGAGAGTCTCTTCATGGGTTTGGTGGTCTCTACGATTTGACCCGCCCGCCGGCCGCGACGTTGCCGTTGCGCAGATAAACCCGGCGCGACTGCTTGCCAGTGTAGGTGCCAAACTTATTGCGCGAGTTCACCTTAAACTCGACCACGTAACCGAAGAACAGCTCCCCATCCCGTCCCTTGATCTCGATCGGCTTTGGCTCGCTCGTCCACTCGATTTGAGCGCTTGCCGGATCGATCAGTTGCTTGTCCAGCCAGCGGGTGATGATCTCCTTCCAAGCGATCGGGTAGACGCCGTATTTCGCTTCGTCCACCGCTGGCGCCGCGGTGGGTTCCTGCGCGCCCACCGTCCTGGCCGCGGAGAGGAAAAGGGCGGAGCAGCAGAGCAGCGTGAGCCAGGTTTTCATCTCCGAGAGTCTAGCAAGCTCCGCGCGTGAAGTCGAGGAACCGGCGTTGCTCCGAACCGCGCGCGCAGGCTGACGCTCTGCGTCAGCGCTCCTCGATCGGGACAACTTTTTTGCCGACCGGCTCGCCCACGTATTCGCTCAACGGACGGAAGAGGCGGTTATCCTCGAGTTGCTCAAGGATGTGCGCACACCAGCCGGAAGTGCGCGCCACCGCAAAGATGGGCGTGAAAAGATCCGTCGGAATGCCTAACGAGTAATAGACCGTCGCGGAATAGAAATCGACGTTCGCGTTCAGGTTCTTGCGCTCCTTCATGAGCTGCGCGATTCGCTCCGACATCCGGATCCACTTCGGATCGCCGAGGTTTTCGCTCAGCTTGACCGCCATCCGCTGCAGGTGCGGTGCGCGCGGGTCGAGCGTCTTATAAACGCGATGCCCGATGCCCATGATCTTTTTCTTCTCGGCGAGTTGCTTCTCGATGTAGGCATCGACGTTTTCCTCCGAGCCGATCTCCTCGAGCATCTGGATGACGCCTTCGTTCGCGCCACCGTGAAGCGGACCTTTGAGCGTGCCGATGGCGGATGTGATCGCAGAGTAAAAGTCCGAGAGGGTGGAGATCGTGACACGGGCGCTGAAAGTAGAGGCATTCGTGCCGTGATCCGCATGCAGAACAAACGCCACGTCAAGAGTGTCGGCCGCTTCCTGCGCGGGCACTTCGCCGCTCATCAGGTAAAGGAAATGCGCCGCTTCGCTCAGATCGCCGCGGACCGGCGGGAGGGAATTACCGTTGCGGGCGCGGTGGAAATACGCGGCGATCACTCCCACTTTGGCCGTGATGCTGCGCGCGCGCTGTCGATTCGCCTGCGGGCTCATGTCGCGCAGGGCGTCCGGGTCGTAGAAGCCGAGCATCGAGATGCAGGTCCGCATCACGTCCATCGGGTTCGCGTTCTTGGGGGCGGACTTGATGAGATCGATCAGGCCGTCGGGCAATTGCCGCAGACTGCGCAGCGTCTCTTCGCATTCGGTCAACTCCGAACGGTTCGGCAACCGATTATTCCAGAGCAGGTAAACGACTTCCTCGTAGCTGACTTTGCCGGCCAGCTCGTTGATATCGTAGCCGCAATAGATGAGCTGACCTTTGTCGCCGATGACGTCGCTCAGTCGCGTGGTGTTGGCGACGATCCCTTCGAGACCTTTTGCAGTTACCGGCATCTTATTTGTTCCGCCCGTTCATCTGTTTGAGCAAGGTATCCGCCATTGTCGCCGGAGTATCGGCCACCGCAATCCCTGCGGCCTTCAGCGCTTCGATTTTTCCCGCGGCCGTTCCCTTCCCTCCTGAGACAATTGCGCCCGCATGTCCCATCCGACGCCCCGGCGGAGCGGTCGCTCCCGCAATAAAGGCCGCCACCGGCTTGGCGCAATTTTCCTTGATCCACTCGGCTGCTTCCTCTTCCGCGGAGCCGCCGATTTCGCCGATCAGGATCAAGGCGTGAGTCTCGGGATCGTCGTGGAACAGCTTCACCGCGTCGAGGTGCGACATGCCGTTGATCGGATCGCCGCCGATGCCGATGCAGGTCGATTGGCCATGGCCGCGCGAGGTGAGCTGCGAGACCGCCTCGTAGGTGAGCGTGCCCGAACGCGAGATCACCCCCACGTTTCCGGGCTTGTGAATGTATCCGGGCATAATGCCGATCTTGCAGGCGCCGGGCGTGATGATACCGGGGCAATTCGGGCCGATCAGGCGGCTCTTTTTGCCCAACATCTGCGCTTTCACCCGCATCATATCCATCACGGGAATGCCCTCAGTGATGCAGATCACCAGCTCCACGCCCGCATCGACCGCTTCGAGAATTCCATCCGCCGCACCCGCGGCGGGCACGAAAATTACCGAGACATTGCAACCGGTCTGCGCACGGGCTTCCGCCACCGTATCGAAAACCGGGACCGTCTTTTCGAACATCTCGCCACCGCGACCGGGCGTCACTCCGGCGACGATGTTGGTGCCGTATTCCATGCATTGCTTCGCATGGAAGCCGCCGGCTTTCCCGGTGATGCCCTGCACCAGCAGGCGGGTGTTTTTATCGACGAGGACTGCCATCGTTTAACCGCTCTTTCGTCTGTGCAGCATGAGCGCGTTGCCGTCTGGATCGAGAATCATGCTAAAACGACAGACGGGTGAGTCCATCGGCTCGGACTGAATGGTGGCGCCGCTGGATTTCACGCGTTCCGTCATCGCGTCAACATCGTCCACTTCGAAGGCAGCCAGCGTGCCGCCCTCCGCCGGCTTCCAACGCTCCCCGTAGTTGGCAAGCATGAGCGTGCCGGAACCGACATCATACTCAGCGTTATTCTCCGAGACGTCCGCGGTCGGTTTCAACCCCAACACTTCCTCGTAAAATTTTCGCGCGCGCGGCAGATCGGTCACCGGCACGCCGATAAAGGCAAATTCTTTGATCATCTTGTCTCCCTGGCGGCCGCAACCGCCTTCTGCGCCGCGTCGCCCAGATCATCCGCCGTGGTTACCGCGAGGCCGGACTCGGCGAGAATCTTCTTCCCCGCGTCCACGTTTGTTCCCTCCAGGCGGACCACCAGAGGCACGGGAAGGTTCACCGCCTTGACTGCGTTCACGATGCCCTGCGCGATCACATCGCACTTCATGATGCCGCCGAAAATGTTCACGAGGATCGCCTTCACGTTCTCGTCCGAGACGAGCAGCTTGAAGGCCTGCGTCACCTGTTCCTCGGTCGCGCCGCCGCCCACATCGAGGAAGTTTGCCGGGCTGCCGCCGTAGAACTTGATGATGTCCATCGTCGCCATCGCGAGGCCGGCGCCATTCACCAGGCAGGCGATGTTGCCATCGAGGCCGATATAGTTCAGCCCGTATTTCGACGCTTCCACTTCCCGCGGATCTTCCTCCGCGGTATCCCGCAACGCCGCGATCTCCGGGTGCCGGTAAAGCGCGTTGTCATCGAAGTTAAATTTCGCATCGAGCGCGAGCACTTCGCCCTCTTTCGTCACCACGAGCGGATTCACCTCCACCATCGAGCAATCGAGCGCGAGAAAGGTGCGATACAGTCCATCAA
Organism: Chthoniobacterales bacterium; assembly: GCA_051001855.1. GTDB lineage: Bacteria > Verrucomicrobiota > Verrucomicrobiia > Chthoniobacterales > UBA10450 > JACCTI01. The sequence continues at coordinate 20,491 of JBPCMX010000046.1, forward strand.
ACAACTTCGCCGCCGGCTTTATCTGGGCGGAGGTAAACCCGAGCTCCTTCGCCAGTTTTCGCGTCTGGTAAGGCTGGATGCCGGCAAGCCGATCAACCGGTTCGCGGATGATTTTCTCGGGCGTCTTCTCCGCCACTGCTTCGATTTCGACCCCGCCTTCGGTGCTTGCGACAATCATCGGGCCGCCGGTCGCGCGATCGACCAGGACAGCAAAATAAATCTCGCGCTCGATCTCGACCGACTTCGCCACTAGGACTGTGTTCACGACTCGCCCAGCGGGACCGGTTTGATGGGTCACGAGTGTCTGGCCAAGCATCTTCGAGGCAAGCTCACGCGCTTCCGCGGGCGACTTGCAGAGCTGCACACCGCCTTCGAAGCCGTTCGCAAACGTCCCCTTGCCGCGCCCGCCTGCATGCACCTGCGCCTTCACCACCAGGTGGTCCGTAGCCAGCTCGCGCGCGGCCTGCTCCGCTTCCTCCGCGGTGCGCGCCGCCTTCCCCGCAGGCGTCGCCACTCCAAAGCGCTGGAACAACTCTTTCGCTTGGTATTCGTGGATATTCATTCAGCGCGGCGAACTGGCAGCACTAAGCCGTTGAACGGCGGCAGCGGCAATCACTTTTCTTCGCCACCCGCGCGCGCGCCGCGCAAAGCTTCCGTGAAGCGGATCAGCTCCGCCGCCACCTGGTCAATCCGCGCGACGATTTTCGCATCCGCCGGCGCATCGCCATCAAACGCGCTGCCAGTTGCATAGACAAAACGCGGAACGATCACCGACCGAAAATCAAGCATCAGGCTGTTCGCATAAGCCATGACCGACATGTAGCTGCTCATCCCGCCGGCCGCGCAGAGAAATGCTACGACTTTGTCTTCCCAGGCCTTCCCGCTCAGCTCGATCATATTCTTGGCTGAGGCGCTCACGTCGTAGTTATAAACCGGAGCGGCCACCATGATGCCATCGGCGGCAGAAATCGCGGTGTGCAACTGGCGCGCGCCTTCCGCGCCGTAACAAGCGTCCGCATCGCACAGCGGGAGGGCTAGATCGCGCAGGTCGAGCCAGTCGACCTGGACGCCCGCCTTCTGCAGAGAGGCGAATGCCATCCGTCCCATCCGCCGGCTATTGCTCTGCGGATTCCCACTCGCGCTGATCACCACGTACTTTGCCATTGCCGCCGAAGGTAAACGAAATACCCGCGCCGACAAAGCGACGACGTCCCAGGCTACGCACAGCACCGACGGCCCCAGCGGGCAAAATGTGGCACCCGCGCGGGATTGTGCTTGCGCCAGCGGACGAAAACCGTGAAATGCGGCAGCAATCCAAACTCACCATGATCAAATCACTTGTCGTTCTCACCGTCGCCGCCTCGCTCGGCCTCATCTCCGTCGCGCAGGCCAGGACATTGAAACTGCCCAACGACGAATTCCCGATCGCCAGCGTCACCATCCCGGATGACTGGGCGCAAGAGGAGGTCACGAATGGAATCTCCGGCACGAGCCCCGACGAGGCCGTCTACCTCGCGTTCGTTGCGGTGGGGAATGACAAGGGAATGAACGCCGAGATCGACGACACCTTCGAGATGCTAAAGGAGCAAAAAGTGGTGCTCGATCAATCCTCCAAGAAAGAAAACAAATTCAAAATCAACGGCCTCGAGGCGGATGAGTTACTCTTCCAGGGGAGCGACGAAGATGGTCCCGCCACCGTCAGCATCACGTTCGTTCCGATCGCGGATAAGCTCGTCGTTCTCACCTACTGGGTCACGACTTCAGAGGAGAAAAAGCACTCGGCCGAGGTGGGTAAAATCATCAACAGCCTGAAGCCGGCATCATAGCCGGCATCCCCTAAACAGAAGCGCCGCCGGCGAAGCTCTTCGCCGGCGGCGCGTGATTTGTCTCCCGCAGAGCGCGGGTTTTTTCGCACGAGCGCGTCGGATTACCTAGCGCCCGAAGAGGATCGCGCGGTGCACCCGATGCCGATCGCGCAGCCGTTCGATCGGTCCGCGACGTTCCCGCGCCACATAATGCCCGCGCACCCAGCCACGGTTGTAGCGGCCGCGGTGGCCCGGCACCCAGACGTAATGTGTGTCGTTGTCCCAATAGGCGGGGCCGTGGGAGTAGTAAGGCCGGTCGCCGATGGCAATGGAGATCCCCTGCGCGTGGGCGCTGGCCAGCGGCGCAAGCGCGCTGCCGGCCAAAACCGTGAGAATCAGAAGTTTGCGGTGAGTAGTCATATTGTCACTGATTCGGAAAGGGCGCTGGCTTCGGCTGCATTCGCAGGGCGATGGAGCGGCGGCCGGGGAGCGGGACGCGCAAGGGTTCTCAGGCATGAGCACGATCTGCGCGGATATCCTCGCAGCGAAGCAAATCGCGGCGTAGTCTCGATCATGGCACGCGTGAATTATTCCGGCGAGAAACGCCGCAAAGAACTCGAGAAACAGAAGAAGAAAGAAGAAAAACGGCAGCGCAAACTCGCGCAGCACGCCGCACCGCAGGACGGCGACGCCGAGCCTGCTGCTGAGGGTGAAGAGGCGGCAACGACCCCAGAGGCCGCGGAAGGCGCCGCGGAGTAGCCCGGAGTCCGTCTCCGGCCGCGATTACAGTCCCATGTTGGCGAGCACGGTGGCAAATTCGTTCACCGATTCCACCAGCTCCGGATGCGACGCTTCAAAGCCGCGGGCCGATTGCTTCAGGCCGTCTAACGAGTTCTCGAGCAACCCCGGCTTCTTTTCCGGCCGGGTCGCCTCCTGAGCCGACGCCTCGACCAACCCCGTGATGCTCGCTGCATCCTGGTCGTGCGTTTCCGAGAGCTTCTCGATCCGCGACTTTAACTGCGCCAGCAATCCGAGCACTTCCGTTTTCCGCTCCGGCGGAATGTCATCCGCCGCGCTGATGGTGGACTCGAGGCGGCGGATGCGATCTTCGATCATGTCCGCAGTGTAACACGGAATGCAAGGCCGCGGCGGTGCACACGGCAAGTCGGAATCGGAGTGTCCGCGCACGTTGTCGCCAGAGGCGACGGTGCGATTCCTCGGCCGATGAACTGCACCGACTTCGATACTGCCTTTCCAGATTGCGCGCATGTCTTTAAAGACTTCGCGTTTCGAGAGGCCAACGCGCGGTTCTCGCTGCCGGCGGATACCCTTGAAGCCGCGCCAGAGCGTGTCATGCACTCTTGCCTGGTGTGAAACCGAAATCCGGTAGCACAGGCGGGGGCGCCCGTACTACGCGCGCTCATCGGTCGAAGTGCACGACAACGAGCTAGGCAGCGGCTTCGAGCTCCTGGCGGCTGGTGCCGCGCAGTTCGAACAGACGGATGAGCGTTTCCTCGATGAGGTTGTTTGGGCAAGAGGCCCCGGCTGTGATGCCGACAACCAGAGGACCGCGCGGCAGCCAATCGCGCGCGATCTCTTCCTGCTTCGCATGCAGGTTGTAGTGTAGAATCTCCTGCTCGGAGAGCAGGCGGGAAGCGTTGCGCACGAAGAAGGTGGGGAGCTTTTCTTCGCCCATTTCGGCCAGGTGCGAGGTGTTCGAGCTATTGTAACCGCCAACCACGAGCAGCAGGTTCATCTTAACGTCGAGCAGTTCGCGGAGGGCATCCTGCCGCTCCTGGGTGGCTCCACAGATGGTGTCGAAGAAGCGAAAGTTGTTGGTCGCGGCGGCGGCGCCATCGCGGTCGACCACCGCCTGGCGGATCCGGCGTTGCACCTCCTCCGTCTCCCCCCGGAGCATGGTCGTCTGGTTCGCGACGCCGATCGTGCGGAGATGGAGGTCGGGATCGAAGCCCGGCGAATGGGCGTCTCGGAATTTCGCGAGGAACTCCTCTTTATTGCCGCCGTGGCGGATGTAATCGCAAACGTAATCGGTCTCCGCGAGCGTGAGGACGACAAGGTAATGCCCCTTCCCGTCGCCCAGGGCGCGCGAGCTGGTGGCTTTGGTCTCCTCGTGTTCCGCTTTGCCGTGGATGATCGAAGTGGCGGATTCGCTGGCGTATTTCCGCACCCGTTTCCAGACGCTCATGACGTCCCCGCAGGTGGTATCGACAATCTGGCAGCCGCGGTCCTTCACCTGTTGCAAGGTCGAGACTTCGGTGCCGAAGGCGGGAACAATCACCACATCGCCGGCCTGCAGGTCGGCCACATCGGCTTCCTTGTTCTTGCCCATCAGATTCTTGATGCCTAACGAACGGATTTGCTCGTTCACCTCCGGGTTGTGAATGATCTCGCCGAGGATGAAGAGGCGGCGGTCCCTAAAGACTTTGCCTGCCGCGTAGGCGAGATCGATCGCCCGCTCGACGCCGTAGCAAAAACCAAATTGCTTCGCCAGCCGCACCGTGACGTCACCCACCGTAAGAATGCCGCCATTCCGCCGAATCTTGTCGACGATGTCGCTGCGGTAATGCGACTCGACCTGCTCCTGCACCGCGGTCATCACCTCCGGGGTGCGGAGGTTTACCTTCTCGCGCGTCGTTGTGCCGCTGGAGATCAGATTGGTCGTGCTCACGGACGCACTATCGGGCAAAGCCCGCGTGATTGCTAGTCCACCAGCAACGACCCGCTCGGCTGCTGGAAGGCAGCTTCGGAGATGGCGACGCTGTTCGGCGGGTCTGGCGTCTTGGAATCGTCGAGCCGCTGAATCTTCGGTCCGAGGGTGGCGTCTTCCGGCTGCGTCTCAGCGATGTTCACTGGAGTACCGATGCGGACCAAGGCGTAGAACTTCGCCGCCGCCTCCCCTTTCAACCGCAAGCAACCATGGCTGCGCGGCCGGGGATGGACGTAGCCCTGGTGAAAGCCGTAGCTGGGGCTGAACTCGCACCAGTAACCCATGGGATACCCGACATAGCGGCCGGGAATGCTCTTGCCCGCTTCGGCCGGGACGATGCGATCACCCTGCACCCGGAACCCGTAGGAGCCGGAACGCTTGTGTTCGATCTTGCTGTAGATTTTGAAGTTGCCTCTTGGCGTCGGCTTGGCCGGGATGCCGACCGTCGTCGCGACTGCCATCAGGACGCGGTCGCCCTCCATCACGTAGACGTTCTGCTGCGCGAGCGAGACCTTCACGCGCACCTTCGAGGCATCGTGCGCACGATGCGCGACGACATGGTAGCTGCCGCCGCCGCCACCCCCGGTTGAGGTGGTTTCGCAACTAGTGAGAAAGGCCGCGGCCGAGACGCTGGCCAGCAAAAGGAGCCGGGAGAGGAGTCGCATAGGTGGCATACTGGAGAGCCTATTCAGCGCTGGTTGTCAATGGCGGCTCCGCAGCGGCGGCAGTTGGAAGACGCGTTTTCCGACTCGTCAGGCGCTGGTGAGCTGCCGGATGGCGGCTTCCAATTTCTGGAAGTTTACCGGCTTGGTGGGATGCGCCTGGAACCCGGCTTCCTTCGCTCGATTCACATCCGAGACCGTCCCGAAACCGGAGAGCGCCAGGGCCGGAGAGTCGCGGGTTTTGCGCACGCCGGATTCGCTCATCGCCAGCATCGCGGCCAGACGATTGATCGCCTGTGGCGGGAGCGTCAAGAAGGGTTCCCGCTGACCTGCTCGCGTCTCGGCTTGAGCAGGGGAAACAGGATCACGTCGCGAATCGATTCCGCGCCCGTCAGCAACATCACAAGCCGGTCGATTCCCACTCCGATGCCGCCGGCGGGAGGCATCCCGTGCTCCAGCGCGAGCAGAAATTCTTCGTCCAGCTTCTGCGTCTCCTCCCCGGCCTGCTCCAGCAGGCGGCGACGCTGCGTCACGGGGTCGGTGAGCTCGGTGTAGCCGGGCGAAATCTCCTGGCCGTTGATGATCAGTTCGTAGACATCGACTAACGAGTCGTCGTCCGCGTTCTGCCGGGCCAGCGGCACCAGCTCCTTCGGGCAATGCGTCACGAAGAGCGGATCGAACGTCTTCTCCTCCACCAGTTTTTCAAAGACCTGCTGCGTCACCTCGTAATCTGCCATCCCCGGATGAATCTCTACGCCCAGCTCCCTGCAGCGCGCCCGGCGGTCCTCACTCGAGTAGTCAAACCAGCGCGGATCGATCTCGCGCAGCAAATCCCGGTAGCTCGCCCGGCGCCAGGGCCGTTGCAGGTTCAAAGTGCGCGTCACGGCTCCTTCCGAATTCTTGTGCTCGACCTGCAACGATCCCGCCACCGTCATTGCCAGGTGACAAATCATCTCCTCCACCAGCTCCGCCATCTTCTCGAAATTCGCGTAAGCCCAATACGCCTCCAGCATCGTGAACTCCGGATTGTGCCGGCGCGAGATGCCCTCGTTCCGGAAGTTCCGGTTTAGCTCGAATACCTTCGTGAAGCCGCCCACCAGCAGCCGCTTCAGATAGAGCTCCGGCGCGATCCGAAGGAATAACTCCATCCCGAGCGCCTGATGATGGGTGCGGAAAGGCTCCGCCGCCGCGCCCCCGGCGACGCCCTGCAGCATCGGCGTCTCCACCTCCAGAAAGCCGCGCTCCTGCAAAAACGATCGAATTTCCCGCACGATGGCGATCCGCTTCTCAAACACCGTGCGCGATTCCTCATTCGTCAGCAGATCGAGATAGCGCTGTCGATAGCGCGCCTCCACATCCTGCAACCCGTGCCACTTCTCCGGCAGCGGCCGCAGCGCTTTTCCGAGCACCTGCAGCGATTTCACTTTCAACGTCGGCTCGCCCGTTTTGGTCAGGAAACAGGTGCCCTCCACCCCGATGAAATCACCCATGTCGAGCAGCCCGAAAACCTCCATCGTCTCCGGCCCCAGCTCCTTCGCCTGCACGTAAACCTGGATCCGCCCGGTCGCGTCGCGCAGATCGACGAAGTGGCTCTTCCCCATGTCGCGATGCGCGGTGATCCGGCCCGCCGCCCGGAGCGTCGCTCCCTCTGCAAAAAGCGCCCGCACCTCCGCGATATTGCCCGTCACATCGAAGCCACCGCCGAACGCCTTCACGCCCCGCGTCTGCAACGCCTCGAGCTTCCGCCGCCGCAGCGCCACCAGATCATTCTCCTCATCCATGCGCCCGCGACTTTAATGAGAAAGGCGACAATGAACAGAGCGAAGCCCGACAAGCGCGCCTCATCCGCCGCCGTTCGAGTGAGCCGCGCTTCCAGCGCTGGAGCATGTGATGAACTTTGATTGCTGAGCGCGACGTAGCACGGACGTCCCGCCTGTGGGGACACCGGGCATCCTGCCCGGTGAGTCTCGGCTGCCTTTGAATCGCCTGCGCCCCTCTTTGGTGTAATGATCGAAGATGCAGGACGATCTGGAGCGGGTGCTGTTTGATGAGACGACGATTCACCGCCGGCTCGACGAGCTGGCCGCGCAGATCTGCGCCGATTACCGCGAACGCGAACTCACCGTCATCGCCGTGCTCAACGGCAGCCTCATCTTCATGGCCGATCTGCTCCGCCGCATTCCCCTCCCGCTGAAGCTGGATTGCCTGAGTGTGGCGAGCTATCACGGCGGCACGAAATCCACCGGCGAAGTCGTCTTCAAGCAGGTCGCCATGCCGGACGTAGCCGGCCGCCATATTCTGATCCTCGACGACATCCTCGACAGCGGGCTCACCCTGCACGCGATCCGGCGCCGGCTCGAGGAAGCACAGCCGCGCAGCATCCGCATCTGCGTCCTGCTCGAGAAGAAAATCGAGCGCGCCGCACCGATCGAAGCGAACTACGTCGGGTTCGAGATCGGCAACGAATTCGTCGTGGGCTACGGGCTCGACTACATGGAGCGCTACCGCAACCTGCCGTGCGTGGGCGTCCTGCGGAAAGACCTCGTGACGCCATGAAACTGCGCGTCCAGCTTTTCTCGCACCTGAAAGAGATCGCCGGCGCCTCCGAGCTGGAGCTGACACCGCCGGAAGGCTCCACCGCAGGAGAGTTGCTCGCCACCCTCTACGAGCGTCATCCGAGACTGCGCGAATGGGACAGCAGCATTCTCATCGGCGCCGGCGTGGAATTTGTGGAGCGCGATTACATCCTGCGCGCCGGGGACGACATCGCCATCATGCCCCCAGTGCAGGGCGGCTAATTGCGCGCCCGTGCCAAACGTCCGGCGGGCACCGGGGCGCGAGCACCAGATGCCCGCGGCATCGTCATTTGGCAATCCGCGGCCGTGATATCCGTGGCGAGTGCGATCGCCATGCACGCGGCAAAAGCTCTAACGCCCTTTAGTCTCGAAAATTCTTGAAGGCCGTCGCGACGCCAAAGTCTTTGCTGCGGATGAAGGCGATCACCTCCTGCAGATCGTCGCGCTTCTTGCCGGTGACTCGGATTTGCCGCTCCTGCAGGGTGCTCTGCACTTTGAACTGCTTCTGCGCCTTGATCGCATGGATGATTTCTTTCGCCTTCTCGCCTTCCAGCCCCTGCTGGATTTTCAGCTCCTGGCGCGCGTGTCCGATCGATGAAATCGCCGGGTCCTGCTGGTCGATGTTGCGCAGGTCGACGTTCCGCTTCGAGAGCTTGTTGATCACGATCTCGCGCAGGCCGTGCAACCGCGAGGCGTCTTCGGCCGTGAGTGTGATCTTCTCCTTTTCGTGCTCGATCTCCGCCGCGACGCCTTTGAAATCAAAGCGGGTGGCCAGTTCCTTGCGCGCCTGGTTGAGCGCGTTATCGATCTCCTGCTGGTCTACTTCCGAGACGATGTCGAACGACGGCATGCTCGGTATTTGCCGTGGCCGGTTTTAGATTGTCGATTGTTTTCTTCTGCTCGATGATTTCGCCGCTCCTGCGCCTTTCGCATCTTCTCTGCGTCACCGCGCTCCTCGGCGTGATGGTCTGCGCGCCGGGCTGTCAGCGCCCGATCTCGCGCGAGGAGAAGGCGGCGCGCGCCGTGCTGCGGCAGGCGCTGCGCGACCACGCCTATGCGCGCGCCGTGGAGCTGGCGGCTCCGATCGTCGGCGCGCATCCGCAGGAGGACGGAGCCTGGGCCCGGCTCGTCCGGGCGCGGCTCGGGGCAGGCGATGTCGCGGCCGCGAAGCAGAGCCTGCAGGATTGGCGCAGCGTGTTGCACAATGCTTCGCCGAAACGCGAGGAGCTGGCGGGCGACATTGCCGTCCAACAACAAGATCCCGCTCTCGCCATTGAATCGTGGTCGAAAACACTGGCAGCGCAGCCGCAAAACCGGCGAGTGCTGCACAAACTGGCGCGCCTGCAACACGCCCAGGGTGCCTGGGCGGAAGAGGACGCCGCCCACAGCGCGCTCCTGGCGCTGGAGGACAACGGCGCGGATCGCATGAGCCGCGCGCTTGGCCGACGCCGCGCCCATCGTTGGACCGAAGCGATGGAAGATGATCGCCGGGCCCAGGAATTGGCGCCGGATGATCCGGACGTGCGCAGGGGCGCGAAGCTGTTCGCGCGGATTGAGAAGCTTCTGCCGGAAATCCGCGCGCTCGATGCGCGGCTCGCCATCAGCCCGGGGGACGATCAACTGCTGACGGACCGCGCGCTGGTGTCCCTGCGCGCGGAAGATCCCGAGGCGGCGCTCGCGGATTGCCAGGCGGCGACGGCAATTTCGCGAGAGGCGGCGCGGCCGCGTTTGCTCGCCGCCCTCGCGCTCATGGATCTCAACCGCAGTGCCGAAATCCGCGCCCTCGAGGTGGACGCAGGATTGCGCCTCGATCAGCTCACGCCGCAAGTCCTCGAGACGATCAGCCGGCTCGATGCAGAAATCGCGGTCGAGCCGGAGAACCACGAACTCCGCGTCGCGCGCGCCTGGGAGCTAAACGATATCGGGCAACCGCAGCTCGCCCTGGCAGATGCGGAGGCGGCGTTGCAGGGCGACCCGCCCTCAGCGGCAGCGGCCGCGGAGTGCGCCTATGCCCTGGCCAAACTTGATCGAGGCGACGACGCGACGGAGCAGATCCGGCGCGCGACCGAGCTGGATGCAAACTCCGCCACGGCCTGGCAATACCGCGGCGAACTCGATCTCCGGCGCGGAGATCCGGATGCCGCGATCACCTCGCTGACGCGGGCGCTTGCCCTGAGCCAGACGGTGGCCGCCTTGGAAAAACGCGAGGAGTGTTACCGCCAGATCGGCATGACGAAGAAAGCCGAGGAAGATCGCCACACCCTCGAGAAGTTGACGGGGCGCGCTCCCAATTAGCCGGCTTCCACCCTTAGAAGGAGCGCAAGAGCCGGATATTTCCGTTCTCAGCCCGCAGCGTGAAATTGGTCCAGACGTTCTCCGCCCCGGCACCGATCTCCGCCTTGAGCGTCTTCTCGTCATCCGAGTCCTCTGCTTCGGGATCCCGATTGATGCGGTTGTTGATGTGTCCGTTCGGCGCCGACGCCTCGAGATGGAGAACTGAGTTGGCCGCCAGGGCCAGCTTCAAATCGCCATTCGTCACGTCCGCCGCGAGCGAGAACGGGATGGATTCCTCCCACCAGCCGTAGAAGATTTCCATGCTCCCCTTCCCGACCGAAGCCTGCGTGATCGCGTAGCTGTTGCGCAGGATCAGTTTGCCATTCTCGACCCGGGCGTTGATCGCGGCACCGCGCAGGCCTTCGATCAGAATCTCCCCATTCGTCAGCTCCACGCCCGCGAGCGTGCAGGATTGCGGGACCAGAATGATGTAGTCGACCGTGCCCGAACGATCGGCGAGTAAGCCCTCTTCCGCAGGCGGCGGATAGATCGTGTCGATCGTGGCGCTGTCGCCCTCGACCTGCACCCGAATTTCGATCGCGTCGGCCCGCTCCTGCGAGAAGGCGCGTTTCAGCGCCGTGATCTTAATTTGCGAATCGTCGGACCCGTAGACGTAAATACGCCCGTCGGTGTTGCGGACCGTAAGGTTTACCTTCTCCGGCACGGCGTAGCTTTGCTCGACGTTTTCGTCCACGATCCCGGCCACCAGGCAGTGGGAGATTCCAAGGAGAGCGGTCACTGCGAAGAGGGTGCGGGTTGCCCGATAAAACATGAGCATGTGACTGCCCGATCCTGCGCGGAATTCAATCGGATTTAAGGCGATCTCCGGCCGACGGAATTATTCAGAGCCGAGCGCCACCATCGGGTCGCCTTTCGTCGCCGCTGGCGAGCGTGAATCCGGATGAAAGCTCCAAATTCCAAGCGCCGCGTCACCCTCCTTGGTGCTTTTCCTTCACTCCTGCCGAAGCGCCACCATGGGATCGACTTGCATCGCGCGCCGCGCCGGAAGATAGCTGGCCAGCAGTGCCGCCAGCGCGAGCAACAGCACAACGCACCCATACGTGACCACGTCCGCCGAGCCGATGCCGTAGAGCATGCTCGTCAGTAAACGCGTGGCGCCCATCGCAGCTAGAATTCCCACCGCCACGCCGGCGCCTGCAAGGAGCAGGCTTTGCCGCAGGATCATGCGCAACATGTCCCCGCGCTGCGCACCCAGCGCCATGCGGATGCCGACCTCGGCTGTTCGCTGCGCCGTAATGTAGGCCATGACGCCGTAGAGCCCGACCATCGCAAGCAAGAGCGCGGCGCCGGCAAAGATACCCAGGATGACCATGCTAAAACGCCGGTTATCGAACGACGCGGCCACAATCTGCTGCACGGTTTCAAGCTTGATCGGCATTTGCGAATTCAAGGCGCGAGCTTCGCGCCGCATGGCGCTCGTTAGGCTAGAGACATCGCCCTGCCCGCGGACAACGAAGGAAAATTCCGCCGTCGTTGCCGGACGTTGCAGGTAATTTAAGTAGATAGTCGGCCGCGGGTCGCGATCCAGACCGTTGTCGCGCACATCACCCACGATCCCGACGACGGTCAGCAAACGCAGATCGCCGTCCATGTTGCCGAATTGGATTTGTGTGCCGATCGCCTCCTCGCTTGGCCAGTAGCGTTGGGCCAGCGATTGACTGACGAGGGCTACGTGCGGCGCATCCGTTCCGTCGCTTTCCTCGAACAATCGGCCGCGGAGCAGCGGAATGTCCAGGACCCCGAAGTAGCCCGCGCTGACCGCGCGATAATCGGCGTCGCGCAGGCGCTCACTCGGGGAAAGTGCATCGAATTGCCGCACCAGTTCCTGTTCTGTCCCGGCCGGCTTGCCTCCGTGTTCTTCGATGAAGGTGCCGTTCGCGCCGTTGCCGCTCATCGGCAAAACGCTCGTCCCGCCCGCCATTGTCACTCCGGGCAATGACTGGAGCCGCTCCAGCAATCGATGGTTGAACTGCGCCAGCGCGCGAAGCTTTCCCTCCGCATTTCCATGATTCGAAATTTCAGCGCGCGGGTCCGGCAGCAAGGTCGTCAGCGCAATCACACTGTCCGCGCGAAAGCCGGGGTCGACCTGGAGCAGTCGCTGCCAACTTCGGCCGAGCAATCCCGCGCCCACGAGCAGCATCAAGGTCAAAGCGACCTGCGCGACGATCAGGATATTGCGCGCACGGGTGTGCCGCGCACCAGTCGAGCGGCCGCGTCCCGCGTCTTGCAGATCGTTCTGCAACTGACGCCGCGAGGTGTGAAGCACCGGCACGACACCGAGCACGAGCGCGAGCAGCACTGAAATCGCGAGCGCAAAAAGAAGGACACTCGTGCTCACGCCGATCTGACCGACGCGCGAAAGGTCGCCGTGATAAAGGCCGACGATCAGCCGCACGCTCCAGGCAGAGAGCAGCGTGCCGAGGACCCCGCCAGCCAGCGCGAGCAGCAAAGTTTCGGCCATGGACTGCCGCGTCAATCTCCACCGGGAAGCGCCCAGCGCGGCCCGAAGCGCCACTTCCTTGCGCCGCGCAGAGGCGCGCACAAGCAGGAGATTCGCCACGTTCGAGCAGGCGATCGCGAGCAGCACCCCGGATGCTCCGCACAGGACGAACAGGACACTGCGAATGTCGCGCACGAAACGTTCGCGGAAGGCCAGCAAACCGAAACTGGCCGCGTCGGTCTGCGATCCGTATTGCGATTTCAAAGCCCGGCCAATGGAGGCGACTTCATTGCTGGACTGCGCAAAGGAAACACCGGGACGCAACCGGGCGATGGCACGAAAATTATGTCCGGTGCGCGATTCGAACGGCTGATAGAGCGCGCGGAACGGATACCAAACATCGACCCCCGCGGGGAACTCCGTTTCTGGCGGCAGCACACCGATGACCGCGAAATCATGATTGGCAAAGCGCAGCGAAGTTCCGTCCAGATTTGCCCGGCCCTCGAGCGTTCGTTTCCAAAAACCGTAGCTCACCACCGCGACCTCATTCCCCTCGCGCAGAGTCTCCGCGGAAATCAAGCGGCCCAGCGCCGGCCTGATGCCGAGGACACGAAAGAAGTCAGGGGAAATACCGGCGACGTCGGTGCGCGCCGGTTCCTTCCCACCGGCGACCGCTTCGGAACTGCGCGCATAAGAAGCCACCGCTTCGAAGCTGCGGTTGCGTGCAGCGAGATCGTCGAAGTTCGGCTCCGTAAAGGCCATCCCGCGACCCGCTTCGTTCAGTTCGTTCACTTCCACGAGCCGGTCTTGATTCGGGTAAGGCAGCGGGCGCAAGAGCACCGCGTCGAGCACGCTGAAGATCGCGGTCGAGGAGCCGATCCCGAGCGCGAGGGTGAGGATGGCGATGAGCGTAAAGCCCGGCGATTTGGCCAGCGTGCGAAGGGCGTATTTGAGGTCAGCGATCATAAAATCCCAAATCCCAAGTTCCAAATCCCAAGGAGTTCCCAAACTCCAAACGACCCGCGCTCCATCTTGGAGCTTTGGATTTGGTGCTTGGAGCTTTAAACAACAAATCCATCGCGCAGTTGGATGACCCGGTTTCCATAGCCGGCATTCTTATCCGAGTGCGTGACCTGCACGATTGTCGTGCCTTCGCCGTTCAACTTCTTGAACAGCTCCATAATTTCTTCGCCTTGGGACGAATGGAGATTACCTGTCGGCTCATCGGCGAGGATGAGCTTGGGATTGGAAATAATCGCGCGCGCCACGCCTACGAGCTGTTGTTGTCCGCCGGAAAGCTGTCGCGGATAGAGATCCTTTTTCCCGACGATATGAAACCGATCGAGCGTGTCCGCGACGCTGGCAGCGCGGTCGCTCTTGCTGACGTGCCGGTAGGAAAGCGGAATGTCGAGATTCTCGTAAACTGTGAGGTCGTCTAACAAGTGATACTGCTGAAAGACGAAACCGATCTGCTCGTTGCGCAGCTGTCCGCGGGCGTTTGGCTTCATCTGGTGGACGGCGTTCTCTTCGAAGTAATATTCGCCGGTCCAGGCGTGATCGTGCATTCCGAGCACGTGGAGGAGCGATGATTTTCCCGCGCCCGAGGGGCCCATGATGGATACGAAATCGCCTTCTTCGATCTTGAGGTTGATGTCGCGCAGGACGTAGAAGAACTGGCCTTTGGCGAGCGGATAAAACCGCTCGAGGTGTTTGAGTTCGATCAGTGGGTTGGGCATACGCTGGGAATGACGAGTCCTAATGACGAAGGCCGAAGCCTAGCGGCCGTGTCGAAGGTTTGTCATTAGAGGTCGGATATCGGTACTTCTCGGGAGCTTCATCAGCTCGCGTGACCGAGCGCGATCATCGGGTCGGCTTTGGTGGCGCGGCGGGCGGGGATGTAGCTGGCTACGAGTGCCACGAACGCGAGCGAAAACGTGACCAGGGCAAACGTCGGCAGATCGAACGCATCGACGTTGTAGAGCATTGCGCCGAGCGCCCGGCTGCTGAGCGCAGCGAGCAACAAACCAATCGCGGAGCCGATGAGGACGAGGCGCGCGGCCCGTCCGATCACGAGCAGAAGAACATCGCGCCGTTGCGCGCCGAGCGCCATCCGGACACCGATTTCGTGTGTGCGTTGCACGACGAGGAAGGACATCACTCCGTAGATTCCGACCGAGGCCAGCACCAGCGCCACACCTCCAAAGACGCCGATCAGGACCACCGAAAGCCGCCGCGGCGCGATCGAGTCGGCCGTGACCTTCTCGAGCGTGCGGACATTCGCCGCCGGCAGGTCGGGATCGAGCACGCTGATCTCGCGTCGAATTGCGGAAGTGAGCGTGCGCGGATCCTGGGCGCTGCGCACGACCAGAATCATCCCGCGATACGGGCGCAGCGGATGCGGCAGGTAAAACTCGGGCTTCGCCTCAAGGTCGAGGCCGCGGTGGCGGATGTTGCCGACAATGCCGATGACGGTGAGCCATTTCGCATCCGGCTTGCGTGGATCGTCGAGCGTCATGCGCTGCCCGACAGCGTCCTGGTTCGGCCACCATTTCGCGGCCAGCGCCTGGTTGATCACGACAACGCCGGGGCTCTCGGCCTGGTCGCTTTCCTGGATCAGCCGGCCGCGCTGGAGCGGAATTCTTAGCGCGGAAAAGTATTCCGGCGTGACGAGGCGAATTTCTTCGTCAGGATATGCTTTCTCGGTCATCGGATCGCGTCCCTCGATCGCGAAGGAGTTGTCGCTGTTCGTTCCGCTGAGCGGTAGGGTGGAGGTAAACGCGGCGGCTTCCACGCCCGGCAATGCTTTTACCCGGCGGGTCGCTTCCGCAAAAAAGTCGGCCACCGGCTGGCCTCGTGGATATTTCAGCGCTGGCAGGGCGAGCTCCATCGTGAGCACATTTTTCGAGTCGAATCCGGGGTCGACATTTTGCAGCCGCGCGAAGCTCTTCAGGAGCAAGCCGGCGGCAACGAGGAGGACGAGCGCGAGCGCGACTTCGGCAACGACGAGGCCGTTGCGCAGACGGTTGCGCCGCACGCCGCTGGTGGAGCCGCGGCCGCCTTCTTTTAACGCTTCCGTCAATTCAGGTTTGCCGCTCGCTAGTGCGGGGACGAGGCCGAAGACGATGCCGGTGCCGAGTGCGACCGTCAGGGTAACGATGAGCACGCGCAGGTCGAGATTGACTTCGGCGAGCCGCGGGACGGTTTGCGTGCCGATCGCGCGGAGCAGATCGAGCCCCCAGACGGCGAGCAGCACTCCCGCCAGGGCGCCGACGATCGCGAGCAGGACGCTTTCGGAAAGCATCTGGCGCACGAGCTGGGTGCGACCGGCGCCGAGCGCGAGACGAATCGCAAACTCGCGTTCGCGCGCTCCGGCACGCGCCAAGAGCATGGTGGTGAGGTTCGCACAAGCGATCAGGAGCACGAGCACGACCGCGCCGACCAGAATCATGAGCGCGCCGCGCATCCCTCCGATGACGAGGTCGTGCATCGGGTAGAGCGCGGCACCGAAGCGGGTGGCGGGCTCGTAGTTATCCGGATAGAGCGGGAACCAGGATGCAATCACGGTATCGAGCTCCGCCTGCGCCTGCGCGAGCGTGACGCCCGGTTTCAAACGCCCGATTACGCCGTAGTTGCGCGACCCGCGGGACTTCAACTCCTGCGCGGTGAAAGCGATCGGCTTCCAAATGTCGGCCCGCTCGGCAAACGTGCCGCCTTGCACGCCGAACAGCGGAAGCGGGAATTCAAACTTCGCCGGCATGATGCCGATCACGGTGAAGCTGCTGCCATTGATCGAGACCTGCTGTCCGACGAGCTGCGGGTCGGAATTGAACCGTCGCCGCCACAAGCGCTCACTCACCACTACGACCGCGTCGCGGCCCTCGCCAAATTCGCTCTCGCTGAAGACGCGGCCCTTGATCGGCTGCACCCCGAGGAGCGGGAATAAACTCGGCGTGACCACCGCACCCTGGATGCGCTCCGGCATGTCGCCGCCAGTAAGATTGAAATCCGCGAAGTTAAACGCTGCGATGCCCTCGCAGCTCTGGATCTGCTTTTGGTAATCGAGAAACTCGGGGGCGGAGACTGGGATCT
>JBPCMX010000047.1:0-32687 GCA_051001855.1 Chthoniobacterales bacterium
CACGCGGCGTCGCTCCATCAGGGTTGCCCCCATTGTGAAAAATTCTCGACTGCTGCCACCCGTAGGTGTCTGGACCGTGTCTCAGTTCCAGTGTGGCTGGTCGTCCTCTCAGACCAGCTACCCGTCATCGCCTTGGTGAGCCGTTACCTCACCAACTAGCTGATAGGCCGCGGGGTCATCAAAAAGCGCCAGGTTGCCCCGGCTTTCATGTCGCCAGGATGTCCTGGCTGATCACATGCGGTATTAATTCGCCTTTCGGCGAGCTATCCCCCACTTTTCGGCAGATTCCCCACGTGTTACGCACCCGTTCGCCACTAAATAACACCTGTATTGCTACAGATGTTATCCCGTTCGACTTGCATGTCTTATCCACGCCGCCAGCGTTCGTTCTGAGCCAGAATCAAACTCTCCGTAAAAATTTGGAGCCGGTGTCATTGCTGCCACCGGACAAAGTTTGTGTCGATGCTCGCTAAAGCACCAACGTGAATCTGACCATTCTAAACCGCTCCGCTACTGTCCCCGCAGCTATTGCTGCAGTTCCACGTTCGCTTCGCGGTGTTCGTCCGATCTTATCCATTAAAATTAAGATTCCCTCGGGTTCCGAAGAACCGTTCCGGAAAATGTTTAATCAAAGAAACTCGACGTATAACGCACAATTCAATCTTCGCTGACTATCTACTTCCACCTTCCGATTTCGTTCGACTTGTCGTGATGACGAAACCGGAATTGCACTCTCAAAGATCACTGTCTTGCATCGCTCCATTCAGTCCAAACCGATCGTCCGAATCGTCGGAACGAACCGGCCCGAAATCTGAGCCCGGAGGAGAAGAACATCCGACGTACGTCGAATCCCGCGTGGCGGGACGAGCAGAATAGCCGCTCGCTACCGACCGTCAACTCGGTATCTGCAGAATTTTGAAGATTTTTTGACGCTCGACCGGTGCGCCTCCGATTGCGACGGTCGCCGGCGAACGCCAAATTTCATGCGCCGTGAGAGATGGTCAAGCGAGGTCCGCTGGTTTTTGCAGGCTTTGGCGGGAGAGTGCACCCAGGAGCGGCAGGGCAGCGGATCGCCGACAAGGGCGCCGCGATGGGAACCCAGAGTGTCGCTAGCTGAATGCGACCAGAACGACTCCTGCGGCGATGAACGAGGCGCCGATTGCCAGCGGCAGCGTGATTTTCTCCCGCAAGACGAGGGCGGCCGCGGCGATCACGAAGATGACGCTAATGCCTTGGAATGGATAGAGGTAGCTCAGGTCGAAGCGCTGCAGCAGGCCCAGGGTGAGGAAGAAGGAGATCGCCATGGCGCCGATGCCCGCCGCGAGCATCCAGCTGAATCTCCGTTGCCCAAGTCTTCTGGAGACGGTGGATTCCATGGCGCGTTTCAGGAGCAACTGGCCGCCGACGAATGCGGCGAGCGAGACCATGATCAAGAGGAGCGAGTTCCAGGTCATAGTCGCTCTTCCAGACGCGCGGCAGGTTTCGCCACGACCGCCAACCCTGCCAGCACCAGGCCGATGCCGCACCAGCGGACGGGCGAAATGAACTCGCCGAGCACGGCCCAGCTGGTCAAAGGCACCAGGACATGGACTGCCTGCGACGCGGGGAATGCGACTGATAACGGCAGATACCGCAACACGGAAAGCCAGGTGATGAAGCTCGCGATCACGAAGAGGATCCCGAGCCAGACGAGGGGCGAAGCCAGGCTGGAGAGTCCCGTCCAGCCCCACTTTCCCGAGAGATGGGCCGTCGCCGTCGCGCCGCTCTTGAGGAACAGCTCCGAAATCGTCACGCAGAGGGTGCTGAGCGCGAGCTGCCACCACGGATTGCCGAAGCCCTTGGGCGGCGGCAGCGGCGTCTCGTCAGGCGAGTTCATGCGCGTTGGGGAACTGCTGCAGCACTGGATCGTGCCGTGTCGGTTCTAAGAAGGTGAGGGCATGGCGGAAGATCAGATTGAGCCAGCGGTTCGTGTGCATCACGTAAAGGTCCAGCGGCAACAGGACGCAGCCGAGATGCAGTTTGGGCCGGTAATTGAGGGGGCTACTCCGATATGTCTGCAGTCCTTCCTGGAGGGAGCAGCTGATGATGTCGCGGAAAGTTTTGAAATAGAGATGGAGATCGAGCGCGACGCTGTAGTCCAACCCGAGATAGTCGTCGATGATCGCTCCCTTGTGCACGAACGCCACACTGAAGGCGACAATGCGGCCGTGCTGCCGCCAGATGAAAAAACGCGTGCGCTCCGGCACACGCGCGCCCAGAGCGCGGAAGTAATCCTTCGTGAGACGCTCGAACTTCTGAGCGGAGCGATGATAGACCGCAAGATAGAGCGGGTAGATTTCGTCGATGCAGGCGTCGACCTCCGTCCGCACCTCGAATTCGATCGGAGCCTGTGCGATCTTGCGGAATTTCCGGCGCAGATCCTTGCGGGTCGCCTTGCCGAGGGTGTTGAGATAATCGTCGAAGTCCGTGAAGGTGAGCGCCAGGGTCGTCATCGGCAGGCTGGGAATAAGCGTGTAGCCGTTCTCCGCGAACCGCGCCAGCGTGCGGCGGGTCTGAGCCGGGAAATCTTTAAACACCACGAGCGAAACTCCGCAGGCGCGCGCATAGCTTTCCAGCGTCGCGAGCAGTGCGATCGCCACCCAATCCTCGTCGCCCGGTGTGCAGACCCCCAGCTGCCCGCTGCCGGCGGCGTTTCCCACCATCAGAATCCGCAGGGTGAGGAACCGCGGGAAAAATCGTCGAACCGCCGCCACACCTCGGCGCAACGCCGGAACGCCTTCGACGAGATTCTGCCGCACGAAAAAAACGGGCTGAATCCCGCGCACGCGGCCGGCATGATCCTCGAGCACGAGGTAGCGATGTTCAAAGCCGCAATCGAGCGTCTCCTCCACGATTTCATAAAAGCGGTGATCTTTCGCTTCCGCTGCGAACGCCTCCTTCCACGCATCGATTTGCCGAACCTCATGCAGTGAGACGACCCGGGCCCTTCCGTCCCGAAAAGGGATCGTGCGGAGAGAGTCCACACCAGCGAACATGGGCGGCTCCCTAGGCGCGCGCACCATCGTCTTCCGACGGCTGTGGCTCGGGCCGCTGGGAGGTGACGTCGACCTTGCCGCTACGGATGTAGACATCGCGCTGCGGGGTCGAGACGTAGTGGTCGCCGACGTAAAACAAAGGCCGCTCGTAGAAGGCGAAGTTCATTTGGGACAGGGGATCACTGTGTGCCGGTGCGAAAAGCACGCAAACCGTAAACAAAAAACACGGCCGAAGCCGTGTTTTTCGAGAGGCGCCAGCAAAGGGCGCGAACGCGCGCTGGTCAGCCCTTCGACTGCTTGTCCTCGATGTACTTGGTTACATCGCCGACGGTCTGAAGTTTCTCTGCATCTTCGTCCGGTACTTCGACGTTGAATTCCTCTTCAAACGCCATCACCAGCTCGACGATATCCAGCGAGTCCGCCCCCAAATCCTCGATGAAGGAAGCCTGCGGCGTGACCTGCTCCGGGTTCACGCCCAATTGCTCAACGATGATGTCCTTGACCTTCTCTTCGATCGGTTTGTCGCTCATAAATTTCTCCTGATTCTCGCTCGCGTGGTGCCGGAGGGTTAACGCAGTGCCGGCAGGAGTGGCAAGTAAATGAATTAGCCGCCTTGTCAATTTTTTTCCGGTCGCGGAAGGCGTGCGGAAAACGGCTGCGGCGGTTTACATCCGCAGGGCTTCGCGTAAGAGAGAAGGAATGTCCGCGCCTTCGACACCTGCTGATCTGCTCGACCTGAAAATGATGCCTGCGTGGGTGAACGAACCGCCGCAGACGACCGACTACTCGAACTACGAAGGAGAGGATGAGCGGGGCGGGGGACGCGAACGGCGCGGACCGCAACGCGACCGTGAACAGCGCCCGCGTGGGCCTCGTCCCGCCGGACGACGCGAGGAACGCCGGGACGACCGCCGCCGGCCCGACGCCCGCCGGGGCGAGCGTGAGCTGCGGCCGCCAGATCGTGGACGCGACCAACAGCGGCCGCCACGTGAAGCACCGGCGCCATTACCGCTGGTCTCCCTCCGATTTCTGCCGCATGCCGCAGCGTTCGAAAGTGTGATCGCCCAGATTAAATCGGCGACCGTCACCTATTCCGTCTTCGCGCTGGCGCGGCTCTTTCTTGATAAACCCGAGCGTTACGACGTGCGCTTGACTGCAACGGAGGGCGCAACGTTGCACCAATTGGGCGAGAACGGTCCAGTGGCGAGCGATCGGCGGCTGCTCGAAGGCGGCGCCTTTGCTGCGATGCAGGAGGAATTTTACGCGGGCGAGCAGACACAGTCGGAGCCAATCAAAGGCAACTTCTCCAACGTCGCGCGCGATCGGGTGAGCGGCACATTGCTGGGGCCGACGAATCATCACAGTTATCAGCCGCAGCTGCGCAATCTCTACGAGCAGCGCTACAGCCGCCGGATGAGCTTCCAGGATTTCCAGCGGCAGATCGAAATCGTGAGCGATCCAGCTGTGGTCGAGCAGTGGAAGGAAGAGGCGCGCAACGTCACCACCTACAGCGCGAAAGGCGCCGAGCCGCCCGAGACATTCGCCAGTGTGGCCGAGACGGAGCGACACTTCCGGCAGACACATTTACCGGGATTGTTGCGCGAAGCACCGGAGGTGACGGTGACCGGCGTAGCAAGCCGGCGCTTGCCCGACCGCGGCTTGGGCAGGGTGATCGAAGATGCCTGGTCGGCCGAGATCCGTTCTCCCTCGAAGATGATGCAGGAGCTCTCAGCCGGTCTGCGCCTGGCGGGATTGAATATCTTTCGCCACAAACGCGGCATGCTGTTTGTCTCGCCCATCCGAGTCCGGACCTTCGGCCACGATCGCAGCAGCGTCTCTGTCACGATCAATGGCATTCTCGAGAAACTGATCGAGACACCGGGATTGAACCGGAAGCAGCTGCTCGAAAAAACCGTGGCGCCTGAGGCTGAAACCGCCGCCGCGGACCGTGCGAAGATGACGCTCGGATCTGATCTTCGCTGGCTGATTACGGAGGGCTACGTCATCGAATTCAACGACGGCACGCTAGATCTGCCGCGACCGAAGGCACCGCCGGCGGCATCGGATCCTCAGCCTAAGAAAACGAAAACAGCCGCGCGCGAGACGTCGCCGGAGCCGGCCGAAACTCCGGCTGAGGCGGTGCCGTCGGAGGATCCGTCGCCAGAAGCAACACAGGACGCTGGCGGCATGTCCGTCATGCAATCCGTGGAACCCCTGCCGCCGCATCACGAGGCGTCGGCCGAGGAGAGTCCTGCCACCGCGACGCCGGACGAAGCGCCTCACGAGCCGGTGGCCACAGCTGCCAACCCGTCGGAGCCCGCGCCGGAGGAGCCTGCCGCAGAGTCGCCGCCAATCCCGCCGGAGTCAGTGCCCTCACCATCGTAGTATGGGCGAGAGATTCGCCTTGCTACGGCGGCGTTGTTGCTCTCAACTTCCCCTCGATCGGTGCCTGCCACCGGTGGCCTGGCGCGGACATCGCAACCGCGGCAGGCAGGAGTGTCTGGAGCGGCTCACCCCCACGCCGGAGCATTGCGAGAACAACGACTAACGGCGACGCGGCTCACTCCCCTTTTCGCTGGCTCGGAGCTTGATTTAACCTGCAACCACAAATTCGTGTCAACGGCCGGATTCGCGCACGCGAAGTCCGGGTCATCATAGGCGCCTCGGGCGAGCAGCTCGGCGTCATGAAACTTTCCGATGCGCTCCGACGCGCGCAAAGCATTGGGATGGATTTGGTGGAGGTGGCGCCGACCGCGAATCCGCCGGTCTGCAAGATCGTCGATTTCGGTAAGTTCCGTTACGATCTCTCGAAGCAGGAGAAGGAGAAGAAGAGCTCCGGGACGAAGCTGAAGGAGATCAAGTTTCGCGTGAACATCGACGAACACGATTACGTGACGAAGCTGCGGCACGGCGAAGCGTTTTTGGACAAGGGAAACAAGGTGCGCGTGCAGTTGCAGTTCCGCGGCCGCGAAATGGCGCACCAGGAATTCGGGATGCAACTCATGTACAAGGTGCGCGATGATTTGAATGGAATGTCGCAGGTGGAAATGGAGCCGAAGCTCGCCGGCCGGAATATCACGATGACGCTTTCGCCGTTGCCGGCGGCGCGTCGGAAGCGGCGATTCTCCGTGGCGGCGGATGACGCCGATGCCGAGAATGAGCCGCAGGAGAGTGACGAATAGCGGGCGTGCGGAGAACGATCGCCCGGCGGCCTCTTCGGGCGCGACGCAAAGCGATTCCGCGCGGAATCATTTGAGCAAAAGCAGCGCCGTGCAGATCAGATCGCGATGAACCTTTGGATCGGCACCTCCGGTTTCCAGTATGCGGAGTGGAAGGGGGCGTTCTACCCGGCTGATCTCTCGACGGCCAAGATGCTGCCGTATTACGCCGAGCGTTTCGCGACTACGGAGATCAACTACAGTTTCCATCGCATCCCGAGTGCAAAGACGATCGAAGGCTGGTGGAAAGCGACGCCGGAGCGCTTCAAGTTCAGCCTGAAAGCGCCGCAGAAGGTGACGCATTTCGCGAAGCTCCGGAATTGCGGCGATACGATCCGCTACTTCCACCAGGTGGTTTGCGATCTGGAGGGGAAGCTCGGCTGTGTGTTGTTTCAGTTGCCGCCGGCGTTGAAGAAAGACGCGGGGTTGCTGGCGGCGTTTGTCGCTGATTTTCCGGAAGGAATGCGGGCGGCGTTCGAGTTCCGCGATCCCTCCTGGTTTGCCGATGAGATCTATGAGCTGCTGCGGAGCAGGAATCTGGCGCTCTGTCTTGCAGAGAGCGAGAAGCTCGCCACGCCGGTGGTTGCAACTGCCGACTACGGTTACCTGCGTTTACGGCACCAGGACTACGCTGATGCCGATGTGGAGCGATGGGCGGCAGTCCTGCGCGCGCAGCACGGCACCTGGTCGGATGCGTTCGTTTACTTCAAACACGAAGAGAGCGGCCTTGGGCCAAAGTTCGCGCAACAGTTCATTCAGCTGCTGGCGTAATCGGCTGGACACACGACCCGCGCTGTGGCGGGTTCGGCTGAAAAGCAAATCGCCGCGCCAGTGTTCCTGGCGCGGCGATTGTGGGATGGAACAACTCTGAGCGCGAGTTACGGGACCGAGTGCCCCGCGTTCGCCCGCACCACCACGGCATCACCGCCGTTCACCGTGCCATCGAGATTCACGTCCGAGCGGAAGTTCGTTGCATCCGCCGGCTGCCCGGCGCGACCGCGGGTTTGCACGCTATCGCCCCCGTTCACAACCCTGTCATCGGTCGTGTCGCCGATCAGGAATCTCACATTCACCACCGTATTCGGCAGCGTCTGGGACGACGTATCGGTCACATTGCTCAAGGTCACCCCCAGCTGCTGCGCATCCGTTACACCAGTGAGATTCACAGTTAAGGTGTTCCCGGCGGCTGTCGGCGTTCCCGTCACGCTGCCAGTGCCGCTCGTCACCGCGGCGTTTCCGCTCACGATGTTGTTGCTGAAAGTGAAAACCAGCTGGTGGTTGCCACCACTGTTCCGGCATTCGGTGCTGCCGGGGATCGGAATGTCGAACGTGCCTGCGCCGTGGGATTTGCGCGAAACGGCCGTTGTGAGCGTGAGCGGCGCCGCCGGGAATTTGAAGGCGCCGATGCGTGTATTCCATCCGGCGCTGGAAGTGACCGAATAGTATTCGTTCGTGTGCCAGAACGTGAGGTTATCCGAAGGATCAATCGTCATCGAGCTGTAATCCCCCCAGCGTCCGCTCGTGCTGGTCTGGTGTCCGGCTCCCTGGATGAGCAAGCCCTCGCCCTGCGCCAGCGTATTCAGCGGATCCCCCGCCAAGCGACCCGCATAATTGATCGCCGGATTGGTCGTCGAGCTCGAGGTGGTGTAACCAATCGACATGTTGCCGTTTGCATCTACCGCGATGCTCGGCATCCAGCGCCACAATCCATCCCCCGCATTGTTGAAGGTCTGCTGCTGCACTGGTGTCGCCGGGATGGTGCTGCCAGTGACATCGAACTGATACCAGCGGATCGCGGTCGGGCCGGTGCCGTTCTGATTGTTGTTCACGGTGTGCGCTGCCCAAAGCGATTCAGTGCCGCCACGGTTCTGATAAACCACCGGGCTCATGATTTTGTCGCCGAGGGTATCCAGGAGACGGGTGGTGCCGGTTTGCGGCACCAGGTTGCTCGCGGTGTCGGTGAACGCGTCCACGAAGCCTGCCACAGTGATGTTTGCGTTCGGCGCGTGATTCGCACCGAGGCCGAGAGTCGAGTTGCTCGGCGTGGCGAAGTCGACATGGAACCGCCAGGTGTGCACCTGTGTGAGCACGACCCCGCCCGTCGCAGGACTATCGATCGAGAGCAGATACTCGTCGCGTCCCGCCGGTGGCGCGGAGCCCGTCCTGAAACTCGCAGGCACGAGGCTGTAGGAATCGCCGAGCGTGGCGGCGGCGATCGTGAACGCCACCGCGCCGGGGTTCGGAGCGCCGGTGCCATTGATCATCGAAGCGCGGTCCAGGGCATAGACGCGCACGCCTTTGAACGAGCTATCGACCTGGTCGAAGAGATTGACCGTGAAGTGGTAAGCGTCCGGCCAAAGAGCGAACTTCGGATAATCACCCAGCCAGGTGGGATTTGCCGGGTCGACCTGCACTGCGTAGAGCCACCATCCGCCGCTCACCGGGTCGGCCGTCTTGGAAACTCCGACGCACTGGTAGTTGATCGCGCCGGTCGGCGGGAAGGCGAAATCCGTCACCACCCAGCGGTTCGCGATTTGATCATAAAATACGAAACCATCCCCTTGATTCTGGTTTTGGCCGCACGGATTTGTCGGGCCGATCGGAGCGAAGAAGGCGTTGTAGGTCGTGCCGTTCGTTCCATTCAAAGGGTTGCCACTCTTGTCAAAGATCTTGATCGAGGAGTTTACGGACTGGATGTAGTGATTCGGCCCCACATCGCCTTGGGTATCAGGCGGGAGACATCCGCAGCCGCTTTGCGTGGAGCTGACACCATTGAAAGAGATGCTCGGAGTTGGCATCGCGGACGGCTGATCGGATTGGCGCACCGGCTTCTCGGGATCGGATGGCTCTTTCGACGCCGTTTGCGGCAGAGGATGACGCATGCGGCGCGTTTCATCTTCCTCGCCGTTCGTCGGGACGTAGGGGAGGGCGTTCAGGTCGAGGTCTTGGGAGAATGGGCCGACGAGTGGGATGACCTGGGCCGCACCGGGTTGCGGCTGGGGCGTCTGCGCCGTTTGCGCCTGCACTTTTGTTCCGGGATAAACGCCGAACGCGAGCAGTGCCAGCGCGAGGGCGGCGGCGCTGCATCCGAGCGCGATGAGGACACGTGGGGTCTGGAAGCCCGCTTGCGACAGTTTTGATTTTTTCATGGGTGAGTAGGTGGTGCTTGGATCCGCGAGAGGTGCTCGACGAGAGCCGGAAAGTACAGCCCGCCCAGAAGATTGTCGAACCGATTTGGCGATTATGGCGAATTTGTCATCTCGCCCGCTGACTTGTCGCTAAGCCGCCGCTCGCCGCTTTTGCTTTACGAGAGTGGCCGTGGTCGTCCGTCCTTTGTTGCGAACGGAGCCGTTGCCGTTGCGCGTGCCGCTCGGTTTTGGCTTGAGCGCTTCGTTCCGGCTCAGGCTCTCCTGCAACACCTTCACGAGGTCGACCACATTTGTCCTCCGCACCGGCGCGACCGGTCTGTCTGCGACCTCGCGGTTTTGCGCTTTCTGCTCGATCAACTCCATCACCGCGGTGCGATATTCGTCGCGATATTTCTCCGGCTCCCACGCGACGGACATGCTCTCGATCAGCGTCTGCGCCATCTTCAATTCCTTCTCCGAAATCGCCGCGGCTGGACCATTCTTCAGCGCTTCCGGGCTCAGGATTTCCGAGGCGAAATGCATCAACTCCAGGATCAGGAAGAGCCCGTCGGGTTTAACCGAGGCGAGGTGTTCGCGGTTGCTGATCACCACTTTTGCAATCCCGATCTTGCCCGTCCCGGCGAGTGCTTTGTGCAGCAGACCGTAAGCTTTCTCGCCCCCTTTCTGCGGCTCGAGGAAGTACGGCTTGTAGAAAAATTTCGGGTCCACCTGTTCGAGAGCCACGAAATCCGTGATGTCGATTGAATGGGTGGATTCGATCCGCACCTTCGCGAAATCCTCTTCCTTCATGATGACGAAGTTGCCGCGCTCGTACTCAAATCCCTTCACGATCTGGTCCGCCGAAACTTCCTTCTGGTCCGCTTCCGCGACTTTTTTGTAGCGGATCGGACTGAGATCCGTCGCGCGTAGTTGGCGGAAGCTGAGCTTCTCTTCGCGCGTCGCCGGGTAGACCGAGACGGGGATGTAAACCAGCCCGAAGCTGATGCTGCCTTTCCAGATGGGTCTCATAAAAGCGAGCCTAACGACAGTCGACCGCAGATGTCAATCGTCGCCCGCGGGGCGGCGGCCTTTACCAGCCGCGCTCTTGTGCAATCGAAAGTCCCAGCCGATAAGCGAGTCACTCCTCATGAACGTGAAAACGCTCCTTCACCTCTCCGTTGTTTTTGCGGCGACCCTCCATGCCGCGCCCGTCGCCAGCAAAGCGCCCGGGCAGCCGACGCCCGAGGCCGCCCGGCTCGAGCAGATGATTGCCCGCTTCGCGCCCGCCGATCTCACGGCCGATCTCTCAAAGCTCGCGCCGCCAGACCGCCGCGCCCTCGCCAAGCTGATCGCAGCGTCGAAAATCATTGACGCCATCTTCCTGCGCCAGGTCTGGACCGGCAACCCGCCGATGCTGCTCGACCTCACGCGCGATCTCTCCGTCGAGGGCCGGGCGCGACTGCATTATTTCCGCCTCAACAAAGGCCCTTGGTCGCGGCTCGATGACGACAAGCCTTTTGTCGCGGGCGCACCGGCGAAGCCGCAGAACGGCGGCTTTTATCCGGATGACACTTCGAAGGAGCAAGTGGAACAATGGATCGCCACCTTGCCCGACGAGGAGCAAAAGCAGGCAAAAGGTTTCTTCACCGTGATCCGACACGATGGTCCTGGCTTTCGGATCGTGCCGTACGCCGTGGAATACCAGAGCGAGCTCCTGGCGGCCGCAGGCCTCCTGCGCGCCGCCGCGGAAACGGCGGCGGAGCCGAGTCTGCAGCGTTTCCTCACGGCGCGGGCCGCGGCGTTCCTTAGCAATGATTACTACTCGAGCGATGTCGCCTGGATGGAGCTGGAGGGCGCGATCGAGCCGACCATCGGGCCTTACGAAGTTTACGAAGACGGCTGGTTTAACTACAAGGCAGCCTTCGAAGCGTTCATCACCATTCGGGACGAGGCCGAATCGGCGAAGCTCCAGAAATTCTCCGGCGAGCTTCAGGAGATCGAGGACCATCTGCCGATCGATCCCCAGTTTCGCAACCCGAAGCTCGGCGCACTCGCCCCGATCGTGGTCGTAAACGAAATCTTCTGCGCCGGCGATGCCGATCACGGGGTCCAGACCGCAGCCTATAACTTGCCGAACGACGAACGCATTACCGAGGTCAAAGGCTCAAAACGCGTCATGTTGAAGAACGTGCAGGATGCAAAGTTTGCGCAGACCCTGGTGCCAATCTCGAAGGTGGTGCTCAGGGCGGCCGACCAGAAGGATCTCTCTTTCGACGCCTTCTTCACTCACATCCTGGTGCACGAACTCATGCATGGCCTCGGCCCGCACAATATCGCCGTGGAGGGACGCGAAACGACCGTGCGGCAGGAGATGAAAGAGGCCGGCAGCGCACTGGAGGAAGCGAAAGCCGATATCGCGAGCCTTTTCGCCATTCAGCACCTGATTGATAAAGGAGTGCTCCCGAAAACGCTCGAGCGCCCGCTTTATACCACCTATCTCGCCTCCGCCTTTCGCAGCATCCGCTTCGGCATCAACGAAGCGCACGGCCGCGGCCAGGCGGTGCAGTTAAATTATCTCACCGACGCTGGCGCGTTCATCGTCCATCCCGACGGCACTTTTGGCGTCGACGCGGGGAAAATCAAAGAAGCCGTCGCTGCTCTCACCCACGAGATCATGACCATCCAGGCCGAAGGCAGCTACACCAAGGCAACCGAATTGCAGACCCGCCTCGGCATTATCCGACCCGCCGTGCAGCGCCTTCTCGACAAGCTGAAGAACGTCCCCATTGACATCGAGCCCCGCTTCCTCACTGCCGAGCAGCTCCTGCGCGAGGAACTCTAAACCCACTTCGCAGCGGCTGGTCGCCGACGACCAAAACCGCCTACTTCTGCTGGAAGAGGTCGGGGCGGGCCACGCGTTCGCCCTTCAGGAATACGACGGAAATGGCGGAGAGAGCGTGGATGTCCTGCAACGGGTTGCCATCGACGACGAGGAGGGTGGCTTCTTTGCCTTCCGCGACGGTCCCAATCCGGTGCTCGGCCCGGAGGAGGCGGGCGGCATTGGCGGTGGCCGCTTGCAGGGCCACTTCAACCGGGATGCCGGCTTCGACCCAAAGCTCGATCTCGCGCTGCACGGTTGGACCGTGCAGGACGAGGAAGTTGCCCGCGTCGCTGCCGGTGACGAGCGGGACACCGGCATGCCACGCCTTGAGCAGGTTACGGCGGCCGAGGTCGAGCGAGAGGGGATAATGGGAGAGGCCCTCGCGGAGTGGGGCGAAGCTCTCGCTGGTGAGGGCGTTCTCGGTCCCAGCGAGCAGATCCTTGGGCGCAGCTTGCTGGACGAGGGAACGCTTGAGCAACGCGCTGTCGCCACGTGCAAAGGCGTTCAGGCCTTCCACCACGCTGAGCGTGGGATCAAGCGCGATGCCTTTTGCCTGCATGACGGCGATGGTCTCATCCGGGATCTCGTCGCGAACCGATCCGTGCTCGACGGAGTCGGCGCCGACTTTCACCGCATCGGCGACATCGGCCGCGTTGCCGGTGTGGATGGCGACGGGAAGCTTTTTCGCGTGCGCTTCGGTCGCGACGGCGGCCAGAAGGTCGACGTCCATGCGTACGAACTCATAGCCGGGCGCGCCCGCTTCGAGGACGCCCTTAATCGCGTCCACCCCCTGGGCCGCGAGGGCGTCGACCTGCTGGCGTGCTTCCTCCGGCGAGCCGGGCGTGCGAACAAACCCGGCGTTGAAGGCCGGGCGCATCGGCTCGGGAACAAATTTCGCGTACTCGGTGCCGTGTCCGCCGGGAGCGGTGAAGAGGGGGCCGCAGAAGAAGAGTTCGGCGCCCAGCTTCTCGCCGCTGCCGAAGACGCGGCGGAGTTTCACCATCTGATCGATCGAATCGCCGGCACTGCGCACCGCGGTGACGCCGCTGTAGAGGTAGGCTGCGAGTTCGCGTTCGGCCGCTTTCGGATCGAGCGCTTTGCTCATGTCCTCGAAAAAACCGCCGCTCGCGCCGAGGTGGACATGAACGTCGATCAGCCCGGGGAGAATGGTTTTCCCCGCGGCTTCGATCGCTTCGGCGTTGAGCGATTTCGCGTCCGGTCCGGCGCCCTCGTATATTTTTTCGATCTTGCCCGCGCGGATCAGCACGGAGCCGGACTCGATCACGCGGCCATCGCCGACAAAGATGCGCGCGTTTTGGAGGAGCCAGGTGCGGCCGCGCTTGGTTTCGCGCGCCAGGATTTTGGCTTTTACCAGATCCTCCCGGCTCCAGGCCTGGTAGGCGCCGAGGAAAAGGAAAGGGAGCAATGCCACGAGGACCCAGAGTTTCGCCGAAGGCCGGAGCTTCTCGTCTTTTTCCCAGCGGAAGAGCTTCGTCGCGATGAAGGTGGCGACAGCGGCGGTGACGAGGAGCGCGAGGGTGGATTGCCAGTTTTGCGCAAGAGTCTCGCCATGCTGCAGGATGCCGGCCATGCCGCTCATGAGATACGTGGCGGGAATAAACTGGGTGACGCCTTGCAGCCAGGCGGGGAAGATGGTGATCGGGATAGTAATACCGCTGAGGAACAGCATCCCCATGTAGAGCGGCTGGATCAGGAGATTGCTTTCCTGGGAAGAATTTACGACCGCGGCGATGATCAAACCGATGCCGCGGAAGGCGATGGCGCCGACCGCAACGAAGAGGAAGAAAGAGACGAGATTGTGCGGTAGCGTCATGCCGTAAAAGGTCACGGCGAGAAAGAGGGTCAGGACAACCGCCGGCAGAAAGAGCAGCATGCCGGTGGCGATCGAAGCGACAAGCAGCGGGACGGGTGAGATCGGCGTGACTTTGAAACGGCGGAGGACGTTCGCCTCCCGATCCATCACCGCGCGCATCCCGGCGCCGTAAAGGCCGTTCCCCAGGATGCCGAGCGCCAGCACCATCGTGACGACCTGGACAATGACCGCGCCCTGCTTCGCATCGAAGAGCTGCGCGAAGACGAAGAAGAAAATGAGCGGAAAGAAGTAGTTGAAGAAGAGGACCGTGCGATTCCGGAGCGCGAGCTTCAGGTCGATCCGCAGGAGCGCGAGATAGGTTTTCATGAACTTGCTAGTCGCGTAGCTTCTTCCCGGTGAGCTCGATAAAGACGTCCTCGAGCGTGGGGCGTTTCAAATGGACGTCGTCGAGTTCGATTCCCTGCGCGTCGATCCATTTTACCAGGTCCACCAGCGTGCGTGCGGGGCGCTTGGAGCTGATCGTAAGCTGCCGGCGATCGTCGCTCAAAGTGGTGCGAATCGCCTCGGACCACGCGGGTAATTCACCGTCCGGCGCGGGCCGGCTAAGGGTCGCTTCGATGCCGGATTGGCTGGCGCTTTTCTCCTGCAACTCTCGCGGCGTGCCGAGGGCGATGATCTCTCCGGCATCGATGATGGCCACGCGGTCGCAAAGCCGCTCGGCTTCCTCGATGTAATGCGTCGTCATGACGATAGTGCGCTTCTCGGCGCGGAGTTCCTGGATGAGGTCGCGAATCTCGAGACGCACCTGCGGGTCGAGGCCGGTGGTGGGTTCATCGAGAAAGAGAAGCTGGGGGTCGTTGATGAGCGCTAAGGCGAGGGCGAGGCGCTGTTTTTGGCCACCCGAGAGGGTCGCGTAGGCGGCATCCTTTTTGTCGGACAACTGGAGGCGATCAAGGAGCTTCCCTGCGTCCACCGTGCGGGTGTAGAAGGCGGCGAAGAGTGTCATCGCCTCGCGCACCGTGATTTTGTCGGCCAGATTGGTGGCCTGGAGCGCCACGCCGATGCGGTCCTTGAGTTTGTTCGTCTGCAGCTCGGGATCGAAATCAAGCACCCGCACGTGGCCGCTGCTCCGGCGCCGCAGGCCTTCCAGAATCTCGACGGTGGTCGTCTTGCCCGCGCCGTTTGGCCCCAGCAAGCCGAAGACTTCGCCGGGACGAACCGCGAAGTCGATCCCCTTCACGGCTTCAAAGCTGTCGTAGGATTTGCGCAGTCCTTCGACGAGGATGTCATACTCGCTGCTCATGAGAATCAGGCGACGATCAGAGAAAATGCACGCCGCCAGCGGCTGGGGCGCGGGAGGAGCGTGACGAGCAGGAGAGCGGTGGCCACGGCGCAAAGATCGGCGAACCACTCGCCGTGCCGCACGTAAAACGTCAGCGGCTGGTTCACCGGCACCGCGACGTCCGCGACCTTGAATCCTTCCGTAAACTGGCTGCCGTTTTCGTCGTGCAACACATCGGTGATGCGGCCGAAGCGATTGATGAAACAGGTCACGCCGGTGTTGGCCGAGCGCACCATCGGCAGGCGGGTTTCCACGCAGCGGAAGACGGCGTTGTCGAGATGCTGTTGCGAGCCGGCAGAACGCTGGAACCAGCCGTCGTTCGTGACATTCGCGAGGAGATTTGCGCCGCGCAGCACAAACTGCCGCGTCAGCTCACCGATGGTATCTTCGAAGCAGATCAGCGGTGCGACCTTCACCTCCGGCCGCGTGAGCTGGAAGACGGTGTGCTCGATCCCGATCCCGAAGTCTTCCGGCACTTGCGCGCCGACGATGGCGCCGATGCCGGGGATGGTGTGGCGGCCGGGAACGTATTCGCCGAAGGGGACGAGGTGCATCTTGCGATAAAGCTGGACCCGCTTTCCGGCGTCGGAGACGAGCAGCGCCGCGTTATAGGCGTCCTTCTCGTCGAGATCGATCACGCCGAGCAACAGATCGGCGCCCGCGTGCGCAGCGAAGCGCATCACGAAGTCGTAGCTCGGTTCTCCCGGCAGCACCGGGCCTGGCATCGAGCTCTCCGGCCAGAGTAGGAGGTCGGGTCGTGATTGCAACGCCAGTTGGCTGAGCTGGGTGAATTTTTCGAAGGTAGCAGCCGCGAAATCGGCGTTGAATTTCTGCTCGCGCGGGATGTCCGGCTGCAGCGCCGCGACGCGAAGACTGGCGGACGGTTGGATCAACTGCACGGCGCGGATGCCGAAGCCGATCACGCCGACGATCGCCGCCATCGTGATCGTGAAATCGAAGTGCGGCCGCGACTTTTTCACCTGTGATTCGAGCACGAAGCGGCGGACGGTCGCGACCAGGATCACATTCGTGAACGCCACGAGAAACGAGAGCGCCGGCACGCCGGTCAGCTCGACGATTTGAATCAGCGCCCACTGCGCGTGCAAGGCGCTGCCGAGGCTGTTCCAAGCCCAGCCGGTGAAGACGACCGAGCGCAGCAGCTCGACTGTGACCCACGCCGCCGAGACGAAGAACGCGAGGCGGAGGTTCTTCCAGGAACTGAGCCAGGGCGAATGACGCAAGGTCGCGCCGACGGCGACCGCCTCTGGCGCAGCCGTCGCGGGCAGACCACTGGCGGCGGCACGTTTCGCGGCGATGCGTTGGGTGACGGCGTCGAGGCCGGTGAGCGGCTGCTCCGCCAGGGCGCGGCCGCTCCCCGGACGGAGCACTCCGCAAAGCCATGCCCAAAGCGCCATGTAGATGCCCATGTAAAGTCCCACCAGCACCAGTCCAGGCACGGTGACGGTGTAGAGCCAATAGAAGACGCTCCAGAAAAACGTGACGCCGGCCACGTAGCCGAGCAGCAGATCGCGCCCCCAGCGGCGTTCTGAATTTTTCCCGGAAAACCAAACTGCGGCCAGGAGCGGTGTCAGCGCGACCCAGCAAAGCCACGCTTGCTGAAACGGCGCGAAACAGGCGCGATACAACAATCCGCTGACGATAGCCGCCAGCCACGGCCAAAGCCGCAGCACTCGTTTCAATTGCTCCACGCGTTAGCTGCGGCGTTCCCGGCGCGTCCGTTCTTCCCGGCGCCGGCGCGACGGATTCAGCGCTTCGCGCAGGTCTTTGCTGAAGGCGGGCTTGACCCGAAAGGCAGCGTGCTCGACGTCGTCCATCGTCCGGACGTTGTCCCTGCTCGAGAGCACGTAGCTCATGGAGTGAGTCCTTCGAGCGTGTCGAGGAATTCGCCCTGCTGGAGCTCACCGAGCCGCTCGAGCAGCAGCTTGCCTTGGACCGGCGAGCCGCTGGTGCCGATCGCTTTGAGCAGGGTGATTTCGCCGCCGTCCAGTTTGATCTCGCGCGCCATGCTGAGTTCCCGTCGCGTGGAGTATCGCCGCCTAGACGTCGAAATACATCGCGAATTCGTAGGGGTGCGGGCGGAGCCGCATCTGGTCGTGCTCCTTCTGCTTCATCTCGATCCAGTTGCGGATGAAATCGGCGTTGAAGACATCGCCCTTGAGCAGGAACGCGTGATCGGCCTCGAGCGCCTTGATCGCACCGCCTAACGAATCGGGCACGCTTGGCACCTGCGCCAGTTCCTCCGGCGGAAGCTCGTAGAGATTTTTGTCGAGCGGATCGCCGGGATCGATCCGGTTCTGGATTCCATCCAGGCCAGCGAGGAGCAGCGCCGAGAAGGCGATGTAAGGGTTCGCCGCCGGATCGGGCGTGCGAAATTCGATTCGCTTGGACTTCGGATTCGCGGAGTAGGTGGGGATGCGAATCGCGGCGGAGCGATTCCGTGCCGAGTACGCGAGATTGACCGGCGCTTCGAACCCCGGGACGAGGCGCTTGTAGCTGTTCGTGGTCGGGTTCGTGATGCAGGTGAGGGCCGGGGCGTGGCGCAGAATTCCGCCGATAAAAAAGAGCGCCATCTCGCTCAGGCCAGCATAACCGTTGCCGGCGAAGAGCGGCTTGCTTTCTTTCCAAAGGGACATGTGCGTGTGCATGCCGGAGCCGTTATCGCCGAAGAGCGGCTTCGGCATGAAGGTGACGGTCTTGCCGTGCTTCTTCGCCACGTTGCGCACGATGTATTTGTAGTACTGCATCCAATCGCCCATCTGCTTCAGGGGCGCAAAACGGATGTCGATCTCCGCCTGGCCGGCCGTGGCCACTTCGTGGTGCTGGCGCTCGATCGGAATCCCGGCTTTCTCGAGCTCGAGGCACATCTCGTTGCGGATGTCCTGCTGGGTGTCGGCCGGCGCGACCGGGAAGTAGCCTTCTTTCGCGCGGATTTTGTAGCCGAGATTCGGGAACTCTTCCTTGCCGCTGTTCCAGTGACCTTCCGCGCTGTCGACGAGATGAAAGGAGGAATTCCCGGTGTAGCTGTAGCGCACCTCGTCGAAGATGAAGAACTCCGCCTCCGGCCCAAATGACGCCACATCGGCGATCCCGGTGCTTTGCAGGTAGGCTTCCGCTTTTTCCGCCACGCCGCGCGGGTCGCGATCATAAGGCTCGCGGGTAATTGGATCGGCGATCGTGCAGATCAGGCTCAGCGTAGGCTCCGCACTGAAAGGGTCGACCCACGCCGTCGACGGGTCGGGAATCACGAGCATGTCGCTGGCGTTGATCGCGCGCCAGCCGCGGATGCTCGAGCCGTCGAAGCCGAGACCCTCGGTGAAGATCTCGTCGTTGTACTCCGTCAGTGTGGTGGTGAAATGCTGCCACGCGCCCGGCAGGTCGGTGAACTTGAAGTCAATCAGTTTGACTCCCTTGTCCTTAATCATCTTGGTGACGTCAGAGGCGTTTTTATGGTCGGTAGACATGAGAGGAAGGAAAAGGTTAAGCGTGGGTGGTGGAGAGCAGGGAAAGCGCGAAGTTCCTAGGTTGATCGAGAGATGATTCTCTCAACTACCGACTTTCAACTCTCAACTTATTAAACCGCCTTCTCGCCGATCTCTTCGGTGCGAATCCGCACCGCGTGTTCGACGGGAAGGACGAAGACTTTGCCGTCGCCAATCTTCCCCGTCTTGGCGGCGCTGACGACAATTTGCACGGCCTTGTCGACGAGCTCATCGGCCAGGACGATCTCGATCTTCACTTTCGGGAGAAAATCCACGGTGTACTCACTGCCGCGATAGATCTCGGTGTGGCCTTTCTGCCGGCCGAAACCCTTCACTTCCGTGACGGTCATGCCCTCGACACCGAGCTCCGCCAGCGCCTCTTTGACTTCCTCGAGTTTGAACGGCTTGATGATCGCTTCGAGTTTTTTCATGGGTCTTTAAGCTGCCGCGCGGGTGAAAGTTTTCCGGTGTTCCGAAGTCACCCGCGGCACGCGCTCTCATAGCAATCGCAGCTTCGCCGCGCAATCATGAATTTCTCGGAAAGCGCAAACCGAGGTCTCGCGCAGGCGCCCCGCCGCGGCTACACCGTGAAAAAGTCGGGCCAGCGGTCTTCCAGGCACGAGAGGGCCACGGCGGCGGCGCGCCATTGCTCCGAATACTGCAACGCATCGAGGGCGAACGCCCCCATCACCCGACGCGCGGCATCCGGCGGATTGTCGTAATCGAGGTCGGACCATCCCATCGCAAACGCGAATGCTTCTGAGATTGGAATCGCGAGCTGAAAGCGCTCTGGATCAGGATTGGCCATGGCTTCAAGATTGGAAACGCATGCGCGTCGCCTCTCGGCCGCTTCGGATCAGCGATGGCTTGGGCTGCAAGCAGTGCGGGAGCTAGCTCGAAATCAAATCTGTCTCGGGCGTTGCACCACCCGGCTGTGGGGCACCCCGCGCCACCTCCACCGCCGCTTCCTCGATGCACTCGTTCACCCGCGTGATGCGGATGGCGCGCCCGGTATTTTCGTCCACCACGACGACTACGCCGCAGAGCCGCACCATTCCTTTCGCCACCGGAAAGGGCGCCGGCAGATTCGACGTGAATCGCCGCACGATCGGATCGATCGAACGGCCGATAACGGATTCCACCGGCCCGCACATCCCGGCGTCGCAGAGAAACGCCGTGCCGCCGGGGAAGATCTGCTCGTCTGCAGTCTGCACGTGCGTATGTGTCCCCACCACTGCGGAGACGCGACCATCCAGGTAGCGGCCGATCGCAATTTTTTCGCTCGTCGTTTCGGCGTGCGCATCGACGAAAATGACGGACGTCTCCTTGCGCATCGTCGCTACGGCCGAATCCAAGGCGGCAAAAGGATTCTCCAGAATCGGCTGCATGAACGTGCGTCCCTGCACGTTGATCACGCCCACTTTTCCTTTCGCTGTCTCCAGCACAATCGAGCCGCTCCCCGGCGCGCCTGCCGGATAATTCAGCGGCCGCAATAACCGCGGCTCCGTCTCGATGAAGCCGAGGATCTCTTTTTGGTCCCAGATGTGATCGCCTGTTGTCACGACGGAGACACCGGCGCGTAGGAGATCGATCGTGATCCTCGGTGTAATCCCGCGCCCGGCGGCGGCGTTCTCGCCATTCACAATCACGAAATCCACCGCGTGCTGCTGCTTCAATTGCGCGAGGCGCACGATCACTCCGCTGCGGCCGGGTTCTCCGACGACGTCGCCGAGAAACAGAATCGTCAGCATTCGGCGAACATCGTGGTAAATAGAGCGAAAGCCAGATCGTGATCGCATCCCACCGCCTCATCCTTGCCGCGTTCTGCGGATTGCAGCTGATCGGTCTGGCGCAGCTGACTTCTGCGGCAGAGCACCTCAGCCCGCTCAGCCAGTCGCCCGATTGGACGGCGCTCGAAAAGTATCAGGAGACAATCACGCACGACGATTTCGAGCGACTTTTGCGCGAGGTTTATTGCACCCGCGGCGTGGACGAGAAGCTGATCAAGGTCGAAGCAGACAGCGCCCGAGTTTTGATCGATCAGGACGAGCAGACCTCGTTCGTCCTGCGTTTCGCAGCGAGTCAGCAGGACGCGAAGCCGGTCCCTCATACCTGGCGCACCGCGGCCGCCTTGCCGCCCGCACCGAATGATCGCGTGCTGGAAGGCGTGAAGATCGCGCTCGATCCCGGCCACCTCGGCGGCCGCTGGGCGCAGATGGAAGAACGCTGGTTTCAGGTGGGCGACAGCGAGCCGGTGCAGGAAGGCGACATGACATTGCTCGTGGCGAAGCTCCTCGCTCCACGGCTGGAAAAGCTCGGCGCGAAAGTTTCGCTGGTGCGCGACAAACTGGAACCCGTCACACCGCAGCGCCCGGCGGATTTTGGCGATGTGGCGCGCCAGATCCTGGAGCGCGCCGGCCAGAGCGCGCCACGCGAGGATTACGATGGACCCGCCGATCCGGAGAAGGAGCAAACGCTTCGTTGGCAACGCGAGATTCTGTTTTACCGCACCAGCGAGATCCGGCACCGCGCCGCGCTCGTGAACGCCACCCTCCAACCCGATGTGGTGCTCTGTCTCCACTTCAATGCCGAGGCCTGGGACGATCCGCGCCGTCCGAAGCTGACCGATCACAACCATTTCCACCTCCTCGTCAACGGCTCCTACCTCCCGCCCGAACTCGAGTTTGATGACGTGCGCTTCGAGATGGTGCGGCGTCTCCTCAGTCGCACGCACCAGGAAGAGATCGCGCTCGCCGGAAAGCTCGCGCCGGCCGTCGCCCTGCGCACCCATCTGCCACCCTACGAATACACCACGGAAAATGTGACGAAGGCTGGCAGCGACGGCTACGTCTACCTGCGTAACCTGATGGCGACGCGCCTTTACCACGCGCCCGTCGTTTACTTCGAACCGTATGTCATGAACAGCGACGAAGTCTTCTGTCGGGTGCAGGAAGGGGACTACGAAGGCATGCGCAACGTGAACGGCACCGATCGCCCGAGCATTTACCGCGAGTACGCGGATGGCGTTGTGGACGGGCTGGTGAATTACTACCGAGCAGTGCATGACTAACCGCGTCGCAGCCGCGCTTGTAGCCACGTCCCTGTGGGACGTGCCGCCCTGCGCATGAGCAGCGGGAAAACTTTTGCTGGCGTCACGCGCGGGCCGCACGGGCCACAGGCCCGTGGCTACAGCGTAGTGATCGCAGCCACGATGTCCTGCATCGTCACATCCGTCGCCAACCGCGCCGATCCCAACCCAGGCGTCACCACAAACCGCACCGCGCCGCCCTCGAACTTCTTGTCCGCGGCCAACACCGACATCAGGCGATCGCGCGGGAAATCAGCCGGCAAACGCGTCGGCAAAGCGGCGGCATGTAACGTGGCGATTACCAATTGCCGCTCGGCTTCCGCCAGGCCGGCTTTGCGCACCGACACGTCGCACGCGGCCACCATCCCGAGGCTGATCGCTTCCCCGTGCAGATACCGGTAATCGCCTGCCCGCTCGATCGCATGGCCGACAGTGTGTCCGAAGTTCAACACCGCGCGTTGGCCCGAGACATCACGCTCATCCTGCGCCACGATCGCCGCCTTAATCTCGATGTTTCGGCTCACCAGCGTCGCCAGATCGCCGCCTTCCGCCTCCGCGATCGCAGCGAAGAGCGTCGCATCCGCGATGATCGCGTGCTTGATCATCTCCGCGAAACCCTGGCGCAATTCCCGCTCCGGGAGCGTGCCTAACGTCTCTACGTCTGCGAGCACCAGCGCCGGCTGATGCACCGCGCCTAACAAGTTTTTGCCCGCCTCGGTATTCACCGCCGTTTTCCCGCCGATCGCGCTATCCACCTGCGCGAGCAGAGTCGTCGGCACCTGCACATGCGGAATCCCGCGGTGATAAATCGCCGCTATGAACCCAGCCAGATCACCCACCACGCCGCCACCCACCGCCACCACGAACGACGCCCGATCCAACCCCGCGTCCGTCATGGCGTCGCAGACCAGCGCGACCTGCGCGAGCGACTTCGACCCTTCACCCGCTGGCACCGCGATCAACCGCGGCTCAAATCCAGCCGCCGCGAGACTCGCGCGCACGCTCTCGCCGAACAGTTGCGCCGTGTTCGTGTCCGCGAGCACCGCGCAACGCCGCCCGCGCAGGACTCGCGCCACCTCGTCGCCCAGCTCGCGCATCAGCCCGTGCCCCACTACCGCCTCATAGTAGGAGCCGCCGGCGCGCACCGAGATTCGCCGCGCCGCGGGGAGTTGTCTTGACAACCCGCCTTCGGATTTCATGTAAATAACAGCATGCCTGATCCCGTTGATCCGATCCCACCGGCCACGTCGGCCTACACCCCTGGCGACAGCGGGACCACGAGCAGCTCCACCACGGGTTTGCCCTCGAACATCGCTGCCGCCCTGGCGTGCGTTCCGCTCATCGGCGGCATCATCTTCTACGTGCTCGAGAAGCGCGACTTATTTGTCCGCTTTTACGCCATGCAATCGATCATCTTCGGCGGCGCCTGGTTGGTTTTCAGCATCATCTGGCATGTCCTCTTCGCCATCCTCGCGCCCATTCCGGTGCTGGGCTGGATCTTCGCCCTCTTCCTCTGGATCGTCTGGGCCGTCTGGAATATCGGCGCCGTCATCATCTGGATCATCGCCATGATCAAAGCGTTCACCGGCGTCCGCTGGGACATCCCCTTCATCGGCCCGGTCGCGCGCAACCAGATTGACGGCAGCTCAACGGTCTAACGAGCCTCGCTACCCGCACGCCAGTAGCTTCACCACGATCTGCGTCAGCACCAGTTCGTGATCCAGCCCGCTGCTCACGAGCTGCAGATTCGCCTCCAGGCAAGCCTCCAGCCCCGCGATCAACTGCCCCGTCGTGAACCGGTGCGCCGCCATCGCCGCTAACCCCAGCGCGTAGGCATTCACGGTTCCATCCTTCTTGCGCGGCAGATGCTCCGTCGCCGGCGCCGGCAACCGGTTCACCGCCGAGATAAACGAGAACGGCGCCGACGGCCGGGACAGGCGGTGGCGCTCCATCAGATCCTTCGCCAGCAATAAATTCCGCACCGTCGGCAGGATCGCCACCAGCAGAATGCCGATCGCGCTCTCCCCCTGGTCGAGCAGACGCCGCACGAGCGCGAGCGCCCGCTCCAGGTCGCAAGCAGCGAGCGCGTTCGCCAACTCGAAGATCACCCCGGCGCGCGACAACGGCACTAGCATCCGCACCTCCTCCGCCGTCACATTCCGATCCGCCGCCACGTAAAGATCGATCTTCTCCAGCTCATTCTCGATCTGACGTGTGTCGCCCCCCGTGAGCAGCACGAAAAGATCCAGGGCCTCTTCCTGGAAACGTAGCCCGCGCCCCTTCGCCCGCGCCCGCACGATCTCCGTGGCCTCTTCCTCCCACCCGCTCCGGCTCGAGTCCAGCCGGTCGATCACCTGCAGCTCCGCGCGTTTCCCGAGCGCCTTGTAAAACGTCCGTCGCTTATCCACCTCCGTCGCGCTCAGCAGGAAAGTGATGTCCGGCGCCAGCCCCGCCTCCAGCACATCGCCGAGTTCCTCCAGCACGCCCTGCACCGCCGCCGAACGCCCGATCACCGTATCGCCCAGCGCGTTCGAGTTCTTCAACCAGACCAGCTTGCCGCCGAAGAACGGCAGCGTCTGCAAAGCTTCGATCGCAGAGCGCACACGCGCGGCCGATTGCTCCGAGTTGTCCCCGGCGCCGTCAATAGTCTCGAGCCCGAAATCCCCCGCGTCCGGCGGGGTCAACTTCGCCGCCCATTCCGCGGCCGCGCGTTTCACCTCGCTCTCATCCGAGCCGACCACGGCGTAGATGTTGCCGGCGGCGGCAGTCTTGGCGTTGGCTTTCGGCATCGCCCCTTGTTTCGCATCGTGGCGGGGCGATGACAAGAAAGCGAGGGCTTACCCGCCGGGATTCCCGCGAGCGCTTATTCGTTGTGGTTCGAAAACTCCACTTCCGGCAGTCCGCTGAGCTGCGCCGAGCGCGGGGATCAGTCGGTTTGGATTCTGAGTTT
This sequence comes from Chthoniobacterales bacterium, assembly GCA_051001855.1. Classification (GTDB taxonomy): domain Bacteria; phylum Verrucomicrobiota; class Verrucomicrobiia; order Chthoniobacterales; family UBA10450; genus JACCTI01. The sequence continues at coordinate 24,977 of JBPCMX010000047.1, forward strand.
CGCCGGATTCGCCTCCCCGCCAGCTTCCTTGCCGCTTCCGTCGAGACAATTTCCCTCGACCGGGCGTCTCCGTGCGGGGCCCTGTCGGTTCCGCTCTTAAACGCGGGAACCTCTGCGGCGCGGTGTCCCGCCGTTGCCCGCACGCGAATATTTCACCGGCTTGCGCTTCGGTTCGATCTTCGAAATACCAGCGCCACTCTTTACTTCCATGATCTGGTCGCGCAAGAGCGCGGCGCGCTCGAACTCCAGATTCTTGGACGCTGTTTGCATCTCGTCTTCCAACTCGCGCAGGAGCTCCGTGAGATCGAAGTCGCCGCCGGCTTCGTTCACGATCGAAGCGGCGATTTGGCGGCCCTTCAGGATGGTGTGCAGGCTTTCCTGGATGGCGCGCTTCACGGTCGTGGGCGTGATCTTGTGCTTCTCGTTGTACTCCATCTGCTTGGTGCGGCGATAATCGGAGATGGAGATGAGCGCTTGCATGCTTTGCGTCATGGTGTCGGCGAAGAGGACGACTTCGCCGTTGATGTGACGCGCGGCGCGGCCGGCGGTTTGGATGAGGGAGGTCTGGCTGCGGAGGAAGCCTTCTTTGTCGGCATCGAGGATGCAGACTAACGAGACTTCCGGCAGGTCGAGGCCTTCGCGGAGAAGGTTGATGCCGACGAGGATGTCGAAGTCGGCCGCGCGCAGGCCGCGGAGGATTTCGACGCGCTCGATGGTGTCGATGTCACTGTGCAGGTAGCGGACTTTGAGGCCGACATCGCGGAGGTAATCGGAGAGATCTTCGGCAGTGCGTTTCGTGAGGGTGGTGACGAGGACGCGCTCCTGCACTTCGACGCGTTGGCGGCAAAGTTCGATGGTTTCGTCGATCTGATTCTTGAGCGCCTTGAGCGTGATCTTGGGATCGAGCAGGCCGGTGGGGCGGATGATTTGTTCGACGACGAGCGGCATGCCGGGCGTGTGGACGTTGAATTCTTCGATCGGTTGATCGGTGCGGGAGATGGGCGAGGCGGACGGATCTTTCTTGCCGCTGCCAGCGACGAGGAACGGGACGGGCTCGTCGGTGCCGATGCGTTCGCGTTTGTGCGGGACGTAGCCTTCGTTGCCGACGACGCTATTCTGAATTTCGAATTCGGCGGGCGTGGCGCTGACGTAGGTGAGCTGGTTCGTCATGCCCATGAATTCCTTAAAATTCAGCGGTCGGTTATCGAGCGCGCTGGGGAGGCGGAAGCCGTATTCGACCAGCACGGTCTTGCGCGATTTGTCGCCTTCGTACATGCCGCCGATTTGCGGGATGGTGGCGTGCGATTCGTCGATCACGAGCAAGTAATCCTTCGGGAAAAAATCGAGGAGCGTGAATGGTTTCGAGCCGGGTTCGCGGCCGGAGAGATGGCGCGAATAATTTTCGATCCCGTTGCAGAAGCCCATTTCCTGCAACATCTCGAGATCGTATTCCGTGCGCATCTTGAGCCGCTGCGCTTCGAGCAAACGGCTCTGCGATTCCAGCTGCACGATGCGGTGGTCGAGTTCGTTCCGGATTGAACTCAAGGCGCGGTTGAGCTTGTCGGCCGGTGTCACGAATTGCTTCGCGGGGAAGAATGTCATCACGCCGAGTTGCTCGTGCGCGTGGCCGGTGAGGGGATCAAAGCGCGTGATCGCTTCGATTTCATCGCCGAAGAACTCGAGCCGGATCGCCTCTTCGTCCGCGGTCGCAGGATAGACTTCGACGACGTCGCCGCGGACGCGGAATTTGCCGCGCGCGAAGTTCATGTCGTTGCGTTCGTAGAGCATGTCGATCAAGCGGCCGAGCACCGCTTCGCGCGTGACCTGCTGGTTTTTCTTCACCGTCAGGAGCATGCGCAGGTAATCTTCCGGCGAAGTGACGCCGTAGATGCACGAGACGCTCGCGACCACGATCGTGTCGCGGCGGGTCAGGAGCGCGCTGGTCGCGGCGAGCCGCAGGCGCTCGATCTCTTCGTTGATCGACGAGTCCTTCTCGATGTAGGTGTCGGAGCGCGGGATGTAGGCCTCGGGCTGGTAGTAGTCGAAGTAGCTCACGAAATACTCGACCGCGTTGCGCGGGAAGAACTGTTTGAATTCCGAGTAGAGCTGCGCGGCGAGCGTTTTGTTGTGCGAGATGATGAGCGTCGGCCGATCGAGTTCCTTGATCACGTTCGCCATCGTGAACGTCTTGCCCGAGCCCGTGACGCCGAGCAGCGTCTGGTGCTTGTTTCCGGCTTCGATCGACTTCAGCAGCTTGGCGATCGCCTGCCCCTGGTCGCCGCGCGGCTGGTAGTTGGATTCGAGCTGAAACGGCATCGAGCAACTTAGCACAAAGGCTGCCTTGTTTCTGTGGCGGCGCGTATTGGCGGCCAGCGCGTCTCCATGTTTAGTAGCGCATGCGAACCACCCCTTTGCTGGCGATCCTTGGACTCCTCAGCGCCTGCAATGCGCTGGCGGACAATTCTTACAAGCTGCTGAAGGAAATCCCGATCGGCGGCGAAGGCGGCTGGGATATTCTGAGCATCGATTCTGCGGCACACCGGCTGTATTTGTCGCACGCCACGAAAGTGGTCGTGATCGACCTGGAGAACGACGCGGTGGTCGGGGAGATCGGGGAGACGCCGGGTGTGCACGCGTTTCTGGCGGTGCCGGAACTCGAGCGCGGGTTTTCGTCCAACGGGAAAGAAGCGAAAGCGAGCGTGGTCGATCTCAAGACGCTGAAGACGACCTCGAAGCTCGACACGGGCGAAGGCCCGGACGCGATGGCCTACGATGCGACGCGCGGTGAGGTTTACATTTTCAACCACAAGGGGAATTCCGCGACGGTGGTGGACGCGAAAGAAGCGAAGGTGGTAGCGACGATTCCGCTCGGGGGCAGTCCCGAGTTTGGCGTGGCGGATGAGAGCGCCGGCCGCGTTTACGTGAACCTGGAGGACAAGAGTGAGGTCGTGGCAATCGATACCGCGAAGCATGAAGTCGTCGCGCATTGGCCGCTCGCTCCGGGCGAAGAACCGACCGGGATCGCGCTCGATGTGGCGCATCATCGTTTGTTCTCCAGTTGCAACAACAAGCTCATGACCATGCTCGACACGCAGTCCGGCAAGGTCGTTGGCACGACGCCAATCGGTGAACACGTGGACGGTTGTGTCTTTGATGACGCGACCCAGTTCGTCTTTGCTTCCTGTGGCGAAGGTCTGGTCACGATCGCGAAGGAGGAGGCGCCGGATAAGTTGACCGTCGTGCAAACGCTGAAAACGGAACGCGGCGCGCGCACGATCGCGCTCGATCCCTCAACGCACCGCATCCTCCTCCCGACAGCGGAATTTGAGCCGGCGCCAAGCCCCTCGCCCGGCGCAAAGCCGTCGCGTCCCGCGATCGTGCCGAACACGTTCAAGCTCCTCGTTTACGGACAGGAGAAATAAGCTGCCTTTGCCGCGACAACCGCACTGCGGAATAAATTAGCGCGCGCCTAGACCGGCCGGGCTCTCGTTAGACCCGAGCCGTGGCCTTCGCGCTCACCGGCAGGACAATGGAAAATTCCGTCCAATCGTGGTCCGAGCGCATGAGAATGATCTCGCCGCGATGTGCGCGAACGATCTCGCGCGCGATGCTCAGGCCGAGGCCGTGTCCGGCTGGCCGCTCGCGGGCCGTCGGATCATCGCGGTAAAAGCGCTGGAAGATCTTGTCGTGGACAGCGGCGGGAACGGGCGAACCGGTGTTCCGAAACGTGAGGACGCCACGGGTTCCATTACTTGACGCGCTGACCACCACCCGCCCGTTCTGGCGGTTAAACTTTATTGCGTTGTCGAGCAGGTTCATGACGGCGCGACGGAGAAAACGCACGTCGCCGACTAGGAGAAGACCGGTCGGCAGATTGAACTCGACGCTCAGGTTTAGTCGGGTGGCAAGAATCTCTGCGTCTTCCCGCAGCTCCTCGAGAAGTGCGACGAGATCGACCGGTTCCTGCTCGAGAGCGAGTTGCCGGTCATCGGCGCGGGAAAGAAGCAGCAGACTGTCGATGATTTGAGAAAGGTGGGTCGACTGCTCGAGCAATTCGGAAAATACTTCGCCGTCAGCCAGGTTCGCCTCCGTGCGCTGCGCGCTCTCTAATTGGGCGCGCATCAGGGCGAGGGGCGTCTTCAGTTCATGCGAGGCATCGGAGGTAAACCGCGTCACTTGCTCAAAGCTCCGCTGCAGGCGCTCGAAGGTTTGATTCAAGACCACCGCAAGTTGCGCAATCTCGTCGTTTGAATCCGGAACCGGTATGCGCTGATGAAAATCGCTGGCGGAGATGCGCGCGGCGCTGGCCGCGATGGCCTCCACCGGGCCGGCGGCGCGACGCGCGATCCACCACGCTCCTGCGCCGACCGCGATCGCGACCAGGGGAAGGATGATGAGGTAAGACTCGACCAGGCTGGTGATGGTTTCGTTGAGTTCGTGCAAGTCCTTCCCAAGCGCGAATTCGGCGCCACCATTCGTAAAGGTGCCGACCCGGATCTTCTGACCGTTCGCCGTGGTCACGCTGTGGATTCTTCCGGTCTGATTTTGGTGCCAGATCGCGTCGTCACCGAGGCGAGGTGTGCGATAGAGCAAGTGCCCGGCGTCGTCGTGCACTTCCACGAAATCGAAGCGGGTGGTCTCTTCCGCGAGGAACGCTTCGATGCTGCGGCGATCGCTCCAATCCGGATGCTGTTCTCCCAGCTCGTCAAAGAAATCGCGCGCGTCGGTGGTGATCTGCTGGTCCGCGTTCGCGATCAACTTTTGCCGCAGAGCCAAGGCGGCGCCGGCTCCGAAAAGAATGAGCGCGCCGCTCACCACTGCGACCGTCCAAAGCGCCAGCCGGGCCCGGAGCGAACGCCAGTTCATCCTTCGCCTCGCAGGGTGTAACCGGTGCCGCGGATCGTTTGCAGAATTTTGTGCGCATGACCGTCATCGATCTTGCGCCGCAAACGTTGGATGCAGACCTCGACCACGTTGGTGCCGGTATCGAAGTGATGCTCCCAAACGTGTTCGCAGAGCGCGGTCTTCGTGACCACGCGGCCGGCGTGCGCCATCAAATATTCGAGGAGCGCGAACTCACGATTCGTTAGGTCAACCTTGTTCCCGGCGCGAGTTGCTTCGCGCGTGACGACATTGAGTGAAAGGTCGTCGACTTGCATGACAATGGCGTGTTCACCCGAAGCGCGCCGGGTCAGGGCGCGGATGCGGGCCACGACTTCGGTGATGGAAAATGGCTTCGGCAAATAATCATCGGCGCCCAAGTTCAAGCCTTCGACGCGCTCGTTCACATTCCCGCGTGCCGACAATAACAGGACGGGCGTGTTGACGTGCTGTCGGCGCATTTCGCGGAGAACGCTGAGGCCGTCGCGCTCCGGCAACATGATGTCGAGGATGATCGCCGCGTAGGCCCGCGCGAGGATTTGCTCGAGCGCTTCGGCGCCGTTGTGGATGACATCGACGACAAAGTTTTCTTCGATCAAGCCTTTGCGCAGGAATCCGGCCAGCTTCTTTTCGTCTTCCACGACCAGGACCCGCATCGAAGCGAAGGATACCGGAGCAGCGGTCAAGTGCGAGCCGCCACCGCCGGATAACGCAACTGTAATGTAGCCGCGCGCTTTGGTGACAGGATGCATTGTTAGATTAGTGCTATGAAAATAAACAAAAACTGGACAGTAATGCTGGCCGCGATCGCTCTCGTTGGCCTAACGACATCAAGCCTGCTCGCGGAGCAACCCGACCCGAAGTTGCTGAAAGAAGCGAAGATCACTCAGGCTGACGCGCAGAAGACGGCGCTGGCGAAAGTCCCGAACGGGAAGGTCAAATCCGCCGAGCTGGAGAATGAAGGCGGCGCGCTGGTCTGGTCGTTCGACATCAACAAGCCGAACTCGAAGGACATCGCGGAAGTGCTGGTCGATGCCAAGACGGGCAAGATCGTGAAGATGGAAAACGAAAACCCGAAGCAACAGGCGAACGAAGCGGCGGCGGACAAGAAAGCGAAGAAGTAGCTCGCGCGGGTTGCGGCCGGCACTCAGCGATGGACTGTCGGTTGCCCCAGCGCAATGTAGTGCGCGTGCTGCATCGTGCTCTTCGTCTGCGTTTGGGTGCAGCTTTCCTGCTGACGGTTGCGAGCGGCGGAATTGTTTCGCCGCTCGCTGCGCAGTCGGAGCAGCCGCGCGCGCGTCTGCGCGTGCCGGCTTCGCAAATTGAAAACGCACGCACCGCGCCGCTGCCTTTCGATTTGCGGCGCGGGATCGGTCCCGACGAAGCGGCGCTGATCGCGACTTATCAAAATCTGGCGCTGCGCGTGGAGCGGACGCGCCGCGGATTAGCGGAAGCGCAGGTCGTGCAGGCGGGTGTGCTGCCGAATCCGCAGGTGACCTACGAGCGCGATCACGTCACCGGCGGCAACACGCTGGGAACGCAGAGCGCTTATAACTTCGCCGCCGGCTGGGAAGTGACTTCGCTGCTCCCGCTCATCCCGCGGCAGGTCGCGGCGCGGGCCAATCTGCGCTCGGTCGATCTGGATATCGCGTGGCAGGAATGGCGCATTGCTCAGGAAGCGCGCACGGCAGTTTATCGGGTCGTCGCGCTGGAAGAAGAATTTGCCAGCGCGCATCAGGCGGATCGCGAATTGAGTGCGAGTGCCGATACTCTGAAACGCGCGATGGAAGCGCACGAGAAAACCGTGCTCGATTATGGCGCGGCGGAAGCGTCGGCTTTGGACGCGCGCGCCACTGCGCTCGCAATTGAGCAGGAGTACGAAAAGCAGCGGCTGATTTTGAAAAAGACCCTCGGGCTGGAGCCGACGGCGGAAGTGCGTTTGCGTAACGGCATCGGTTTGCCGTCGCATCTCGATCCGCCTAACGAGCGAATGCTGAACGAGAACCTGGAAAATCGCCGGCTCGATTTGGTCGGATTGCAGGAAGGCTATCGGAGCCAGGAAGCGACGGTGCGGGCTGCGTTTCTGAGCGCGTTTCCGAGAATCTCGATCGGCTTCGTGAAGGCGACCGACACCACCAATGTGCAGACGGAAGGATTCGCGATCACGGCTGACGTGCCGATTTTCGATCAACACCAAGGCGTGATCGCGACCGAGCGGGCGACGCGACAGAAGCTGCTCGATGAATTCCACCTGCGCGTTTTCGAAGGGCGTTCCGAGATCGCGGCTGCGTTGGCCGACATCCGTTCGCTCAATCGTCAGGTCGCGGCGGCCGAGGAAGCGCTCCCTGTTTTCGAACATCTCGTTAGCTCGGCCGAGACCGCTTTGCATGAAGGAAACACGGACGTGCTCGCCTACTACAATGCGCGCAGCGGACTGCTCCAGCGGCGTATTCAGTTGATCAAACTGAAGGAACAACTGCTCGAAGCGAAGACCGCACTCGAGCTCGCCTCCGGCCGTTTTCTGCCGAGCAACGCGGCCATGAATCTGAAATGAAAAAGATCATCATCTGGGTCGGCGCCGCCGCGGTGATTCTGTTTCTCGGCTACTGCGGCTGGCAGCATTTCAGCGGCGGCGATGGCGGCCGGACGCAAAAACAGGAGCCGACCGCGCAAGTGCAGGTGGCGCCGTTGCAGCGCAAAAGCATTTCGCAAAAGCTGACCGCCTACGGGAGCGTGGTCGCGCAACCGGGCAAGACGCACTCCGTTTCGGTGGCTTTCGAAACGCGCGTCATTCACGTGCTGGTCGCGCCGGGAGAGTTCGTGCACGACG
>JBPCMX010000048.1:0-36553 GCA_051001855.1 Chthoniobacterales bacterium
ACCGCCTCCGGATTCTCCTGCCAGCGGCGGTAGTTCTCCTCGAGAACATCGAGGTTCAGATGAGTCGCAAACGAGGGCCGCATGATGGCGGCAATGTGCAATTCATGCGGGGGAACGGCAAGTTGACAGTCAGAAGGCGGCCCGTTACTTGCACGGCAGAATGACCGCAGCTCAGGCTTACGATTCGGTCACGAACGGCGGCGCGAGCTATTTCGCAGAGGTAGTCGCGATCCTGGATCGTCACGGGCCGTGGTGTCTCATCGGCGGCCTCGCGGTGAATCACTACGTCGAGCCGGTCTACACGATCGATGCCGATGTGGTGATTGTGTCCGAACAGCTAGACGCGATTCAGGAGGAACTCATTCGCGAGGGGTTCCGGGTGGAAGTTTTCCCGCACACGGTGAACGCCACGAAGCGGAGCAGTCAACTTTCCCTGCAATTTACCACCGCCGCCCGCTACCAGGCGTTCATCGAGCGCGCGGGGCGCGGCGAGGTGCTCGGATGCGAGGTGCCGGTGGCGACGTCGGACGACTTGGTTCGAGGGAAGGTTTGGGCGTGGAGCGATCCCGGCCGCCGCCTGAGTAAGCGGAAGAAGGACGAGCTGGATCTCATTCGCTTGGGCGAAGCTTATCCGCACCTTCGCGCGCTGATGCCCCCCTCGATTGTGACGCAATTTGAAAATGATTAGCGCGTCAAAGGCCGTCGCCATCGCGAGCTCGCTGGTTGTCTCGACTGGGCTCGTGCTGGGCCAGGCCGATCCTGTCGCCGAGCCCACGGTGCTGGCGGTGGCGAAGGTTTTGCCAGCGGTCGTGAACATCAATACCGAGCGGGTGGTGCGGCGACGGGTGCGCGATCCGTTCGAGGATTTCGCGGCCCAATATTTTGGCAACTACCGCTCACGTCCGCGCGAGATCAGCCAGACGCTGCAGAGCCTGGGCTCCGGGTTCATCGTCGATCCGGCGGGCTACATCATCACGAACCAGCACGTCGTGGAACGCGCGGCCGACCTCAAGATCGAGGTGACGATGAGCGACGGGAAAACGCTCAACGCCCGCTACATAACCGGGGACGCGAAGAAGGACCTGGCGTTCATCAAAATCGATGCCCCGCAGCCGTTGCCCTTCATCGACCTGAACAACCCATCGCCCAACCTGCTCGGGCAGACGGTCATCGTGGTAGGAAACGCGCTGGGCTACAGCAGCTCGGTCAGCCGCGGGGTGCTAAGCGGAATGAAGCGGGACATCACGATCGACGAGACTCAATACAAGAATCTGCTGCAGACCGATGCCGCGATTAACCCCGGGAATAGCGGTGGGCCGCTGATCGACCTGACCGGGCGGCTGGTCGGCGTCAGTTCGGCGAAGATGGCATTCACGCCGCAGGGTGTGCCGACGCAGGGAGTTGGCTTTGCGATCCCGGCGGAGACGGTGCGTGAGACTGTGGTGCAGTTCAAACGCGTGGCGGAGAACCAACCGCCCGCGCGGCCGTCGCCGGGAGACGAGGACGCGCAAGCCGCCTCCAACGCCGAGCGACTCTTTGGGATGCAGCTGCAAAATCTCACTTCGGATCTGACGGATGCGCTCGGCCTCGCCGCAGGCAAAGGCGTCCTGATCAGTGCGGTGGAATCCGGCAGCCCGGCCGAGACGGCGGGAATCGAGCGCGGTCTCGTCATTTACCGCGTGGGCCGGTATGACGTTCGGAGCCTGGCGCAGGTCGAGAAGCTCCTTGCGCGCGCCCGCGCTGGCACGAACGTCGACTTCACCGTCGGGCTCATGCGGAGCAATGGACAATCGCAGCGCGTGGCGACCGTCACTTTGAACGCGCGCTGAAGGCAGGGGGAAATTTTCTGCAACGCGACGGCGGGCTGGGTTGTCTCAGCAATTTCCGATGATCAAAGTCGAAAACCTCACGAAGCGCTATGCGGGGCACACCGCGATCAAAGACCTCAGTTTCGAGGTCGGCAAAGGTGAGATCATGGGCTTTCTCGGGCCGAATGGCGCCGGGAAAAGCACCACGATGCGGATTCTGTCGTGCTTCATGCCGCCGACGTCCGGCCGGGCCACGATCGCTGGGTTTGACATTTTCGAGCAATCGCTGCAGGCGCGTGCCCACCTCGGCTATATGCCGGAAAACGTGCCGCTCTATACCGAGATGCGGGTCACGGAGTATCTCGATTACCGGGCTGCGCTAAAGGGTGTGCCGCACCGGCGCATCGCCGAGCGCGTCGGGGACGTGAAGGAGTTGTGCGGATTGAAGGAGGTCGAGCGGCAGCTGATCGGTTCGCTTTCGAAAGGCTACCGCCAGCGCGTTGGGCTGGCGGACGCCCTCGTCCATGAACCGGATCTGCTGATCCTGGATGAGCCCACGAGCGGCCTGGACCCAAACCAGATCCGCCAGGTGCGCGACCTGATCAAGAACCTCGGCAAACATCACACCATCCTCCTTTCGACGCACATCCTTCCGGAAGTGGAGATGACCTGCAGCCGAGTCATCATCATCAACAAAGGACGAATTGAAGCCTGCGACACCCCGGAGAATTTATTAGGCGAAATTCGCACGGCCGGCGGGGTGATCCTGGAAGCGAAGGTGGGCTCCGACAAGGGAGACGAGCAGCTGCAACAAATCGCCGGGGTGCGCGATGTGACAACGACGACAGAGGGCGACTGGCAGACCTTTTCGCTGCGGGTGGAATCAGGCGCCGATGTGCGCGAGGAAGTCTTCCGCCTGGCGCGGGACCGAAATTGGGCTGTGCGTGAGCTTTCGCAGCGCAAGGCCACGCTGGAAGATGTTTTCGTAGAGATCACCCACGCGGAGTAAGCACGATGCGAAATGGAGAGGTGGAGTATTGGAATAGAGCACTGCGGAATAAGAATCGTGGTTACATGAAGCTGATCGTGTGGCAGAAGGCGGCGATGCAGCTCTTCCAACTGAACTGGAAGCTTGCCTACGAGGAAGCCGCGATCGATTTTAAGCTTCGATCGCAAGTTGCCGACTCTGCACCAGAGGTCTCCGCGAACCTCTCCGAAGGAATCGCTGAGACCATGACGCGGACCATCGGCCTGACCAGCGTAGGCCGAATCGGGGAAGAACGCTTCCATGAATTCTACTTGTTGCACGACGAAGCGGAAAACCGCCCGTTACGTCTGATCGAAAACCAGCACTCCAGTTCCCTGCGATGCGTAAGTTCTTAACCCTCCTCGGGCGCGAGGTGCGCAGCTACTTCTACTCGCCGGTCGCTTACGTCGTCCTGGTTTTCTTCCTCCTGCTCAGCGGTGTCAGTTATTACCTCCAGCTGTCCTTTATGAATGGCAAGCCGGTGAGCTATTCGACCGAGGAGGCTTTCTTCAACTCTGTTTTCTTCTGGTTCGCCTTCGTTCTGATCTTTCCGCTCATCACGATGCGGCTTTTCGCCGAGGAGTTTAAGCTCGGCACGATCGAGCCGCTTATGACTGCACCGGTGCGGGATTGGCAGGTGGTGCTCTCGAAGTTCTGCGGGGCGCTCGTCTTCTACATCGTCATTTGGCTCCCGACGCTGCTCTATTTCGTGATCTTCCAGGTCGCGACGAAACAACCGGCCGCCAACTCGTTCGGCGCGTACCTCGGTGCTTACCTGATGCTGCTGCTCCTGGGAATGTTTTACCTCTCGATCGGTTGCCTCGCTTCCGTCCTGACGAAGAACCAGATCGTGGCCGCCATCATTTCGTTTTGCGTGATTACGCTCCACTTTTTCTCGGGTCTGCTGGCCTTCATTCTGCAGGAGGTGAGCTCCAGCACGCGGCAGTTGCTTGGCTATTTCTCGGCCATCGAGCAGATGGGCACGCTCTCACGCGGCGAAATCGACACGCGGCCGATGGTCCTCTACCTCAGCATGACGGTGGTGATGCTGACGTTGACTTACCAGGTATTCCAATCGCGAAAGTGGAGGATGTAAGTGGCGACTGAAACGATGAAACCGCAGGCGACCCCTCCCCGAAAAATCGGTCGGGTGCGGATCGGGGTAAATGTAATCGTGCAGATCGCGCTCCTGCTCTTGCTGGCGTTGATGGTGAACTACCTCGGCGTCGAGCATTACCGCCGCTGGGATCTTTCGCGCGACCAGAAATACCAGCTCTCGGATAAGTCGAAGCGCTTTCTCGATTCCATGAAAGGGAAGATGCGCGTGACGGTCTTCTTCAGCGGAACCAATCCGATCGGTCCGGACGTGCAGAACCTGCTGACGGAATATCAGTACGCATCGAAGGGGAAGATCGACGTCGAGAACATCGATCCGGAGCGCAGCCTCTCGCGGGCCAAAGAGGTGTTCGATAAGTACAAAGTGGTGAGCGACGAAAGCCTGGTGGTCCTCGATTATGAAGGCCGCAATAAGACGGTGAAAGCCTCCGAGATGGCCGAGATCGATCCGGGCAACGCCATGTTTGGCGAGCAGCCGAAGATCGCCGCGTTCAAGGGCGAACAGGCGATCACGAGCGCGATGATGGACCTGGTGGAAGGCAGGAAAAACGTGGTCGGCTACGTCCTCGGCCACAAAGAGCCGCCGCTCACAGACGAGGCGCCCGCGATCCAGGCGATGCGGCCGCAACCCGGGGCGACAAGCCCGGTATCCGTGCTGAAGATGTTGTTCGAGAACGAGAACATCAAACTGCAGGACCTGAACCTCTTCGATCTGCCCGCGATTCCGGAAGAGACCAAGGCGATCATGATCCTCGGTCCGCAATACGACTTTTCCGACCGTGAAATGCAGCTCCTCCGCTCTTATTGGGATAAGCAGGGCCGGATTTTGCTGCTGCTCGATCCCACCGCGAAGACGCCCAAACTCGCCACCTTCCTCGACTCGTTAGGCCTGAAGCTGAATGACGATCGCCTGATGGCCAACATGAAAACCGGCATCCAGGAAGTCGCGCGCGTGCGTGACGTGCTGGGTCATTTTGTGCCGGACAGCCCCATCACGAAACGCTTGGCCCAAGTACAGGCGCCGTTCCTGGGCGCCACCTCTTCGCTCGCCCTCAGCCCGGCTGAACAAACGCGCGCGAACACCATCCGGCTCCAGCCGCTCGCGGTGGCCGAGAAGGGATATTGGGGTGAATCGGATTACAACTCGACGGATGATGCGCTGCTCCAATTTACGGCGGGCCGCGACCACGACTCGCCTCTCTATTTCGCCGTCTCGATCGAGAAGGGCGGGAACGAAGACGAGCGAGTGCAGGCGAATTCCTCCCGCATGGTGGTGGTGGCGAACTCGACTTTCATCCAGGACAATGCGCTGACTCAAGACCAACAAGGGCTCGATTTCGTTTCGGGCAGCATGAATTGGCTGCTCAGCCGCGAACAGCTCATCGGGATTGCACCGAAGGTGCCGAAGACACTTACCTTCGCCCTCGACGAGAACGCGCTCGCGAACCTGCGCTGGCTCATCCTTGTCCTGATCCCGTTGATTCCGGCGCTGCTCGGCACCGCCGTGTGGTGGCAGCGGCGCGCCTAAGTCTGTAAAATCACGTCATGAAGGCGAAGACTACTCTTGTCCTGCTCGTGCTGGTGGTCGCGCTCGGGGTCTGGATCAAGTTCTACGAGAGCCCGGGGCCGAATACGGAAGAGGCGAAGCGACGCGCCGGAAACGTGCTCAACTTCGACAAAGCGAAGCTCGAAGGTATTTCGATCCAAAACGGCGACGATCGTATTGAGCTGCAGCGCGCGGACCAAAAATGGCGCCTGCAGACACCGATCCAGGACCAGGCGGACCGCGCCTTGATCGAGCGGCTGCTGGCGGACCTCGAGGACTGGCAGAAGGACGACACGATCACAGCCCATGAGATGGAGCAGAAGAAAATTTCACTCGAAGAGTACGATCTCGTTAAGCCGAAGCTGCGGCTGAAGCTGACCGGCAAAGAGATGCCGCCGGAGATTTGGTTCGGCAAAGAGGCTGCGCTGGAGGGGAAGATGTATGTCCGTTTCGAGAATTCGAAGGACACTTTCCTCGTCCGGCAGACGGTTCGCACCGACATCACGAAAAAGGCTGAGGAATTCCGTGACCGCAAGCTGACGGAGATCACCGCGGGGCAGGTCGGGCGCGTCGTGCTGAAGACGCCCGCAGGCGAGATGGAAATGCAAAAGCAAGGCGAGAACTGGGAGATTGTGAAGCCGCTGCGCGCGCGTGGAGATAGCCAGAAGATCGGCGATCTGATCGCGCAAGTGACCAGCGCCCGGATCGACCAATTCGTGGCCGACGACCATGGCGACCTGCAACCTTACGGCCTGGCCGAGCCGCGGGGCTCCATCGCGCTCTTCAAGACGGACGAGAAGGAAGGCCAGACCCTGCAAATCGGCACCGCCCCGGAGGGGAAAGAGCAGGTTTATGCGCGGTTTGCGCCGCGGGCGTTCGTCTACACGCTGCCCAAAAAAATCGAGGAAGTGATGAAGAAAAAGCCAGCCGATCTGCGCGATAAACATCTGGCCCGGATCGACACGAACAATCTCGACCGCATCACGATTGAAGCGCCCGATAAAACGAAGACAGTGCTCGCACGAAAAGAGCAGAGCTGGACGATCGCGAATCGCGACAATCGAGCGGCGAACAACGCGGAGGTGACGCGATTGATCGACAGCCTAACGAACGAAGAGGTGGTGCGTTTCGTGGAAGACGTGGCTTCCGATTTGCCGAAATACGGGCTTGACCATCCGCAACTGCAGATCACGCTCAGCTCCTTCGCCTCCGAGAACACGGCGGAGAGTGGCGCGGGCGAGCATCCGTTCGCAACGATCTCGTTCGGAAACGCCGACGGTGATGTCGTCTACGCCCGGGTGAACGAAGAGCCATTTATCGTGGCGGTGCGGAGGGCGTTCGTCGACGGCATCTTCACCAATCCGCTACAGTGGCAGGAGCTCGCCGTCTTCCCATTCAAGCCGGAGGAAGTGCATCGGCTGAGCGTTGCGACCGATCACGAAGTGGTGCTGACGCGCGGCGCCAACAACACCTGGACGCGCGCCGATGGCAGCGAACCGGCGAACCAGACCAACGTGCAGTCTCTGGTCAACACCCTCGCGAAATTACGCGCGGTGCGCTGGGTCGGCGGAGCGACGCCGCCACAGGCGTTCGACCAGGTGCAGGTGACGATCAACTTCACGACTTCGCCCGACGACAAAACCGTGCACAAACTGATCGTTGGCGGACCGGCCGGAGAAGGCATGTGGTATGCGCGGGTCGACGGACGCGACGGCGTGTTCGTGCTGAACAATCCCGATTTTAACGCGCTCCGGCTGCCGCTCGAGCAAGGAGCTCAGCCTGCGCCGGCTGCGGCTGCATCCCCCACTCCGACGGCGGCAGTGCCGCCCGGTTCCTAGAGTCTTTCAGACACTTCCGTTGCAAAGGACACCCCCCGGCTTGCCGCATGTTTCACCGGGAAGCAGTTTCGCTCGTTTTCTCTGGGCGGCAGCAGCGCGCGCACAAGGTCTGCAGGTGAAGAAGGCCAGCAGGGGTCGCCGGAGATAGCGTCCTTCCCTAACCTCTCCGCGCGGTGTAGATTGTGGCGATGCCGCCGGTGAGCGGAATCACTTCCGCTGACACGAAGCCATTCGCGTTGATCAACTCCGCCATCGCCCTCCCGCTCGGGAAGTTATCGATCGAGGCGGCGAGATAATCGTAGGCATTCTTCCGGCCCGTAATCGCCGCGGCGAGCACCGGCAGGCAGCGGTGCAGGTACAAATTGTAAAGCGGCCGCAACAGACCTGGCGGCTGCGAAAAATCGAGCACCAGCAGGTTGCCAGCGGGCGAGAGCACGCGCGACATCTCGCGTAGCGCAGCGGCCCAATCGACCATGTTGCGCAAACCGAACGCCACCGTCACGCAATCGAACGAACCGTCCCCGAACGGCAACTGCATCGCGTCCGCCACCACCGTCCGCGGCACGCCCTTGCGCCGCGCGAGCGCGAGCATTTCCGGCGAAAAATCCGCGCCGGTCACCTGCGCGCGCGGGAGCTTGCGCGCGAGTGCGAGCGCGAGATCGCCGCTGCCGGTGGCGAGGTCGAGCACACGCGCCGGCTGCCAGCCTCGCACCATTTCCGAAGCGCGATGCCGCCACCAGAAGTCGATTCCGCCGCTCAGCAGATGATTCGCAAGGTCATAGCGCGGCGCGATCCCGTCGAACATCGCGCGCACCGCTGCCGGTGAACGCGACTCGGCGGAAGCTGCGGAGCCGGCGAAGTGAGACACGGGGAAAAGCTGCTCACGAGAGGAGTCGAACCTCCACGGGTTTCCCCATACGGTCCTGAGCCGTACGCGTCTGCCATTCCGCCACGTGAGCGTGCGGCTGGTAAGGTGCGCGCGGGAGACGCGGACGCAAGAACAACAAAGTTCATAACCACAGAGGCACGGAGGACACGGGATGGGCAATGGATTTGGTTCGCCCAAATCGAACTTCCTGGTCTCCGTGCCTCCGTGGTTCACCCAAGGGTCCACCTAAATCAAAGATTGGAGAGCGGCAGAACCGAGCCCGCAGACGCGAGTGCACGCAGTTCTAAAGCGCCCGCTCGCGAAGGCTTTCCTCTTCTACCGGCGTCGCTTCTGCGCGCGCTCCTCGACCCGCCGCGCCTGTTTGGCTTTCCCGATAGTTCGCAGCAGGTCGGCATAATTCGACGCCACAACCTCGTAGTCTGCCGGCGGCTTCCCGGCGGCAACTTCCCAAGCCTGGAGCGAAGCCTGGTAGAGCTCGACCGCCCGCGGGTAATCGCCGCGCGAATGGTAGACCACCGCGAGGTTGCATTTGGATTGCGCGATATCCGGGTGCGTCGCGGGATGAACCTTTTCGCGAATCGCGAGTGCGCGCCGATGCGTTTCCTCCGCTTCGTCAAGGCGGCGTTCGTTGGTGTAGAAGACCGCGAGATTATTCAGCACCGAAGCGACGTCGGCGTGCTCGGGGCCGAGGTGCTTCTCGTAGAGCTCGAGCGCATGCAGGTAATACGGCTCCGCCGCTTTTCCGCGACCAGACCTCCGATAGACGAGCGCGATGTTGTTTAGCATCGTGCCGAGGTCGGAATACGGCAGGTCCGGCAACTGCATGCCTGCTTCGATCGCTTCTTCGTAGTAGCCGACCGCCTCGTCGGTCGCGTCGAGATTATCGGAGAGAAACCCGAGCCGGCGGGCCGAACGATAGATCGCGCGATAGTCTGGCGGTTCTCCCCCGGTCAGCAGAGTATGCGCTCGCACCAGATAGGACCGAGCCGCCGTCTGATCACCGGCTTGATCATGCAGCTGCCCGATTTTTTCGAGGCTCAGCGCGCAGGCTGGATCCCCTGCCGGGAAAGTCCGCTCGGCCAGTTCGAGCGCGGTCTCGGCCACGCGGATCGCCTCTGCGAGCCGGCCGGTGCCCCCCAGCAGGTCGAGCTTGTCGTTGAGAATGCTCCAGAGCTTGGCGTCGCCCCTACCCACGCTTACCAGCCCTCGGCCAGCTGGCTGACCAGACGCGCCGCGAGATCCTCCGCCGCCAGCGGCAACGCCTGCCGCTCCTCGGAATTTACATCGCTTCCGACGAAGAAACTGGTGCCGCCGGCAATCACCGCCGGACCGACGACGGCCGTCCCGTCTTTTTTGCGGAGCGTATAATTCACCGTCACGCCGAGGTTAAACTCAGCGGTCGCCAGGACGTTACCGGTCACGTAACGAGCTGGGGCGCGCCCGATCGCGGTCACCGTTCCCTCGAGCACCGCATCCGCCTTCTCCGGTGAGGTGATGGTGAACGTGCCGTCCTGCTGGAACTGCTTGATCACCGTGCCCGTCACGAGCGCTTCCACGCGCGGCCGGTAAGTCTTATTCTTAAACATCTGCACCGCAATGGTGTGCACATCTTTGAGCACGTTCGGTTTTACCTCCCCGATGCGATAGCCGGCGCACCCGCTGAGGGAGAACGCGACCGCAAGAGCGAGGACGGAAAGCTTCAAAACTCCGGACGCGTCAGGGCGTCGGCGACGGGGATGCGTCCGAAGGAGGCAACGGAGGGGCCAGCGTGGTATCCGGGTTCAAAGAAGCCGGCGGCGGGAGCGACTCATCCAGGTCGGGCAGCGGCAGCGGTTCCACATCGGACGGCGAAGTGTGCATGCCCACCCCGGACGAGCCGCCACTGCCACTGCCGCTTCCGCTCCGCGCGCTGGCGGTCGGCATTGGCATTGGCTTCACCGGCTTTTTCGCGGTCGCCGCAGTCAGGGCCGCGGATTGCAGCTTGTCGTCGCCCACCTTGGCCCGCAGCTCGTCCACCCGCCGCTTCGCGCGCTCGCTCTCCGTCGAGCCGGGCTGCTGGCGAATGACGTCGTTGTAGTAGATGACAGCCGCGCGATAGTTCTTCTGCTTGTCGTAAAACTTCGCAATCTGATAAGCGTCGGTTGTTTGCTTCTGCCCGAGCCGGCGCAGATTCTCACGCGCCTGGGCGGCCTTTTCACTCCTCGGGTAGCGCGCCAGGAAATCCTCGAAACCCGTCTTCGCGTTGGTTGCGGCTTTCGCGTCCCGCACCCCCGCCTTGCCGGCGTTGTACCAGATGTAGCCGATCTGATACTGCGCATCCGCGGCGATCGGATCGTCGGGGAATTTCTCGACCACGGCCTGGTAAGCGATCACCGCCGCCTCGGCGTCGCCCTGCTTCTCGGTGGCGCGGCCGATGTTGAACTGCGCGCGGGCGGTATATTTCCCGTAGGGCGCCGAGCGCACGATCCCGGCGAAAATCTCGATCGCACGGTCCATCGAGCCCTTCAGCGGGATTCCGAGCACTTTGATCTTCGTTTTACCCTGCAGATACAATTCCCCGATGCGGAACTGCGCTTCGATCGCCTCGTCGAAATGCAGGTTGCGCGGATAATTTTCCACCAAGACACGATAGGCGCCGGCCGCCTTGTAAAAATCTCCCGTCTTCTCCTCGAGGACGGCATAGCGGTAGGCCGCGCCGGCGGCGAGCGCATCCTTCGGATAGCGGCGCACGATCGTCCGGTAGGCTTTGATCGCTTGTTTCAGATCACCGCGGTTTTCCGCACTTTGGGCGGAGTCGAAGAGCTGGTTGGCGGTGCCATTCATCTCCTCCTCGCCGGCCGCGGCATACTTGGATTTCGGCCGGAAGATGACGGCAGCAGGGGCCAGAGAAGGCAGAATCACGGCGGCCGCGACCAGGCTGAGGGAGAGGGTAAAATGGAAGCGCATCGGGAATCCGCAGCGTAGTGAATTTGCCTCGCCAGTCAAGTTGTGGGGCGGCGTTTAACGGTTGCCTGCGCGGCGAAAACGACGGGTAAATCAGTGCTTAAGTCAGCGCACAGAGACATCTTCGGACCGGCGGTCCTCCGATTCATCCAGCAGAAGGCACGCTTGAATCTTAACCATCAGCAAAAGATCCGGCTCGGCACCTGCGCCTCAAGTCACGACGAATGGCGCGGCCGCTTTTACCCCGCCGACCTGCCGCCCGATCGCTGGCTCGAACACTATGCGCGGCACTTCCCGGCGGTGGAGGTGGATTCTACATTCTATGGTCCGCCAGCCGCGGCCACCGTGCTCCACTGGGCCGAGAGCACCCCGGCGGGATTTCGTTTCACCTGCAAACTACCCCAGGAGATCACTCACGCCTGCCGGCTGCATGATTGCCGCGCGCAGTTCACCGCCTTCCTCCGCGCCGTCGAAGCGTTGCACAGCAAACTGCAGGTAATTCTGATTCAGCTTCCGCCCTCCTTTGCGCCGGAGGACGGACGGGAGGCGTTGCAACGCTTCCTCGCCCAATTGCCGCGCGATTTTCGCTTCGCGATCGAGTTCCGCCATGCCGGCTGGCATCGGCCGCAGATCGTCCGCCTCCTGGAAAAATACCGCGTCTGCTGGGTCTGGTCCGACATCAGCCCGCTGAACGAGCGCAACCTCGCGCCCTTCGAGCTCTGGCCGCACACCACCGATTTCATCTACGTGCGCCTGCTCGGCGACATCACCACACGTTACGATGGCGACGGGCGGCGCCTGCATTCTTACGGCAAGCTTCTCTGGAAGCGCGAGGCCGCGCTCGAAAGTTGGGCATTAAAGATCGACCGACACGTGCAGGAATCGCGCAGCGTCTGGGCATTCGTGAACAACCATTACGAAGGCTTCGCGCCCGGCACCTGCCAGCGGCTCGCGGCCCAGCTCGGCTTCGAGCTGCCATTGCCGTCCGAACTCGAAGCCGCCTCCGACATACCGGGTCAGCTCGACCTCTTCGCAACCGAGGCCTAACGAATCTCCGCCGCGCCAAAGCGCGCGTGCAAAGCTTCCGGCAACTTGATCGAGCCATCCGGCTGCTGGCCGGATTCGATCAGCGCCGCAAAGAGCCGCGGCAGCGCCACGCCGGATCCATTCAGCGTGTGGCAGAGGCGGTTCTTTCCTTCCGCATCCTTGTAGCGGAGCTGCATCCGGCGCGCCTGGTAATCCTCGAAATTCGAACAGCTCGAGACTTCAAGATACGCGTTCTGCCCCGGCGACCAGACCTCGAGGTCGTAGGTCCTGGCCGCGCCGAACCCGATATCGCCGGTGCAAATCTCGATCACGCGATAGTGCAGGCCCAACGACTGCAGCACGCGTTCGGCGTCCGCGGTTAACGACTCGTGCTCGGCGTCCGACGTCTCGGGCGTGGTGATTTTTACCAACTCCACCTTGTCGAACTGATGCACCCGAATGATCCCCCGCGTCTCGCGACCGGCGGACCCGGCCTCCCGCCGGAAGCAGGGCGTGTAAGCCACAAACTTCTTCGGCAACTCGGCGAACGGCAGAATTTCCTCGCGATGAAAATTTGTCACCGGCACCTCGGCGGTGGGCGCGAGAAACATCTGCCCCTCCTCCAGCCCATACATGTCTTCCTCGAATTTCGGAAGCTGCGTCGTACCCACCATGCAGTCGCGCCGCACCAGAAACGGCGGGCTCATCTCCGTGTAGCCATGCGCGCGCGTATGCAGATCGAGCATGAAATGAATCAGCACCCGCTCCAGCCGCGCGCCCGCCCCGGTGAAGCAGATAAAGCCGCTCCCGCTCAACTTCGCCGCCCGCTCGGGATCGAAGAGCCCCAGCCGCGTGCCGATCTCCACATGGTCCAGCACGTCGCCCTCAATCTTTGGCTTCTCGCCCCATCTCCGCAGCACCGGGTTGTCCGTTGCAGCCTTGCCCGCCGGTGCCGCCGGATGCGGCAGATTCGGGATCTGCAGCAGCAAGACCTGCTGGCTTGCTTCCGCGGCGGAGGATTGCTCCGTCAGCTTCGCAATCTCCTCCCCGATCGTGCGCACCTGCGTCTCCAGCTCATCCGACGATTCGCCTCGACTGCGTTTCCCGCCAATTTCCTTGCTCAACCGTTTGCGGTCGCCGTTCAGCTGTTGCAACGCCGTTTCCGCCTTCCGCCGCTCCGCGTCGACGTGCAGCACCTCGTCCACCTTGGCCGCATCGTCGCCGCCGCGGGTAGCGAGGCGTTCTTTCACAAAATCCGGCTGTTCGCGAATGAGTCGGATGTCGAGCATGGGGCTGGAACATCTTGGTTCCGGCGTTTCAAATCCAGCGAAAATAGAAATCCCACGTTCCAAATCCCAAGGAAGTCCCAAGCTCCAAATTCCAAACAGTCCTCTGCTTTTTGCGAACCACCGGAAGGTTTGTGTCAAAGCAAAGATTTCCCGCAGCGTCCACTTCCTTGGGATTTGGGATTTGGCGCTTGGGATTTCTTCTGGGTTTGCGGTTTGCCACTTCGGATTTGATATTGGCCTCGTGGAACAGCTCAACCTCCTCGGAGTTGCCGTCGGCCTCGCAGCGCTCGCGGGCATCAACCTCTACCTGACGGTGTTCGTCACCGGGCTGGCCATCAACCAGCACTGGATCGTGCTCGCCCCGCAATACCAGTCGCTCGACGTGCTGAGCCACCCCGTCATTATCGCGGTCGCCGGCGTCCTCTACTTCCTGGAATTTTTTGCCGACAAAATCCCTTGGATCGACTCGGCGTGGGACGCTGTCCACACCATCATCCGGCCGATCGGTGGGGCCTTGCTCGCGATCCAGGTGCTCGGGCACTCCACCCCAACTTTCGACATCGTGGTCCTGCTCCTGGCCGGGGGGACAAGCCTCGCCGCGCATACCGCGAAAGCGTCGACCCGGCTGGTCGCGAACACCTCGCCGGAGCCATTTTCAAATATCGGCCTCAGCCTGGCGGAAGACGCGGCGGTGTTCGGCGGGCTCGCGCTCATCCATTATAATCCGGTGATGGCGCTGGGCCTTTTCGCCCTCGTGCTGGCGGCGCTGCTCTACTTCGCGCCGAAGATTTTGCGCGCGCTGAAGGCCAGGGTCTGGCTCGTTTTCAAAAAGTTGAACCCACCGGCCGCGGCGCGCCAGCTCCCCAGCCTGCCGACCACGCTGCCCTCGAATCTGACGGCCATTTTCGAGCAACACAACGTCCTGCATGAGACCATCGCCTGGGCTGTTCCCTGTCTGAGCGGACGCGGCCGGCGGATTCCCGCAAACCTGTTCGGCGCCCTCGTCGCGACCGTGGAAGAGCCGCGCAAGATTGTTTTCGTAGCGCAAAAAGGGCGCGGCTTGGCGCAGGCCATCGACCTCGATGAAATGGCCGTCACACGGGAGCCGAAGTTCCTCTCGGAAAATCTGCTCGTCGCTCCGCTGGTCGGGAAAGGGCCGCGGTACCTCTTCATCTTCCCGCGCTCCAGCGGCGCCCAAGTCGAGGAGATCGTCGATCGTCTGCAGGCGCGCTTCCCCGCGTCGGCCCCGGCTGAGCGGGAACCGGAGGAAGAGCCCCTCCTGCACGCCTGACGCAGATCGCGGCGGCGCCTCCGGCCGATGAACTCCAACGCCGAACGCTACCAGCAATTGCGCGACCGGCGCCGCGTGAGGGAGCGTGCGCTTTTCGTCGCGGCGCGAAATCCGGGCGAGCTGGAACTGCAGGCGCGCTGGTTCGCGGGCGACTTTGGGATCCGCTTCCGCTCGATCTGTGGGAAAGAGGTCGAGATCGCGCAATTCGGCACCTGGAACCGCGCCGCCGGACCGGATTTCGATGGCGCCGCGATTCGCGTAGATGGCGGCGAAGTCATCCGCGGCAGTATCGAATTCGATCTGTCGGACCGGAACTGGGAATCGCACGGGCACGCCGTGAACCCCACCTTCGAAGATACGATCCTGCATGTCTTCGTGCACGCCAGCGAGCACGCTGCCTTCTTCACGCGCACCCGCGCGCATCGCAATGTGCTACAGGTGCGCGTCGATCCGGCCGCGCTGCCCGACGCCTTGGCCGCGAATGTTCCCCTTGCCCGCCCCGGCCGTTGTCAGGCGCCGTTGCGTGGCCTGCCCGAGGAGCGCGTCGTCAGCGTGATCAACGCCGCCGCGCGCTTCCGCCTGCAACGCAAGGTGGCGCGGCTGCGCGCGGTGACCGAGGCACGGGGCGAAGGCGAGGCGCTCTTCCAGGAAATGGCGGCTGCTCTCGGCTATAAGCACAACAAACTGCCCTTCACGCTCCTCGCGCAACGCCTCCCGCTCGCGCTCCTCACCCGCTCTGGCGACGACGCGGAGGCTCTCCTCTTTGGCGTCGCCGGTTTCCTGGAAAGCGGCGACCTCTCCGCCTACCCGGCGGAAACGCGCGGCTACGTACGTTCGCTCTGGGACCGCTGGTGGCGCCGGCGCGACGAACTGCAGCGGCTGATCCTACCCGCGGAGGTTTGGCGTCTCAGCGGGACTCGCCCGTTGAATCACCCGCAGCGCCGCCTCAGCGCGCTCGCGGCGATCGCGCGGGAGTGGCCGCGCTTCCTCGATTCGTTAGGCTCGACCGCGCCGCTCCGCGCCACCCGGGAATTCCTCCTTGGCCTGGAGCATCCGCATTGGAGCCACCACTACACCCTGGCGTCCGAGCGGAGCGCAAAAGAAATGGCGCTGGTCGGCGCGTCGCGCGTCGCGGAGATCCTAGCCAACGTCGTTCTGCCATTCCTCAGCGCTCGGGGCGCGGATGTCTGGGCGGATTATGCGAAGCTTCCGGCGCAACTTTCGAATCGCCGCCTCGAAACGGGTGCGACCCGCCTCTTCGGCGACGATCCCCGCCGCCGCGCCTTCCTCCGAACCGTCGCGCAGCAACAAGGCCTGCTGCAGATCTACGAAGACTTCTGCCTGCAGGACAATTCCGACTGCGCCCACTGCCCGTTCCCGGAACAGATGCAGACGTGGACCTGATTTCCGCGAACAAGATGCTGCGGAAATTCGCCGGGCGTGATAGACCTTGCTGCGCCATGCGCCTGACTTTCCCTCCCGCCACCGCGTGCCGCGGTTTCACTCTCATCGAACTCCTCGTCGTGATCGCAATCATCGCAGTCCTGATGGGGCTCGCGTTTCCGGCGTTCCAAAACGTGCAGAACTCCGCGAAACGCACCCAGGCGAAAAACGATCTGGTGCAGATCGTGACCGCGGTGAATGCATTCAATACCGAGTACGGTCGGTATCCGACGGCACAGCAGACAGATGTGACGCCGGCAAATAATGGCGACATCATGAGGGAGTTGATCGCTCAACCGCAAACCGCAGCAGTGTTCAACACGAAGCAGATTGCCTTCCTGGCTCCCGCAAAAGCGAGGGATCAACAGAATCCCCGATCCGGCCTCGGTGCGGGCGATCAATTTTATGATCCATGGGGAACGCCTTACCAACTCGCGATCGACGGGAATTACAATGACATCGTGAAAGGACCTGCGTACACGGATCTGCAATCGAGTTACGTCACCGCAACTGATAGCAGCGGTGATAAGGGCGTGCGCGGCGGCGTCATTGGCTGGTCGTTCGGCAGGAACGGCCAGCTCGGCGGCGGGCCGGCGAGCAATTCAGGCTTCGCCAAGGAAGGTGGCGTGGCTGGCCGCTTCTCAGGCTCCGGCGATGTCATTTCCTGGCAATGACCGTGCCACGCGGCGTTGACTATTCCCCAATCACCGGTCACTATTACCCTCCTCTTCTGCGCGGGTGTAGTTCAATGGTAGAACGGCAGCTTCCCAAGCTGCATACGAGGGTTCGATTCCCTTCACCCGCTATTTACCTATGAACAGACCGCGACAGAAGTCTTGCCCGTCATAACCAAATAGGCCAAAAGTCATAACACGTCCGGCGAAGTCCGAAGAAACCCGCCTTTGTTCAGGAACGGCCGAAAAGAAGCAATGTTCCCGCCGGCGCGATAATCGGAAATGGCAGGAAGCGGATACCGCCGGGTGCCTTCCACCCGCCCGCACCGCGAATCCTACAACTTGCCGTAAACGCCTAGCAAGGCCTGTTTCGCCAGGGCAGTTTTCCGGTAGGAGGATATCGCGCCCGAGGCCAGGAGCGCTTGCTTGACCGAACGCCAGCAGCGCGATTTCGAGTGCGAGTGGGCGCGTTCATCAGCGATTGTGGCCGCGCGACGCAACTTCGGGTCCAAACGCGAATCGGTTTTTCTGGTACTGCTCCACGATTGGGGCTGAAACAGTCTTGCCGGTCCGATCCCTGAAAGACGAATTGCGGTTTGAACAATGAGGCTTTCGGCGGTAATTGCAGTAGCGGAAGAAGCAGTCAAAGCGCAGCCAATGACAAAGAAGGAGAGAGTAATCTTTCGCACAGGAACGCTTCGCATCCACTGGCGAATGTTCCTCAGCAAAACTTTTCTCAGGTCATGAAGCATCTCATAAAGACATTCCTTGAGTCCGTCTTTGGCTGTAAAATATACCGCCAAAAAATACCCCATGGAACGGACATGTATGTTGATCTCGAGAGAGCGTTTGGTCTCGAGAGCTTCCGGACGATCTTTGATGTTGGCGCCAACGCCGGGCAATCAGCGCTCGCATACTTAAGATACTTTCCTCAATCGACCATATACTCGTTTGAACCTGTTCGATCGACCTATCGAAAACTTGAGCACGCTACGCGTCCGCATCCTCGGATTCGCACTTTCTGTTGTGCGATGGGCAAAGAGAAAAGCACTGGTCAGATCAATGTGAATCCCGACGACAGCAGAAGCTCGATTCTGCACGCGCGGCCTGAAGACGAGACCGAATCTATCGCCCTAGATAGCGTGTCGCACTTTGCCCGGGAAAACCGAATCGATACGATTGACTTCTTGAAGATTGATACAGAAGGATATGAACTTGAGGTGCTTAAAGGTTCTGTTCAACTTCTGGCGTGCCAACGCATCCACCTCGTCCTGGCGGAATGTGCACCTCTCGCAAAGAATAATGGCTTTGTCTCGTATCCTGCTCTGACCGACTTTTTCTGGCGTTTCAAATATGAGCTGTTTGGAATCTATGAGCAACAGTTGCATTGGGACGGCAAAAAATGCATTCAATATTTTAATGCGCTATTCGTGTGCGAGCATTTTATCGATCGGAATAGATAAGATGTGATCCGCGCTTCGTTAGGCGTAATTTTTTTAATGCAGTCGACAGTGGGCGATTTCGAGCACTCCAAGAAGTCAGTGGCGCTTCGCTACGTTTGTCCGCGAGAAACCACCATGTTCCCTACAGCCTTTTCGGAATCAAGCTCGAACGCTTTGTCATCCCCTGACATTGCGGCAAACTGTTTCAAATAGTCACAAGCAGCGAAATAAGGAGCATTCGCTTTTCTTAACGCCTCAGCTTGATTGTCGCCCGCCATGATGAAATGCACCGCGATTGTGGCGAGTTGTTCCGCCGTTGGGTTGCCCTTCATTTCGTGCTGAGGCTTGGAATCGCCGAGACAGCCGCGCGCAGCGTCTCAATCTCGTGATGCGTGTAGCGCGCATTCATTTCCGCCGATGCATGGCCAGTGAACTTCTGCCGCACCTCAACCGGCACACCTGCGTTAGCCATGATGCTCGTCAGCGTGTGCCGGAAGCTGTGAAACGAAAGCGTGTTGACCGTGCGACCTGACACGCCCTTGCGTTCGCGAGCCACTTCCCCGCGCACCTTCGTTTTCTCCATGATGCGCTTGAACGCCATCGACAGGCCGCTCTTGCCACCCGTGCGCTTTCCCGCGAGCGATGGAAACAGAAATGCCTTGCCGGTCCCCGGCGCGGGCAATTCAATTAGGAAGTCGTGCAACGCTTCGTGCATCGGAAGCTTGATGCGCTGACTGGTTTTCCCGGCCCGGAACGAAATCCACTTGTTCTGCAAATCGACTGATTCCCACCGCATATAGTCACGTCTTGCAGCCGCGCGCCCGTGTAAAGCGCAACCATGATCGCGCCGCGCCAGTCGCCCTTAGCCGCTTTGAGAATTGCCGTCACCTGTTCAATGTCGAAAGGGAGTTTGGTTTGCTTCGTATCAACCGGCAGCATCTCAACAGCCTCGGCGGGATTGTGCGTAATCAGCCCCTGCCGACGCGCGACGTTGAACGGCATTCGTAAATGTTTAACAGCGAAGTTACAGGTGCTCGATGTTTCCCGTCCTCTATTTGCGCATCGCGAAATCGTTGAATGTCGCGCGGCGCAATCTGGTTGATGTTCCGCTTTGCGCGCTCGCCTAACGAAGCAAGAAAAGTCTCGAGGGTGTGCGCGTATTTGAGAAACGTTCCCTCGGACTTCGCAACAGCTTTCCCCTTCAACCAATTCCTCAGCCATTCCTCAGCAGTGTAGAAGCGCACGGGTTCGCCCAAAGTATGCTCGACGATCTCCGAGATTAACTCGCGGGCACGCGATTCAGTGCCTACGATCGTTTGTGTGGTGCGAACGAATTGTCCGGCGGGGTGAGACGAAGATCAGCCACGGCATCTGCGTACTCTGCCGGCAGAAGCGGTTTCGGAAACGGGACCCCGCGGGCGCGCGACCCCACCCACCGCTCCAGCATTTCCGCCGCTTGATTGACATTGCGCGGCAGGTGCTGCATACTGGACTCGGTTAAGTTGTTGGGCTTGTGTTAGTGAGCGCTACGCTTCCCTGTGAAGGGCGCTCTTTATTCAGTCTCAATAGCTATACGGCATGAAGCCGGCCAACGGGCTCTTCGAGGGGCCCGTCAGTAGTAAATAGCTAGCTGCTGGCGATGTTTTCGCCGCGGCGTTTGTAATGCGCAGGGCTCGAAGTCTGCGCGCATGCAACCATGAAACCTACATCACACGTGAGCCCTCGGGCTCGCTCGCGCGATGCCCGGCGCCCGCTGGGTGCTCGCATCTCTGCCCCACCCAAAACCGACTGGAGCTTCCAATCGTCTGCTCCCGCTCTCCGCGGGAGCGCGCGTGGCTTCGGCCGCAACCGCCCTGTGCTAACGCCTGGCTTCCGCGCTTTGACCGAGGGTCTCTTCTCGGCTGAGGCGAAACGCGAGTCGCGTCTGGAAGGCGCGCTCTTCGGCGTTATCGCCGCGCTCGCGGCGTGGCCGATCGTCCTGGCGATTCAGGCGGCGGCCGATCTCGTGAAGTAAACGAGGCTCGGGCAATTCAGGCAGCTGCACTGGCGATTACCGCTGGTGCAG
This sequence comes from Chthoniobacterales bacterium, assembly GCA_051001855.1. Classification (GTDB taxonomy): domain Bacteria; phylum Verrucomicrobiota; class Verrucomicrobiia; order Chthoniobacterales; family UBA10450; genus JACCTI01. The sequence continues at coordinate 20,398 of JBPCMX010000048.1, forward strand.
CTGTTTTGCTTGTTGCGCGCAACGTTGGCGCCCAGCCCAATCTAGCGGCGGCCGAAAAACTTCCGGAACGACTGGAAGATTTTCCCCGGCAGCGCTTCAGCCTTTTGCCCGACGTCGTCCAGCCGTTGCGCGAGCTGCGTTTGCATCCCGCCGTGAATCTGGCAGGCCGTCGTCGGCACTTTATCGGCCGGCAAAATGTCTTCGTAGCCGGCCCCGGCCGCGAGGCATTCGTTTGTCGCGAGTTGATTCGAGTTCGCGCAGACCGTGACCCGCGCGAGCTGCATCGTCGGCTCAAAAGGACGCGCCGGATACCGCTGCGCGGCTTTGATCATGGTGTTTGTCCAGACGGGGAGCGCGAGCGCGGCTCCGTAGCCGCCCGACATAATGGTCTGCGGCTGATCGAAACCGACCCAGACGCCGCAGGTCAACGCGGTCGTGTAGCCAAGAAACCACGCATCCTTGTAGTCGTTGGTGGTGCCGGTTTTTCCGGCGGCGGGAAGTTTGAAGCCGAGGTTCTTCGCGCTCGCGGCGGTGCCGCGCGTCAGGACGTCCTCGAGTAAACGTGAGGTCATCCAGACTGCGCTCGGATCCATCGCCGGCACCGAGACGTGCGCCGCGCGGTAAATCGGATTGTGCTCTGCGTCGTCAATCCGCTCGATGATGTAAGATTGCTTTCGCGTCCCGGCGTTTGGGAACACCGTGTAGGCGCTGGTCAGATCCTTCAGGTTCGCCTCGAAGGAGCCAATGTAAATCGCGGGGCCGGCGGCAATGCTGTCGCCGAGGCCGAGACTCACCGCTGTTTTCTGCACCTCGGCCGCCCCGGTCACGTCGCCGATCCGCACCGTCATGGTGTTGCGCGAGTGCACGAGCCCGTAGGAGGCGGGCTGAATCCCCTTATATGTGCTGTCGGAGTTCCCGGGGCTCCAATTCCCGGCGCCGCGGATTTCGCCCGGTTGAATCGGATCATCGCTAATCGCGGCGCCGGGTAGCATCCCGTGGGAGAAAGCAAGCGCGTAGACGAAGGGCTTGAACGAGGAGCCGACCTGGCGATTAGCCGGCGCGAGTGCGCGATTGAATTTGCTCTGCGCGTAATCGCGGCCGCCGACGAGTGCGCGGATTCCGCCGCTGGCGTTGTCGATCGCCACGACGGCACCTTGCAGGTAGGGCATGGAAGAATCCTCACCCTCGTCCGGTGGATGATAATTGGCGCGCGCGGGATGCCGGAAGCCAGGCTGACGCTCGACCTTGCTCAAGTGCGCCTCGAGCGCCTGCTCGGCGGCATGTTGCACGGTGGGATCCAGCGAGGTGTAGATGGAGAGGCCGCCAAAGTCGATCTGCTCGGAAGTGAGAATGTTGTTCAGATCGCGCTGCACCGCCTCCATCGCGTAGTTCTCCTGGATCTGCGGCAAACGTTTCGGGTTCGAGGTGATCCGCGTCTGCCGCGCCTGCTCGGCCTGCGCGGCGGTCACTTTGTGCAGATCGACCATGCGAGCGAGCACCGCGTTGCGCTGGAGCGCGGCGCCTTCCGGATTCTTGAGTGGCGAAAAACGATTCGGGCTGCGGATCAACCCCGCGAGCACCGCCGCTTCCGAGAGGTTCAACTTCGACGCGTTCTTTCCGAAATAAGCCTGCGAGGCTGTCTCCACTCCGTAACAGCCGGAGCCGAAGTAGATCCGGTTCACATAAAGCTCGAGAATTTGATCTTTCGTAAACTGCCGCTCGATCCTCAATGCCACCATCGCCTCCAACATCTTGCGCCGGAGATTGCGGCCACCGAGCGGCAGGCTATTGCGGGCCAACTGCTGCGTGATGGTGCTGGCGCCTTCGCGGACCGAGCCGCTCGTTAGATTGCGAAAGACCGCACGCGCGAGGCCTCGCATATCCAGTCCGCCGTGGCTGCGGAAGCGGGTGTCTTCCCGCGCGACAAGTGCATCAAGGAAGAGTGGGGAGACTTCGTTCAGCGGCACGATCAGACGGTTCGCGCCTGCCAGCCGGCTGTAAATTTTCCCGTCGACGTCAAAGACGGTGTTTCGCTCCGGCATTTCGCCGACTTTTTTGAAGTCAAACGTCTGCGCCCAGACGGCATAGAAGCTCATCAGCCCGAAGACGCCGGCAAGCAGCAGGGCAGCCACGAGCAGGAGCGCGAGCTTCAGGCCGAAACGGCGTTTTTTGCCCTTCGCGGCGCGAGGAGGGTTCTTCGAGGAAACGCGGCGGGCGAATAGCTTCATCGGCAATGAGGGATCGGCCGCGGAGTTACTTCTCCCGTCACCGGCCGGAGCTTACAGGAATCTTCGCGGATGAGAAAGATCTGCAGCGGAGGTCGGCAGCAGGGCGCTAAAAGCGCAGTTTTACCGGGCTGCCGTGTTCCTCGTGGGCGCAGGGCGCGTTGATCGGCACGGCCGGCTGCTGGTCATTCTCCGGGACGAGATTGTGCTCGCGGAGATATTGCTCCACGTCTTCGCCGCTCACATCCGCGACCATTTCACCGTTGATTTCGACGCAGGGAGAGAGCGGCTGCCCGCTTTTCGTCTCCATTTCCCAGCGGAACGCAGGGTTCTGGATGATGTCTTTTTCAGTGAAGGGAAGATTGTATTTCGCAAGCACCGCGCGCACTCCGGCGCTCCAGCCGCAATGGGTTTTCAGGTAGGCTGTGATCTGTGGCGTTTCCATGTCCGCCAGACTAGCACGTGCTGCCGCTTCCCGCACGGACTTCGTTATGACGAGGCGGCCGCGGCCGCGTGTTCCCTGGCGGTGCGGGCGAGCAGCTTCCGGAAGTGCGGCGATTCGTTGGCGTATGCCGGGTAAGGCCGTGGCGCTTCCGCCGGTCGATAGCGCCAGTGTTTGTACATCCAAAGCCAGGGCGCTGGATTCCGCCGGACCACCGGCTCAAATCGATCCCAGCAGGCTTGCGCGATCTGCTGGACTGTCGCGCCGGGGGCGATCTCCAGTGCCGGATGCAAGACGAGGCGGTAACGCCCGCCCGGCAGCGGCTCACAATGCGTGGGGATGATCGGCGCGCCGGTCCGCTGGTGCAGCCAGGCGTGCGCAAACGTCACACAGGTCTGCATCCCGAAGCAGTCAATCGGCACACTCGGCAATTTTGCCGAAACCGTGAGGTCGACCGCTAGCGTGACGCTGCGCCGGTTTTTCAGCGCCTTGTAGAGCCGCAGGATCGCGCCTTCGCGGCGAATCGTTCGGTGCCCAGAGACTTCTCGCAGTCGATTAAATGTCGAGTTCAACAGCGGGTTCTTAAACGCTTGCGTAACGACCGTGCAGTCAAACCCGCTCAACCCGAGAACCAGCGCGATCCACTCGAACCCGCCGTAATGCAGGCAAGCGAAGATGACGCCGCGCCCCGTCCCCTCTTCGCGCTGCAGGCGTTCCACGTCCCGCAAGTCGACTATCTCCGCCACGTTCTCGCGCGTCAGCCGTGGGCTCCAGAACAGATCGGCCATGGCACGCGCGAAATACTGGTAGGATTCGCGCACGAGGCGCTTCCGTTCCGCAACCGAATATGCGGGGCCGAACGCGCTCTCGAGATTTTCCAGCGCCACCTTCCGCCCCGGCCGGTGCCCCACGGCCGCGACGGCTCCAAAGAGGTCCGCGATCCGGTAATTCAGCCAGCGGGGCAGCGCCGGCACCGCGACGGCGCAGGCGCGCACCGCCAGCCACTCCGCGCGGTGGCGGGTTGTTTTCCAATCGATTTTCACGCCGCGTTCCTCGCTGCCGGGCCTAACGAACGGTCCAGCTTCGCGTAGTTCGCATGCGAGGCGATATCGTCAAAGGCCCATGATTCCTGCGCGTAGAATGGATAGCCGCTCGCGCCCGCTGGTTTGTAGCGCCAGTGCTTGTACATCCACATCCAGGGCGCCGGGTTTTCCCGAACTACCGGCTCGAAGGAATCCCAGCAGGCTTGCGCGATCTCCTGATGGGTCGCGCCAGGCCGCACCTCCACCTTCGGATGGGCTACGATTCGATAGCGACCGCCTCCAAGCGCCTCCATGTGAAACGGGATCAGCGGGGCACCGGTGCGTTCCTGGAGCCACGCATGGGAAACCGTGATCATGGTCTTTCGCCCGAAGCACTCGATCACGACCGTGGGGTGGTGCGCCGGCAGCGTCGTATCTGCCAGCAGAGCCACCCGTCCACCTTTTCGGAGGGTCTTGTAGAGCCGAATAATGGCGCCAGCGCGTGGCACCGCGCGGTGCCCGGATTGATCGCGCAGCTTCTCGAAAAAGCCGCGCAGCAGCGGATTCTTAAACTCTTCTGTCGCGATCGACGAGGTAAACCCAATCCAGCCGACGGCCAGGCTGAGCCACTCAAAATTTCCGTAATGAAAGGCGCCGAAAATACAGCTGCCGCCCGGGCCGATATCCGCATAAAGCTGTTCGAACCCCTCCAGCTCGATGTAGCGCCGAAAGTTGTCCGGTGTGAGCCGCGGGCTCCAAAACAGCGCGAGCATCGTCCCGGCGAAGTGCTGATACGAGGCGCGTACCATCGCCTTCCGTTGCTCGGGGGAAAACCGCGCTCCAAAGGCCGACTCAAGATTCGCCTGCGCGACCCCGCGCCCGCGTCTGTCCAGCCTCGCCGCCAGGCTCCCGGCAATACGTGCGAGCCGGTCACACGCCACGCGCGGAAGCAACGGCACCAGCTGCAACGCGGCGACGAGGCCGAGCCATTCGAGGCGATACCGCATCCGCTTCCAAGCCGTCACGCGCGCAGCTTAACCATTCTTCTCGACGGCGGCGAGCGCCCACCCTACTTACGCTCGTTGTATGCCTCCCGCTGTCGCCGCCCACGCCCTCGTCCTGCTCAGCGGCGGGCTTGATTCGGCGGTCGCGCTCGCCATCGCGAAAGCGGAAGGGCTCCAGCCGCACGCCTTGTCCTTCGATTATGGCCAACGGCACCGAGTCGAACTCGACGCCGCCCGGCGCGTCGCGGAGGCGGCCGGCGTGCGCGATCATCGGATCGCCGCGATCGACCTGCGAATCTTTGGCGGCTCGGCGCTCACGTCGGAGATCGAGGTACCGAAGAATCGCGACACGACTCGCGCAGGTGCCGGAATTCCGGTCACTTACGTGCCGGCGCGAAATACCATCTTCCTCTCCTACGGTCTGGCCTGCGCGGAGGTGCTCGGCGCGCGGGATATTTTCATCGGCGTGAACGCGATCGACTACAGTGGCTATCCGGATTGCCGACCCGAGTTCATCGAGCAATTCGAGAAGCTCGCGAATCTCGCCACACGAGCCGGTGTTTCCGGCGATGCCTTCCGTATTCGGACCCCTCTGGTTCGGATGGGAAAAGCGCAGATCATCCGACGCGGGGCGGAGTTGGGGGTGGATTTCGCCCTCACCCACAGTTGCTACGATCCCGCCGCTACGGGCATTGCCTGCGGCCAGTGCGATTCCTGTCAGCTCCGTCTCGGCGGCTTTCGCGCCGCCGGGATCGTCGACCCCATCCGCTACGCCGCGTAATCCCACGCGCCGCTGCAGGCTCCGGTTCCGGGGAGCGCGGGCTGCCGGCAAAAATGCGCGCAGCGCCGCGCGGGACGCTAATGCCCCGCCTCCCCGGCCAGCCCCGGAATCCGGCCATAGCCCACAAACGTTGGAGTCCGCCCGCTCGTCGTCGCTTTTGCCGAGCGTGAAATCTTGAAATCGAAAACACTCACGCCGTAGCGCGATTCGTCGTGATAAGTGCGCCCGTCACTCGCGCCCACCATCACGCGCCGCCCGGTACTCTTCTCTTTCCCCACGTAAATCATCGCATGAGTAATCGGCGGGTCGCGATCGATATCGTAGGTGCCGGTCCAGAAAAGGAGATCTCCCGGTTTCAACGCCTCGAGTTCAAAGCTGTCGTCTTTGCGGCTCATGACTGCTTCAAATTTCCCGCCTTTCCGCACCCAGACATATTGCTGGCTGGAATCCCGCGGCACGCCGGTTACTCCGTTCTCCCGGAGCACGTGGTAAATAAATCCGGAGCAATCCAAACCGCCGCTCGCGGGGTCGGAGGAGCCGTATTTGTAGCTGAGATTTTGCGATACGAGGTGCAGCGAATCCTCGATCAGCTTTCGCACCGGCGCCGGGTATTGCTCGAAGCCGACGATATCGTCCGGCGAAATCGAGACACCCGCAGGGCGCTCCTTTTTTCCCTCAGGCGAAGGGCTGGGCCTCGGCGTTTCACCGACTGACGGCGACGGTGACGCAGAAGGCGAAGGCGAGGGCGTGACGCTCGGCTCAGGTGAAGCTGTTTCCTTCGGCGTCGGAGTAGGCGAGGAGGAAGTTTTCTTCTTACCCTTCTTCGGAGAGGGAGAGGGCGACGGAGAATGCTTAGCTTTCGGGGTCGGGGATTCGTCAGGCGTGACGGAAGGAGTTGCAGTTGGTTTCGGCGAGACTTTCGGACTTGGACTCGGAGACGCTTCCTCGTCGGATGCAGCGCGCTTCCGCGGCGTCGGCGACGGAGTGGGCAATACCTTCTTCTTCGTCGTGCTCGTCTTCTTGCGCTTCGTCGGCGGTGGCGTGGGCTCGAAGATCTGCTTGATCTTGCTGCCTAACGACTCCTCCGCCCGCGACTCCCGGGGAAGCCAGCCGACACCCACCGCCAGGCTGAGCAGCAAACAAACCGAGAGGCTCGAGCCGCACCGCTTCAAAGCGCCAGTTCCCGCAGAATCGCCTTATTCAAGCGGATGCCGGCTTCGAGATTCTCGAGCGGGAAGTTCTCGTTCGGCGAATGCGCACGGCAATCCGCCAGCGCCAGGCCCAGGAGCAGCGTCTCGACACCCAGGATGGTGCGGAATTGCGACGTAATCGGAATGCTCCCGCCTTCGCGAATCAGCGCCGGCTCCTTTCCGTCGAACGCTTCCCGGAGCGCGCGTTGTGCCGCCTGCCCCACATCCGAATGCGGGTCCGTCAGATACCACGGGCCGCTGTGGCCGCCCTTGATTTCCATCGTCACACCGGGCGGTAAATGTTTGCGCAAATGCGCCTTCGCCAGTTCGAGAATCTCCGGGCCATCCTGATTCGGCACCAACCGAAATGTCAGCTTTGCCATCGCGTGGCTCGCGATCACCGTCTTCGTTCCCTGCCCCTGATAACCGCCGCCGATCCCGTTGATCTCCGCCGTCGGACGCGCCCAGAGCCGCTCGAGAGTGCTGTATCCTTCCTCGCCGAAAAGCGCGGGCGAGCCGGTCTCCTCGAGAATTTCCTTGTCCCCGTCGAGCGGTAGTTCGCGCCACGCCTTGCGTTCCCAATCCTCCAGCGGCTTCACCTTGTCGTAGAATCCCTCGATCGCGATGTGCCCATTCTTGTCGTGCAAAGTGGCGAGTAACTGCGCCAGCGCGGTGATCGGATTCGCGACCGCGCCGCCAAACATCCCCGAGTGCAGATCCATTTTCGAGCTGGTGATCTTCACCTCGAGAGCGGTCACGCCGCGCAGGCCATAGCTTAACGTCGGCACGCCTTTCGCGATCATGCCCGTGTCGGAGACGACGACGACGTCGCACTTCAGCGCCTCCAGATTCTGCGAGAGGAAATTGCCGAGATTCCCGCTACCGATCTCCTCTTCGCCTTCGATGATGAGGTGCAGATTCACCGGCAGATCGCCCTCGTTCTCGATCGTCTCCTGAATCCCGAGAATGTGCGCGAGAATCTGGCCTTTGTTGTCGGTGGAGCCGCGCGCAAAGACGTATCCATTCTTCAGCACGGGCTCGAACGGCGGTGAATCCCAGAGTTCGAGCGGATCGGGCGGTTGCACATCGTAGTGCCCGTAGATCATGACCGTCTTGCGACCGGGCCGATGTTTGTTCTTCGCCCACACGACCGGGTGACCGGGCGTCGGCACCAACTTCGCCTCGAGGCCAATCGCGGTCAGTTTCTCGACCAACCAGCGCGCACACTCCGCGACTTTGCCGGCGGATTGGTCGTCGGTCGAGATGCTGGGGAAGCGGAGGAACTGATAATATTCTTCAAGATGGCTGGCGCGCATGCGGCACATTGTAACAGCTTTGGCGCGCCGGTCTATTCTGGTAAGCTGGGCAATGCGCGCGCTTTCCCTCCTCTGTTTGCTCGTCTCCGGCACGACCGCGATTGCGCAATCCGATCGCGTGACCGGCCGCGCCTTTGCAACCCGCTCGGAGGTTCTCGCAACGCACGGGATGGTCGCCACGAGTGTGCCGCTGGTGACGCAAATCGGCGTGGATATTTTGCGGACCGGCGGCAGCGCCGTCGATGCTGCGATCGCGTGTGACGCGGCCCTGGGCCTGATGGAGCCGACCGGGAGCGGAATGGGTGGCGACATTTTTGCCATCGTCTGGGATGCGAAAACAAAAAAGCTCTACGGCTTGAACGGCAGCGGCCGTGCCCCGCTCGGCCTCAGCTATGACGGGATGAAAGCGGAGCTGGCGAAGCTGGATCGCAAGACGATCCCGCCGCACGGGATGTTGCCGATCTCCGTACCGGGCTGCGTCGATGGCTGGTTCGAGCTGCACAAGAAATTCGGCAAGCTGCCGGTGAAACAGCTGCTGCAGCCGGCGATCAACTACGCGACCGAAGGTTTCCCGGTTTCCGATCTCGTCGCCTACTACATGGCAAAGAGCGTGCCGCTGCTGTCGCACCAGCCAGGCGCGTTTGCGGAGACCTACACCAGCAACGGCCGCGCGCCCGCCAAAGGCGAGGTGTTCAAAAACCCCGCGCTGGCGCACACCCTGCAGATCATCGCCGATAAAGGCCGCGACGCCTTTTACAAAGGTGAAATCGCTGATGCGATGGACAGATTTTTCGCGGCCCACGGCGGCTTCCTGCGCAAAGTCGATTTTGAGAAGCACACCTCGACGTGGGACGAGCCAATCTCGACGAACTACCGCGGCTATGACGTCTACGAGCTGCCCCCGAATGGCCAGGGCCTGGCTGCGCTGCAGATCCTGAACATCCTCGAAGGCTTCGACCTGAAGTCGTTAGGCTACAACTCGCCAGAAGCGCTCCACCTCATGATCGAGGCGAAGAAGATCGCGTTCGAAGATCGCGCGAAATTCTATGCCGACCCGGCTTTCGCCAAGGTGCCGGTGGCGGAGTTGCTCTCGAAAAAATATGCGGCCGAACGCCGCAAGCTCATTGATCCCAAACGCGCGACCAAACGCTACGACGCCGGCAATCCTGCGCTCCAGCAAGGCGACACGATCTACCTCACGACCGCCGACCACGACGGCAACATGGTGAGCCTCATCCAGAGCAACTACCGCGGAATGGGCAGCGGCGTGGTGGTGCCGGGGCTCGGCTTCGGCTTCCAGGATCGCGGCGAGCTCTTCGATATGGACGCCGAAAGCGCGAACGTCTACGCGCCAGGCAAACGGCCGTTCCAGACGATCATTCCGGCGTTCATCATGAAAGATGGCAAGCCGTGGGTTAGCTTCGGCGTGATGGGCGGCGCGATGCAGCCGCAGGGTCACGTCCAGATCGTCTGCAACCTGATCGACTTCGGCATGAATCTGCAGGAAGCGGGCGACGCCGCGCGCTGGCAGCACGAAGGTAGCTCTGAGCCGACGGGCGAGCGCATGACGGACGGCGGCTACGTCAACCTCGAGAGCGGCGTGCCGTACGAGAGCGCGCGTGAATTGATGAATATGGGCCACAGCGTGCGGCTCGATCTAGGCGGCTACGGCGGCTACCAGGCGATCATGCGCGACGATCAGCAAGGGGTGTATCACGGCGCCAGCGAAAGCCGCAAAGACGGCCAGGCCGCGGGTTATTAGCTCCCACTCGTGATCGTGCTCGTGCTCGGTCCTGATTCCGAGTAGGAGCACGATCACGAGCACGAGCATGAGCACGAGAACTACCGAAGCAGATTCCGGCCTGATCCGCGCGATGGGCGTGCCGGCGCTCGCCGCGAACATCATCAACACCACGATCGGCGCGAGCATTTTTGCGTTGCCGGCGCTGATGTCGAAGAACCTGGGCGCGGCGGCCCCGGCAGCGTTTGTCGTCTGCGCGATCGCCATGGCGCTGTTCGTGACCTGCTTTGCGCTCGCCGGCAGTCGCGTCTCGCTCACGGGCGGACTCTACGCCTACGCGGAGGTCGCATTCGGCCGCTATGTCGGTTTCGTTACCGGTTTGTTCTTCTTCACCACTGCCGTCCTGAGCGTCGCCGCAGTGGTGAATTTCCTCGTCGGCACGATCGCTGCGTTCGTTCCGTTCCTCGGCAGCGGCGTGGGTCGAATCGCTACCATGGTCCTCGTCTACGGCTCGCTCGCGGCGATCAACGTTCGCGGCGTGCGCGCGGGCGCGGGGGCGGTCGGCGTCGTCACCGTCGTCAAAGTCATCCCCCTCCTGCTTTTCGTCGCCGTGGGCGTTTTTTTCATTAAACCGGCGGCGATCGCCTGGCCTGGCTGGCCGGGGAGCGACGCGCTCGGCACCTCCGTCTTGCTCCTGCTCTTCGCCTTTTTTGGAATCGAGGTGGCGCTGATTCCGAGCGGCGAGGTCAGAAATCCCGCGCGCACGGTCCCCCGCGCCATCTACTCCGCGCTCGCACTCACGACGACGATCTACATTCTGATCCAACTCGTGGCGCAAGGCACTCTCGGCCCGGCGCTGGCGGAGAAAACCGCCGCCCCGCTGGCCGAGTCCGCCGCCACCTTTCTCGGGCACTTCGGACGCGTCCTGTTGCTGACCGCGGCGACGATCTCGGCCTTTGGTTTCATGGCGAGCGATACGCTGAGCACGCCGCGGATTTTGTTCGCGCTGGGACGCGACCGAATCCTGCCGGGCTGGTTCGCGCATGTGCATCCGCGATTCCGTTCGCCCGATGTGGCGATCATCGGTTACGCCTTCATCACTTTCCTTTTCTCGCTCACCTCCACCTTCGAGGGGCTCGCGGTGATGGCGAATGTAGCCGCGCTGCTGCTCTATGTGATCTGTTGTGCGGCGACCTGGGAATTGATCCGGCGTGATGTCCGCGCCGACGGCCCTCCGTTTATGTTTCCCGGTGCGCGCCTTGTGCCGGTGCTGTCGCTCGCAGGCATCGGGTGGATCCTGGCGCACGCCAGCGCATGGGAGTTCATCGTCACGGGAGCGGTTTGGGCAGTAGGAACGGTCCTGTATCTGGTGCGAGTGACGCTGGCTCGCCCCGCCAGACCTGGCGTGTAACGGCACCATATGTGGTGGCCGGCGACTCCGGGCCTGCCAACATTTGGTATTATTTGCTTGTCGCAGACGGCGGTTCCGGAGTAACTTGCGGCTACGGCAGCGGCCGTTTCGCCCATGCATCTCCAATCGCTCGAACTGATCGGCTTCAAATCATTTGCCGACAAAACCCTCCTCAATTTTCACGAAGGCGTGACGGCCGTGGTCGGCCCGAACGGCTGCGGAAAATCAAACGTCCTCGACGCCGTTCGCTGGGTGCTCGGAGAGCAATCCGCCAAGGCCCTGCGCGGCGGCGAAATGGCCGACGTCATTTTCAATGGTGCCGACACGCGCAAACCGCTCGGGTTCGCGGAAGTCTCGCTCACCTTTACCGACTGCGCGCTAGAGCTCGGCACCGACTGGCACGATGTGCGCGTCACCCGGCGCGTCTACAAGGACGGCAACTCGGAGTATTTGCTTAACAAGACTGTCTGCCGGCTGCGCGACATCCAGAGCCTGTTCGCCGATACCGGCGTCGGCCGCAGCGCCTACTCCATTATGGAGCAGGGTAAGATCGACCTGATCCTCAGTTCGCGTCCGGAAGATCGCCGCACCGTGTTCGAAGAAGCGGCTGGGATTACGAAGTATAAGGGCCAGAAAAAGGAGGCGCTGCGCAAGCTCGAGGCTACCGAAGGCAACCTTCTGCGCATCGGCGATATCATCAAGGAGGTGAAGCGCCAGATCGGCTCGTTGCAACGGCAAGCCGGCAAGGCACGACGTTACCAGACGCTCATGACCGATCTGCAGGTGCTCGACACCCACCATTCACGCCAGAAGCTGGAGAGACTGGAGGCGGAACTCGGCCACACCCGCGAGGAGATCGCGCGCTTCGAAGCAGCGGAACGCGAGACGCTGGCGAAGATTGAATCGAGCGAGAACGAACTCGCTGCGAAACGCGGCGCGCTGGACCAAATCGACGCGCGGATCGGCGACGCGCGCGCGGAGGTGCAGCGTTTGCAGAGCGAGATGTCGGCCCATCGCAGCCGGATCGAATTCAATCGGCAGCGGGCGCAGGAAATCTCCGAGCTGATCGAACGTTATCAGGGCGATATCCGCGCCGCGGAAGCGAAACGCACCGAGCAGGCGAATCAAATCTCGGAAGCGGATGCGCGGATTGAGAAGACGAACCGCCTGCTCGAGACGAAGCAAGCCGAACTCGCGGAGCTGACGCAGAACGTCGCGCGGCTGCGCACGGATCGCACGGCGCGCGAAGCGGAATTGCAGAGCCTCCAGCTCGCGCTCTCCCGCGCGGAAAACCGGATCGCAGCCTTGACGGACGATCTCTCCGGAACCAAGGCCCGCCGCGACGCGACCGCGCAACGCATCCAGGAACTCGCGCGGGAAATTGCCGCCTCCGTCGCGGGGCGGGATCGCGCGCAGGCTGCAGTGCACGCTGCGAAAGCGACCGCCGAACAAGAGCAGCAAGCCGTCGAAAACCTCTTCCTCGCACTGCGCGCAGCCGAGCAGCAGTTGCAGGCAAAACAAGAGGCGCTTGCGGCCGCGGAAAAGGAAGCGTTCGGCTTCGAGCGCACGATCGCCGAGAAGGAATCGCGCCTTGAGATTTTGCGGCAGCTGAATGAGGCGGGCGAAGGCCTGGCCAAAGGGTCGCAGGCGGTGCTGAAAGGACTGAACGATCCCGCGCGCATCCGTCCTGCCGTGGCCGGTGCGTTGGTCGCGAGCCTCGAGGTGGAGCGCGCATACGTCGCCGCGATCGAGGCGGCTCTCGGACGCAACATGCACGCCGTCGTGCTGCAAAACACCGATCTCGCGGAGGAAATTCTCCGGCAGGTCACGAGCAATGGTCTCGGCCAGGCCGCGCTCGCCCTGCCCGATCTCACCCCTGCGGGCGGCGACGATCACCTGCTTGATCTGCCGGGGGGCGCCCTGAGCTGGGCGACGGACAAAGTCACCGCGCCAGCCCATTTCGCGACCCTCGTTAGGCGACTGCTCCGCGGGGTGGTGCTCGTGCCCGACCTGGAAACCGCTCTGCGTCTGAAGCGCGAGCACGCGGTGCTGCAATTTGCGACCATCGCGGGCGAATTCGTTTCCACCGCCGGAGTCGTCTTCGGCGGCACGGCGTCGACCGCGGCCGAATCGCTGCTCGGCCGGAAAGCTTTGATCAGCGAAACCGCGGCGGAATTGTCGCTGCTCACCGGGACGCTCGCCGAGACGCAGGCGCGCCGTGAAGAGGTGAAGGCGTCGGTCGATGCCGGCCGGCTGGAGCTTGACGAAACCCGCGCGCGCCATCAGGCGGCGCATCTCGCGCAATCACATTCCGCGGCGCAGCTCCTTTTGTTAGGCCACGAGTTGCGCGCGGCGGAAGACCGGCTGCGGCAGCTGCAAAACGAGCGCACCACGCTCGAGCAGCAGACCGGCGCCGCTGACGGGCGGGTCGGTGAATTGGAGCACGAAATCGGGCAGCTGAGCACCACGCTGGCGGAGCAACAAAGCCATCGCACGACGGCCGTCGACGTCAGCGAGCGGGCGCGGCTGCAGGAAGAGGAAACCTCTGTGGCCCTGCAGGAGTTGCGGCTCGCAGTCGCGACCGAACGCCAGCGGCAGGAGAACCTCGTGAGTCAACGCCAGCCGATGGCCGCCCGCGCCGCGGAACTCGCCGAGCTGATCGACGCACGCCGGATGGACATTGCGAACTACGAACGGCGGCTTGAAGCGCAGACGATCGAGTCAGAGAACGCGGAAGCGGCGCTCGAGTCGCAGGTGGGCGAACTCGCGGCCGCGGAAGAAAACGTCGCCACGATTGCGCTGGAGCGATCCTCGCGCCTGGCGGCGGTGAACAGCCTCGATGCGGCACTGCGCGCGGTGCGCCATTCGCTCAATGAATTGCACGACACACGCGGCCAGCAACAGGTGCGGCAAACCCAGCTGCAGCTGCGCGCCGATAATCTGCTCGAGCACGTCACGCGGCGCTACCATCTCGACCTGCGCGAATTCCAAGCGGATCCCTACGCCTTACAGAAGACGCTGCGCGTGCAGTTGAAGCGCAGCACCACGAACGAGACGGAGAGCGCTCTCCAGGACGATGCTGCGGAACCCGCTCCCGAAGTGGACGCGGCTCAACTTGAAACGATCATCGCTGAGCTCACCCGTCAGCTCGACAACATGGGGCCGGTGAACCTCGATGCGGTGCACGAGTACGACGAGCTGGAGGAGCGTTACCGTTTTCTCGAGACGCAAAACAACGACCTGACCGCCTCGCGCAAAGAGCTGCTCGAGGTAATCGCGCGAATCAACGAAACCACACAGAAGCTCTTCGCCGAGACGTTCGCGCAGGTGCGGGTGAATTTCCGCGAGATGTTCGCCGAACTCTTCGGCGGCGGCCGCGCCGACCTCTCGTTAGTCGATGAAAGCGACCCGTTGAACTGCGGGATCGATATTATCGCGAAGCCGCCCGGCAAACAGCTTCAAACTGTCTCGCTCCTCTCCGGCGGCGAACGCACGATGACGGCCGTGGCGCTGCTCTTCGCGATCTACATGGTGCGGCCGAGCCCCTTCTGCATCCTCGACGAAATGGATGCGCCGCTCGATGAATCGAACATCAATCGCTTCATCAAAATGCTCGACCGGTTTGTGGGGCAGAGCCAGTTCATCATCATCACGCACAACAAACGCACGATTGCGAAAGCGGATGTTCTCTATGGCGTGACGATGGAAGAGCGCGGCGTGAGCAAGCTCGTCGGCATGAGGATGGCGAGCGAGAAAGGCGCGGATGGGGAACTCACCGCCGCGGCGCGCAAGAGTGCGGCGCAGCCCGCGTTCCCGGCGGAACCGGCCGAGCACGAGCGCGAGCTGGCGCTTTCGTAGCACGGGCGGGGCGCTCTGTGCTTCGGTTTACGACGGCCGTCCTGCGTCGCCGCGCCGGCGCACGGCGGCAAAACAGTTTGCCGCGCTGTACCGATGCTGCAAAAATGGTCGGATGCTGCAAACGGCGGAGCCTGAGTCGAAAACCACGGCCAAAACTCCGCCCCACCCGCGCTATTTGAAAGCATTCCGCGTCATGCTGCAGACGCGCATTTTCGAGGATAAACTCGGTGCGCTTTATCGCGGCGGCATGATCGTCGGCGGCGTCTATCTTGGCCGCGGACAGGAAGCAGTCAGCACGTCCTGCGGGCTCTCGCTGCGCGAGGGCGACGTCTTCGCGCCGCTCATCCGCGACCAGGCGGGACGCGCGGCTTTCGGCGAGCTGCTGCTCGATCCCGCCCGCACTTATCTGGGCTCGAAACTGGGCCCGATGCGCGGTCGCGACGGCAATATCCATCGCGGTCGTCCGCGGAATGGACAGCTGGCGATGATCAGCCACCTCGGCGCAATGATTCCGGTGGTGGTCGGCACGTTGATGGCGAAGCGCTGGCGCGGCGAAAAGGATTTCGTCGGCCTGGCGACGATTGGTGAAGGCGGCATGCAGACGGGCGCGAGCCATGAGGGCATCAACATCGCAGCAGTCGAGAAGGTGCCGTTTGTCTTGGTCGCAACGAACAACCGCTTCGCCTACTCCACGCCGAACGACCGGCAGTTTGGGTGCGCGGATCTGATCGATCGCGCGGCCGCTTACGGCTACGACGGCCATACGGTCGACGGCACGGATCTCACCGCTTGCCTCGAAGTCATCGGTCACGCGGTGGAACGCGCGCGCGCCGGCGGACGCCCGCAGATGGTGGTGGCACATGTGCTGCGTCTCGCCGGCCACGGCGAACACGACGACGCCAGCTACGTCCCGCCGGAAATGCGCGGCGAAAGCTACGCGCGCGATTCGGTGAAAGTCGCGGAAGATTTGATTCGCGCCCAGGAGCTGATGACGGCCGAGGAACTCCAGCAGCTGCGCGATGAAATTACAGGTGAAGTAAACGACGCGATCAACACCGCGCAGACCGATCCTACGCCGCGCGCGAGCGAAGACGATTGGCGCGCGATGGCGCAACCGGAGATGGTGGACCAACTCTCGTGAGCGTTACCTACCTCGAAGCGATCCG
>JBPCMX010000049.1:0-44547 GCA_051001855.1 Chthoniobacterales bacterium
CGTTGACGCACGCGCGTGGCCGCGATGCGGCGGTGAGAAGATAGTTTCCGCGCGCAGGCGGCTTGCTGAAATTGCCTTGCGCCAGTGTTACGAAAAAACCTGCGCAGCTCGATTGCAAAAAGGTTTCGGGGTGTTACGAGTTCCCCCGTTATGGCTGATCTGATCAAAGCAGACCAACTCAAAGACCGGCTGAAAAAGGTTCCGGAATGGGAGTTGGAGAAGAAGCACATCGAACGGAGTTTCGAGTTCGATGATTTCACGGAAGCCGTGGATTTCGTCAATGCCGTCGCGGAAGTAGCCGAGGATGAGGAGCATCATCCGGACATCGATATTCGGTATAACAAGGTGCGGTTGATTCTCTCGACGCACAGCAAAGGCGGGCTGACGGATCTGGATTTTGCGCTCGCGGAACGAATCGACACACTCTCGGAGTAGGAGCACGGGAGGGCGGCTGTGTTGCAGCCCGCGCGGGTTCATAAGATCGGTGCGACGCTCTTCGTGATCGCGGTCCTGCTGGCCGCCTGGAAGCTGATCGACGACCGCATGCGACCGCCGCCACCGCCGCACCCCGTTGGGGTGCAGAGCGGTAAACCGCCGGTTTAGCGTTCGAGAGAGCGGCCTTCGTCGACGTCGATATACTCAAACATCGTGCGGATATCGGCGCGACCGTCGAGGCCGCCTTCCGTTTTGCGGCGGGTGAGAAACTCGGTGACCTCGTCGTTCCAGCCGCGTTTGCGCATGAACTCATTCCAAACGTCGATCTCGTCCTGGGACGGACGGTGGCCGTGCTGGAAACACCAGTCGACGATTTCGTCATCCGTTCCGTCTTGTCGCACGAACGCGGCGAGTTGTTCGTAATCGATTTGCAGGAAGGCGGTGCAGTTCCCATCGAAGCCTTTGCCGAGGTTTGGCTGATATTCGGGCGGGAGCTGGCCTGCGGCGTGGAGCCGAATTTTATCGAGCATGCGACCGACGTAAACGATGCCGCGGAGCTTCGCGGCGGGACTGCGAGGCGGGAAGGCGCTCACGGCGGAACTGTGTGCTAACGGCAGCCGGCAGATCAAGCCGCGAATCGCCCGCGCAATGGAACGCGCTTGGCATCGGCACGGCGTCACGGGATTGTGCTGCTGGAATGGATCGGATCGCCGGGCTGGAGACCGAATACGGCTGCCTCGTGAGGAGCGACGCTCCGCGCGGAAGCGCGGAGTCGTGGCCAGTGCGCGTGAAGAATCACATCTTCCGCAACGCTGCGGCCGGCGCAGTCGATTTGCACTACCGCGATTACGAGGAGCCGCCGGGGAACGGCGGTTTTCTGTTAAACGGCGGACGTGTTTACCTCGATATGGGACACCTCGAGTATGCCTCCCCGGAGTGCCTGAGCCTGCGCGATGTGGTGAGGTATGATATCGCGGGCGATCAATTGCTGCAGGCGAGTCTGGAGGCGCTCGGCGGCACGGGGCAGGTCTCCTTCATCAAAAACAACATCGACCACTGGACCGGTGCCACGTTCGGTTGCCACGAGAATTACCTGATGCGCCGCGAGGCGCAGTTTACGCCGCCGGTGCTGGGCACGCTCCTGGCATTCCTCGCCACGCGCCAGATTTTCACCGGCGCGGGCCGGGTCGGGCAGGCCAATCCGCTCGCGTTCGATGTCGAGATTCCGCCACTAGAACCCCGGGTGGAATTCCAGATCAGCCAGCGTGCGGACCACATCGTGAACGACATTTACCAATGGGTGCAGTTCAATCGCGCGATCATCAACGCGCGCGACGAGCCGCTGGCCGATCATCGAAAATACCGCCGCCTCCACTTGCTGATCGGCGACTCGAATATGAGCCCGTTTGCCGCGGCGCTGAAGATCGGCACGACGGCCTGCATGCTCACGCTGCTGGAGCAGGGGAAGCTCACGCAGGATTGGAGCTTGCGCGATGCAGTCCAGAGCACGCGCGAAGTTTCGCGGGATGCGACGCAGGCCTGGATCGTGCAACTGGAGAATGGGGAGACAATCGGCAGCCTCGATTTGCAGTGGGAGTTCCAAGCGCTGGCGCAGCGGCACCTGGGCGGCACGAGCGCGGAGACGGATTGGCTGCTCGAGAGCTGGAGCTTTACGCTCCAAGCGCTGACGCAAAAACCTGAGACGCTGATTGGCGGCGTCGATTGGATCACGAAGAAGTGGCTCCTGGAGACCTTCATGGCCGCGGAGGAAGTGGGCTGGGATGAACCGTGGCTGCAGAGTCTCGATCTGGAGTATCACAACATCGATCCGGCCCAGGGGCTGTTCTTCGGCGTCGCGGCCGCGAAGAGAATCGGCGAATGGAACAACAGCGTGCGTGATCCCGCGACGATGAGAGTGCCGCCGGCGAATACGAGAGCCTCGGGGCGGTCCAAAGCGGTCGCCTATTTTCAAGAACGAAAGCAGCCTTACGTGGTGAACTGGGATTCCGTCGCCTGCGACCACCACGACTTCCTCGTGATGGGCGATCCTTTCCGCACGTATGACGACGAGGTCGCGCGCTTCCTGTCGCGGGAGCGACCTGTCACTCCGGCGCCGCGCGACGAAGACGCGACGTTGGGCTGATTACTCGAGGCGCTGGAGCGCTGGCAATCCGTAGTTTTCCTGCAGCCCCGCGGCTTCGGCGGAGACTTGCGCGGCGTCGAGCACGATCTGCTTCGGATCCTCAGTCGTCTCGATTTTGATAAAGCCGCCGGACAGCGGCTCCTCCACGGCTTCCGCGAAGTCGCGCAGCGATTTGATCTCTTTGCCGTTCACCTTTTGCACCGTGAGGTAGTTGATGTCTTCATAGCCAATCGTGCTGTTCGAGGGGAGCACCTGGGTGAGAATCACAACCCGTCGATTGCCTTCCGGGAACAATTCCGACTGAAAGCGATCGAGATAGACGAGGCGCTGGGGCGCTTCCTTCTGCCAGTTGCCGCCCCATTCCTTCAGCAGTTGCCGCGACAGCTCCTGGAAGATCATGCCGCCGAGCAGGTAATAAGAAGGCGGACGATCGAGCGCGTAAGGCGGCACGACGTAATCCGTCGCGGCACGGTGTTCGAGCACGACGTTGAGCTGCATCGGTTTGCCGGCGCGCTGGATCTGAATGGGAATCGTGTCACCGGCGAAGGAACGGGAGGTGATCAGGTTGGTGAACTCGATTTTGCCGTAGAGCGGGTCGATGTAATTCCCGTTCTGATCGATCTCGTTGTTCGCCACGGAAGTCACGACGTCGCCAACCTGCATCCCGGCTTTCATGGCCGGCATCTCCGGCTCAAGGCTGATCACGTAAACGCCCGCCGGCTTCCCGGTTTCACCGGAGAATTTCCGCAGCTGCGGATCGCGCGTGGGGAAGAAACCGAACCCAGCCGACGGGAAGCCGCGATAGGTCTGCGACTCGGCCTCTTTCAAGAAATGGGCAATGATAGGTGCCGGAATGGCATCGAGCACCTGCGAGCGCGGATCGTAGCGGAGGAGCAACCCGGCGAGCTTGTTATTTTTCACCAGCGGGATGGTGTAGCTGTTATCCCGGTACTGCATCGTCATGCTGATCCGGTAGGTGAGGAACTGGCTCACATCCGCCGGATAACGCGTCATCTGCACGGTCGTGACCAGGCCTTCCGTCACGACCAGCGCTCCGGTCGGCTCAAGTTGCAAAGCAGCGAGCCGGTCTCCGACCACGGTATCGAGCGCGAGCTGCAACGGCGCGAGGCCGTTCAGGAAATTCTTATCGTTCGGCTCAATCAGGGCGAGGTTCGCCTCGTAGTCGATCCCAACGACATCTGCGCCCGTTTTTTCACCCGACTCGGCGCGCTCCAGCTCGACGTAGTTCTGGTTCGCAACCAGATCCGCGGTAACGAGAACGCGGTTCTTCGGCAGGACTGCGCCGAGCGCGCGCTTCGAGAAGGGCGCCTTCTTCTGCCAAGGCCTGGTGTAATCGTAAGGCTGCCCGGTGACGTTTACCCGGACCAGGGAGAGATCTTTGGGCTTCAGCGTGGCGAGAGGATCCGCCGGGCCGGATTTTGGAGCGCCCAGCGCGGAGGAGGCGACGGCCGCCGTCAGCACGACCGAGAAGAGCAGGCGGTGCATTACGGCTCGTCCCCCGGCATAGGCGGCTTCGGCGGACGTTGCTCGGTGAGATTCTGTTCCCGCACGACGTTGTAGCGCATTTTGATCCGTTCCCGCGCCGCTTCTGCTTCTTTCCGATCGATGATCAAGGGCGGCCCGTCGCCGATCATCCGCACCACAAATTGGTCAGGCGTCTCAGCGAAAGCTTGTGCGAGGTCTTCGAGGGATCGGATTTTCTTCCCGTTGATTTCGTCCACGATACCGGCGCGGTAAGGCGTGAGGTAGCTGTTGATCGGATCGGGCAGGATGTTCGCGAGCACGATCACTTCTGGGTGTTGTAAATAAATTTGCTCGGAGACAAAGAAATCGAAGAAATGCCGCAAGCGCAGGTCCTGCGGCTGGTAAGCTTGCAGCATGTCCAGCGACAAAGGCTGAAAGAGCAGCCCGGCATAAACCACGAAGCGCGGCTGGAGATCGTAGGTGTGCCCTTGGAAGAGATACGGCCAGAGCGGCTCCAGCTCGACCGTGACGGTCATCGGCTTTTTGTCGCGCAGGAGATCGAGCGTGACCTTGTCGCCCTTGAATTTCCGCTCCACGACTTCGGGCATCTCGACGCGCGAGCCTTGTAGTTCAACGAAGGCATCGCTCGCGATCGCGTGCCCGTCGATCGCCATCAAAACATCGCCTCCCTGGAGGACTTTCGCGGAAGACGCGGCCGCGATCACCGAGTTGACCAGCACTCCGCGATCGTCATCCTGCAAACCGAGGAAGCGGCGCTGCGCCGGATTCTGCAGCTTCGAATAGCTGACGCCGAGATCCACGTAGCGATCGTAGTGGCCATCCTCGACGTCCTTCAGGAAGCGCCGGATCACCGGGGTCGGAATCATGTAGGCGACACCTTGTGCGACATCGCCGCTATACCCCTGGAAGGCCACGCCGGCGACTTTGCCGTCCTGCATCACGGGACCGCCGCTGTTCCCGGGATTGATTTGCGCGCTAATTTGAATCGCGAGGTGCTGGTCGATCGAGGAATGGGTGTAGAGCTGAAAGTCGATCCGGGAGACGATCCCGGTCGTGACTGACATCCGGTCGCCGCCGATCGGATAGCCATAGGCCGAGACGGTGGTTTCCAACTCCGGGATGTCTCCGAAGGTGAGCGGCACCATGTTTTTCGAAAAATCGGGTGACGCGACCGTGAGGAGCGCGAGATCGCAGTCGTGCGCCACGAAGAGGACTTGGGCGGGATATTTCTTGGGGTCGCCGTCGCGCTCCACCGTCAGGTAGCGGCTGTTGCTCACGACGTGCGCGTTCGTCATGATCCGGGTCGCGTCGATCGCAAACCCCGCGCCGACGCCCCGCTGGATGCCACCTGAATTCCAGGGCGCCTTGTAATCGGGTTCTGTCTCGGTGGCCGTGATCCGGACGAGGCTATTTTGAATCTTGCCGTTCGGCCGGGAAGGGACCGCAGGCGGTGCAATGAGCGCTGCAGCGGCTGGCGCGGTGGCGGAGGGGCGAGGCTCGATCGCAAGCGGCGGAGCAGTCTTCTGCGCGTGCACCACATCGCCGATCGAGAGCAGGATCGACGTTAAAAATGCGGCACGCCTCATCAGAAGACGGAGAAGATGAGACAGATGATCCGGAAATCAAATCCCGGCGCGTTCCAGCAAACTGCGCAGGATTTTTTCGGCTTCGAAGAACTCGCGCGCAATCTCCGCGGCGCGCGCGCAATGGTAGGCGTAATCGTGGTTGATGGCCTGCACCGCTTCCGCCACTTCGGCGAGCGTGCGGAAGCCAAAGAGGCCTTCCCCCGCACCCAGATGTTTTGTGAAGCCGGTCTCCTGCGTGATCACCGGCCGGCCGGCCGCCAGGTAACAGGCGCTGCGATCGCTGAACCAGCCGGTATTCAGCCGCACGTACTGGTCTTTTGCGACCGTGAATTCGCCTTTCGAGTTCCGGATGAATTCACGGTACGCCTGCAGATCGACACTGAGATGGCGCGGATCGTGCAAGCGCCAGCCATTGCACTCGAACGCTGCGCGCGTGGCGGGGTCTTCCATCTCCACCGCGAGTTCAAACGGCTCGCCCGCGCGTTCGGGAGCGTTGATCAAGCGGAGGAACTGCGGCGCCTTGTTCCAGTGATAGGTCTCCCCGCGCCACTCCATATCCTTGAGCCCGCTCGTGTTCCAGTTTGCGATGGAAGTGAAGGCCGTGCCGGCGGGCGGGCTGGAATCGGCACGCCAAAGATCGGTCACGACCGGCTGCCGGGTGGGCAGCCATTTGACGCCGTGCGTCGGCACCACAAACTCCGGCGTCCCGACATTCTCGCCAAAGGTGAAGAGCGCGCGATGCTGCTGCAGCTCGTCCAGGAGGTGTCCCGGCGCCTGGTCGATCTTAATCTGCTCGACTCCCGGATCGCTATCGATGTAGAGCAGCCGGTCGTTGCCTGAGAGGTCTTCGTTCACTTCCTGGGTGCCGCAGACGTTTAGGATCGCATCGGCACTCGCGTAGATTTCCAAGACTTGCGCTCTCGTTAGACCAGCCGTCACATCGCGCCCCAAGTAACGCGCGCAGAAACTCCATTTCCCCGCAAAACCGAAGTCCCGGCCGAGCTGCGTGAGCAAGCATGCGGCGTAATCGTAGTCCGCACCGCATTGCCGCGTCTCCGGGCTGTAGGGATGCCTTTGCGAATCCTCGACGTAGTAAACTTCGTGCCCGAGCCGCTGCAGCCCGATGATGTAATGGAGGTGCTGCCAGATGACGCCCGCGATGGGGATCGACCCCATGAAGCCCATCACGAGGAGGCGTTTGCGTTGCATTCTCTCGTCGCGCAGCTCCGCGCTACAGCTTCCTGATCACCACCGCGGGATTGCCGGCGACGATCACGTTCGCGGGCACGCTCCGGGTCACGACGGCCCCGGCCGCGACGATCGAATTCTCGCCGATGGTGACACCTTTCAATACCACCGCGTTCATCCCGATCCAGACATTGTCCGCGATCGCGACGGGCGCAGAGCTGATCTTGGGACGCGGTGGACGGCCCTCAAAGAACGGTGCCAACGCTGTCGCATCGCGCCGCCGCTCGACCGCGTCGAGCGGGTGAAAATCGCAGTCCGCGATGCCGACATTCCAGGAAATGAGGCAATGCGATCCGATTTCGATGCGCTCTTCCGCCATCAGCATCGCGCCGTTCACGAGCGTGAAGTCCCCGAGCGTGCAGAGGGCATTCGGCCCGAGCGGAAATGAACAACCGGCGTAGATCGAGACATGATCTCCGATCACGAGCGCGCGCGGCTGCCGGCTCTTAAACTGCTTGAAAACTTGCGCGCTCTCGCAAAAGAATCCGGTACCGAAGTGCACGTTGGGCGGGATCGGGTCGGGCCACCAATCGCCTTCCACCCGGCGCTCAGCAGTGACGTTGCTCATCGCAGGGCCGGCTCCGCATGATAATGCCCGGAGGAGTAAAGCGCCGCGTAAACCCCGCCGCGCGCCAGCAGCTCCGGGCCCGTCCCTTGCTCCGCCACGAAACCGCGCTCCAGCACCACGATGCGATCGACGCCGTGAATCGTCGCAAGCCGGTGCGTCACGATCAGGGTGGTGCGGCCGTCCATCAGTTCCTTCACGGTCTCCATGATGGCCGCTTCCGTGGTCGGGTCGAGTGCGGAGGTAGGTTCGTCGAGCAGCAGAACGGGCGCGTCTTTCAGAAAGGCGCGGGCAATTCCGATGCGCTGGCGCTGCCCCACGCTGAGGTGGCCGCCCCGTTCGCCCACGGGGCTGTCGTAGCCGTGGGGCAGGCGGTTGATGAATTCATCGGCTTGGGCCCGCTGCGCCGCCGCCCGGATTTGCTCCTCCGTCGCGTCCGGCCTGCCGTAGGCAATGTTCTCCCGGATGGTGGTGGAAAAGAGCAGGGTATCTTGCAACACAATCCCAATCTGCGCCCGGAGCGACTTTTTGGTGATGTCGCGCAGATCCCGGTGGTCGATCGCCACGCCGCCGCTCGTCGGATCGTAGAAACGCGGCACCAGGCTAAGAAGCGTGCTCTTCCCCGCGCCAGTCCCGCCGACAATCCCGACAATCTGATTCGGCGCGATGTGCAGATCGACTCCCTTCAGGATTGGCTGGTCAGCTGCGTAGCCGAAGCTCACGTTTTCGAAGTCGAGCGCGCCCGACGTTTGCCTGATGACGGCTGCACCCGGGCGATCCAAGACATCATCCGCGCGATCGAGCACTTCGAAACAGCGTTGCGCGCCCGCCGCCGCACCTTCCATCGCCCAGGCGGTATAAGTGAGCGATTCGAGCGGCTGATAGAGCATCAGCAAGTAGGCGCTGAAAACCAGAAGCGAGCCGAGCGAGAGCGTCCCGGCCAGCACGTGCAAGGTTCCGAGGTAATACATCGCCGCGGTGCCGGCGGCCATCAGGGTGCTGATCACGAGCGCGCTGTGTACGTTCGTGAGTGTGAGTCGCAAGTTCGCCTGCAGGCTCTGGTCTGCCTGACCCCGGAACTGGCTGACCTCCCAATCTTCGCGCCCGAAAGCGTGCACCATCCGCACCGAGCTCAATCCTTCCTGCGCGTGCGCGAGCAGGGCGCTGTCGCGCTCGTGAATGACGGTCGATTGCAGGCGGATCCGCCGCGCGAAAAAGTAGATCGCAGCCACGATCAGCGGCACCACGCCTAACGAGAGCAGGGTCAGCTTCCAATCGATCCCGATCATCACCGCGAAGGTGCCGAGCAATGTCACCGCCGAGGTAAAGATGTTGGTGAAGCCCTGGTTGTACATCGTCTGGATCGCCTGCGAATCGTAGGCGACGCGAAAGCTGGAATCGCTGGAGCGTTGCGCATCGTGGTACTTGAGCGAGAGCGACTGCAGGTAGGCGTACAATTCCGTGCGCAGGCGCAGGAGCGATTGCAGGCCGATCCTCACGAAGAGGAGGTTTGTGGCCATATTCAGCAAACCCCAGAGCAGCTGGATGCCCACGAGGGCGCCACAAAGGATCGCCAGGATCCGCGCGGGATGCGCAGCCATCTCGGCAGCCCAGACGCCACCGGCGGCGCCATCCCGCCCCGCGACCGGGATGAGATCGTCGACGATGATCTTGAATGGCCACGGCTTGAGCAAATTCAGCCCGATCCCGCCGAGGGTGAGCGCCAGGCCGAACGCAGTCTGCGCCGCAAACGGCCGGTAGTAGCGGAGCACGCGACGATAGATCGACATCGAGGAATTAGGATTGCGGAGCGGCGATTTTGGATGGAACTAACCCGCGCCACCCGCCCGCTGAGGCTAAATCCGAAATCCGATTTCCGAAAATCCGAAAATTCCTTCATGCATCATCTTCTCGAAATCTGGGTCGGCTGGGTGCAGCACTGGGGCTATCTCGGCATCATGGTGCTGATGGCGATGGAGAGCTCCATTTTCCCTGTGCCGAGTGAGGTGGTGATCCCGCCCGCAGCATTTCTCGCGGCGAGTGGGCAATTGAGCTTCACCGGAGTCGTCCTGGCGGGGACTTTCGGATCTTACCTCGGTGCCGCGATCACCTACGGAGTGGCGCGCGGGGCGGGCCGGCCGCTGGTGCTGCGTTACGGGAGATATTTTCTCCTGCGCCCGGAGAAGCTGGCCCGGGCCGAGGCGTGGCTCGCGCGCTACGAGGCGGGAGGGGTGTTCTTCGCCCGGTTGCTGCCGGTGATTCGCCACCTGATCTCGATCCCTGCGGGGATCGTGCGGATGAACTTCGGCCTCTTCAGTGCGGTCACGATCCTCGGCTCTGCGATCTGGTGTTACATCCTGGCCTTCCTGGGCGACAAAGCGTATCGCCTCCGCCCCGATCTGATCTCCAATCCGGACGCGCTGGTCGCGTTTATCAAGTCGCAGTCGCTCTGGATCGTCCTGCTGGTTGTCCTCTTCGCCGCCCTTTACCTGACCGTGATTCGTCTCAGCGCCCGGCGGCCAACGGAGCGCTGAGCCGTTGTCGATCGAATGCGCGGCCCGGCCGCGGCTAATTTTTGAACGGTGGCACCTCTCCTGCTCTCTAATTGGGCAACCCATGAACACCGAAACTCAGATCTTGAAACCCCGGCAGAAACTTTCTCTCGGCGATTTGATCCTCGCCGTCAGCTCGTGCACGAAAAACACCAGGGAAACGGTCGCCGCAGTGGCTAACCTGCTCGCCAGCGGACAGGTGCGAGTGGAAAGCAACGGTCGCTTCACGCGCGCGCGCGTCTTTTAAGCAGCTCGTTCCCCGTGTCATTTCTCAGGGCGCCGCTCTGCCGAATCCTCGGCCGGCGGCGCCTTTTTTTGCGTACATAACGCTTCCCGTTTCCGCGGGCGCTTTTATCGTCGGCGAATGATTGCGCGCTATTCACGCCCGGCGATGCGGACGCTTTGGTCCGAGCAGCGGAAATTCGAGATCTGGCTCGAGATCGAGACGCTGGCCTGCGAAGCGATGGCCGACCTGGGGCAAATTCCGCGCGCGGACGCGGTCGAGATCCGGCAGCGGGCGCGCTTCTCCGTTCCGGAAATCGCGGAGATCGAGAAGCGGACGAACCATGATGTGATCGCTTTCCTCGAGAACGTCGCGGCCTCGGTGGGACCGGCGGCGCGCTGGATGCACCAGGGGCTCACCTCGTCGGATGTGCTCGATACGACGCTGGCGGTGCAGATGACGGAGGCAGGCGCCATCCTGAGCGACGATCTGCAGAGCTTGCGCGCGGTGGTCGCGGGCCGGGCGCGAGAGTTCAAGATGATTCCGATGATCGGCCGGAGCCATGGGATCCACGCGGAGCCGATCACATTCGGATTGAAGCTTGCGCTCATGTACGATGAATTCGGCCGCGCCGAGGAGCGGCTGGCGCAGACGCTGGAGCGCGTCCGGGTGGGAAAACTGAGCGGCGCGGTCGGCACACATGCTCACCTCGACCCGGCGGTGGAACGATCCGTTTGTGAACGGCTGGGACTCAAAGCGGCGACCCTTTCCACCCAGATCATCCAGCGGGATCGGCACGCGGAATTTCTCACCACCCTGGCGCTGATCGCGTCCAGCATCGATCGCTGGGCGACGGAGTTCCGTCACCTGCAACGCACCGAGGTTCTCGAGGTGGAGGAGTTCTTCAGTGAAGGGCAGAAAGGCAGCTCCGCCATGCCGCATAAGCGCAACCCGATCACCGGCGAGCGACTGAGCGGCCTGGCGCGGGTGATTCGCGGGTATGCTGTCACCGGCCTGGAGAATGTCGCGCTCTGGCATGAGCGCGATATCAGCCACTCGAGCGCGGAACGGATCGTTCTGCCGGATGCCTGCACCTTGCTCGATTACATGCTCGTGAAACTGCGCGAACTGGTTGGCGGTCTCCAGGTTTATCCGGAGCAGATGGAGCGGAATCTGGCGCTCACGAAAGGACTCTATTGCAGCCAATCGATCCTCCTGGCACTCACGCGGGCGGGAGCGGAACGCAAGACGGCCTACGAGGCGGTGCAACGCGCGGCCATGCGAACGTGGAAAGGGGAGCGGTCGTTTGCCGAAAATGTGAAGGCGGAAACGGAGATCACAAACCTCGTCCCGGCGGCGGAAATCGATGCACTTTGCTCGCTCGAGACGCACTTGCGCTATGTCGATGCGACATTTCGCGCGCTCGGACTGACGTAACTGCGCATCGCGCGCAGCCGGGTCCGGGGGCGCGCGCGATTACTCAGCATGACGCCCATCCTCTATGTGAAAACCGGTTGCCCCTATTGCAAAGCGGCCAAGGATTACCTCGATCAACGCGGGATCAGCTACACCGAGGTGGATGTGCGCGGGAGCGATTCAAAAATGAAGAAGCTGCAGGAGCTCTCCGGTCAAACCAAGACGCCCACGCTCGATTGGAACGGCGAGGTGCTGGCGGATTTTGGCACGGAGCAGCTCGAGGAGTTTCTCAAGACGCACCCCAGCTCATAGCCGCTGGTTCAGGCGGGAGCAGAGAAGCTTTTTTACTCGAACCTGAGCGCCTCGATCGGGTCGAGCGAGGCGGCTCGATACGCCGGGTAAAATCCAAACCCGATCCCAATCGCCGAGCAAACGACCAACCCGGCAATCGCCCAGCCGAAAGGGAAGATCAGCTCCGCGTCGAGCCAGTGCGCCAGCGCATTTCCGCCGAGCACACCCAGCACGATACCGAGCATGCCGCCGGCTTCGGAAATGAACACTGCTTCCGTGAGAAATTGGCGGAGGATATCGCCGCTGCGGGCGCCAATGGACTTCCGGATCCCGATCTCCTTGGTTCGCTCCGTGACACTCACCAACATGATGTTCATGATGCCGACCCCGGCAGCGACGAGCGCGATCAAACTGATGACCAACGCGCCGATCCGCACCACCCCGGCGATGGAAGCGAAAGCGCTTTTCAGAGAGTCGTTCGAGTAGATTTCAAAATCATTCGGCTGATTCGGCTTCAGACCCCGCGCGATCCGCATGGCGCCGATCGCCTTGTCCATTGTGCGGTTGTAATTCTCCTGCGAAAACGATTGCGTGGCGATGTTCACCGTGCGTTTGGCCGAGCCGTAGTTCTCGAAAAATCGCGTGATCGGCATCACGCAGATGTCATCCTGGCTCTCGCCGAAGGCGCTCCCTTTTTCCGCGAGAACTCCGATGATCGTGAACGGGTGGCCGCTTAACTTGAAGACTTTTCCGATGGGCGTCTCATGAGGAAAAAGCTGCTTCTCGATTGTTTTGCCGACGACGGCGACGCTGCGCGCCAGGTCTACATCCTCCTGGGTAAGGTTGCGCCCATAGCCGAGATTGTAGCTATTCGCGGCCAGAAAGCCCTGGTTGCTCCCGACGACCCGCAGGCTCGAGGGCGTCTTCTCTCCACGATAAATCGCCTGTGCCCCACTCTCGAAAGACTTCAGGCAAACCTCGCGCGCCGTTCCTTCCATCAGGCTCTGAAAATGGACCGCCTGCGCATAGCTGACGTTGCGCCGGTTCGCGTACTTTTCCGCGTTGCGGCCCCCAGCGCCGCCGTTCACCGGGTACTTCGCAAACTGGAAAATATTCGAGCCCAGGAAATTAATTCCGCTCTCGATTGAACTCTGGAGGGCCCCGATCGCGGTCATAACCGAGATGACGGAAAAGACGCCGATCGTGATCCCAACCATCGTAAGGCCGGAGCGAAGCTTGTTTGCGCCTAAGGACTGCAGCGCCATCACGATGATCTCTCGGAATTGCATGACCGGAGGTCCCTTACGTTTACTCATAGCGCAGCGCGGTGACGGGATCGAGCCGTGAGGCGGACCAGGCCGGCGCAAGGCCCGACACCAGGCCGGTCAGCACGGAAAGGACCATGCTGATGAGCACCAGCGCGAAGGAGAGTTGGATCGGGAATAAAGGGAACGCATACCCGATCCCGAAGCATAGCAGATAGGCAAAAATCAGCCCGATCAAGCCGCCGAGCACGCAGAGCGCAGTCGATTCAATCAGGAACTGGAGCAGGATTGTCCGTCGCCGCGCGCCCAGCGCTTTGCGCGTGCCGATTTCCTTGGTCCGCTCTTTGACGCTTACGAAGGTGATATTCATGATCCCGATCGCGCCGACAAAGAGCGACAAGCCGGTAATAAATAAGCCGGCGATGGCAATGGAGTTCTTCACCGGATCGAGTGTGCTCTTGAAAGCCTGCTGCTCGTTAATGTTGAAATCATCCTTCTTCTCGGGTGGCAGGGCACGGACCCGCCGCATCAGCCCGGTAAGTTCGCTCTTCGAGTCGGCAAGCCGGGTCTTATCCTTTACCTTGATCCTTACGTCCGACTCGCTCTTGGCGCTAAAGTAGCGCTTAAAGGCCGGCAGAGGCACGATGACAATCGAATCGAGACTGAAAAGGCCGAGAAAGGAGCCTTGCCGCGCGCCGACGCCAATCACCTTGAATTTCTGACCGCTGATCAGCACTTCCTTGTTCATCGGACTACCGGACGGAAAGAGGGCATCCGCCACATCATAGCCGAGCAGACAGACGTTCGCGGCAGCCTTGTTTTCCAGCTCATTGAAGAAGCGCCCTTCCGTGAAATCCACCACGGAGATGAGCGGATAATCAGCGGTAGTTCCCTGCACAAAAACCCCGCTCACCTGATTGTCATTGTACTTTACCGTCCGGCTCACATTCGAGGTCGGCACCGCCACCCGCAGGGTCGAGTTTGGAGTTGCGGCGATCAGCCGGTTCAGGGTTTCGGCATATTCGGTTTTAATCTCGCGCCGGTCGCGGTAGTTCCACCAATCATTCATCCGCGCCCAGGGATATTGGCTCACGTAAAGCACGTCATCGCCGACGATGGACATGCTCTGGTCAAACCCGGTCTGGATGCCGGTGATGGCTGTGCCCATCAAGGTCACCGCCACGATCCCGATGATCACGCCGAGCGCGGTTAACATGGAACGGGTCTTGTTCGCCTGCATTTGGGCGAGCGCTATTTTCCAGCTTTCGCTGAGCTCGTAAAGGAATCGCTTCATCTTTGCCGGCTCTAAGCGAGGGACGCGGCTCCTGTCCGGGCCTGAAGGCTGTCGCTCTCCACGATCCCATCGCGCAGATGGACGCTGCGACGGGCGTGGGCTGCGATGTCCGGCTCGTGCGTCACCAGGATGACGGTATTGCCTCGCTGGTAAAGGTTCTCCAGCAACGCCATGATTTCTTCTCCAGTGCGGGAATCCAGGTTGCCGGTGGGTTCGTCGGCTAGAATGATGGAAGGATCGTTGACCAGGGCGCGCGCGATCGCCACCCGCTGGCGCTGGCCGCCTGATAACTCGTTAGGCTTGTGCTGCATCCTTTCGCCCAGGCCGACGTCGCGGAGGGCTTGCGCGGCGCGTTCGACCCGCGTCTCAGGATCAATCCCGGCGTAGATCAGTGGCAGTTCCACGTTGCGAAGGCTGGTGGAGCGGGGGAGCAAATTAAAGGTCTGGAAGACGAACCCGATTTCCTTATTCCGAATCTCCGCCAGCTCATCGCCATCCATCGAGGAGACATCCCTGCCATTGAACTCGTAGCGGCCGGAGCTGGGCGTATCAAGACAACCCAGCATGTTCATAAGAGTCGATTTGCCGCTGCCGCTCGGGCCCATGATCGCGAGGTATTCGTTACGATGAATCTGCAGGGTGACGCCGCGCAAAGCGTGCACCGTCTCTTCTCCCATCACGTAATGCTTCGTGATGTTCTCGATATCAATAACGATCGGGCCGTAAGGCCGGACAGAGGCAGAATCCATCTGGCTTTCACCCGCCCCCGTCACTAACTCTCTGTCTTCTCCGGCTTCTCGATTTCTACTTTCGCGCCATCCTTTAGCTTCCGGCTGATTGCGCTGTAGCTTCCCGAGATGACTTCGTCGCCGGGCTGCAGGCCGCTCTTGATCTCCATGTAAGTGTCGTCTGCAATGCCAGTCGTGACCTTCACCATCCGCGCGATCCCGCCGTTTTTAACAAAGACCACCTTCGCAGCCTTCTCCCGCTCTTCCCGGGCCGAGCGTTTCTCCTGCCGCTCGTTCGTGAACTCCGCCGCGTTGTCGCCTTTGTCGGTAGCCGCCTGCTTCTCCTTGCGTTTTTCGATTTCCTCGGGACTGAGATTGCTGTCGCCCGTGCGGATGGTGACGCTTTGCATCGGCACCGCCACCGCATCCTGCACTATGTTGGTCTGGATGTCGGCGGTGCAGCTCAACCCGGGCCGTAGCCGCACATCCACATCGTCTATTCGAATCTTTACTTCGAAGTTAGTTACCTCTTCCTGCGTTCCGGTGCCGCTGGTTTTTCCGGTGTTAGCAATCTGTGCCACCGTCCCGGTGAACTTCCGTTCGCCGTACGCATCTATCGTCACGATCGCCTTGTCCCCAGCCTTCACCGTGACGACATCGTTTTCGTTCACGTCGACCCGGGCTTCCATATGGCTCAGATCAGCCACCCGCATCACTTCCGTGCCGGCGAACTGATTCGTCGCCACGACGCGCTCGCCTTGCTTGCTATTGAGCACCGTTACCGTCCCGTCGATCGGCGAGTAGATCGTGGTCTTGGAAAGCTGATCGCGCGCCTGACTCGAGCCGGCTTCCGCTCGTTCGATTTCATGGAGCGTGCTCTCGTAGGTGGATGCCGCCACATCGTAGGCCGTCTGCGCGGTCATGAACTCCGATTCGGAAATCATCTTCTTGGCGAATAAGTCCTGGGCGCGTCGCAGGTCCTGCCCGGCCTTCGCGCTCGACGCTTTCATTTGCAGATTCGTCGCCTTGGCTGCGCTGATCCCGGCCTGCTGCGCGTCGACCAGCGCCTGATAGGAGTCCGGCTTGATCTTCATTAACAAATCGCCCTTCTTTACCGGCAATCCATCATCCACCGGCAGCTCCGTGATCTCACCGGCTACCTCGGGTGAGATCTTTACTTCGATTTCCGGCTGCACTTTACCCGTCGCCGAGACGGTCTGGACGATCGTCCTTCGCACTGCTTTCTCGGTCACGACCGGGATCGGTTTCTCGCGTTTGCCCAGGATCATCGACGTCACAATCCAGGCGACCAGGATCACAACCGCACCAATGATGATATAGCGCTTGCGACGCGACTTCCGCTTGCGCGGAGGAGTGCTGGTCGACCCGGGCCGGGCGATTGCTTGGTGCATGTCTGGAGGGGGTGGGTCGAAGGGAGTGGGACGAATAGCGACGGTTTAGATGTTTGCCAAGCAATAACCGTTCACTTTTCCCCCAGCCATGGACTCAGGCTCCCGCTTCTCAATCTGCGCGATCGCCCAGGCGGCATGCTCCACGATCAACGGCTCCAGATCCCTCGTGGCGCGCTCCAGCGCAGGCAGATCTTCCCGCGTCCCGACGTTTCCCAGGGCCACGCAGACGTTTCGCAGCAAACCGCGGCGCCGGAGGCGTTTAATGGGCGAGCCGCGAAAGAGCGCGCGAAAGCTCTCGTCGGTCAGCGCCAGATAATCGCGCAGCTGCAGCGCGGAAGTGGCCGGTCGGGCGGCAAACGCTGTCTCCCGAGAGGCCGCCGCAAAGCGGTTCCACGGGCAGACTTCCAGGCAGGTGTCGCAGCCGTAGATGCGGTCGCCGATCAGCGGGCGGAACTCTAATGGAATCGAGCCTTTCAGTTCGATCGTGAGATAGGAGATGCAACGCCGCGCATCGAGCCGGTGCGGCGCGGTGATCGCGCCAGTCGGACAAGCTGTAATGCAGCGGGTGCAACTACCGCAGCGCGGCGCCTGCGGCTCGTCCGCCGGCAGGTCGAGCGTCGTCAGGATTTCACCCAATAAAAACCACGTCCCAAGCTTTGGGTCCACCAGCATCGTGCTCTTGCCGTGCCAGCCAACACCAGCCGCCGCCGCGTGATCTCGCTCGAGCAGCGGCCCGGTATCCACGTAGCACTTCTGTACCCCGCCGAGTGAGCGGAGGTAATCATCGAGTTGGCGCAGCTTCGTCTGCATCACGTCGTGGTAATCATCGCCCCACGCGTAGCGCGCGATTTTTCCCGGCCGTTCGGCCGCAGCATCATTAGCCTCTGCCCCCGGCCAGTAATTCAGCGCTACGACGATGACCGAACGCGCACCCGGCAGCACCTGCTGCGGGTCCATACGCTTCCCGGCGCCGCGCGCGATCCAATCCATTTCGCCGGCCGCACCATCCGCCAGCCAGTCTTGAAATTCCGTGCCGTGCTGCGGTCGCTCGCAACGCGCGACCCGGCAGGAGTCGAACCCGAGAGCCACCGCCTGCCGGATGATCTCAGCTTTGGGTTCCATCGGCTGGTTTCCACGTGCGCAGCACTGCGGCGGCGGCTTCCTCTAAGGTGAGCGTGCTTGTGTCGACGGTCACGTCTGCCAAGCGGCGGTAAAGCGGCTCCCGCATTTTCAGCAGTTCTGTGAATGTCGTCCGCGGATCCGGTTTTGCCAATAAAGGCCGCCCCGTGCCGCCGCGAAGACGCTCCCAGAGCGCGTCCGGAGCCGCCGCCAGATAGACCACCGTCCCGAGCCCTCGCAGCTTGCGCACGCTTTCCGGGTTCAGCACCACGCCGCCGCCTGTGGCGATGATGCCCGGCGCATTCTCCAGTTTCTGCACCAGGGCCGCTTCCAAAGCGCGGAACTCCTCCTCGCCCTGCCGCGCGATAAACTCCGCGACCTCTCTTCCGCTTTCCGCGCGCACGAGCTCGTCCGTATCGCGCAAGGGCAACCCAGTCTGCTCCGCCAGGAGCCGGCCGATCGAGGATTTTCCTGCGCCCATGAAGCCGGTCAGCACCAAGGTAGCGTTGCGGTCTCGCATCCCACAACTAAAGGCGCGCCCGTCGCGCCGCAATTCATCTGAAAAAGCCTTTACAAGCCGAGCGCTTGCGGGAAGTCATGAACGCAGATGCCTGCGCCTGCTTCTCCCGCCGCGAGCCTCGTCGCCGTCGTGATGGGCAGCGCTTCCGATTGGGAGACGATGCGCCATGCCGTCGATCTGCTCGAGCAGCTCGGGATCGGGAGTGAACACCAGATCGTCTCCGCTCATCGCACGCCGGAGTTGATGGCCGAATTCTCCCGCGCAGCGGCTGGCCGCGGTCTGCGTGTGATCATCGCCGGGGCAGGGGGTTCGGCGCACCTGCCAGGCATGATCGCCGCGCATACCTGGCTCCCGGTCCTTGGGGTTCCGGTGGAGTCGAAGGCTCTCCGCGGCGTCGATTCCCTTCTCTCGATTGTGCAAATGCCTGCCGGCATACCCGTCGGCACGCTTGCCATCGGCACTGCCGGGGCGAAGAACGCCGCCTTACTCGCCGCCAGCATCATCGCCTTATCCGACGCCACGGTGCGCGCAAAGCTCGAGGCGTTTCGCCAGCAGCAGACGGACGCCGTCCTTACCCAACGGCTCGCATGAACGAGCCGCACCTGCCCGGAGCCACGATTGGCGTGATGGGCGGCGGCCAGCTCGGCCGGATGTTCGCGATCGCTGCCCGCACCATGGGTTACCGCGTCGAAATCTTCACGCCGGAGGAAAACAGCCCGGCCGGCTTCTTCGCCGATCTCACCCGGATCGCGGATTACACCAACGAATCTGCCGTGCGCCGTTTCGCGCGCGACGTCGCTGTCATTACCTTCGAATTCGAAAATATCCCTGCGCAAACGATCGAGTGGTGCGCGCAGGATCGCGACCTGCGTCCCGCCGGCCCCATTCTCCAGATCGCGCAGAACCGCCTGTGCGAAAAAAACTTCCTGGCGAGTGCCGGCTTCCCGATTGCCCCTTTTCGCGCCGTGCACAGTGCGCACGAACTCGAGTCCGCGATCGAACAGATCGGTCGCCCCGCGATCTTGAAGACGATCGCCTTCGGTTACGACGGGAAAGGCCAGCAGACAATCAACACGCGCGACGATTTCGACGAAATCTGGAGCGCCAGTTCCGCGGATGAGCTCGTGCTGGAAAGCGCGATCGACTTCAAAAAAGAGCTTTCGATCATCGTCGCTCGCGGCGCCGACGGGGAGCTGACGACCTTCCCTGCCTGCGAGAATGTCCACCGCAATCAGATCCTTGACGTCACGGTCGTCCCGGCGCGCGTGCCGCCTCAGGTGGAGGCGCAGGCCGCGACGCTGGCCCGCGCGCTGGCCGAAAAGCTGGAGCTCGTCGGCTTGCTCGCGGTCGAGATGTTTCTGAAAACCGACGGCGAGCTGCTCGTGAACGAGCTCGCCCCGCGCCCGCACAATTCCGGCCATTGGACCATCGAAGGCTGCGCCACGAGCCAGTTCGAGCAGCAGGTCCGCGCCGTCTGCGGTTTGCCGCTCGGCTCCACCGAAATTCTACAGCCGGCCGCGATGGCTAACATCCTGGGCGATGCCTGGCAACACGGCGAGCCGTGCTGGGAAAAAGCGCTCAAAACTCCCGGCGTGCATCTTCATCTCTACGGCAAGACGGAGCCGCGTCCGCGCCGCAAGATGGGGCACCTTACCGCCACCGCGCCCACCGCCGAGGAAGCGATCGAGAGGGTGACGAAAGCGCGGCGCGATTTGCACGCGGCGGCGCCGTGAAAACAGAGATTCTGCCGGCCGGAGAAACCGCAATCGCAGCCGCGGTGACGGCTCTTCGAGCGGGCGAAGCCGTCGCCCTCCCCACCGAAACGGTCTACGGTCTTGCGGCCGATGCGCTTAACCCGACTGCGGTGGCGCGTATTTTCGAGGCGAAAGAGCGTCCGCGCTTCGATCCGCTGATCGTCCATCTGCCAGATCGCTTCTGGCTTGATCGTCTCACGCAGATCCCGTCCGAGGGGAGGAAAGTGGTCGACGAACTGACGGCCGCCTTCTGGCCCGGCCCGCTTACCCTCGTGCTGCCGCGCACCCGCCAGGTGCCCGATCTCGTGACGGCCGGCCTCGATCATGTGGCGGTGCGACTCAGCGCGCATCCGGTTCTGGCCGCGATCCTGGAAAGCTTTGGCCAGCCGCTTGCCGCCCCCAGCGCCAACCGTTTCGGCCGCATCAGCCCCACCGCTGCGGCCCACGTGCTGGAAGAATTGGCCGGCCGGATCCGCTTGATCGTCGATGGCGGCCCGACGGTGCACGGTCTTGAATCCACGATCGTGGCGGTGCGCGATTCGCGGCTCGAGGTTTTGCGGCGCGGACCAGTCACGACCGAGCAGCTGTGCGCTTTCGGCGAGGTCGTCGAGCGGCACGGCAGCACCATCGAAGCGCCGGGCCAGATGCCATCGCATTACGCGCCGCGCACTCCGCTGGTCCTCGCCGACGACATCCGCCACTTCGCCGGCGAGCGATCCCGCTGCGGTCTGCTCGCGTGGCGCTCAGCTCCCGCGGGTGGCGAGTTCGCCCAGGTGCGGGTGCTCAGCCCGCGGGGCGATCTGCGGGAAGCGGCCGCCAATCTGTTCCGCCTGCTGCGCGACCTCGATCACTACGGCTTGGACGCGATCGTTGCCGAAACGATGACGGAGGAGGGCCTGGGGGCAGCAATCATGGATCGCCTGCGCCGAGCCGCGGCCTGAGATTGGAAGATGCAGCCGCCGGTTCAACCCTGCGGCGCGCTTCTCAGATGCCGGTGCCGCCGCCGGAAATAATCGCAATTTTCCTCTGTCGTTCGCTCATGGTTATTTGTGTTTTTGCTTTCAATGAAGCCGGTGCGACTTCGCGACTGCATCGCGCCCGCTGTAACGTGCGGGCGGTCTCGGGATCGCTCGCGGAGCAAGACTCCCAGCGGAAGTTCGACCGCAAGATGTGGCGATCTGTTGCTGCTCTGGAGCTGCCGTTTATAATGCGGAAAGATGCCCTCCGCTTCCTTCGTTCACCTCCACCTGCACACCGAATACTCGCTGCTGGACGGTGCGATTCGGATGAAGGAGCTGATGCAAAAGGCGAAGGAATTCGCGATGCCGGCGGTCGCCATGACCGATCACGGCAACCTCTACGGGGCGATCGAATTCTACCAGGAAGCAAAGAAAGCGGGGATCAAGCCGATTATCGGTTGCGAGGCGTATATGGCGCCTGGTTCGATCAAAGACCGGCCGAATAATCAACGCGACGCGGCTTATCATTTCACGCTCCTGGCGAAGGACGAGACCGGCTATCGCAACCTTGTGAAGCTCGTCTCCGCCGCGCATCTCGATGGGATGCATTACAAGCCCCGGATCGACAAGGAACTGCTCGCCAAACATGCCGCGGGGTTGATCGGCATGAGCGCCTGTTTGAAGGGCGAGATCAACATGGCGATCCAGTCGGATAATCTCGCGAAAGCGCGGCAGAGCACGGCGGAATTCCGCGACCTCCTCGGCGCGGAGAATTTTTTCCTCGAACTGCACGATCACGGGATCGAAGCGCAGGCCAAGTGCAACGCCGTGCTGCCGACGCTCGCGAAGGAATTCGGGCTTGGCCTGGTGGCGGCCAACGACGTGCATTTCCTGGAGCGTAGTCACCACGAAGCGCACGACGTGATGATCTGCATCGGCACCGGCAAGATGGTGCACGATGAGCGGCGGATGCGTTACACCCCGGAACTCTACCTCAAATCTCCGGACGAAATGCGCGCGCTCTTTCCGGATCACCCGAGCGCGATCTCGAACACGCTCGAGATCGCGGAGCGCTGCAACCTGGAGCTGGAATTCGGTCAGTCGAAGTACCCCGAGTATCCGGCCCCGGAAGGCAAAACGCGCGAAACTTACCTGCGCGAACTTTGCTATCAGGGACTGCACGAACGCTACGGCGACCGTGTGGAAAGCGAACTGATCCAGCGGCTCGACTACGAGCTCGATGTCCTGCTCAAGACCGGATTCGTGAGCTACTTTCTGATCGTCTGGGATTTCATTCACTATGCGAAGGAGCGTGGAATTCCGGTGGGTCCGGGCCGCGGCTCCGCGGCGGGCTCGATGGTCGCTTACGTGCTCCGGATCACCGATATCGATCCGTTGCAGTTCAACCTGCTCTTCGAGCGGTTCCTCAACCCGGAGCGCGTCTCGCCGCCGGATATCGACGTTGATTTCTGCGAAGCGCGCCGCGGCGAAGTGCTGGAATATGTGCGGCAGAAATATGGCGAGCGCCGCGTTTCGCAGATCATCACCTTCGGCAAGCTGAAAGCGAAAAGCGTGGTCCGCGATGTGGGCCGTGTCATCGGCCTCAGCTATGGCGATGCCGACCGGATCGCAAAGCTGATCCCGAATGAGCTCAACATTACGCTTGCGGCCGCGGCGGACAAAACGCCGGAGTTGAAGAAGGCGATTGAGACGGAGCCCGCCACGAAGCAGCTCTGGGAATACGCCACCGTGTTGGAAGGCCTGTCGCGGAATGCGGGGGTGCACGCGGCCGGCGTGGTGATCGGCGATCGTGATCTCTCCGAATACGTGCCGCTCTGCCGCGATAGCAAAGGGACGGACGTGATCAGCCAGTTCGCGATGGGTCCTCTGACGGATCTTGGGATGCTGAAGATGGATTTCCTGGGACTCAAGACGCTGACCGTGATCGAGGACACGGTCACTCTCATCCGCCAGCGGGAAGCGGAGTTCTCCATCGGCCAATTGCCGCTCGACAACGCCAACGCTTTCGCGCTCCTGAATCGCGGCGAAACGATCGGCATCTTCCAGCTCGAGTCCGGCGGTATGACGAGTCTCTGCAAGAACTTCGATGTGCAGAAGATCGACGACATCATCGCGTTGATCGCGCTCTATCGACCCGGCCCGATGGATCTGATTCCTGACTTCATCAAGCGCAAGAAGGGGCTCACGAAAATCAAGTACGAGCACAAGCTGCTCGAGGAAGTTTGCGCCGATACCTACGGAGTCATGATCTACCAGGAGCAGGTGATGGCCGCGGCGAACAAGCTGGCCGGTTACTCATTAGGCCAGGCCGATCTCCTCCGCCGCGCGATGGGGAAGAAGGACCGCGAGAAGATGGCGGAGGAGCGGGTGACCTTCACCGAAGGCTGCGACCGGGTGAACAAAATCCCGGCGAAAAAGGCGAACGCGATTTTCGATTTACTCGAGAAATTCGCCGGCTACGGCTTCAACAAGAGTCACAGCGCCGCGTATGGCCTCATCAGCTACCAAACCGCCTATCTGAAGGCGAACTACCCGGTTGAATTCATGGCCGGCCTGCTGAGCAACGAAATCGATAACACCGAGAAGATCGCGATTTTCACGGGCGAATGTAAGCGGATGGGCGTCCCGATTTTGCCGCCGGATGTGAACCGCAGCTCGCTCAAGTTTACCCCAGAGCAAACCGACAACGGAATGGCAATTCGCTACGGGCTCGCCGCGATCAAGAACGTGGGGCAGGGCGCGATGGAAGCGGCGATTCGCGAGCGCGCAGCGGACGGCCACTTCACCTCGCTCGAAGATTTCTGCCGGCGGCTCGATTCGCGGATCGCGAATCGCAAGATGCTCGAAAGTCTGGTAAAATGCGGCGCGTTCGACTTTCTGAAACGCGATCGGGCGGAGTTGTTTGCCTGCATCGAAGACTCGCTCGCCGCCGCCTCCGCGACGCACAAGGACCGGGCGAGCGGGCAGGTCTCATTGTTCGACGATCTGCCCGCGCCGGCTTCGAAAACCGCGGCGCGCGCGGTAACGCCCTGGACACAGCACGAGACGCTCTCATTCGAGAAGGAGTTGCTCGGGTTTTACGTGACCGGCCATCCGCTCGACGCGTATGCGGGCGGGATCGCGGCAGGCGGCTATCAGGCGATCAGCTCGCTGGGTGAGTGCGAGGATCGGGCGCAATTCCGTGTCGCCGGCGCGCTGACGCAGGTGGACAGGAAGTTCACAAAAAAAGAGGCGAAGCCTTTTGCCGTCGTCTGGCTGGAAGATCTGACCGGCAGTCTGGAAGTGGTGGTTTGGAACGAGGTTTACACCAAGCTGGCAGATTCACTGGTGCCGGGAAAGGTGATCGCGCTGCAGGGCACGATCGACAAACGCGACGACGCCCTGCGCGCCACGGCGCAGAAGGCGAAGGTCCTGCAACCCGACTCCGAGACCGGACTCAAGCCGCCGCCAACGCCGCCGGCGCCACCGGCAAATGGTCATCACGAAGCCCCCGTCGTCCTGCGATTCTCTCCCGCGGCGACTTCAACGGAGTTGCAGGACGTGCGCCAGATTCTCGCCAGCTCGCCGGGTTCGACCGGCGTGCAGTTGCTGTTCGCGCGCGCGGATGGCGCAATCTGCCGGCTGGAGGTCGGCCCCGATCTGCACGTGAATGCCACGGCAGAACTGCGGCGGCGGCTCGCGCCGTGGCTCGCCGCTTAGCTGTAGCCGGGGTCGCTGACCCCGACCACACCCCGGCGGGATCGAGCTGAGAGGGCATGAGATGCTTGCACTACATGCCCGGCGCGGTGGCCGGGGTGAAAAGCAGCCGCACCGGCCGTTCCGTCCCGAGACGAGTCTCCAGCTGTTGGCGGAGGGCTATTTCCGCTTCCGGCAGCAGGTCGCTCTGTGCGGCGCGTTCGCGCGCGAGCCTGGGCAGCGCAGCGAGCTCTTTTTCCAGATCGGCCGCCGTGATGCGGTTCCAGTAGCCATTCTCAAATGCGAGCACGTCCACCTTTTGCTGCTCGACGGAAAGAACGGTGGCGTGGGGGATTTGCACCGCGATCGCATTGTCACGCACATCGATCGAGAGGTTGTCGCGCAGGTCGAAGCCAGCCTTCACGAGGAAGCTGCCGTGCAGCTTGACCCGCTTGGTGCTCCCCGCCCAGGTGTGAATAAACTCATGCTCGATTTCCGTCTGGCGGGCGAGGGTCGCAAGCTCGGCCACACCGTGCGTTTGCTCCAGGTAAACCCGGTTGTTGATCGTGACGCGGGGCTGCAGTTGCGCCAGATCGACAAACGCATCGCGAGCGCTGCGTGCAAGCCGCTCCAGTTCCGCGCTCCCCTGGCGGGCGCTGCGCATGGGCCAGGACTCGATCCGCCAGAAGAGAAACGCGACGAGCGTCGCGCCCACGACGCAGATGAGGAGAAACGCCAGCGCCCAGGAGGTGCGGCGTTTTGAAGTTGGGGCGGCGGGATTCATACGACATCCGGGCAAAAAAGTACCGCCCCCCGCGCCCGATGGGCACGAAGGGCGGCTGTTCCCCCCAGAACAATCTTCTAAATCTGCGGACGTAGTAAGCCCGCTCGCTCGCGGCAGCAAGTGCTTTCGTAAAACTGGGCGCTGTTTCCGAAAAAATCAGCCGCTGTATGTGCAGCCTTGTTTAGCGAGATTCGTGCCAGATGGGTGACGCGCGGAAATCGCGTGGCAAGATAAGCCTGCCGCCCAACCATGCTCACCGAACTCCAGTTGCGGAACTTCCGCTGTTTCGAAGCGCTGCGGGTGGACTTCGCGCCGGGATTCAACTTCTTCGTGGGACCGAACGGGCAGGGGAAGACCTCGATCTTGGAAGGCGCGTGTGTGCTCCTGCGGCTGCAATCGCAACGCAGCTCGACGCTCGCGCCGCTGATTCGCCTCGGCCAGAAATCGTTCGGGCTCGCTGGGCGAGTGGAGGGCCATTTGCTCGCATTCCGTTACAGCACCCTGCGCCGGAAGCTGAATTTCGACGATACGGAGCAACGCAGTGCCGCCGAATACCTGCGCGTGGCACGCGTCGTCTCCCTCGCGAACACCGATATCGAGCTCGTGCGAGGTGGCTCGGAGTTTCGTCGGCGTTTTCTCGACTTCCTCGGTTTGCAGATCGAGCCGGCCTACCGCGCCACACTCCGGGCTTATGAGAGGGCGCTCCGTTCCCGGAACGCACTTCTCAAGGCCTCGCCGCCGAATATCCGCGCCCTCGCAGCCTACGATCCGCCGCTGCTGGAACATGGTCAGGCGCTCTCGGCGATGCGCGCAGGGCTGGTCGAGAGGTTGATTCCTTTCGTGCTCGCGGCGCAGCAGGAGGTGAGCGGACGGAACGAGCAGGCCGGGCTCAGCTTTGCTCCCGGCAACGGGCAGGAGTTCGCAGCGGAGTTGAGCGCTTCAAAAGCGCAGGAATTGCGCCTGCGCCAGACGATCGTCGGCCCGCACCGCGACGATCTCACGTTGCTGGTCGATGGAATGCCGGCCGCGCAATATGGATCGGAAGGTCAGCAGCGGACAATCGCGCTGGCCTTGAAGATCGGCCAGGCGCGAGTCTTCGCAGCCCAGGACGTTCCGCCGCCGCTCCTCTTGATCGACGACATCTTCGGCGAACTCGATCCGTGGCGGCGGAACCGGCTGTTGCAGGCTTTGCCCGCGGATGCGCAAAAGCTGGTGACGGCGACGAATCTGGATTGGCAGGAAAATGCGATCAAGGGGCCGCGCTTCCGGTTGGCCGATGGGGTGCTGCGGCCGGACTGAGCAGGGACGGCCGTCGCACTCCGGCGGCACAGCTTCCGCTTGCGCGCCGCGCCGGGGCGCATTCCAATACCTATATGCGCAACCGAGGGGCCGCCGCGCCGCAGAACCTGGCCGGATCGCTGCTGATCGCGCATCCGAACATGCTCGATCCGAATTTCCGGCGCAGCGTGCTTTTCATTTCCGCACACGATCCGCAGGAAGGTGCGATGGGCGTGATTTTGAACAGGCCTCTCGACAAACAAGTGGTCGATCTGGTGAGCGAAGCGCCGCCCGAGGGGTTGGCGGATGTCCCGGTTTTCCTCGGCGGGCCCGTGGGCAAGAACCAGCTCATGTTTGCCGCCTTCGAGTGGGAAGACGCAAACGGTCTCCGTCTGAATCACAATGTGAACGCGGACGAGGCAAATGAACTGGCGGGCGATGATCCCGCGGCGGTGCGCGCCTTCGTGGGCTATGCCGGATGGAGTGCGGGGCAGCTCGAAGCGGAGATGAAACAAAAGGCCTGGATTTCACAGCGCCCCAGCAGAGCGGCGCTCACGCCCGAGCGCCTGCCGAAACTCTGGTTCGAGATCATGCGCGGGCTCGGGCCCTGGTACAAGCTTCTGGCGGCGGCGCCAGACGATCCTTCGTTGAATTAGTGGCTCCCACGCGGGCGACGCGCGAGAAAAGATGCGTCCCGCCGTTTATCACTTGTCACTCTTCGCGGGGCACTCTTCACTTCCCGCATGATCATTGGCGTCCCGAAGGAAATTAAGGAGCAGGAGCATCGCGTTGCGCTACTGCCCTCGACCGCAACCACTCTGACGCGTCGCGGTCATACCGTGCTGGCCCAGAAAGGCGCGGGCGTCGGCTCCGGTTATCCCGACGAAGCGTACGTGAAGGCGGGGGCGGAGATCATCGATCGCGCGGAGGATGTCTTCGCCCGCGCGGACATGATCGTGAAGGTGAAGGAGCCGTTGCCACCGGAATACGGTCTGCTGCGGAAAGGGCAGATTCTCTTCACCTATCTGCACCTGGCGGCGAATCGACCCCTGACGGACGCGCTGCTCGCTTCCGGCGTCACCGGGGTGGCCTACGAGACGATTCAGGTGGGCAACAAACTGCCGTTGCTGGAGCCGATGAGCGAGATCGCAGGGCGCATGTCGGTGGTGATGGGCGCCTACTATTTGGCGAAGCACAATGGCGGGAACGGTGTCCTGCTCGGCGGTGTTCCGGGCGTATTGCCCGGCCGGGTGGTGGTGATCGGTGGTGGCACGTCCGGAGTGAATGCCGCGCGCATGGCGCTGGGCCTGAAGGCGGACGTAACGATTTTGGAAGTGGACGGCGAACGCATGCGTTTCCTTGACCTGACGATGCCGAACGTGAAGACGCTTTATTCGAACGAAGCCAATCTCACGGAGCTGATGCCGTCGACAGATCTCCTGATCGGCGCGGTGCTCGTCCCGGGGGCGAAGGCGCCGAAGCTGATCACGCGCGAGATGCTGCGGCGCATGAGACCGGGGAGCGTTTTCGTGGATATCGCGATCGATCAGGGCGGTTGCGCGGAGACCTCGCACGCCACCACCCACCACGACCCCGTTTACGTGGAAGAGGGCGTCACCCACTATTGCGTCGCGAATATGCCGGGCGCCTACGCCCGCACTTCGGCCCAGGCCTTGAGCAACGCCACCGCGCGTTACGCGGAGCTGCTGGCGGATGTGGGCCTGAAGGGCGCTTGCGAAAAACAGCCTGCTCTCACCGCCGGAATCAATACGCGAGACGGTCGTTTGACTTC
The DNA here is from genome assembly GCA_051001855.1 of Chthoniobacterales bacterium. Lineage (GTDB taxonomy): Bacteria > Verrucomicrobiota > Verrucomicrobiia > Chthoniobacterales > UBA10450 > JACCTI01. The sequence goes on from JBPCMX010000049.1 coordinate 28,567, forward strand.
ACAGCCAGTCGCCGAAGCGCACGGGATGAAATACGAACCGGCGTTCTAACGAGTCGGCGAACAGGCCGCTATAGGACCAAAATGCACGGCAGAGACGATTTATGCTGTGTCCCACGTGGGCAATCTATACAAACCAACCATGAAGAAATACATCTGCATCCTAGCCAGTGCCGCTCTCCTCGCGGCATGCGAACAAAAGACTGAAACCATGGCGCCCGCCGCCTCGCCGGCCACCAAGACGGAGAATAACACCACGGTGGTGAATCCTTCGCCGGCCGCCAGCCATTCGACGGACACTCACACGTCCACGTCCAACACTACCAACACCATGACGACCGCGACGCCGGCCGCCACGATGGCGCCGGCGGGCACGAGCACGTCGACGGACACGAGCACGAGCACGACGACCTCGACTCCCAACCCCTAAGCAAGCGAACGTCTCTAGCGAGGTCTTCCCGCGGTCCTGCTGCGGGAAGACTTTTTGCTGTACGCGAAAGGAAACGCCAGGAATCCCGGCGCAGCCAGCCGCCAGCAGTGATTTGCCTGCGCGACGCGTCGCCCTCCGTGCTACACAGTGCGGATGAGCGACGAAGAGGAGCCGGCCACCCTCACGTTCAGTCGTGACCAGCGCCTCACGCGCCCGGCGGAGTTCCAGCGCGTCAAGACCGAGGGGAAAGCGCACCGCGGCTCGTGCTTGATCGTCGCTGTGCTAGAGAGCGGCCAGCCAGAGAAGTGCCGCGCCGGCTTTGTCACCTCGCGACGGGTCGGCGGCGCCGTCGTGCGCAACCGGGTGCGGCGGCATCTTCGCGAGATTGTGCGCCATCATCAGCATGCCCTCCGCAGCGGCTTCTGGCTCGTGATCATCGCCCGGCCCGCCGCCGCGCGCGCCAGCTATCGCGCGCTGGAAGATGAGTGGTTGCGTCTCGCAAAGCGCGCTTTTATCCTACGCCCCTCATGCTCCTGATCGTCCGTCGTTTGATCCGTGCGTATCAATGGACGATCTCGCCGGCGCTCTCCTGGCTGGGCGGTCCCGGCAATGGTTGCCGCTTCGAACCGACCTGTTCCCGCTACTTCCTCGAGGCGGTCGAGACGCATGGCGTCTGGCGTGGCTGCGGGCTGGGACTGCGGCGTTTGGGCCGGTGCCAGCCGTGGGGTGGGCAGGGCCTGGACCCGGTTCCGCCGCGGGTACACCTGAGTCACAGCGGCCGCCCGCATGCTGTTTGTGAATAGCTCCGCCGCCGGCGTGTATGGACCGACAAGCATGGATTGCCGTTTCGCTTTGCGTGCTGGGGCTGATCGGCTGGCAAGTCTACATGACGTCGCACGCGCCGCGCGTGCCCGCCGTCCCGCCGCCTGGAGCTGAGCTCGCGGCTGCTTCGCCGTCGCCCTACCAGGCGACGACACCGCTGCCCGCGCCGAGTGCCGCTGCCTCCGGTGCGCCGGCCCCCAGCCCAGCGGCGGGCGCGGAGCCAGCCGCCGCGTTTGAGGAAAAAACGGAGACCTTGCGCAACGGCGACGTCGAGCTCCGCCTTACGAATCGGGGCGGCGGCATCAGCGAAGCGCATCTGCTGAATCATGCGGCCGAAAAAGGCCAAGGGACCGTCGTGTTGAACGCGGCGGACCGTCTACCGATCGGCGCCATCCTGGAGCAGCCTAACGACCCCGCGCTTCGGGAGTTCACGATCGCGCGCCAGGGCGATGGCAGCGTGCAATTTGAACGCGCGGCGCCGGGCGGCGTGACCGTGCGGAAACGGTTTGCCCTCTCCGCGGAGCAGCAAAAGAAGGACAATTTCCTGAGCGAGATGCAGATCGAATTCCGCAACGACGGAGTGCAGCCGTACGTGAATCCAGGTTACTTCATCGCGCTCGGCGCGACCGTGCCGCTGCATCCGCGGGATTTCCCCACCTACACGCGCCTCGTCTGGTGCGTCGACGGTTCCGCGAAGTCGATCGATGTGAATTGGTTTCCGGCGCAGAAGTATCCCTTCGTCGGCGTGGAGAAGCGCGCGGCGCGCGACTTTTACCTCGAGAAAGTGCCGCCCTCGGAATGGGCCGGCATGAGCAACCAATTCTTCGCCACGCTGCTGACGCCGCTGAATGCCAAGATCTCCGAAATGTGGGGCCGCCGCTTCGAGGTGAAAGGCGAGGATGGCAGCACCTTGCTCGGGATGGAAGGCGCGCTCGGCATGCCGGCTTTCGAGTTACAACCGGGGCAAACGGCCAGTGTAAACTTCCAGCTCTACACCGGGCCAAAACTTTACGCCCAGCTCGCGAAACTGCCGCACGACGAAGCGGCGATCATGAACTTCGGCATCTGGAAGCTGGTCAGCCAGGCGCTCCTGAATTTCATGAATCTGCTCCACAGCTGGGTCCGGAGCTACGGCGTTGCCATTGTCCTCCTGACCGCCTGCGTCAAAGCCGTCCTCTGGCCGCTCCAGAACAAGGCCAACAAGTCGATGCGTCACATGTCCGCGCTCGCCCCGAAGATGCAGGAGCTGAAGGAAAAGTACAAGGACGATCCGACGCGGATGAACCAGGAGGTCATGAAGCTTTACAAGCAGCATGGCGTCAATCCGGTCGGCGGCTGTTTGCCCATGGTGATCCAGATCCCGATCTTCTTCGGCCTCTTCACCATGCTCGGCCAGGCTGCGGAATTGCGAAACGCGTCGTTCCTCTGGGTGCACGATCTTTCGCAGCCGGACACCGTCGGACACCTGCCGGGCTTCGGATTCCCGATCAACGTCCTTCCGCTCATCATGGGCGGCACGCAGTTCTGGCTCATGCAGATGACGCCTAAAACCGGCGACAGCACGCAACAACGCGTCATGATGTTCATGCCGCTGATCTTCTTATTTTTCTGCTACAATTTCGCGGCCGCCCTCGCATTATATTATACCACGCAAAACCTTTTCACGATCCTGCAGCTCTGGCATAACAAGAGACAACCCGTGCCGGTGCTCGAGAAGGTGACCCCACCCGCGAAGCGGACGCGGAAAGGACGATCATGACGCCGAAGGAACTACTCGATACCATTCTCGGTTATCTCGGCTTCGTGGCCGAGATCGACGAAACCCGGCCGGAAGGTGGCAACCTCACGCTCCAGATTTACATGGAAGAAAGCGCGCGTTTCATCGGGCGCGATGGCGAGACGCTCGAAGCCATCCAGTTCCTGCTCAATCGCCTGCTCCAGGCCAAAGACCGCGACGCAGAGAAAGTCATCGTCGACTGCGAGCACTACCGCTCGATGCGCGAGGACAAAATCATCCAGCGCGTGCGCGAACTCGCGGAGCGGGTGCGGATCAGTGGCCGTTCCTTGCAGCTCGAACCCATGAACTCCTATGAACGCCGGATCGTGCACAACGCCTTTAAAGACGATCCTGACGTGGCGACCTGGAGCCCGAACGACTCCGCGCGGATCAAGCAAATCACGCTCTTGAAGCGGCCGGCGAAGCGCGAGTCCATCCCGGCGACAGCGCCGCAAGCGCAGGAATAACCCTTCGGGGCTCCGCGGCGCGGTCAGCCCGATCAAAAGGCGAATACCACTTTCCCCGCGCGCTTGTTGCGCATCGCATGCGCGACTGCGGCCGCGGCGTCACCCAGGGCGTAGCTTTGCTCCACCTTCGTCTGCAGCCGGCCGCGTTGCGCCATCTCGAAGAGCGGGCCGAGAGTTTCCGCTCGCATTGCCGCGGTGGCCGCGTCGTACCATTTGTTTACCCAGAACCCGGTGAAACGCAGGTTCTTGAAGATCAACATTCCGTTCGGAATTCTGAGCGGCTGCAAACTCATCGCGCCGTAGGTCACGACCACGCCTTCGGGCGCGAGACACTTCGCCATGCGCAGCGCGCTCTCGCCTCCGACAGCGTTTAAGGCGAGGCGAATTTCCGCACCGCCAGTCTGTTCCGCCACCTCTTCCCGCACGTGCTCTCCATCGAGCAGGAGCAAATCCGCGCCTTCGCTCTTGAGTTCGTCGATCAATTCCGGTCGGCGCACGAGATTGACGCTGCGCCAGCCGAGTTCCCGCGCGATCTGAATCGCCGCGCGTCCCGCCCCGGAGTTCGCCGCATTTTGGATGAACCAATCGCCGCGCTGGAGCGGAGCGAAATCGTGCAACATGCGCCAGGCAGTGATCGGATTCACTTTCAACATCGCCGCCTGCACCGGATCGATTCCGGGAGGCACGACCACGAGCTTGTCCGCTCGAGTCGCAACGGCTTCGCGCCACGTGCCGAGGTTGTGCGGCAGGATCACCAGATCTCCCAGCGCCACACCGCGTGCGGCGGCGCCCATTCCCACCACCACGCCAGCGCCCTCCATCCCGGGCGTGGCCGGCAGCGTGGGCCGCACCGGATATTTGCCCTCGATCGCGTTGATGTCCGCCGGATTTATCGGCGCCGCGGACATCCGCACCACAGCTTCAGCGGCGCCCGGCACGGGCCATGGTTGCTCGACGACGCGCAGCACTTTCGTCGGATTTCCGTGCGTTTCGTAGACTGCGGCGCGTATAGTTTTGCTCACAGATGTTTCCCGCGCCGCAGCCTACAATGAAGACGCCGGCCGGCAATTTGGAAAGCGGTGCGCGGGTGGCGCTCCTCGGGATGTGCATCAACATAGTGCTCGCGATCGTGAAGATCGCAGCCGGCATCCTGGGGAATGCCTACGCGCTGATCGCCGATGGGATTGAATCAGCCCTCGATATCGGCGGCTCCGCGGTGATCTGGGGCGGGTTGAAATTCGCCGCGCGTCCGCCGGATGAGACCCACCCGTACGGCCACGGCAAAGCGGAGCCGATCGCGGCGGCGGTGGTGGCGGTTGGCGTCATGGGCGCTGCCGTCGGGCTGGCGGCGCAAAGCGTACGGGAGATCTTCACCCCGCATCATGCACCGGCGGCGTGGACGCTGGCGGTCCTGGTTATTGTCGTGATCGTGAAGGAGTTGCTTTACCGATCGGTCATTCGCATCGGGCGGAACGTCGAGAGCACCGCCGTGCAAACCGACGCCTGGCATCACCGCGCTGACGCTCTGACTTCGATCGCCGCTTTCATTGGAATCTCGATCGCGCTGATCGGCGGCCCGGGCTGGGAGCAGGCCGATAATTGGGCCGCGCTGCTGGCGTGCGGTTTGATCGCCTACAATGGTTACCGCCTCTTTTCGCCGGCCTTGCACGAGATCATGGATACGGCGCCACGCGGCGACGTGGTCGAGCGCGTGTGCCAGGCAGCGGCGAGAGTTCCGGGCGTGCAGGAAGTGGAAAAGTGCCGGCTGCGCAAGATGGGCGTCGATTACTACGTCGATCTGCATGTGCGAGTGAATGGGACGATCTCAGTCACCGCCGGGCACGACATTGCGCACGACGTCAAAGACGCGATCCGCGCCACCGACGGCCGGATCGCGGACGTCCTTGTCCATGTTGAGCCGGCCACGACTCGTTAGACCGGGAGCAGATCCTCTCCGCAAAAAAGCGCGTCGAGGCCCCGGGTGAGAGAATGGCGCGCGGTGCTGATCTGCCGCGCGAAGCGGGCCAGCCGCGGGATCGTGGCCGGGTGGGTCGCGAGGTGAAAGAGCAGGCGCGAGGGGATGGTGCGCTGGCGCTCGAGATCGAACAGCACCGTAGCGGGGAGGGGAAACGGTGCGCTGGGGGTGTCGCTGATCACCCGCAGCGCGAGCAACGGAATGCCGCGGGCAAGGCAAGCCGCGGCGATGGTGGCCGTTTCCATGTCCACCGCGACCGCGCCGGTGCGGGCGGCGAGCGCGGCCCGATCTGCGGGTGCGTCGAGCACTGCATCGGCGTTCGCCAGTGTGCCTGCGCGCAAGCCGGCGCGGGTGCGAAGCGTCCCGGCCCCGGCGCCCGGCGAGTAATTATCCGCCAGCAGCAGTTCGCCGACCGAAAAGTCGCTGTCGAGCGCCCCGGCGAACCCTGAGCTAATAAGCAGCCGCGGCGTAGTCGTGGCGAAGAATTTCTCGACACTCGCACGAGCCGCGGCGGCGCCGACGCCGGTGTGGAAAACAGATACGCTGTGACCGTGCAGAACACCGGAGTAAACCCCGTCTCCGCGCGCGCGATGGGCCAGCAGTTTGATGAATTCAGAACTCTCCGCCGGAAGGGCGAAGCTGATCGCAATCATCGCCCGGCTTCAGCGAGGCGCACCTGCACGATTGTCCGGGCTTGCGGGTCCGCCGAGCCCTGGCTAGTCGCAGTGGCGGCAGGGGCGATCAGACCGGAGTTCGCGAGAATCTGTCGAAACTCGGCTTCGGCCCGCGCCGGAATATCGACCACCACCGTAAGCCCAGTCTCTTCCGTCAAACCCTTGGCGACGGAGCCGCTGCACCGCTCGGCCGCGCCGCTTACCCGCCCTGCGATTTCGTCCCATTGCGCCGCGGGCGCAGTGATGTGGATTTCCGCCGCGGTGAAAGTCGGCGCCGGCATCGCGTTCTGCGCGGCGGCGCCGAGCGAGGCGGCGAGCTGCTCCCGGATCTGCGTTTCCCGCGCGCTAAACGCTTGCTGCTTGTTGTTTTTGCTCGCGATCACAAGCAATCCGCCGACGACGTTCACGACCACGAGCACCGCTGCGGCAGCGGCGATCCGGCGGCCCATCCGGCCGCGACTTGCGATCGTGGCGGCGCTCTCGGCCGGCACAACGACTTCGCGGGACGCGTCGCCGCCGCCGCGATGAATCTCGCGCGCCACTTGGAATTGCTGACGCAGTTGCGCGTCCGACATGAGCTTCTCCTCGAGGTCCGCGCGCTGGCCCGCCGAGAGCTTGCCGTCGAGATAATCGAAAAGCGTATCAGGATTCATAGAAAGCGAAGCAGCTGACCCCGGGAAGCTACCAGCTTTCCCTGCAATTCAACCTCGCGCGTTAGCTGATCTCGTAGCCGATGGGCTTGAAGCTGCCGTTGTTTGACAACTCGGCGGAGCACGCGGTGAGGCCGACGATCAGGTCCATCTCGGCACGCAGCGTGATCGCATCGCCGGCTTTCGAAGGCGGCGGGAGGATGATCAGGCCGCCGTCGCTCGCCACCTGCACGTTCATGAAGATGTTGAACGTGGTGGGAATCGCGTCGGGCGCGATACCGAATTCCTGCAGGTTGCGCCACAGGTTCTCGAAGCAACTCGGATGAGGGTCCGTGTTGCCATAGATGATCTCGAATGTCTCGCGGCTGCAGGGCGTGAGCAGGAAGTCATGCCGGCCCACGTCGTCCGCGGTGATGGTGAACATCGGGCGGCTGCGATTCGAATAGAGCGTGTGGCCTTTCGTGAGGTAGATCGTGTTCGCGTAATCGATCGTGCGGCCGGAGGAGAGCCACTCGCTCGTGTCCGCACGGGCGAAAGCGGTAAGGTCCGCCACCTGTTCGCCTTGCAAGTCGATCACGCGCAGGGTCTGGCCGGCTCTCAGTTCAAACGCGGTGCCGGTCTGCGGCTCGAGGCGGGATCTCTTCATTCCTACTCCTGATCCTGATTCGGTTCTGACGACGCAGAGAGGATTAGGATTAGGATCAAGATCAGGAGTCAGAAGAAGAGATCAATGGCGAAAAAAAGGGCATTTGCCCGGCTGTGCCTTGAACGGCGCGCGCCAATCATCATCCACCGCACGACCGGAATATTGCCGCGCTTCCGTGGTCTCGCCAAAGTCGCTCAGCATCGGGTTGACACTGCCCTGCAGTTGCACGTCCCGTTCGCGGATCGTCTCCTGCATCCGCTTCCACTTTCCATCGGCGCGCAGCCGCTCGAATTGCTCGTGCGGATTGAAGATCAAGGCCGGCCACCGGAAGCGCCGCGCCAGACGTGAGCTGTTCGGCTGCAGGCCGATGACATACAACGCGTGGCCGGCGAAGCTGAAGGAAAACTGCGGGTCCGTGGGATCGGAACGCACTTGCGGATCCCAATCGAACTGCTCCGCGTCGAGTTTGTTGAGGAAGCCTAGTTGGGCCCAGAGACGCTGCTCAAACTCGTGCTCGTCACAGTTCTCCGGCGCGCGGAAGACGGCAACGAAGGTGGCGTACTCGCTCCTGGCGCAAATTTCCGAGCGCGTGAAGTCGAACAGATCGCGGCCCAGCGCAACCGTCGTCGCCTCGTTCGCCAGCTCATCGTAAGTCGCGAGCCGATAGGAGCCGCCGTGGACCGCCGCCCGCGCCCCGACGCAGGGAAAACTCTGCTCCAGGACGAAATCGCGAAACGCCGCGTGCGCCTCGGCCGCGAAGCCATCGCTTCCCTCGACTGCGCACTTCGCCGCGACTGCTCTTGTGAATGGATTCCTTTCCATCGCCTTCCAAATGTTGATACGCGGGGCGTTTGCCTGGCGGGCGCAAGATTTTCCGGCCTTTTGCGTGCTCCGCGTCCGATTGCTCTTTGCCCTCGTAGAAATAGAGTAGCTCTCTCGTGGATGAACAGGGCTCGACTACCAATCCTGCTTGGCGCACCTGGCTGAAACGCACCGGGATTGCGATCGGCATCCTCGTGCTCGCGCTTGTCGTTTTCCATCGGCCGATTCTGCACGCGGTTGTCCGCCGGGTGGCGGTCCACTTCGCGGCGAAAGAAAACCTGAAGCTCGATCTGCGGGTGGAGGGGTCAGTGCTCGACGGCATCGTTCTGCGTAATGTGCACGCCAGCGCGACCGGGCCGTCCGCGGTGCAGTCGGCCGACGTCGATCTTTTGCGCATCGATTACAGCCTCTGGGGCTACCTCCGAGGCGGGATGTCGCAGCTCCTCCAGGACATCGAAGTTCGGAACGCGTCGATCGTGCTCGACCCGGCGAAAGCGCCGCCGCCGGAGCCGAAAAACAATCAGAAGTTCACTTTGCCCGCATTTTTTCCCGATCGACTGATGCTTTCCGACGTGACGGTGCAGATGGCGTCGCAGCCCGACGACTTCCTCGTTCAACACCTCTTCCTTGAGCTGCGACCGGACCGTGCGGGCGAGTTGCGAATCGGCAAGCTCCAACTGCCCAACGGCAGAAGCTGGAGCGACGTCACCGCGCAAACGACCTACGAGAATCGCAATCTTTACCTGCGTAATCTCGTGCTCGACGACCAGACGCAGCTCAGCGTGGTGAACATCGACGCGTCGAAGATTGGCCAGAACAAACTCGACGTCGGGGTGAAAGGCGAAGTCGCCGGTGGCAAGATCGACACCTCCATTTCGCTCGGAGCGAAGGACGGCTCCGCGCAGACGAAAATCGATCTCGCGGTTGAGCACACCTCGATCGACGCGGTGCGGAAATATTTGCAGCCTGCGGAGGCGGCCGGGAAACGGGATGCGGCCGCTGCCGTCGGGGGCGCAGCGGTCGCCGCGACGGGCACCGAGCCGAAGGTCGCGCCGGGCGACGCGACCGCTCTCGTGCCCAGGGGGATCGATGGCGACGTGAAAAATCTTTCGATCCACGTCACCGGCGAGGCAGATCGGCCCAGCTCCTGGAATGGAACGGTCACTGCGGAGATCGATCATCTTGGCGCGGGCGGGAGCGTCTTTGACCACGCCACGATCGACGTCGCTGCGGCCGACGGAAAGGCCACGATCCGCGGTCTGGAACTGGGGCGGGGCGCGAACCAGATCACCCTGCAAGGCACCGTGGACCTGCCGGAGACGAAGAATGGTTTCGGGCACCAGCCGGCGAACATTCAACTCCGCGGCAAGCTGCCGGACCTCGCCGGAATCACCGCGGGTTTGTCGCAGCCCGTGACCGGCAGCGCGGAAATCAACGGGCAGATCAAGGTGGCGAACGATACCGTGACGGCCGATGTGGCGCTCGCCGGCGGGCCGATTGATTTCGGGGCGGGGACCGCGCAGAAATTCGTCGTGAAACTGAACGCGACGAAAAAGATGCCGCCCCCGGAGGAGGAGCATCCTTACTTCTACGAATTGTCTTCCGACGTGACGTTCGACGTGACCGAAGTGCGGACAAGGGAGTACGCGGTTGATTCGCTGCACGGCGTGATGCAGAGCGCGGCCCAGGAGTTGAAGATCCAGGAACTGCTCGTACGACGCGCGGCCAACGAGCTCACGCTCAACGGGACGTACCAACTGCCGGTGGATTTCGCGCAGGCGGCTGCGCAGCCCGCGGCGGTTACTTTTCAGCTGGACGCGCCAGAGGTTGGAGCTTTCTGGGTCACGGATTCGCCCGACAAAATCACCGGGCAACTCCAGGCGAACGGGCGGTTGAATTATAAACAGCGGCTCGGCGACGGTTACTTCGAAGTCTACGGTTCGGACCTCGCCGCGCGGCACCTGACGGTGCATGAGCTGAGCGTGCAGGGGACAACCGCCAATAACACGGTTTACCTGAACGATTTAACCGTGATGCTGAATGCGCACGATTCCATCGCCGCGCATGGCGAGATGGAAGTGGAGGCGCCATTCCCTTATCGCGGCGCGCTGGCGATGAACGTTGCAGACCTCGCCACGTTCGAACCGATCCTGAAAGCGGCCGGGAGGGAAACGAAGCTCGGCGGTGCGCTTGCGCTCGACTGGCATGGCAGTGGTGTGACGACAAGATTCGAAAACACGGGCGGTCTGAACCTGAAGCTCGAGCACGGCCGCTATGGCAATCTCGAGAAGCTGCAAGCGAGCGTCGAGGCGAACTACTCGCCGCAGGCGCTCAACGTTCCGATCGTCTTCTTCTCTTCCGACAAGATGATGTTCCAGGCCGTGATGCAGACGCACGACCGGCAGCTCGAGATTACGAAGATCGAGATCGACCAGGGCCAAGCGAAGTACGGTGGCGGCTACGTGAAGATTCCATTCGTCTGGGAGAACATCGGGACGGATCGGCCGCTCTTCCCCGCGGATGGCGAGGTCCTCGTCTCGGTGCAGTCGGAGAATCTGGATATCGGCAAGCTGGCGAAAGACTTCGGCACCAGCGTGCCTGTGTCCGGCGCGGCCAGCCTGAAACTCGATGCGCACGGACCGCTCTCCGATCTCCATGCGACGATGGATCTGCGACTGTCCGGCTTGCGCAGCGACAAGTTCGCCGATTTCAAACCCGCCACTTTCGGCATCAACGCGCGGCTCGAGAACAATCAACTGGTCGTAAATGGCAAGCTCGAGCAGGCACGCATCGCGCCGATACAGATCGACGCGAAGGTGCCTTTCAACGTCGCGCAGATTCTTGAGGCGAAGCGGATAGACGAGTCGACCCCGATCGACGCGAAGGTGCGGATGCCTTCCAGCCAGGTGAATTTCGTGCGCGAGTTTGTGCCCGCGCTCGAGCGAGTCGATGGGACAGCGGCGCTCGATGTGAACGTCGGCGGGACGATTGCAAAGCCGGTCTTCAGCGGCGACGCGACCATGGCGATCAACTTCGCGCGCTTCAACAATCCGACGTTCCCGGCGCTGACCAATTTCAAAGCGCGCCTCGCTTTCAGCGGCGACACCCTCACGCTCGAGCAGTTCCGCGGCGATGTCGCGGGCGGACCTTTCACCGCCACTGGCCGCATCACGTTTCCGAAGCTGACGGAACCGGCGTTCGATCTTCAGCTTAAGGCCGACTCCGTGCTGGTGGCGCGGAATGACAATCTGACCGCGCGCGTCGACGCGAACATCAGCGTCAACGGACCGCTGGCCGGTGCGACGGTGAGCGGCAACGTCGCGATCACGAACAGTCGTTTCCTCAAGAACATCGACCTGATCCCGATCGGTCTGCCGGGTCGACCCGCGCCTGCGCCAGAACCGCCTTCCGCATCGCCCGATCTCACCTTCCCAAATCCGCCGTTGCGCGACTGGAAGTTCGACGTCGTGATCAAGACAAAAGATCCGTTCCTGATCCGCGGCAATCTCGCAAACGGCGGCGCGCTCGTGGATATGAAGCTGACCGGCACCGGCCTCGCGCCGAAGATCGACGGCTCGGTCCGTTTGCAGAATGTGGAGGCCACGCTGCCCTTCAGCCGGCTCGAAATTTCGCAGGGCTTCCTCTATTTTAATCCCGACGAACCGTTCAATCCGAGACTCGATCTGCAGGGCACATCGCTGATCAAGGATTACACCGTGCACGTCTATGTGTACGGGACCAAGAATTCGCCGGAAGCGGTCTTTACGAGCGAACCGCCGCTGCCGCAGGAGGAGATCATCACCCTTCTCGCCACCGGCACGACGCGCGAAGAATTGCTCAGCGGCGGAAACGTGCTCGCCGGGCGCGCCTTAATGTTGTTAGGCAAGCAACTCTATCAACGCGTTTTCAAAAAAGGGCAGACGGCGGCCAACACCACCGACTCCGTCTTCGACCGGCTGCAGGTGGATGTGGGGAATGTCGACCCGCGCACCGGTCAGCAGACGGCGACGGCGCGTTATCGCGTGAACGAGAAGGTGCAACTCGTCGGCGACATCGGGGTGCAGGGTGATTTTCGCGGGACGGTTCGTTACCTCATTCGCTTCCGCTGATGCACCACCGTCTCGCGCTTCGCTGCTTCGCGCTCTTTCTCGGCAGCGCCTTTCTGGTCGGCAATCTGCAGGGGCAGGGAGCGGTCGAATTGCCGCGCACCGCCGCGCGCAAAGAAGAGCAGAAAAAGATCGGCCGCGCGCAGGAGAAAGTCGCGCAGCAGGCGAATGTCGATTTCGTCGGCGCGACTTCTTTCCCGGAAAAGGAACTCCTCTCCGCGCTGAAGGAGCAGATCGCCTCGATCCAGGACTCGGGATTGACCGCGGCGCGCGCGGATGACGCGGCCTTCTTCCTCGAGCTCTTCTACCGCAAGAACGGTTTCGCTCAGGCCGACGTCCTCTACAGCATGCCCGGCGGCAATCGTCTCCGCCTCGAGATCAATGAAGGCGCCCGCGTCATCATCGGAACGGTGAACTTTGTCGGCAACGACACGCTCGCTTCCGACAAACTGCTCGAGTTCATCCTCGGTCCCACGCGGGAGCGTTATTCGAAAGCGGAAAAACGCCTGCCCTACGTGAAATCCGATCTCGACGAAGGGATCGACCTGGTGCGCCGCCTCTACATCTCGGAAGGGTTTCTCAATGTCATCGTGCAGGAGCCGCACGTGCACGAAGCGGGGAACAACGTGGCCGATCTCACGGTCGCGATCGTCGAAGGCCAGCGCTTTTATTTTGGCGACGTCACCTTCCACGGCCACACGATTTACCCGCCGGAGAAACTGCGGGCGGAAATCGCGGAGCTGTTGAATCAGCCCTATACCGACCGCCGCCTGGCCGATATCCCGCGGCGCCTGCAAACCTTCCTCAAAGCGCGCGGTTACTACAGCGCGAAAGTGGACGCAACCGGCAACCCGACGGCGGCCCGCGGCGGCCGTGTGCCCGTGCAGGTGATCCTTTCGCCGGGCATCGTCTATTACTTCGATGGCGCGAGCGCGACCGGTCTGCGGCGGTTGCACGCGGATTTCCTTCCGAAGCGTTTCCGCAGCCTCAGCGGAAAGCGTTACGACCCGAAACTGCTCGACGACAAGTTCCGCGAGATGATGCGGAGCGGCTTGTTCAGCATCCTCCAGATCAATCCTGAGCCGGTGGAGGGCAACAAGCTGCATCTGCAGATCACTGCCGAGGAAGCCAAGAGCAAGGAGTTTGGCTTCTCGTTAGGCTACGGCACCTACGCCGGATTGATCGTGGGGGCGTCTTTTCGCGAGCGCGATCTCTTCGGCACCGGCCGGCACTTGACCACCTCGGCGGAATATTCCGGGCGCGGCTCGAAGGCGGAAATCCTCTACGAAGATCCGTGGCTCTTCGACACCGATTTCCATTTCAAATTGCACCTCTCCGCCCTCACGTTCAAATTCGATGGCTACTCAAAATTCGAAGTCGGCAGCCGCATCGACCTGACGCGGAACATCACCAAACAATATGAAGTCGGACTCATCGTCCTCGCCCGCCACGTCGATGTGACGAGCGCGACGATCCCGGATCAGTTCCTCGGCGATACCTCTTATCAGGAGAATTCGATCGGCTTCACCCAGACGCTCGATTTGCGGAAGAGCCCGCCCGTCGCGCCTCGCGGGCTCGTCTTCGATAACACTTTCGACTACGCCACCAAGTCGATCGGCAGCGATCTCGAGTTCGTCCGCACCACCGCGCACGTCAGCTATTACATTCCCTTCGCGCCGGAGAAAATTGAGGTCCAACTCAACCCGACCGCGGACGAGCAAAGGAGCGGTTTCCAGCGCTGGTTCCGCCAATCGATGCTCGCCTTCGGCGCGCGCGTCGGCGTAATCAATGGCCTGAACGGCACCGCAATTCCGATCGACGAACGCTTTTTCAACGGCGGCAGCACCACCGTGCGCAGCTTCGGCGAGCGCGACCTCGGGCCGCACGTGAACGGCGATCCGATCGGCGGCGAATTCTTCAGCGTCTATAACATCGAATACACCTTCCCGATTTTCGGCGAGTTGCAGGGCGCGGTTTTCGTCGATGCCGGTAATTTGCTCCCGAGTTCCTCCGACGCCGGCTTCGGCGATATGCGTTACGCCATCGGCGTTGGCCTGCGCTACAAATTGCCGATCGGTCCGCTCCGGCTCGATTACGGCGTGAATCCGAGCCCTCGCTCTTACGAAGATTTCGGCGCGTTCCATTTCAGCTTTGGCTTTGCTTTCTAGTGCAGTGAGTCAGATGAAACTGAACACCGTTGGGAGCCGCCGCGCCGCGAGCGCCGCTTCTACGACTGCCTTTCTTCGCGCAGGTGTCTCAGAACTTGCGGACTCATGGCACTCGCTGCGCTCGTGAACCCCTGCACGTATCTGCTCCCCATCCGCCGTAGCGTGTTCAGCGAGGCGGAAGCGCGGGAGTTCGTCGGCTATTTCGAGATGCTGCGCGCGGCCGGCTGCGAGCTCGTGGTCGTCGACGGCTCGCCGCCCGAAATTTTTGCGCAACACCGCGCAGTGTGGTCGGATCTCGCTCGCCACGAAGCAGTCGACCGCCGTTTCGGCTACCTGAACGACAAGGTCAACGGCATCCATACCGGCGTGGAACTCGCCTCCTGCGAGAAGATCGTGCTGGCCGACGACGACATCCGTTATACCGCCGCCGACATCGAGAAAATGCGCGCGCTCCTCGAGGATTACGAGATGGTGCGTCCGCAGAATTTCTTCGCGCCGCTGCCCTGGTGGGCGCGGATGGAATCAGCCCGCATGCTGATCAACCGCGCCACGCTCAAGATCGGCGATTACCCCGGCACCTGCGCGTTCCGTCGCTCCACCATGCTCCGCCTCGGGCACTACGACGGCGACGTGCTCTTCGACAACGAAGAGATCGTTCGGCATTTCGCGCGCACAGGAGCGAAGATCGATTACGCGGTGGATTTCTTCGTGCAGAAACGCCCGCCATCGCTCCAGAAATGGAAGGAACAGCGCCCGCGTCAGGCCTACGAAGACTTCGGATTGCGTGCAAAGACGGCGTTGTTTCTCGCGCTGCCGATTCTGATCGTCCTGAGCGCCGTCGCGGCCGGATTCGCGGGCGCCGTGCTCGGCATCATGCTGATTTCGATCTTCGCGATCGCGCTTGCGTGTGCCGGCGGTGCGCGGGGCGAAGCCAGCGAGTACATCCCCGCATGGACCTGCCTCTACGCACCGCTGTGGATCTTCGAGCGCTCGTTCAGCACCTATTGGGCGGTGTATTGGCGCCTCCGGCACGGCGGCTATCCGTTCGGCGACAAGCTCCTCACGAAGGGAATCGGGCGCGATTGGGTAGAAGGCGGACGCGTGGCAGCCGAGACCGCCGCGCAGCAGTCGAAATGAATGACAACCGTCAGTCGCCTTCAGATGGAAGAGCGTGTCAGCACTTCCCATTACAGCGAACCACGGAGGCACGGAGGCCACAGAGCGAACGAGGAGAACCACCACCCTCTTCCATTCTTCTCCGTGTCCTCTGTGCCTCCGTGGTTTAATAGCCGAAAAGTTCCATGAGCCCTGATCAACGATCTGACCCTGCGCAGCTCGGCGACATCGATCCCGCCGAGTTCCGCCGCCACCTGCATCAGATGGCCGATTGGATCGCTGATTACCGAGAGAATATCGGCACGCTCCGCATCTCGCCCACCGCCGCACC
>JBPCMX010000050.1:0-11412 GCA_051001855.1 Chthoniobacterales bacterium
TAAGAGTCATCGGGCTTTGGATGACAAGCTCGGAGTCATCACCGCGGTCACGACCACCAATGGGATCCGCGATGACGGGGCCGAGTTAGGCCGCTTGCTCGCGCAACATCAGGCCCATACCGCCCGCGGACCACGCGCGGTGGTAGCCGACTGCAAATATGGCACGACGGAGAACTTCACTGTCCTCGCACGCCAGGGCATTCGCTCCCATATGGGCGACCTGCGGAGCCGCTTGCGCAACCACCACCAGAAGGACATCTACCCGGCGGCCCGCTTCCAGTATGATGCGACGCGTGACACTTATCAGTGTCCGGCCGGTCGCCGGCTTTACCGGCACCACTTCAATCGGCACCGCGGTTACTTTGACTATCGGACGCGCGCGGGAGTCTGCGCCCGCTGTCGCCTGGCCCACAAGTGCACCCGTTCCAAAGCAGGCCGCAGTCTCAATCGCTACCCAAGTCATGATCTGCTGGAGCGCGCCCGCCGACAGTCCCACGGCCCGGCGGCGCAGCGCGATCGGCAGCGCCGGCAATGGCTCCAGGAAGGGAACTTCGCCGAGGCCACCACCAGCATGGCTTCAAGCGGGCGCGTTGGCGCGGTCGGCTCCAGCAAACCATCCAGGACCAACTCATCGCCACTCTCCAAAACCTCAAAATCCTCCTCCGCCGGGGCGATTTGGGCTCTTTTGCTCTCCAGGAGCTATGCCTGGGCCTCTACCACCTGCTTAAGAGTTATCTCGGGCATATTACTCCCTCGCAACCGCTCCCTCAGCCCTAAGTCTTCCAAAGGTGGAACTCCCCGAACTCGCCCTCTGGGCAAGCCTGTTGCTTGTCTCCCCAATCGCGACCCTCTGCGCGATCGTGTTCCCACTGAAACGAAGCACGCTCTGGAGAGAGACGAAGGGCTGATCATTTTTTCGGCGGCAGCTCACGGATGAATGACCACGAGACTTCGGCAGTCTGGCCGTTGTCGTAATGCACGAAGAAACCACTGCGGGTCTCGGGTTCGAGTTCGACGGAGGCGGGAATCGCGCTGGTCGTGATCTTGTTGGCTTTTCGGATGGAGCGATGGGGCTCGAGGAAGGAGAGCCCGTCTTCGAATTCCACCTCGAACGCGTCTTCCCATTGATGGAAGCTTACGTTGCGCAATCGAGACCATTTTGCGGTGCCGAATGGAACTTTGAGAGGGTTGAGCGTCTTCATAGGCGGCCTTCGGCTTGCAGGCTGTTGAGGATTTCTACCACCTTCCGCGGCGGACTCCAATCATCGAGTGGCTTGTAATCGGGAAGCGCGACCCGGCCAAGCAGGCGATTTTTACCATCGAAAACGTGATGTGACGTGGATCGTGATCGCCCTTCCACCAGATGAATAAATATCCGCCCCGTCTGATTTTTCCCATCGATCATGCCTTCGAATAATCTCGGCGCCCGCTTCGCTGAACTCGTGGAGCATTTACGGGTCAGAGCTGATTAGACACTCAGCTTTGAAATTGCGCCTCCATTGTGGAAAACAACGGCGGGCAAACCCGAGCGACGACTCTCGGCCCGCAGCTTTCGAGCGACGCGCCGGAATGCTCGTTCGGCGCGGGCCGCCCAGTCGGGAACCTGCTTGTCACCGTTCGTGTTTCGCTTCGCTCTCATGATTCAATCAACTCGCGGACGAATCTATATCATCAGTCGCCGGAGTGGCGAGGCATTTACCGCCGCGGCGGGCAGGTAGCGGGATTATGACCGCGGATTACGCGGATGTCGCGGATTGGGAAATTGTTTTAGAGGACTTCCTCGCCCTGAGGAACCTGCCCGAGGCGTAGGAATGTTTTAATCAGCTCCCCCCTCGCCGCACACGGTCATCCCGGTAAAACGCTTGAACCATCGGCCGTGCGGCACTTCGGGATTCCCATCGAGCCAGCGCGCGAAGGCTTCCAATTGATCACTACGAATTTCGCGATGTTTTACTCGATCTCTCAGGTGTCGGAGCAGCGCGAAGGGAAGGCCCTCGCGGCGAACCTTAGGCATCGATCTTCATCCCGTAGAAACCGTTCATCAGCGCTTTCTCCAACTCCGCGATTTCTGCAGCATCGCTCGCCTTCGCCAGACGTTCGCCCAACTCGCCAAGCTGCTCCGGACTCAGCCGCGGCACGGTCTCGTATTCACGCGCAAACTTCACTACCTCGACGCGCTCTTCCGGCGACAACTTCTTGATAGCTTCGATGATCTGCGCGGCGCTCACGATGGCAAGGTAACCTGACTGGTCCCAAGCTCAACGGGGACCTGGGAAGTCGGAGCTTACTAGCGACACCCCGCTTCGGCCCGCAGCTTTCGAGCGACGCCCCGGAATGCTCCTTCGGCGGGGGCCACGAAGTCGGGAACCTGCTTTCACCACTGGTCTTTGGCTTCGCTTTCATGATTCAATCAATTCGCGGACGGAATCTACATCATCCGTCTCCGAAGTGGCGAGGCGTTTTGCTGGGACGCTGATGGCGGGAATCGCCGCGGTTCTTTGAGCCCGCCGCGGCGCTCCCACGGGCTCTTGTCAGCGCAAGAAGCTTGACGTTCCCCAGGCGTTTGCTCCAATCGTTTTATGCACAAATCCCCCATCACACCCACCGGTGCGCCGTTCGCCGTCGCGGCCGCGGCCGCCCTTTCCCTCCTCGCCCTCACCGCCACGGCACAACTGCCGACGGCGTCGCCCAACGGCGCTGCCATTCCCGCCGATAGCCCCGGCGGCATCCAAAGCGCCGTGACTAGCGCGACCCCGATGGGGATCGCCAAGAAAGGCGAAGATGCTCACGCCCAGCCGAGCGAAGCCGAGATGATGCAGATGATGATGGAAATGGGAAAGGTGAACGACAATCACAAGCTTCTGGCCGAACTCGTCGGCGATTGGAGTTACGTCGTGAAAATATGGATGGCGCCCGGTGCGGCACCGACCGAGTCAAAAGGAACCGCGACCCGCAAGGCGGAGATGGGCGGCCATTATTTCATTGGGCGCGCGACGGGCAAATTCCAGATGCCGGGCGCGGATGGGAAAATGACGGACATGAATTTCGAAGGCATGTCGATCGACGGCTACGACAACGCGAAGCAGAAGTTCTTTTCCGCCTGGATCGACAACATGGGCACGGGGATACTGCTCGCCGAAGGCACCTACGATCCCGCCACGAAGACGTTCAGCTACCACGGCGACTACGACATGGCGCCGGGAATGAAGATGAAGGTGCGTGAGACCATCCGGGTCACGGACAAGGATCACTACGTGATGGAGTATTTCGAGAACCGCGGCGGTCAGGACGTAAAGACGATGGAGATCGACTACACCCGCACGAAATAGCGGCGGCGGGTCTGGCGTTTGACGTGGCCGCGACTTCGGCGTTGCAAAATCCGCGGCCGCCGCTTCACTAGAGCACGGCTGCGGCCGCAGAATCTGGAAGGGTGGCTGAGCCCGGTTTAAGGCACTCGACTCGAAATCGAACGTAGGGTTAAACCTACCGTGGGTTCGAATCCCACCCCTTCCGCCAATTCTCCCGCCATACGCGCAACACTGAGTTTCGTCAGGTGCAACGCGCGCGGACGACGGAGATTCGAACGCCGTTCGACCGCCAGTCAGGCGCGAAGCGCATCCATTTTTCCAAGCGGTAGCTCAAACTTGGCGGAGCGATGCGTCAGCATCGATAATCGACCCCCTTCCGCCATCGCCGCGCGCGCCCATGGGCGCGAATTCTCTCGCGTTGGGCACGTCGGCCGCTAAAACAATGCGCCTTATGAACGCTCCCCGATTGCTCTTGCTCACGATCGCCGCCGCCGCCGTCGCGGCTGCGCCCGTCGTCGGGTCCGCTGCCAGCAATTCGGCCCTGTTTCCGGCGAGCGGTCCAATCGTTCCTGGCACCCGCGCCACCCTGCGCGGTAATGTCGCGGCCGCGCCCGCGGCCGCACCTTTGGAGGTGAAACGCGCGATCTGGGCCGCCAACCAGTTGCGCTCGAAACCGTACCGCTACGGCGGTGGCCATCGCTCCTTTAACGACTCGGGTTACGATTGCTCCGGGACCATCTCCTACGCGCTCGGTGCCGCCGGGCTAGTTCCATCGCCAATGAGTTCATCGGACTTCCGGCGCTACGGCGAGCGCGGGAACGGCCGGTGGATTACCGTCTACACGCGGAAGGGCCACACTTTCGCCGTGATCGCTGGTCTGCGGCTCGATACGACGGCGTGGCAGACGATGAAGCGCGACCGGAACTGGGCGCCACGCTGGCAGACGAACGAGCGGCTGCCGCGAGGATTCGAGGCGCGGCACCCGGCCGGATTTTAGATCTGCGAGAAGCGGGGCACGAAGAGCCCGCTCGTGCGGCCATTTACCAGGCGCGTGGCTGTCGCTAGGCTTCGACGCGCGCCCATGCATTCGTCTTCCCCACTGCCCCTCGCCCAAAGGGGGCGCGTCTTTGGTCTGGATGGTCTCCGCGCGGCCGCGATCTCTGGCGTGGTCCTTGCCCATGCTTCGGTGGTCCTCTACTCCCACCTCCCCGCGTGGTACGGTTTGGTGGGCCATGGCGGCTTTTTCGGGGTGGAACTGTTCTTCGTCCTGAGCGGTTTCCTGATCGGGCAGATCCTCCTCCGCGACGCCCCGCAGCTCGGCACCGGGAGCGGTGTGGCGCAGTTCTACGTCCGCCGCTGGTTCCGGACGCTGCCGCTTTTCCTGCTCTTTCTGGCCGTGAACGTCTGGCTGGAAATCGTGATCCGCCGCCATCACCTCACGGTAGCTGAGGTGGTGGAGCACGGCTTCTTCCTGCGTAATTTCGCCGGCTTGCACATCACGTTCTTCCTCGAAGCGTGGAGCCTGGCGATCGAGGAATGGTTTTACCTGCTCTTCCCCGCCGCGCTTTGGCTCGGCCTGAAAATGCAGAAGCAGTTCGACCGCGTTTTCGTCTGCGCGGCTCTAATTTTCTTCCTCTTCTCGACCATCGCGCGCATCCTCGGCGCGACTGATCCCGCCGCGGAATGGAGCTCCTCCCAGCGGATGGTCGTGATCTACCGCTTCGACGCATTGATGTTCGGCATCGGAGCGGCATGGATCGCCCTCCGCTTCCCCGTGGCCTGGCGGAAAGCGCGTACGCCCTCTGCCTGGGGCGGCGCGATCCTGCTGCTTGCACTTTACGCGTCGCTCTGGCGCGACGCGCCGCACGGTTTCGCTTTCGCGCCGGACGATTTTTTCGCGCGCACGTTTCGTTTCACGTTCGTCTCGCTCGGGTTTGCGCTGCTCTTGCCCTGCTGCTCGAGCTGGCAGCTCACGCGGGAAACATTCTGGAGCACGAGCATCCGCCGGATCGCGCTCTGGTCCTACGCCCTCTATCTCGTGCATCTGCCGCTCTTCGAACTGGCGGCCCGCTTTGCTGCCGCCGATCGGCAACCGACCGCCGCGCGTGCCCTGCTCGCGTTCTCACTCCAGATCGCCAGCGCGGTTGTCCTGAGCGCTTTGCTCTACCGGTTTTTCGAAAAGCCTCTGACGCGCTGGCGGGAACGCGCCGCGCCCGCCCTCGCGCGCTCGCTCGGGTCGTAAGGAAAACCGCCCATCCCGTTGGATCGGGAGCAAACGGACGGCTGCACCGCGCTTCTCGCGAGGAGAGAAACTCATCTTGGGTGGCGTGTGTCTCTCGAGCTCCGAGAAAAAATTGCCAGAGCGCATCCAGCGACAACGGTTGTCACGCGCCCGCCGTCTCCGGCAACCCCTGGTAGGTCTCCTGCACGATCTGGTCCACTACTGCTGGCAGTTCGCGCGTGCGTTTCCAGACGGCTAGTTGACGATCCGCGCCTGTCCCTTTACGCAGAATTTTTTCGATGTGTTTCATCTCGCGCTTGCTTCCCAGCTCATCGCTTTCGGTTTCCACGAACTCGAGAATTTCGTGGATCAAAGCGCGCGTCGCGACCTCGCGTTTTCGGCCAAAGTCGATCAGCTTGCCTTTGAGGCCATAGCGCGAGGCGCGCCAGCGATTTTCATCCAGGAGACGACGCGGGTAGGTGCAGAAGGTGGTGTTGCCGAGGAGAAGTTTGCGCAACTTCGCGATCAAGGCTTGCATGAGCGCGGCGAGCGCAATCGTATCGTCGATGCGCGATTGGGCGTCGCAGATGCGAAACTCCAGCGTGTCGAAAAATGGATGCAGCCGCACGTCCCACCAGATTTTCTTCGCGTTATCGATGCAGCCGGTGGTGATGAGGAGGTCGATGTAGTCTTCGTATTCCGAGAGGCTCTCGAAGGCGTCGGGCATGCCGGTGCGCGGAAAGCGTTCGAAGACGATCTGGCGGTAGGATTTCAGGCCGGTGTTCTCACCGAGCCAGAAGGGCGAGTTCGTGGCGAGCGCGTTCAGGTGCGGCAGAAAATAACGCGCCTGGTTCATGAGCGAGATTCCTTCTTCGCGGTTTGGAATACCGACGTGCACATGGAGGCCGAAGATGAGATTGCCGCGCGCCACTTGCTGCATGTCTTCCACGATCGTGGCGTAACGCTTCTTCGGGGTGATCAATTGATCGTGCCAATCGGAGAAGGGATGCGTGCCGGCCGAAGCGATTTTCAAACCGCTTTTCGCCGCCGCCACCGCCACCTCGGTGCGCAGCTTTACGACCTGCTCGCGGGCGTGCGCGATGTCGTGGCAAATCGCGGTGCCCGTTTCGACGATCGATTGATGCAGCTCGGATTTGACCCGCTCTTTCATCGAGGTCTTTCCATCCCGCAGAATCTGCTGCACGCGGGAACGCAGGGCGCGCGTCTCCGGATCGATGATCTGGAATTCTTCTTCGATGCCGAGGGTGAAGACATGCTTTTTCATGGTGGGTGGATTCGGCGAACACCGGATCGGGCGCGTGCTTAGCTTTCGGATTTGCGCGCCGCGCCGGCTGGCAAACGAGACGCTTGCCAACGGCACGCCCGATGCTCATGATTGGAACTCGATGATTCGAGCGAATTGTCGGGAGCGGTTTACGGCGTCGGATTTTGATTTCGTCGTGCGAACTCTCGCGCGGTCGCAGACCGATTCCGTGTCGCTGGTCGATCTGCTGGGCGACGGCGACACGCGCGATTCTGTGCTCGATCATCCCCGTTTGGTGGATGCGATTTTGTCGAACGCGGGGCAGCTCTCGATCTCCTCGCAGTTTTATTTCTATGTGCTCGCGCGACACGTGCTGCGGCAGGCGGGCTTCAACGACCGCAGGCTTTGCGATTATGTGGCCTCGCTCCTGGAGACGTTCTCGCGCATCAGCGGAATGCAGGCTCCGCATCTCGCGCATGAGGGCGGACAACAATACATCAGCGACATGCTGATTGCGCTGACGAAGGCCACGCCGGAGCAGGCGTTTCTGCTACGCGCGCACGTCGGCAATTACTCGCTTTTCATCAGTGGAATCTTCCACGAAAACACGCAGCGCCGCAGCCTGCGGGGTGGGCCCGACGTGAGGTTCCTCGAGCAGATCGGGCGCACGAACTATGGGATGGTCGCGTCGCATGCCACGGCGAAACGCTGCGCGCTGAGCGACATTTACGAGGAGCTGGCGGAACGCTTCCGCGACGTCCGCCTGGCGCTGAACCAACTGTCAGATTGCCTGCTCAACCTGGACGACGATCACCATGCGCCGCGCTTGTTCTAATGGCTTTGAACGAGACACTTTTTAGCCAAATCCAGCGGCTCTTTGAGCGCACTTACGCGCAGGTGGGCATCAATCTCGAAGATTGCCTGATCGATCGGCGCCGCTGCGTGCAGTTGACCCACGCCGCCGGCGCGTCCGCGCGCGAGCTGAACGAACTGGCGCGCACTTTTCTCCGCCGCGCGGACGATCAGCTCTACGTGGGCATCTATTACTCGCGCTGGCTCATCGACCAGCTGGAGCGACACGATCCGCGCAGCGGCCTCAATGACGGCAACATCCGCTCGCTGATCGCTTTCGTGGAGGAGATCAACCACGCCTTGCACGCGGCGTTGCAATTCAAACAGGGCACGCGCGCGATTGAGTCGGAGGATTACGCGCGCAATCTCGAACTCCAGGCGCAAGTCGACACCTATCTCGTGCTCCTGCTCTTCGTGGCGTTCTTCCGCAAGACGCAAAAGGTCTCGCGCCCGGATCGCCGCTGGTTACGTTTTCATCTCTTCGCATCGCAAAATCCGGGCGCCTTCCGGTGCGCGAATCTGCGCGGCCGTTATCTCGAGACGACGGAGCTCGCGTCGCGCTACACGCAATACCTCGACACGCTCAACGGAATGCGCCGCCTCGACGAGATTCGCCTCTTCCGTTCGCTCGATTACGACGCGAAGAAAACACGCGTCCTGGCGCTCATGGCGCCGCCCCCAATCGCTACTTCTTAGCGGGCGAATCTGCCGGCTTCGCCGCCGGGCCCGCCTTGGCCGCGATCGCGGCCTGCAGCTCCGGGAGATGTTCCTGCACGCGCTTCTGGCCCATCTCCGCGCCTTTCGCCATCAAAGCCGGCATCCGTTGCACTGTCTTTCTGCCCACCGGCGTCTGGTAGAATGCGGTCAGCTCCTTCAGCTCGGCTTCGCTGAACTCCGCCATGTAGATCTTCACCATGTCGTCCTTAAGATTGGACCAGCTCATATATTTGCCCAAAAAAGCCTTCATCTCTGCCTGATAAAGCGCGAGCCCCGGGTTCTGCTGCACCTGCAGCTGCAGCATCTGATTTACTGATTGGCTCAGGAGCGTTTCCATTTCCATCAGCCCGAGCAACGTCTCGGTTGCTTTGCGGTGACTGGCTTCATCCGCACGAGCGCTAACAGGTGCGGCACAGACCAGTGCCGCGAGAAAGAGAGGGAGGAGCGATTTCATGGTAGCGATGCTGAACGTGCGCGGAGATGTACGCAAGTGTTTTGCGCGCCTTTCTCCGCAGGAGTGCGACATGACGGCCCTTCTGCTCTGACGGATCAGCGCCAGCGTGTCTCGTTTTCCAGAGTTCATCCAACAGACGTGTGTTTGTAAGCAACGGTTGATGAACAACTTACCGATTCTCCATTCTACCGGCATAGTGATTGCTAAAAGGAGGGCAGACCGCATCTCGCGGTCCGGAAGGAACACTTTATGGCTAAAGTTTTAGGAATTGATTTAGGCACGACGAACTCCTGCATGTCTGTCATGGAGGGCGGTGATGCCGTTGTATTGGAAAACAGCGAAGGGGCGCGCACGACCCCGTCGATCGTGGCCTTCGCCAAGAACGGCGAGCGGCTCGTCGGCCAGGCTGCCAAGCGGCAGGCCGTGACCAATCCCGCAAACACGGTGTTCTCAGTGAAGCGTTTTATGGGGCGCAAGTTCGATGAAGTCCGCGAGGAAGAGCATCGCGTCCCCTACAAGATCGTGAAGGCGGCGAATGGCGACGCGCACGTCCAGGTGGAAGTGAACGGCGAAAAGAAATCCTTCAGCCCGCCGGAAATCTCGGCGATGATTTTGTCGAAACTGAAGGCCGACGCGGAAGCGAAGCTCGGGGAAAAGATCACGCAAGCGGTCATCACCGTGCCGGCCTATTTCAACGACTCGCAGCGCAACGCGACGAAGGACGCTGGCAAAATCGCCGGGCTGGAAGTTCTCCGCATCATCAATGAGCCCACCGCGGCCTCACTCGCTTACGGCCTCGACAAGAAGTCGGACGAGAAAATTGCGGTTTACGATCTGGGTGGCGGCACCTTCGACATCTCGGTGCTGGAAATTGGCGACGGGGTCTTCGAAGTGAAGGCGACCAATGGTGACACGCACCTGGGCGGGGACGACTGGGACAATGTTCTGGTGGATTGGATCGTCGACGAGTTCAAGAAGGACTCCGGGATCGACCTGTCGAAGCAGCCGGACGCAATCCAGCGCATCAAGGAAGAGGCGGAGAAGGCCAAGATCGCGCTCTCGTCCTCCCAGGAGTACGAGATCAACCTGCCATTCATCACGGCCGATGCTACCGGACCGAAACACGTCCAGAAGAAGCTCACCCGTTCGAAGCTTGAGCAGCTCACCGATTCGCTCTTCCAGCGGACGATCAAGCCGGTCAAGGACTGCCTCGCTGATGCCAAGTTGAGCGAAAAGGATGTAAACGAGCTGGTGCTCGTGGGCGGCATGACCCGCATGCCGAAGGTCATCGAAACCGCCCGCACCCTGATCGGCAAGGAGCCGCACAAAGGTGTGAACCCAGATGAAGTCGTGGCGATTGGGGCGGCCATCCAAGGCGGCGTCTTGAAGGGCGACGTCAAAGACGTGCTCCTGCTCGACGTCACTCCGCTCACCCTCGCAATCGAGACCGCCGGTGGGGTAGCCACTCCGATGATCCCGCGTAACACCACGATCCCGACTCGCAAATCGCAGATCTTCTCGACCTATAGCGACAATCAGCCGGGCGTGGAAATCAAGGTGCTGCAAGGCGAGCGCCCGCTCTCCCGCGACAACAAAAATCTCGGCACCTTCCACCTTGATGGCATCCCGCCGGCGCCGCGTGGCACGCCGCAGATCGAAGTGACCTTTGACATCGACGCCAACGGCATCCTGCACGTCTCCGCGAAAGACCTCGGCAGCGGCAAGGAGCAGAAAATCTCCATCACCGGCAGCTCAGGCTTGAGCAAAGAAGAAGTGGAGAAGATGCAGCGCGACGCGGAAACGCATGCCGAAGAGGACAAGAAGGCCAAAGAAGCCATCGAGATCAGGAACAATGCCGACACCCTCGCTTATCAGAGCGAGAAGCAGCTAAAGGATCTCGGCGACAAGGTCCCCGAGGAGAAGCGCAAGCAGGTGGAGGACGCGATCAAGGCGGTGCGCGATGCGATCGAACGCAACGACACCGACGCGATGAAATCCACCTACGAAGACCTGCAGAACAAATTCCAGGAAATCAGCGCCGACCTTTACAAGCAGGCCTCCGCGCAAGCGGGCGCCGCAGGCGGCGGCCCGGGCAACCCGGCCGGCGATGCATTTAGCGGCGCTGGCAGTCCCCAGGCAGAGCCGCAGGAAGGCGGCCCGCGCAAGGACCAGGGCGACGTCGTCGACGCCGAGTTCGAGGTCGTGGACGAGAACAAGAAGTAAATTTCGGCAAGAACAATTTGCCGGCGCTGCCTGGAAATACCGGGCGAGCGGCGGCATTAACCAACAAAGACAAGAAGGAGTAATCAAGTATGGCAATTAATGTAAGACCGCTTGGAGATCGCGTGCTCGTGCAGCCGATCGAAGAGCAAGAAACTAAAAAAGGTGGCATCATCATCCCCGATACCGCCAAAGAAAAGCCGCAGGAGGGTAAAGTGGTCGCTCTCGGCACCGGTAAAATCGACGACAACGGCAAGAAGGTCGAATTCACCGTCAAAGAAGGCAACAAGGTGCTGATTTCCAAATACGGCGGCACCGAAATCAAAGTGGACGGTGAGTCCTACTTGATCATGCGCGAGGACGATATCCTCGGCAT
>JBPCMX010000051.1:0-51217 GCA_051001855.1 Chthoniobacterales bacterium
TCCCGGGCACGAAGCTCGAGGGTTTTGGCGTTCAGCACCCTTTCCTCCCTCGCACTTCGATCATTCTCACCGCCGACTTCGTGACGACGGAAAGCGGGACCGGCTGCGTGCAGATCGCACCCGGACATGGAGACGACGATTACTCGTTAGGCCACCGTAATGGACTGCCGATTTTGTCGCCAGTCGACGACCAGGGCCGCTACACCGAAGAAGCGGGATTGCCGGAGCTGACGGGCCGGTATGTTTTCGATGCGAATGCGGACATCGTGGCGATTTTGCGCGAGCGCGGCATGCTCGTCGCGGAGGAAGTTTACCGGCATTCCTACCCGTATTGCTGGCGCTCGAAGACACCGATTATCTTCCGCGCGGTCGAGCAATTCTTCATCCGGATCGACGCGCTCCGCGGCCCGGCGCTGGAGGCGATCAAGCAGGTGAAATGGCTGCCGCCGTGGGGCGAGAATCGCATCTCCGGCACGGTGGAATCGCGTCCCGACTGGGTGATCTCACGCCAGCGGAGCTGGGGCGTGCCGCTGCCCGCGTTTTACGCGCCGGACGGCAAGGCGATTCTCGATGCGAGCGTCATCCGGAAACTGGCCGACATCGTCCAGGAGCGTGGCTCGAACATTTGGTTCGAGCTGGGCGACGAAGCCCTAAACCGCGAGCTCGGCCTCCCGGAAGGCACCAGACACCGCAACGATACGCTCGACGTCTGGATCGATTCCGGCGTGAGCCACCAGGCCGTGCTCGCGCAACGGCCCGAGCTGCGCAATCCCGCCGAGATGTATCTCGAGGCGACGGATCAACATCGCGGCTGGTTCCAATCTTCGCTTCTCACCAGCGTCGCGCTCCACGGGCGCGCGCCTTACAAGACTTGTGTCACGCACGGCTTCGTGGTCGATGTCGACGGCAGAAAAATCTCTAAATCGAGCAGCTACGCGAAGCCGATGGACGCCGGGCATTTCGTCGGGAAACACGGAGCCGACATCGTGCGGCTCTGGGTCAGCAGCGTGAATTACACCGACGATGTGCCGTTCTCGGAAGAGATGTTCACCCGCCTCGGCGATACCTATCGGCGGGTTCGCAACACCTTGCGCATCTTGTTAGGCAACATCGGCGAGGCCCCAGCTGCGGGCGACCAGGAGTTCACGCTGATCGATCGCTGGATTCTGAACCGGCTCCAGCAAGTGATCGTCGAATGCCGCGACGCTTACGCGAACTACGAGTTCCATAAGGTTTATCACACCCTCAATCAGTTCTGCGCCGTCGACCTGAGCAGCCTCTACGTCGATATCACGAAGGATCGCATGTACTGCGATGCGCCTGCTTCCGCCCGCCGCAGCGCCACGCAAAGCGCGATGGGCGAGATCCTCGAGGCGCTCATCAAGTTGCTTGCGCCGGTGCTCGCGTTCACGGCCGAGGAGGCGTGGGGTTCTCTCGGTCGCGGCGGGTCGATTCACCTGCAACTTTTCCCCGCGGCCGACGACGCGCGGCGCGATCTGGCCGCAGAACAGAATGTGCAGGAGCTGCTGCGCCTGCGCGGGGTCATCGGGCAGGCCGTCGAGCAGGCACGCCAGGAAAAGCTCATTGGCAATGCGCTCGAAGCGGCCGTTCTCCTGCGTTGCGACGCGGAGGCGATTGCCGGCATCCCGCACCTCGAGCTCGAGGAATTTTTCATCCTCAGCGACCTCACGATCGAGCCAGCGGCGGAGACTTCCGCCACGATCACGAAAACGCCGCACCAGAAATGCGCCCGCTGCTGGCGGCATCGTCCGAGCGTCGGCGCAAGCGCCGCGCATCCGGAGTTGTGCGACCGTTGCGAGGAGGTCGTGACGCGCCGCGTCGCCTAACGAGCCATGCGCTTCATCCTTCTCCTCTCACTCCCGCTTTACGCGCTCGATCAGGCCACGAAATGGCTCACGCTGCACCACGTTGCGCCGGATGCACCGCGCATCCTCGTGCCGGAATTTTTCGCGCTCGTCTTTGTCACCAATAACGGTGCCGCCTTCGGCTCCTTTAAGAACAACAACTGGTTCTTCGTCGGCCTTTCCTGTGTCGCGCTCGCCGTGGTCCTCTCGCTGCTGCTGCGCCGCCATCCGCGGGACCAATGGCGCGATGTCTCGCTCGCCCTTCTCCTCGCCGGGGTGATGGGAAACCTGACCGATCGTCTGCTGCACGGCCACGTGATCGATTTCCTGCTCTTCGATTTGCACGTGCCGTTCGCGCATCCCTGGCCGGCGTTCAACGTCGCCGATGCCTGCATCTGTGTCGCGGTGGTTTGTTTCATCATCCACTCCTTTGCCCAGGGCAAATCGGCCGCCGCGACCGCGCCAACCGAGCGGGATTGATCGCTCCTCGCCCGTAGAGTGGCGCGTTCCGAGTCCGCAATCGCTCGTTGAACCCACCCGGCTTTCGCCACACTTTACCCGCCCATGGCGACTTCCCCGTCCGGCCGCCCGAGCTGGCAGCGAAACCGCATCTTTAAATTCTTCGCCTCGATCAAGCTCGCGGTCGTGCTCCTGGCGGTCCTGATCATCGCCAGCATTGCGGGCACGATCTACGAATCGAGCTTCGATGCGAAGGTGGCGCGCGCCTACGTCTACGGCAGCGCGTGGTTCAATCTCTGGCTGCTGCTCCTCGTGGGAAATCTCGCCTGCTCCGCTCTCTCCCGCTGGCCCTGGCGAAAGCATCACGTCGCCTTTCTCATCACCCATCTCGGGATTATCACGCTGCTCTTCGGCTCGCTAATCGGGCGCCTCTGGGGCATCGAGGGGACGATCACTCTTTTCAAAGGCGAGCCGCCTTCGAACCGGCTCCTGGTCGATCGACACCAGCTCCGGGTGCGCGATACCGATGGGATCGTGAAAGGCTACCCCGCGGAATTCATCAATCATCCGCCCAATCCACAGCGGCCGTGGGATCTCGGCCCGCTCGCCTCGGGCGCGCGGCTCAGCATTGTCGATTATGCGCCTGCCGTGGAAGGAAAGCTGAATCCCAAACCGCTCGAGAATGGCGGTGCGCCAGCCGTCCATTTCGCCATCAGCACAGCGATGATGGGTCAGCGCCTCGAGAGCTGGCTCATGGCGGACGAGCGGGACCACAGCAGCTTCAACATGGGGTTGGCGACGATCGAACTGAAACGCGGCCGCGCTCCCAGCGTGGAGCCGGGCGGGAACAGCTCGCCGCCGGCCCCTGCGAGCGAGGAGACCGATCTCGAAGAAACTATCTTTGCTTTCGCGAAAGCGCCCGACCAGCAGGTATCCAAGCCGGCCAAAGGCGGCAGCACAGGCGCAAAAGTAATCCTCTCGCAGCCGGAGAACGGCAACAGCGGCACGGTCACGATCGCGCTCGGCGAGAAGAAGTGGACGCACGACGTCGCGGCGCACCTCGGCCACGATGTGCCGCTGGAGGGGAGCGCCTTCTCCCTGCGGGTCGACGCCTACTGGCCCGATTTCCGCATCGATGGCGGCAAACCCGTCTCCGTTTCCGCGCAGCCGAACAATCCCGCGGTCGTCGTCACTCTGCGCGGTCGCGGCATTCCCACGGCGCCCGTGGCCGACGCCCACGGCGGCGCGGCGGAAAACCCGGTGACCGCCGCGCCGAACCGCCTCACCCTCTTCATCGCCGACGATGGCGCGATCACTTACGATCTCGACTCGCGGAAGGCCGGACACTCGACCGGCCGGCTCGAACCCAACGCACCGCTTCCCACCGGCTGGGCCGATTGGCAGCTCGTCGTCGATCAAACGATGCCGCACGCCGAGGCGTGGAACGATTTCCAGCCCGTCTCCCCGGCTCCACCCTCCGCGAATCTGCCCGACGGCGTCCGCATCCGCGTGCAGCAGGGCGATCACCACATCGAGCAATGGATTCCCGCCGGCTGGCAGATCGGGGTCCCGATTTCGCCCGCGCCCATCCAGGTGGCGTTCGGCTGGGAGCAGCGCCAGCTCCCGATCGCACTCGAGCTGCTCGATTTCGAGGTGCAACGCGACGAAGGCAGCGACAGCCCCGCCGGATTCAAGAGCACCGTGCGCGTCACCGATGCGGACGGCGGCAATGCCCTCGGCCATTGTTGGATGAACAATCCCTTTAGTTATCCCGGCGGATGGTGGCGCGCCTGGACCGGCCTCACCTACAAAATGTCGCAGGCTTCCTGGAATCCGGAGAACCTCGGGCAGAGCACGATCCAGATCCTGCGCGATCCAGGCTGGCTCCTGAAATGGGTCGGCTCCATTCTGATTTGCAGCGGCATCTTCATGCTCTTTTATGTGAAAAAATTCCGCCGCGCCGCCGCCCCGGTCCGCCCCGCGACTGCGAAAAGCGCGGCGCCCGCTCCGCAGCTCGTCGCCCTCCTTCTGGCCTGCTCCCTTGCCCTCACCGGGTGCGGTTCCGGAAAAGAAAACCCTGAGCGCCGCGCCTCGCGGGAAGCTGCCCGGCTCGATCGCCAGGCCAGCAAAGCGCGGAGCGCACGCGCCGCCACCTGGGGTTTCTACAGCGGCCCGATCGAAACGCGCTGGGAGAGCGACGGGCTCAGCATGGTGCTGATGAACGAGCTGCGTTACACCGATCCCTACGGCGAAGTCTGGGTCGCGCCCGCCGGCTCACGCGTGAATGGCGCCTCCATTCCCCGCGCCTTCTGGAGCATCATTGGCGGCCCCTTTGAAGGAAAATACCGGAACGCCTCCGTGCTGCACGACGTCGCTTACGACGAGCAGAAGAAGCCTTCGCCGGAAGTCGACCGCATGTTTTACAACGCGATGCGCTGCAGCGGCGTCGGCGCTCTGACCGCGAAGACGATGTATTACACGCTGGTGCGGCACGGGCGGCACTGGAAAAACGCGCGCGCCACCGCCGTCCCGGCCGGCGAACGTCCGCAGCCCGCCGGGGTCGAACAGGTGCAGGAGTGGATCCGCGGCGAGGACCCGACGCTTGAACAGATCGAGGCTCGCGCCCAGGCCGAGCGGCGGTAAAAACGTGGCGCCGTTGTCGCCGGGGACGCTGTCCGCGGCTGGCCCCTGCGCACCCGCTGCTACCGATCTGCCTGAGATCGAAAACACGCCTTGGGGTTAGCCGGAATCCGTCGAGGCTTCGCGCGCCGCTTGCCCGCGAGCGAAAGGTCCATGTAACCTTCGGCAAGAGAAAAAGACTTACCGCGTGCTGCGTAACCTACTCAAGGAAAACTCCGGAGAGCATCGGCTCACTTCCCGGCTGGAGGCGTTCAGCGATCTTGTCTTCGGGTTCAGCTTGTCGCTCCTCGCCACGAGACTCGATGTCCCCACCCGCGTCGAAGAAATCTTCGAGCCCACCCGCTGGCTCGCGGTCATCGTGACCTTCGCGTTGATCTGCCGCTTCTGGTTGGAACACTACCGCATCTTTCGCCATCACTTCATCGTCCATGGGTTCGACATGGTGGTGAACTTCGTGTTCCTCTTCGCCATCGCCGTCCTGCCTTATTCCGTGCAGACCTTTCTCCGCTTCCAGCTCGCGTTGCTCCCATTCACCCTCTACCTGAGCGATCTCTGCCTGGTCCTCACCAGCCTCTCCATTCTGCGCGTCCGCGGGCTCCGGCAGCGACGGGAGAATGAAGAAGACAAAGGCCGCTTAAGCGACTGGCGTCGATCGGTCGCGCAATTTGCGATCGCCGGCGCCTGCGCAGTTTTCCTCTACGTTCTTCACCGGCCAGGGGGCGACTTCCAATCCGATGTCAAAGCATTCGGCGAATACCTCCTGCCGCTCATCGTGTTGATCCTCGTCTTCGTGCGGCGCGCCATCAGACAGCTGCCGTCGTTTCTCCGGCCAAGCCAGGCTTTTTTTGCGTGATGAACGGGCTCAGGGCACACACGCGCAGCGACACGGCGAAAGTGGTTCAGTGTGCCTTCCTCCTGGTTGCAATCTCCCTGCTCTCCTGCGGCGCGGCGCACGCACAAATCTTCATCGTTCGCCATGCGGAAAAGGCGCAGGCGTCACCGGAGGATCCCGGAAATCCGCCGCTCTCCGAGGCGGGACGACGACGGGCGGAGGGTTTGGCGCAGGTGTTGCGCGATGCGGGTGTGACCAGCGTTTACGCGACCGAGTTCCAGCGCACGCAGCAGACGGCGCAACCGACAGCCGAGGCGGCGCAGGTAAAGGTGGCAGTGATCGCAGCCAACGACAGCGAGGCGCTCGTGCAACAGTTGCGTGCAGGGAGCGGCCCCGCGCTGGTGGTCGGCCATTCCAATACCATCCCGGCGCTGCTCAAGGCGTTGGGCGTGAAAGAGGAGATCGCGCTCGGCGACGCCGATTACGACAATCTTTTCGTCGTCCTGACCGAACCGGAGCCGCACCTTCTGCGGCTGCATTATTGCCCATAGATCGTCCCTCGGTTTCGCAGTCCGCGCGCGTGCCGTTGAGCGACTACGGCGTAAAATCCTGATCCGGCTTCAGCCGTATGCAAAACGCCGCCAGGAGACGCGCGGTGTTCTCCAGATCCTCGAGCGCCAGCAACTCGTTAGGCGTGTGCATATAACGGAGCGGCACCGAGAGCAGGCCGGTCGCCATCCCGCCGCGCGAGAGTTGCATCACATTTGCATCCGTGCCGGTGCCGCGCGCGGCGGAGGAGACCTGCACCGGAATGCCTTCGGCCTCCGCCGTCGCCATCATCAATTCGAAAACGCGCGGGTTGATGTTTGCGCCGCGCGCGAGCACTGGCCCGCCGCCGACGCGAAAGTCGCCGGCTTTCTTCTTCTCGATCCCAGGCGTGTCGGTCCCGTGCGTGACATCAAGCGCCATCCCCACGTCCGCGTCGCTGGAAAACGCGCTCGTGACCGCGCCGCGCAATCCGATTTCCTCCTGCACCGTCGAGACACCGACGACGCCAGCCTCGAACTGCTGCCCATGCAGCAAGCGCAGCACTTCGGTCACAATCCAGGTGCCCATCTTGTTATCGAAAGCCATCGAGACGGCGCGTTCGTTCGCCAGTTCGATGTAAGGCTGCAGGAAGACGCCGGCATCGCCAAAGGCCACGAGCTGGAGCGCCTCCTCTTTGCTCGAGACGCCGATGTCGACATACAGGTCGTGCATCTTCGGTACCTTCTTTTTGTCTTCCTCGTCCATCAAATGGATCGCTTTCCGCCCGATCACGCCGGGCACCATCCCGTCCCGCGCGATGATCGAGACGCGCTGCGAGGTCGCCACCACAGGATCAACGCCGCCAATCGGGTCGACATGGAGAAAGCCGTCGTCCGTGACGTAGTTGACGATGAAGCCGATCTGGTCGCAGTGCCCCGCGAGCATGATTCGCGGTCTACCATCCGGGTTGCGGGTCCCGAAGACATTGCCCATCACGTCCGTGCGAACCTGATCGCACCACGGCGCGATTCGCTCGCGCACGAGTTTCTGCACATGCTGCTCGTAACCGGAGGGGCTCGGTGTTTCCACGAGCTGCTGGAGGAAGGTTTTGCTGTCGGAGTTCATAAAGAGTCGTGGAAGCTACCTCATAAATGCGGCGAACGCTGTCATACGACCAACGCTGTAACCACGGCGCTGTGTCGCCGTCTCGGCATGGCTAACGCCCCGACATAGGGGGGCGGCTACTCGGCGCGCCCGGGATCGAACCGGAACTCCCAGGCGCCATTCAAATTCTTCCAATCAACCCCGTGGACGAAGCCGCGCTGACGCACCGGGCGCGGATATTCCGACTGCGGCGCCATCCGCCAGCCGGCAGGTGAAAACGGTCGCCGTCTGGCCGCCGCTCTGCCGCGCATAATCATCGCGCAACTGCTCCACGACTTGCGCCGCGTGCGCCGCTTCCACCAGGCTGACGGTCCCGCCGCCAAACCCGCCACCGGTCAGCCGGGCGCCGAGCACGCCCGGCAGCGTCTGCGCGATCGAAACCAGCAGGTCCAACTCCGGCGTGCTGTTTTCAAAATTCACGCGCGAGCTTTCGTGGGAGGCATTCAGCAATGCGCCCAACGCCACCACGTCCTTCTCTTGCAGCGCCTCGACCGCGCGCCAGACGCGATCGTTTTCCTCCACGATGTGCGCAGCGCGCCGATAGAGGATTGGGTCTAACGAATCGCGCGCTGCCTCCAAGCGGGCCGGTGTCACTGCGCGCAGACTGCCGGCTCCGAGAGCCTCCGCCGCCGCCGCGGTCTCATCCCGCCGCGTGTTGTAGTTGCTCTGCAGCAGATTGTGTTTCACCCCGGAATCGGCAATCACCAGCACATAGCCCGGGGGGAACGGGATCGTGCGGATCTCTTCCACCTCGCAGTCGAGATAGACGAGGTGGTCGGCGCGACCGAAGACCGACGTCGCTTGATCGAGCAATCCCGAGCGCACTCCGACGAACTCATTTTCCGCGCGCCGACAAAGCCGCGCCAACTCCAGCGGATCGATCCTCCAACCGTGCAGCTTCATCAGCAGACCCGCGGTCGCCACCTCGAAGGCGGCGGAACTGGAAAGCCCCGCGCCCGCCGGCAGATTGCTTTCGATCCACGCCTCAAACCCACCGACCGCGTAGCCCGCGCGGAGAAACTGTTGCACCACTCCGAGCGGATAGTTTGCCCAGCGCGCTTCGGTTTGCCGCTGCAGCTCTGCCAGCCGCACCTCGATCCGACCGCGCGAAGTCAGCGCGACGACGTCATCCGCGCGCGTGCGACCGGTCATCGTGATCCCGCGATCGATCGCCGCGGCCAGGACCACGCCCTGATTGTAATCGGTGTGATTGCCCAGCACCTCCACCCGGCCCGGCGCGTAAGCTGTTTCCACGAGCACCCGTGAGCTTACCCAGCCGCGGAGTGGATCAAACAGACGGCTGGCGAAGCCTCTCTCCCTTGTCCAGCTCTCAAAAATCCTGACTGTGCTGCGTGGCACCGGCGGCGATCCCCATCACGCAAAAGCTGCTCGTCACGGCCGGGGGTTGGCCCGCGATGAAGCAGGCGCAGCAAATGCACGCCGCCGGGCGCGTGCTCGAGGCGGAATACCATCCGCCGCTCCTCACCGGCACCATCCGCGACGGCACGCGCAACCTGCGCGCGGGCTTGCGCATCAAAAGCGCGTCGGACGTGGAGAACACCTGCACCTGCCGTCAATCGCGCGAGTGGGGGAAGATATGCGCGCACTCGTTAGCGGTCGGTCTCGCCTATCTCGCGCCTGCCGCTCCACCGGTGATGGCAGCGGCACAGCCGGCAACGCCGCAAGCTCCGGCCGGCCCGCGGTTCGTCGCCATCGGAACGGAGGATGCGAAGCCCGCGAAGCTGCATCTGATTCTGCCGCCGAACTTCCCGGCGGCGTGGCAGAAAGGGCAGGTCATGCTCGTCGTCGAAACGGCGGTGGCGGCAAATCGCATGCTGCTCTCGGCGCTGCCGCAAAGCGCTGCGTTCGCCGTGGACGAGGCAGACCTCTCCATGGTCGAAGGACTGCAGGCGTTTCCAGCGATCTTCGCGACCGGAATGGCGTCGCTCTCTCGTGACGGTTTCCTCCGGTTTCTGCCGTCCCTGCAAAATCACCCACGCGTGACTTTCGGGAAAGCTAACCGCGCTACAATCACGAGCGCGTCGATTCGGCCTGAGTTGCTGCTGCAGGAGCGGGCCGACGGAGTCATTTCCGTAAAGGCGAACCTGCCGCCGGACACGACGCTTCTTTGGAACGCGACCGACGCGTGGTTGCTGCGCGGCCAGGAATTCACCCGTTGCGGCGAAGCGCTGCCGGCCGGAGCAGCGCACCTGCTCGATCGGCCGCTTCTGCTCGACCGCGACCGCGCCCTGCCTTTTCTCGCCTTCGATCTGCCGCGGCTGCGCGAGGCGTTCGACGTCACCGCCGCCGAAGGCCTCCGCTTGCCCGAGGTGCTCACTGCGATCCCACTCCTCCAGCTCCGCCTCGCCGGCACGCTCAACAGTGTCACGGGCGAGCTCCTCTGTCGCTACGGCGAACGCGTCCCGTTCAAGGCCGCCACAAACGAACAGGACCAGTTCGTCTTTCGCGATCCGCAGAACGCCGGTCGCGTCTTCATGCGCAACATCCCCGCCGAGCGGGCGGCCGTGGCGCGACTCGAGCAGATTGGTTTTGCGCGAACAGATGCCGCCGGTTTTGTCCTGCACGGACAACCCGAAGTCGTGCGCTTCTTCGCCGTCGCCTACCCGAAACTGCCGCCCGATTGGAACGTCACCCTGACTGCGCAGGTGCAGAAGTGGACGAGCGAGATCGATCGCGTCACGCCGAAACTCGAGATCGTCGGCTCGGGTCAGGATTGGTTCGAAGTGCGTTACTCGCTCACCACGCCGGGCGGTGAGGAATTTTCCAACGCCGAGATTCAGCGTCTGCTCCGCTCCGGTCAATCGCAGACCCGACTCAAGAACGGCCGGCTCGCCGTCATCGACACCGCAGGTCTTGAAGACTTCGAGCAGGTGATTCGCGATTGCGATCCCGACCAAACGCAGCCCGGCCTCTACCGCATCAATCGCGCTCACGCGCCCTATGTCGAAGAGACCGCGCGCGAGCTCGGCTCGGCGATCACCGATCGGCGTGCGGCGCTCAAGAAATTCATCACTAGCCAGGCTGCTCCGGCCGACGATCGCACGAAGGGGAAACTGGGCTCGCTCGCGAAGATCTTGCGCGAATATCAGATCGCAGGGTTCGAGTGGCTAAGCCGCCTCGCCGCCAATAACCTCGGCGGCATTCTTGCGGACGAGATGGGTCTCGGCAAAACCGTGCAAACCCTCGCATTCCTGCGCGCGCACCAGGGCAATGGCGCCGCGCTGATCGTCTGCCCGACTTCACTGGTGACGAATTGGGAGAACGAAGCGCGCAA
Organism: Chthoniobacterales bacterium; assembly: GCA_051001855.1. GTDB lineage: Bacteria > Verrucomicrobiota > Verrucomicrobiia > Chthoniobacterales > UBA10450 > JACCTI01. Next base: position 10,784 of record JBPCMX010000051.1, read on the forward strand.
GTTCACACCCGAGCTGAAATCGCTCGTGCTCGAAGGAGCGAACCGCGCGGCGCTCTTCGCCTCGATTTCCAAAGCCGACATCGTCATCACCAGCTACGCGCTTCTGCGCCGCGACATCGACGAGCTGCGAAACGTCGAGTTCTCCACCGCGGTCCTCGACGAAGCGCAGCACATTAAAAATCCCGAGACGCAAAATGCCCAATCCGCTTTCGCTCTGCGCGCCGCGCATCGCTTTGTCCTCACCGGCACGCCGATGGAAAACTCCGTCCGCGACCTTTGGTCGATCATGAACTTCGCGCTCCCCGGTTATCTCGGCACGCGCAGCGATTTCCGCGAGCGCTACGAGCTGCCGCTGGGTCGTGGGCCAGCGCCGGACGTGCAACGCCGGCTGTCACGCCGCCTGCAGCCGTTCCTCCTCCGGCGCCGGAAACGCGACGTTGCGAAGGACCTGCCGGAGAAAATCGAGCAGGTCGTGCCGTGCAGCCTGACGAGTTCGCAACGCAACGCCTACGACGCGCTGCTGCGAGAAATTCAACAAGGGCTCGGCAGCGCGGGCAAGAACGTGAACGCCGGCGTCCAACGCATGAAGATGCTCACTGGCCTCCTCCGTCTGCGCCAGGTCTGCTGCGATCTCCGGCTCGTCGGCCTCGAAAAAGAAGACACCTCGACCAAGCTAGACCTGCTCGACGAACTGCTCGGCGAAGCCATCGACGGCGAGCATCGCGTCCTCGTCTTCAGCCAATTCGTCTCGATGCTCCACCTCATTCGTGAGCGGCTCGAGACGCACGAGATTCCCTTCTGCTATCTCGATGGCTCAACCAAACAGCGTCAGGACGTGGTCAACCGCTTCCAAAACGATCCCGCGATTCCAGTCTTCCTCATCAGCCTGAAAGCCGGCGGCGTCGGCCTGAATCTCTCCGGCGCCGATACCGTCGTCCACTTCGATCCCTGGTGGAATCCAGCCGTCGAAGCGCAGGCGACCGACCGCGCCCATCGCATCGGCCAGACACGTGTGGTCACCGCCTACAAACTGATCGCGCGCGACACCGTCGAAGAAAAAATCCTGAAGCTACAGGAGAAGAAACGCGCCGCGATCGACGCCGCGATCGATAGTGAAGAGCCGCTCATGGGCGGGCTCACGAGTGAGGAACTTGAAGAGCTGTTGAGCTAATGCAGCCACGCATCAATAAGCGCCGAGACACTAAGGTGGTGAGCGACGGGAGGGCCAGGGACTTTCCGCGATGTGGGGATGATGAGATGTCAGGTCCAAGGTGGCGCATTCATTGTCAGCTCGATCGGTCGCAGTGGCCGCACTGGCCGAGTGGCGCCGGGAAAGAAGATTTGCCGATTCGATCCTGCAGGGGCTGCTCGCAAAGACCTCGCTCCGCGCGGCCGATCGCGGGTGGGCGATGGAGCTGTTCTATGGCGTTATGCGCCACCTGACGCTGCTCGATTTCTGGATCGGTTTGCTGCGCAACGGCGGGCTGGATGATGACGCGCGCGATCTGCTGCGCATCGGGCTTTACCAGATCTTCGTCCTGCGCACGCCAAGTCATGCCGCGGTCTTCGAGACGGTGGCAACCGCACCGCGGCGCAAGCGTCCCGTGGTCAACGCGGTGCTGCGCAATAGCCTGCGTCGCGCGGCCGAGCTGGAAGCTGCGGCCGCGGGTGCGTCCATTTCCACCCGCTTCTCGCATCCGGAGTTTTTGATCGGGCGTTGGTCGAAAGAGTTCGGTGCGGATGCGGCCATGGCCTTGTGTGCCTGGAATAACAAGCCCGCGCCGATCTATGCGCGGGTGCAGACACTCGTCACCACATGCGAAGAGTTCCTCGCACTGCATCCCGCGAGCAGAGCCGTGCCGGGGTGGCCGGGCTTTGTGGCGCTGCCCGGCATTCCGCTCGAGGCGCTCGCGGCCGGCGAATGCTACGTGCAGGATCCAAGCACGAGCGTCGCCTGCACGCTGCTCGACCCACAGCCAGGGGAGAGCGTGCTCGACGCCTGCGCCGCACCGGGAGGCAAGACCAGTCTCCTGGCGGAGCTGATGGGAAATCGCGGCCGTCTGGTTGCCTGCGATCGGGATGCCGCGCGCGTGGAAACGCTGCGCCAGAATCTGCAACGGCTCGGCGCAGAGATTGCCCGGCCGGCGCAGCACGATTGGCGCGATGGACCGCTGCCAGGGCCGGAGGCAGAGATGTTCGACCGCATCCTGATCGATGCTCCCTGCACGAACACCGGAGTGATGCGGCGGCGGGTCGATTTGCGGTGGCGTTTGCGGCCGGAAGATTTCCGCATTTTGCCCGACGAGCAGCTGCAGATCGTGCGCGGCGTTCTTCCGCATCTGAAACCCGGCGGCACGCTCGTTTACAGCACGTGCAGCATCGAGCCCGAGGAGAATGAACGGCTGGTCGAACGGGCCCTGGAGGCGTTTCCGTTCCTGCGACTCGAGGAACAGAAGTGCGTGCTCCCTTTTCGTGATGCGGTGGACGGTGCCTACGCCGCGAGGCTACTACGGGAAAGGTGAGGCGGCCTTGTCTTGCATCCGCCGGGCGCAGTGGAATCATTCTTCCTGATGCAAGACGCTCGCTTCGATAAACTCGCGCAGTTGCTGGTCGAATATTCCACGCAGCTAAAGCGCGGCGAAACCGTGTTGATCGAAGCTTTCGACGTGCCCGACGAGATGACGATCGCGCTCGTCCGGGCGGCACGGAAGGCAGGCGCGATCCCCTTCACCCAGATCCAGCGCGGGCGGGTGACCCGCGAGCTGGCGCTCCACGCCACCGAGCGGCAGCTCAACCTGAGCGCGATCCACGAGCTGGCGCGGATGAAAAAGATGGATGCCTATATCGGGCTTCGCGGCAGTCACAACATCAGTGAGCTCTCCGACGTTCCCGCCGAGCAGATGAAGCTGGTGGCAAAGAAAGCGCGCCCGGTGCAGGACCAGCGGGTGAAGAAGACGAAGTGGGTCGTGCTCCGCTGGCCGACCGCTTCCATGGCGCAACAGGCGGGGATGAGCACCGAAGCGTTCGAAGAATTCTATTTCCAGGTCTGCACGCTCGACTACCGGAAGCTCCAGCCAGGGATGAAAGCGCTGAAGACCCTGATGGAGAAAACGGATCGGGTGGAAATCAAAGGCCCTGCGACTGATCTCCGTTTCAGCATCAAAGACATCGGCGCAATCATCTGCGGCGGCGATCGGAACATACCCGATGGGGAGGTGTTCAGCTGTCCGGTGAAGAACTCCGTCGAAGGCCATATCACCTTTAACGCGCCGACGATCTATCAGAGCATCGGTTTCGACGGGGTGCGGCTCGAGTTCCGCGAAGGCAGGATCGTGAACGCCAGCGCGAACGAGACGGAAAAGCTCAACAAAATCCTCGATTCCGATCCCGGGGCGCGTTTCATCGGTGAGTTCTCGCTCGCCTGCAATCCCTACATCCTCCAGCCGATGCGCGATATTCTCTTCGATGAAAAGATCGCAGGCTCGTTCCATTTCACTCCGGGCCAGGCGTATGAGGAGGCGGATAACGGCAACCGCAGCCAGGTGCATTGGGACATGGTGAACATCCAGCGGCCGGACTACGGCGGCGGCGAGATTTATTTCGACGGCAAACTGATCCGCTGCGACGGCGATTTCCTGCCGAAAGAACTGCGCTCTCTGAATCGCAGCGCGTTCCTGAAGCGCCGCGCCTTCAGCGCATGATGTTCCGGAGCCCCGCCCAAACTTTCGCGTAGAAACAAAAGGCCCGCGTGAACTTCCACGCGGGCCGTTTCGTTAGACCGAAATCGCGGTCCGGTTTAGGCGGGCCGAGGCGCGGCCGCCGGCGTCGCCGGAGCTGCTGCGCCCGCGCCGCGCGGGTTGAGTTGCATCATGCCGATATCGCCTGTGCCCGCGACCTGCACGTTGGCGATTTCGAAGACGGGCGCGTCTTCCACTGCGCTCGGGCCGGTGCCCGGCAGCTGCACGTTCACGTTCCGCGAAGTGGAGTTCAGGATGATTGAGGCGATCTCGAACGAGGGTGAAAACTCGACCGTCGCAATTTGGAAAGCCGCGGTCACGAGGACGGAGGCCTGACCCTGCTGCGACGGTGTGAGCTGCACGGGCGCCGCATCCGAGCCGGAGACGAGTTGCAGGCCTGCGATGTTAAACGACGGGGAATTGACGACGCTGGGGCGTTGCTGCTGAGAAGGCGTGAGGCGGATGACGCCGAGCGAATTGCCGGCTTGCACCGTCGCGATTTCGAACGTGACCTGCAAGTTCACGGCCGGCTGCGGCTGCTGCGACGAGGCGAGGCGCATTGTCACAATCTTCGAAGTGGGACGCAACTGGAGCGATCCCATCTTGAAGTTTGGCGTGAGCTGCAGCGAAGCGATCTCGAAGGAGAACGTCAATTGCACGGCAGTATGCATCCCACCACCGGCTGCTTGTGGTGCGGGCTGCATCGCACTCGCTGGTTGGGGCGCGGCGGCGCCAGCGGCGGGCGACAGAGGGGCGGTTCGAATGGCTGGTGCTGGTGTGGCTTGTGTCGGTTGAGGCATGGTTGCTGGTGTGGTTGGCTGCTGAGCGCTCGGCTCACTCGGAACAGTAGTGGGAGCGGACGCCGGCATGTCTACACTAAATTTCTCTGCGGCGCCAATTGCATCGGCGGCGACGACGGGGAACGAAGCCCGGACCGGCTCTTCCATGGTGGGCGCGGAGGATTCCGCAATTGGCGCTGGAGTGAGGTAAGGAATCGGCTGGCCCTGGCCGATCGGCTCGAGGTCTTCCTCGTCGGATGCGAAGGACGCAGCGAGCAGTTCCGCGGACCCCGGGGCTGGGATTTGCGCTGCGGGCGCAGTCATCGGCTCTTCTGCAGCGCGGGATTGGAATTCCTCTGCGGAAGCGAAAGCCGCGGCAGCCACGGGCTCGCCGACGGACTCGTCCCAATGCACGGGCGCATTGGTAAAGGCGGGCTCGGGATTGAACTGCGCGGGGTGCGCGGCACGTGACTCAGGAGCGAACACGGTTTCCGCTACGGCCGGCGCGAACTCTTCGTGCGTGCTCCCGAGGGCGGCCAAGATGGGTTCACCGACTCCTTCGAGAGACTCGTCTTCCGCAGGGGGGAACGGCATTGACTCACCAACGCCGCCATCAAGCGGTTCCGCTTCCGGAGCGCCGACCGTCTCCGGTTGCGCATATTTCCGGTCGAGAGCAGTCGTGATTTCTGCAGAGCTGCTGCCGTAGTCCGCTCCAACCTCGTCTTTCTGAGCGTGGCTGTTGTCATTCGCGTATCCATGGCTGTTCGGGCGCAGAGATTTACCCAGCGGCATGGCGGCGCGGCGGATGGCGGGCTCGGAAGCGCGAAGCTGCAGCGACACCTGCGGAGGACCGCCCGCGAGACGAGTGGGAGCGACGAGTTGTTCGACCGGGCTCACACCTTCGACATCTTTAAACTGTGGCGCGGATGCGGATGCGAAACTCGCTGGGCTAGAGGACGCGTTTGCGGTTCGGCGGCGGAATGTTGAAATCACGGTGAACGCCAGGAGCAGGATGGCGGCCAAAAGCATCGCTCCAATCACGAACGCTCCGCTACCGAACTGGTCCAGCAGGCTCGGGTTCGACCAGTCACGGACTTCGGCGGGCGCCAGGACCGTGGCCGGGCTCGCTGATGCTGCGGCGATCACCGGGATCGACGTCCGCTCGGTGCTGTTCTCGGCCGGATTTGTGTTCACCGGGCGGGCCGCGGCAGGCGAGGCAGTCGATGCGACTGGCGTTTCCACCTTCGGCGAAGAGACAGGGGCCAGCGCGCTCGAAGCAGCGGGCGATTGCTCCTCTTTGGAAGTCGTCGCCTCCATGCCAGGCACGGCGGCATTCGCCTGCGCTGCGAGGGCCAAAGGATCATCCGTGCGAGCGGGCGTATTCTGCGCGAGCGCCAGGCTGGCGATCGGGGTTGGCTCAATCGAAGGCGCGGCCTCCGGCTGCCCGGTCTCAGCCACCTGCGGCGCCGGGGAGGCCCCGATCGCAGGGCTTTGCAGCCAGCCGAGATCGAAGAAGGACTCGGCAAACACGCCGTTCAGCGCCAGGGGATAGATTTTGCGCGCAGAGGTCACCCACTCGTTGGCCTTGGCCGCGTTGTCGTGTTTGAACTCCCACGCCGCCTGCGCGTAGTAGAGCGCTGGCGTGTCGCCCGTGAACTGGAATTGCTCCATCATCTTCTGCGCGCGGCTATCTTTGCCTTCGAGCAGGAAGGTAAGGTAAATCTTGAACTTGATCAGCTGCGCCGCGCGGTCCTTATCGGCACCGGAAGTCGAACTGAAGAGCTGCTCGAAGCGCTCGCGCGCCTTGGTGTACTCCTTCTTCTTGAAAGGGATCTGCGCCAGGTTGTATTGCGCATCGCGGAACTTAGGATCGAGCTTCGCCGCTTTGCGGAATTCGCTCTCCGCGCCGTCAAAGTCCTTCTGCTCGAGCATCACCTCGCCGCGCAGGTTCAGCACGGCCGGCTGGTTCGGGTCGGCTGCATCCGCTTCGTCCACCAGCTTGCGCGCGGCAGTCAGGTCGGGCTGCTGCAGGGCCTGCTCGGCCTGATCGAGTTTGGCCTGCGCGAAGGATTTGGCCTGCGCCGCCCGTTCCGCCGCCGAGTTCAATTCCAAGGCGGCGCGGGTTTGACCGGCCGGTTTTTCGAGCCAGCCGACCTCGTAGAGTGACTCCGCGAAAAGCTTGTTTAACTGGGGCGAGAAGTTCTTCCCGGCCGTGGTCAGCCACTTCTTCGCTTCCGGTTCGTCTTTCTTGTTCAACGCGACCGCCGCGTTCGCGTATTGCACCGCGGGGGTTTCAGGCGCGAGCTCGAACTTCGCGATCAGCGCGCTCACCATGTTCTCCTTCCCCTCCAGCAGATAGGTGATGAGAATCTTGTATTGAATCAGCTGCGTCGCCTCGCCTTGCAGCTCCGAGGCGTTACTGTTCAGCAGCTCCTGGAAACGTTTGCGCGCTTCCGACCAGTCTTTCCGAAGGAAAGGCACTTCCGCCAGATTGAAGCGGGCGTTCCAGAATTTCGGGTCTGCGGCGAGGGCTTTCTGCAATGCGGTCTCGGCGTTTGCGTAATCCTTCTGGCGCATCAGGATCACGCCGCGCAGGTTTTGCGATTCGGCCAAATCCGGCTGGCGCGCGTCGATTGCATCGAGATCCTTTAGCGCCTCCGCGTAATGATTTGCGTCGAATTCCCGGAAAGCTTTGTCATACATCGCCTCCAGCTCTGTCTTGGACGGCGCGACGCTGTTCGCCGCCAGCGAACTCAGAACTAACAGTGTGATCGTGGCGATTTTCCGAATCTTCATTGCTGGTTCCATGGAACTGCTCCGTTGCGGCCATGACAAGCCAATTTTTGGCGAGCGTGGCGCGGCGCAGGACGTCGAGCAGGAAGCGGACCGGGAGCGCCCGCGGCCTTGCGCCGGATGACGAGACCAATGAACGCCCCTGCCCTCCCGTTACTCGATTGGCCACAGTGGGAGCCTACCGTCCGCGCCAATCTTTGCTTTATCGTGCAGGACGGGAACGTGCTTCTCATCCGCAAAAAACGCGGCCTCGGCGCCGGCAAGATCAATGGTCCGGGAGGCAAGCTCGATCCCGGCGAGAGCGCGCTGCAATCGGCGGTGCGCGAGACGTTCGAAGAACTCTGCATCACGCCGACCGGCATCCGGCAGATGGGCGAGCTGTTCTTCGAGTTCCGTGACGGCTTGCGTCTGCACGGCGCCATCTTCCTGGGTGACGGCTTCACCGGCACGCCCACCGAGACCGCGGAGGCCGTGCCGCTCTGGACGCCACTGCATCAGATTCCTTTCGACGAGATGTGGGCCGACGATCGCTATTGGCTGCCGTTGCTCCTGCGCGGGGAGAAATTCCGCGGGGCGTTCCTCTTCGACGGCGACCGCCTGCTCGCCCGCCGGGTTGAACGGGTGCCCGATGAGACGGTGTTCTAAAGGCGCGTCGTGCTCCCGGAGGCACGGGAATCGTGCCACGCTCGGAGCACGACCTGTCTCGTCATGAAGGCCGGGAATCGCCGGGCAGGGTGCCCGTGCCACGTCGGTCGGGAGTGGCCGCATCCCGCGGGCTAATTGACCATGCCGCGGCACGCCCGCATAGTGGCGGTTCCCATGTCGATCGAGCTGACGCGCAACTTCTGCATCATCGCGCATATCGATCACGGCAAGACGACTTTGTCGGATCGTCTGCTCGATCGCACCGGGACCATCCACAAGCGCGATCAGCAGGATCAGCTGCTGGATTCGATGGATCTCGAACGCGAGCGCGGGATCACGATCAAGGCGCATCCCGTGGCGATGAAATACACGGCGCGCAACGGCCAGACCTATCGGCTGAACCTCTCCGACACCCCCGGCCACGTTGATTTCGCCTACGAGGTCTCACGTTCCCTCGCCGCGTGTGAAGGCGCGCTCCTGATCGTGGACGCGGCCCAGGGCGTGGAGGCGCAGACCGTCGCCAACGTCCATCTCGCGCACAAACAAGGCCTCACGATTGTGCCGGTGATCAACAAGATCGACCTGCCGAACGCGGATATCCCTGCGGTCCATCGGCAGATCGAGGAGATCCTTCAGATCCCCGCGGAAGAAGCGATCGATTGCAGCGCAAAGATGGGCATCGGGATCGAAGAGATCCTCGAAGCGGTCGTCCACCGCATCCCGCCGCCGAAACAACCGGTAGACGATACCCTCCGCGCGCTCGTCTTTGACTCCGTCTTCGATGTCTACCGCGGCGTGATAGCCTACGTGCGGGTCATGTCTGGCAGCATCGAGGCCGACCAGCAGGTGCGGATGATGAACAACAACTCGCGCCACGAGATCAAGGAAGTGGGCGTTTTCACCCCGAAAATGTTCGCGCAGCCCAAGCTGCACGCGGGCGACGTCGGCTACTTCATCGCCAACATCAAATCCACCGCCGACATCAAGATCGGCGACACCATTACCGACCTGCGCAATCCCGCGAAAGAACCGCTCCCTGGGTTCCAGGAAATCCATCCGATGGTGTTTAGCGGGATCTACCCGATCAACACCGCCGATTTCGAGCACCTCAAAACCGCGATCGGGAAGCTGCGCCTGAACGACGCGGCGTTCGTTTACCAACCCGAAAGCTCCGTGGCGCTCGGCTTCGGTTTCCGCTGCGGCTTCCTCGGTCTGCTCCACATGGAGATCATCCAGGAGCGGCTCCGGCGCGAGTACGACATGGATATCATCGCGACCTCACCGAGCGTGGTCTACGAAATCCTGACCACCCGCGGCGAAACCATGCTGGTCGATAATCCCGCCCACCTCCCCGATCCCAGCATCATCGATGAAATCCGCGAGCCGATCGTGAAGGCTTACGTTCTCTGCCCGAATGAAAACATCGGCGACCTGCTGCAGCTCATCATGGAAAAGCGCGGCACGATGGACCACACCGAGACGCTCGATACCCGCCGCGTCATGCTCCATTGCGAGCTGCCGCTGAACGAAATTCTGGTCGACTTCAACGACAAGATCAAAAGCATCACGCGCGGCTACGGTTCCATGGATTACGAGCACGCCGGCTACCGCGCCGCCAAGTTAGTTAAACTAGACTTGTTAGTTAATGGCGAGCCGGTCGACGCCTTCTCCATGATCGTGCACCGCGAACGCGCCGAAGCCCGTGGCCGCCAGCTCGCCGCGAAGTTAAAAGAAGTCATCCCGAGCCAGCTTTACCAAGTGGCCATCCAGGCCGCGATCGGCGGCAAGATCATCGCGCGCGAAAGCGTCAGCGCCCTACGCAAAGACGTGACGGCGAAGTGCTACGGCGGCGACATCAGCCGCAAACGCAAGCTCCTGGAAAAACAGAAGGAAGGAAAAAAGCGGATGAAGAGCATCGGCCGGATCAACATCCCGCAGGAAGCCTTCATCCAGGTGCTGAAGACGCAGTAGAGAAGCGGCGCAAGAAGTTGGTTGTTGCTCTGGATAATCTCTGTGGAAACCGCGTCCCGAGGACGGCTCCATCGCGCTGCTGGCGTGATTCAGGCTTTGGGCGCAAATACCACCGGCCGAATTGGTTCGCCGGGCTGAGCACGCCGCGATAAAGTGCGCTTGCTCGCCAGCCATGGATAATCCCAACTCGCCAGTCGTTTACAATCTGGACCAAATCCCGCGTCCGCCCGTGCGGGCGATCGCATGGATCGGCGCGGCCATCGTTGTTCTTTTCCTGCTCTGGACTTCGTTCTACACCGTGGCGGCGGAATCGGAGGGAGTCGTGCTCCGGTTTGGCAAATACCTCACGACGGTCGAGCCGGGGCTTCATTTCAAGCTGCCGTTCGGGATCGACCAGGTGACGGTGCTGCCAACCCGGCGGCAGTTGAAGCTGGAGTTCGGCTTTTACACTCGCGGCTATACGGACCCGGTACAGGCGAGCGCAAATCAGCTGGAAGAAAAGTCGATGGTGACCGGCGACTTGAATGCCGCGCTCGTCGATTGGGTGGTGCAATACCGCATCTCGGATGCGCGGCAGTACCTCTTCGAGGTGCGCAATCCGGCGCAAACCCTGCGCGACCTTTCGGAAGCGGCGATGCGCGAGATGATCGGCGATCGCACGGTTGATGAGGTGATCACGATCGGTCGCCAGGATGTGGAGGTCGCGGTGCTGAACCGCCTGCAGGAACTCGCCAAACTCTATCAGCTTGGGCTACGGATCGATCAGGTACAGCTGAAGAATGTGAATCCGCCGGCGCAGGTGCAGGCTTCCTTTAACGAAGTGAACCGGGCGCAGCAGGACCGCGAGAATGCGATCAATGTGGCGAACGGCGATTACAACCAGGCGGTGCCGCGGGCGCGGGGCGAGGCGGATCAGGCCATTCGCGGGGCGGAAGGTTACCAGTTCAAAAGGGTGAACGAGGCGGAAGGAGACGTGGCGTCCTTCAACGCCATGCTGGAGGAATACGCGAAGGCGCCGGAGATCACGCGGACGCGGCTTTACCTCGAGACGATGGGCGATGTGATCCCGCAGATGGGCCCGAAGATTATCATCGACGATGCACTGCGCCAGCTCCTGCCGATCCTGCCGCTCTCCGCAAAACCGGGAGGGACACCGTGAAGAATCGCGGCTGTGCGTTTGCGCTCGTCGTCGTGCTGGCAGCGCTGGGGCTGATGGTTCTCTCCGGCTCGTTTTACGTGGTCGACCAGACCGAGCAGGTGATCCTGACGCAATTTGGCAAACCGGTGGGCGACCCGATTACCGATCCGGGCTTGCATGGAAAGCTGCCGTTCATCCAGGAGGTGAACCGGCTCGACAAACGCTTCCTCGAGTGGGACGGCGCGCCGGTGGCGATTCCGACCCGGGATAAGACTTACATCCACGTGGACACCTTTGCGCGGTGGCGGATCGACCAGCCAACGACCTACTTCGTGCGCCTGCGCGATGAACGGAGCGCGCAATCGCGGCTCGAAGACATCCTCGGGAGCGAGACGCGGAATGCGATCGCGCGGCATGACCTGATCGAGATCGTGCGGAGCGACAAAACACGGAAGCCGTTGAAGGACGACAACCTCAAAGCTGGGCCGGTCGGTCTGGGGAGTATCGGGAGTTTGCCGCCGATCGAGTTCGGGCGCTCGAAGATCGAGAGCGACATCAGAGCTGCCGCGGCGGTCAAGCTGGCGGAATTCGGGATCGAGCTGCTCGACGTGCGGATGAAGCGCGTGAACTACAACCCGGACGTGCTCGACCGAATCTACCAGCGCATGATCAGCGAGCGGAATCAGATCGCGCAGCTCTTCCGCTCCGAAGGACAGGGCGAAGCGGCCCGTATCGCCGGGCAAAAGGAGCGCGATTTGAATGAGATCCAATCCACCGCCTACCGGCGCGTGCAGGAAATCCGCGGGCAGGCCGATGCGCGGGCGACGGAAATCTATGCGCGCGCTTACACGCAGAATCCACAGGCGGCGGAGTTTTACGGCTTTCTCAAAAGCATGGAAACATTCCGAAAGGCGCTGAACAAGGATGCCTCCCTTGTGCTCTCGACCGACAGCGATTTGTTCCGGTTGCTCAAATCCGCCGGTGCCAGGCAGAACCAGCCGCCGGCGGCTCCGCTGGCGCCGGCCCCGTAGAGCCGCCGACCGGTGCGGGGGCGCACATTCCGGTTTCCAAGCGCCGCTCTTCAGTTAGCCTTCCGCCGCATGTTTTCTCCGCGATACATCAAGCAAAGCAAGCTGCTCCTGCGGCATGCGCAGAAATATTTGCGCTACAAACGCGACGTCCTGACGGAGGCGGACCGCACCGAAGTCCAGGGCGGCGTCGACGCGCTCGAGAGCTCGTTGCGGAAGAAGGATCACGCGCAGATCAAAACCGACGCGGAGGTGCTCGATGCCCGCCTGCACAAGCTGACGCCGGTGACGTGGGAAGCGCATTGGCGCGAGAACGTCGAGGTCATCCTGGTGGCGATCATTGTCGCGATCGGCATCCGCTCCTATTTCCTACAGCCATTCAAAATCCCGACCGGCTCGATGCAGCCGACCTTGAACGGCATCATCGGCCACCCCACGACGCAGCCCGCGCCGAACCTCCTGCGGCAGGTGGGCGAATTTTTTATCCTCGGGCGCAATTACATCGACGTGGTGGCGAAGGACGACGATCGCGTCGAGCAGATCGTGCCGAAGAAGTTCGGGTTCTTCTTCACCTTCTCGCGCATCATCTGCCGGAAGCAGAGTTATCTTGTCTATGCCGCGCCGGATACTCTGCGGCAGGACTTCAAGGTGGCGCCCGGGAATGTTTATCGCCGCGGCGATGTGATCGCGCGCGGCGCCATCGATACCGGCGATCAGGTCTTTGTCGACAAGTGCAGCTACAATTTCGTGAAGCCGAAACGCGGGAACGTCTTCGTCTTCAAAACCGACGACATCCCGATGATTCCCGCCGACCCGGAGACCGGCGCGCCGTTTTACATCAAGCGGCTCGTTGGCCTCTCCGGCGATGAACTGCGGATCGAGCCGCCGCGCTTGTTTGTGAATGGCTCCGTCCCGACCGGTCGCGGTTTCGAGCGCGTGATGGCGGCGCAGGATGGCTATCGCGGGTATTCTTCGAGCGGCAACACTCTCTCCGACCCCGAGAAGTCGTCCCACGTGCCAGAGCGGCATTTTTTCGCGATGGGCGACAACAGCTACAACAGCTACGACAGCCGCTACTGGGGACCAGTGCCGGAAGAAAATCTGGTCGGCCGCGGGCTGCTGGTCTATTGGCCGTTCAGTCCGCATTGGGGACTGATTCGATAGGGTTAGAGGCCGATGGAGTAATGGAGTGACGGAGTCATGGGATTTTTCGATTTTCCATTGCTCCAATCCTCCATCCCTCCATCGCTTCTTCCGCTGCTCGGGCTGCTCGTCGGCTACGGGCTCTTGTTGCTCTGTAATCCCATTCGCCTTGCGCTGCGCGATGGCTTTCGTTGCATCACGCGTTTCAAGCGCATCTGGCTGACCTTTGCGCTGCTCGGGTTCGCCTACTCGATTTTTCAATTCGCCGCCTTCTCGGTCCAGCGCATTACCGATTTCGACCCGGCGCAGGTGACGTCGATCGCGAGCTGGAGCTGGCCGCGGCTGGCGGAAGTCTGGGGGGAAACGCCGCTCCCGGTGCTGGAAGGCGTCGCCGGCATCTTCGATAATGCGACCACGACTTATCCCCTCTCCGTGCTGGCCGCGGTCCTTCTGCTTTGCAACTGGCGCGGCCTGCACGGCGCGTTGCTCGTCGCGTTGCGAAAGCGCTTTCGACTTTGGAGCTACGCCATTTACCTCGTGGTGGTGTTGAGCGCGATCGCATCGCTCTTTAAGCCGATCATCTTCTGGCGGCTGCCAGCCTGGCGGATGGTCCTGCCGGAGCAGGCGCTCTTCCAGACCGCCGCGGCGGTCGATGCGTTCGCCTTCATTTTCGAATACCTCTTCGGCGTCTACATCCAGGTTTATCTCATCGCTCTCTGCCTCGCCTGGATCAAAGGCTTGAGCTTTACGGAAGCTGGGCTCTTCCAGTTTGCGGTGCGACGTTTTTCCTACGTCATGGAATGGGCGGGCGTGGTGGTGCTCGTGAGCATGCTGCTCGTGCGCTTGCCGTTGTTGCTCGCCTACTTCATCAATCTGCCGGGCGTGCTCGATTACCAACCGGCCGAGCGTTACGTCATGAGCGGGCTCATCATCCTCTTCTCGTCGGTCCAAATCTCGCTCGTGCTGCACAACGAGAACCTGCGCCATGCGATCGCCGCGCACGGACAGTTCCTGCGCCGGAATGCGAGCCGCTTCGCCTGGTTCCTCCTGCTCGCTGCGCTGCACTTTTTCCTGCTCGTGGCCTGCGACGCGCTCGTGCGCAATGCCGCCGGCGACCGGGTCGCGGCACTCGTGCTTTGGAAGCTGTTCTACGTGAGCGGCCGCGGGCTCGTCACCGGGTGGCTGCTCGCGAGCTGGGTCTGCTTGTTCCGCCAGTGCGAAACCGGCCGGATCAATCAGGAGACGTGGATCCAATACTAGCGCGAGGGACCGTGGACGCAGCGAAGATCACGCGACAGAGCAAGTCGAATCTCGCGCTCGCCTTCGTCTCGTTAGGCCGGGAGCAACGGCAGGATATCACGACCTTCTACGCCTTCTGCCGGTTGATTGACGACATCGCCGATGCGCCGGAACTGAGCGCCGGCGCGAAACAGGAAGGACTCACGGCGTGGCGCAGTTGGCTGCGCGTGGAGCGCAACGGCGAGGCTCCACTCGCGCCCGCCATCCGTGCGCTGATCGCGAAATATCGTCTCGCCCCGGAGATGCTGGAGGAAATCCTCGCCGGGGTAGAGATGGACCTGAGCATCTCCCGCTATGCCACCTTCGACGAGCTGCGGGTCTACTGTTACCGGGTCGCGAGCGCGGTGGGGCTGGTGAGCATCGAGATCTTCGGCTACCGCAACCCGCAATGCCGCGAGTACGCGACCGAGTTGGGCCTCGCTTTGCAGACCACCAACATCATCCGCGACGTCGGCAAAGACCTGCAAATCGATCGGGTTTATCTGCCGCAGGAAGAGCTGGCGCAGTTCGGCTATCCCGAGGCGGATTTGCTCGCGCAACGCCACAACGAGCGCTTCGTCGCCCTGATGCAGTTCCAAGCCGCGCGCTCGCATGGCTTTTACGATCGAGCGGCGACGCTGCTCCCGCGCGACGATCGGCGCTCGATGGTCGCGGCCGAAATCATGAGCTCGGTTTACCGCGCCTTGCTGCGGCAGATCGAGGCGGACCAGTTCCGCGTTTTCGAAAAAGAATACCGGCTGAACCGTGTGCAAAAAGCAGCACACGTGATTGCACAACTTCTTGGCTTGCGCCGGCGCGCGAGGTGAATACGCGCCGCCACGCAGCCGTCAATTACCCAGTCAACCGACCAATCACGGCTCGGTGGGCGAATCAATCGCAGATCTAAACACATGAAAAAGAAACATTTGGCAGTTGTGGCGCTGGCGCTCTGTAGCGCTTTCGCTTTGAATTCGTGCGAAACCGCCGCCGGGACCGGTGCTCTTATCGGCGCCGGAACGGGTGCGGTCATCGCGAGCAACACCGGGCCGCACGGTTATTACCGTGGGGATGGCGGCCGCACTCTTGCTGGCGCCGCGATTGGCGCGGGAGCTGGTGCTTTAATCGGCGCCGCCATCGATGCCAACAACGCGACCCGTTACGGCGAGCCACGTTCGGATTACCCTTTTGGACGCCGGGTCGGTCCGGGAATGTTTGAGAGCCCGTATCCTCCGCACCAAGTCTACAACCTCCGCGGCGTTCCGCACGGCGGCCTGGTCGATGACGCGGTCGGGCGCGGTTATTTCCGCAAGCCCTAAGGCGCAACCGGAGTCAAAAAAGTCATCAGCGGGTTGGTTCGGCGAAAAGCCGGATCAACCCGTTTTCTTTTGCAGCGCATCGACCAGACGCTGCGCTTCTTCCGTCATCTTCACCAGTTCCGGCCAGGGACGATGGTAATTCTCCCCCGCCAATTTCCGGGTGGCATCGAAGCCCATGTGCGAGCCAATGTTCTGCGCACTGGGAGCGTGGTCTAACGAGTCGCTCGGGTTGCGAATGATGGTGCTATCCCGCGCCGGGTCGGTATTCGCGCAGAGGCGGAAAAGGACTTCGCTCGTGTTATGCACATCACAGTCTTCATCCACCACCACGATGTATTTGCTGAACATCATCTGCCCCATGCCCCAGAGGCCGTGCATGACTTTGAAGGCCTGATACGGATACTGCTTCCGGATGCTGACGAAGACGAGGTTATGGAAAACCCCTTCAGGCGGGAGGGTCATGTCGACCAGCTCCGGGAAGTTCATCTTAAAAACCGGCAGAAAGATGCGCACGCTTGCGTCGCCCATGTAGAAATCTTCCATCGGCGGAATGCCGACGATCGTGGTCGGATAAACCGCGTCCTTCCGATGCGTAATCGCGGTGAGATGAAAGACCGGGTAATCTTCGACCGCGGTGTAAAAGCCGGTGTGATCGCCGAAGGGACCTTCCGGCCGCGTCTCGTTAGGCTGAACGTAGCCTTCGAGCACAAAGTCGACATCCGCCGGCACCTCGAGGTCGATCGTCTTGCACTTCACCAGCTCGACCGATTTCTTGCGAATGAACCCGGCGAAAAGAATCTCATCCAGCCCATCTGGCAGCGGCGCGGTCGCAGCAAAAGTGTAAGCCGGATCCCCGCCGAGGCAGACCGCCACCGGCATCCGCTCTCCGCGTTCGTAATAACGCCGGCCATGCCGCGCGCCCACCTTGTGCACCTGCCAATGCATCCCGGTGGTGCGCCCGTCGTAAACCTGCATCCGGTACATCCCGAGATTCCGCTCGCCCGTATCCGGATCGCGCGTGTGCACATTCGGCAGGGTGATGAAACGTCCGCCATCCTGCGGCCAACACTTCAGGATGGGCAGGTCCGCCAGCGTCGTCTCCGGCGTGGCCCCGTCAAACAGGTGCACCACTTCCTGGCAAGCCCCTTCTTTCGAATGCTTCGGCCGCGCGTGCAGAAGATTGAGACCCTGCTTCAGCAGACTCCAGCCTTCGCGGAGATCGGTCGGCGGTTTTGCTTTCAGGATGAGTTGAATCTCCTGCGCGAGATCGGCCACGCTGTTCAGTTTCAAGGCCATCGCCATCCGGCGCGTGGAGCCCATCGTATTGATCGCGAGCGGGAACTTCGATTGCCGCCCCTCCACCAGCGGCTTCTCGAAGAGCAACGCCTTGCCGCCGCCGGCCGACTTCATCTCGCGGTTGGCCCATTCCGCGATCAACAAATCGGTCTCGACCGGCTCCGCGATGCGCTGCAGCTCGCCCGCCCGCTCGAGCGCCTCGACGAACTGACCGAAGGATGAATACGCCATCGCTGGCGTGAGCCTACGCTGCCGGGGTGGCGCGCGCGACTAGAAGAAACGCGGCGCCGGCAGGAGCTGCCACGCGATCACGCGCCCATTGGCAAATGAGACCGTCCGCTCCGGATAGCGCACAATGTTGGCGTGATTGTAGAAGAACGGATCGTAGAACGGGCTGTAGTAGGCGTGCCGCCGAAAACGTCCGCGATAACCGCCGTAGGAGCCGTAACCGAGCCCGTAGCCATACGGATAACCGTAGAAAAACGGACCCTGGTAGTCACCCGCCGCGGTCGCATCATAGATCCACGTATCGACCACCCGACCGCGGTTCCGCCCCGGCGCGCGCTGACTCGGCGGACCCCAGGCGATATAAACCGCCTCCTCCGACATTCCCTCCCGAATCCCACCCTGCTGCACGAGCGCCTGATCCGCAGGCGACATCCGCGCGTACGCCTCCCTCTTCTCCGCGATGCGGGTGTCGACCGTCGTGCAACCCGCCAGCGCGAGGAGGCAGACGACAGTGCCAAGGAAAAGCGCGGGACGAACGAGGCAGCGGGACACGAGGGAAAAGTTACCACCGGCCTTGCAGCGGTCAATCTGAGTCACCTTGATTGAACTGAACCCCGCCGGTAAAGTTGCGCCGATGGAAGATCGATATGGCCACTGCATCTCCTATCTGCGGGTCTCGATCACCGACCGCTGCAACGAGCGTTGCACCTACTGCATGCCGCAGGAATTGCAGGAGTGGCTGCCTCGCGCCGGCATCCTGAGCTTCGAGGAAACTTTGCGCCTCGTTCGCGTCTCGGCGGGTCTCGGGGTGACGAAGGTGCGTGTCACGGGGGGTGAACCACTCACCCGGCGTGATGTCGTTTCGTTCATTCGTGGGCTGGCCGCGATTCCGGGCATCGACGACATCGGCTTGTCGACGAATGGAACGCTGCTCGCGCGCGAAGTGCAGCCGGACGTGACGATGGCCGCAGCCTTGCGCGCTGCCGGAGTCCGGACGGTGAATGTCTCGCTCGATACGCTGGATCGCGAGAGCTACGCCGCCACCACCGGACGCGATTTTCTGCCGCAAGCGCTTGCCGGGATCGAAAGCGCGCGCGCCGCTGGCTTCGAATCGATCAAGCTCAATTGCGTGCTGATGCGTGGCCGCGGCGAAGAACAGCTCGTGCCGCTCATCGAGTTCGCAGCCGAACGCGATCTGCTGCTGCGCTTCATTGAGCTGATGCCGGTCAGTACGAAGGATGTTCTGCAAGAGCAAACCTTTCTCCCGGTCGCCGCCGCGCGCCGCCAACTCGAAGCCCACTTCGGCCCCCTCATCCCGGAGCCGCAGTTCCGCACCAACGGTCCCGCCGGTTACTATCAAATCCCCGGCCGCAACCAGCGCATCGGCTTCATCGGCGCGATGACGAACCTCCACTTCTGCGACAGCTGCAATAAGCTGCGGCTCACCTGCGATGGGAAACTGCGCCCCTGCCTCGGCAGTTACCTCGAGTTCGACATCATGCAGGTCATGCGCGCAGGCGCCACCGATGCCGAGCTCGCGCGTTTCTTCCTCGATGTCGTCGAGCGGAAACCGCAGCAGCACGATTTTCGCGACACTTACGAGCCCGGTCGCAAGATGGTCGCGATCGGAGGCTGACCCGTGGCGCAGCTCTCGCATATCGCGGCGGACGGAAGCGCACAGATGGTCGACGTCTCCGCCAAAGAGGTAAGCGCCCGCGAAGCGACTGCCGCCGGCCGGATTGCCTTGCGCGCGGAGACCCTCGAGTTAATCGCCCGCCACGGGATTGCAAAAGGAAACGTCTTTGCCACCGCGCGGATCGCGGGCATCCAGGCTGCCAAGCAAACGTCCCATCTCATCCCGCTTTGCCACAACCTGAACCTGAGTCACGTCAGCCTCGAAATTGAAGCCATCGCCGGCGCGGTGGAAGTGAAATGTACCGCGCGCACCGCCGCGCAGACCGGTGTGGAAATGGAAGCGCTCACCGGCGTCTCGATCGCGCTCCTCACGATCTACGACATGTGCAAGGCGGTCGACAAAGAGATGGAGATTTCCGACCTCCGCCTGCTCCGTAAAACCAAACGCGCTTTGTAAATGAACGTCGGCATCATCACGATTTCCGATCGCGCCGCGGCGGGTGAATACGATGATCTCGGTGGTCCCGCCTTAAAGCAGGCGGTGGAAGAACGGCAGTGGAACGTCGTGGCAGAGGCCGTAATTCCCGACGAAGCGCAGCGCATTCAGGAGACGATCCGTGCTTTTTGCGCGCAAGGCTGCGGCTTGATCCTGACGACCGGCGGCACTGGCATCACCGTGCGCGATGTCACGCCCGAAGCGATCCGCGCCATCATGCGCGTCGAGCTGCCCGGCTTCGGTGAAGCGATGCGGATGGAGTCGTTGAAGATCACGCCGAACGCGATTCTCTCGCGCAGTCTGGCGGCGGTCGTGGAGCAGGCGCTCGTGCTGGCGCTACCCGGAAAACCGAGCGGCGCAGTCGAGTGCCTCGGCTTCGTGGCCGGCGCAATCCCGCATGCCGTCGCACTCGCGCAGCGGGTGCCGACTTCCTGCTAAAGGCGGGGCGGGAGGCGCCGCGCGCTTGACGGCTGCGCGGGCACCGGTTAGCCGCCTCTGTGGCAGAGCAAATCTGCCGCGTCATGGCTGCCGCCGCATACCTGCTGGTCGATATCAGCAACTCCTTCACCAAGCTCGCCTTTGCGAGCCGGGCACGGCTTGGGCGCCCGTTCCGCATCGCCACGCCGGCGCTCACGCCCAAGGCGATCGAGGCACACCTGCGGCAGCGCGACGCCCGCGCCGTGATCGTCTCCTCCGTCGTTCCCGCGAAGAATGCCGCGGTTCGCGCCGCCGCCGGCTCGCGCCCCGCCTTCTTCATTAACGGCAGCACCCCGCTCGGCGTCGGCGTCGATTATCCGCACCCGCAAACCATCGGCGCCGATCGCCTCGCCAATGCCGCCGCCGTCGCCCAGCTTTACGGGCGGCCCGCCATCGTGGTCGACTTCGGAACGGCCGTCACTTTCGACGTCGTCTCCCGCCGTGGCGATTATGTCGGCGGGGTGATCGCGCCCGGCCTCGAGGCCATGACCAGCTTCCTCTATCAACGCACGGCGCTCCTGCCCCGGCTCACGCTCCGCGAACCCGCCCGCGCCATCGGCCGCAGCACCCGCGCGGCTATGATCTCCGGCGCGGTTTACGGCTACCGCGGACTCGTGCGCGAGATCATCGCGCGAATTCGGGCGGAATCCTTCGCCCGCGGCAAAGTCCACATCGTGGCCACCGGCGGGTACGCCCGCCTGATCGCGCGGCAGCTGCCCGAGATCGACTCCGTGCACGAAGGCCTCACGCTGGAAGGTCTGCGTCTGATTGCAAACCTGAATCTGCCAGCTGGCTAGCGAGCGTGCCGCTCGGCCTCTTCCGCATGTCCGGCGAGGAACGCGTTGTCGTCCCGACGCCGATCTGCTATGCCTCTGGCGATGCGACGTTTGATGATCACCGGCGAGAACGGACCCGTGGCGCATGAGTTGACAGAGGAAGTGGCGACCATCGGCCGCTCGCCCGAAAACACGATTCACATCGTCGATCCCTCCGTTTCCGGCCGGCACGCCCAGCTGCAGATCGCAGGCGACAGCTACGAGCTGCGCGATCTCGATTCGACCAATGGCACGCGCGTGAACGGAGAGGCGATCACCACCGCGCCGCTGCGGCCGGGCGACGTGATCCGCTTCGGCAAAGTCGAGGCCTGCTTCGAATGCGAGACGGCTGGTTACGCCCAACCCCTGCCTCAGCCGACGGAGGCGGCGGCGCTTCCGGCGGAGGTGAGCGCGCGACCGGCAGATTTTGCAAACGCCTCGCCCTTCCCGAAACGGAGCAAGGAAAAAGATCCCACCCGCACCGTGATTTACGCGGCTGCCGGAGTGGCGCTGGTGGCTTTCCTCGCGAGCATGCTGGCGCTGGCGCAAATGCAGGCGCCGCCGCTGCGTTGATCGGCGCATCAGAGATAGGCGGCGCGGATTTGTTCGGGCGTGACGCCCGCGGCCCACAAAGCGCGCAGGCTGAGGGCCGCGTCGCGTTTCGCGAGACGCCGCCCGGTTTCGTCGGTGAGCAACGGCGTGTGATAGAAGGCGGGTGGCTCGGATCCGAGCGCGCGATAGAGCAGCAGCTGGCGAAAGGTGGAAACGAGCAGGTCCGCGCCGCGCACCACTTCTGTGATCTGCATCGCGGTGTCGTCCGTGACGACGGCAAGTTGATACGCCGGCACGTCGTCCCGCCGCCAGACGATGAAATCGCCGAATTCCCGCCCGGCAATTGCCTGCTGCGCACCGAGCCGTTCGTCGATAAAGCAAAGCGCCTCGCCATCCGGCACTCGGAAGCGCCAGTTGACTCCTGCGGGCGTGAGCGAGTCGCTCCTGCGCTCACGGCAGGTGCCTGGATAAACCGGCTCGTCGCTCTCGCCGTGGGGAGCACCAGCTGCGGCCAGCACATCGCGCCGCGAACAGGTGCACGGATAAATAAAACCCCCGGCGCGCAGTTTTTCCCGCTGCGCGAAATATAAGTCCCGCCGCTCGCTTTGCAGGTACGGGCCTTCATTGCAGTCAAATCCGAACCACGCCAGATCCTCCATGATCGCCTCGCAAAACTCCGGCCGGCAGCGATCCGGATCGAGATCTTCGATCCGCAAGACAAGCTGACCGCCGTGCGCGCTCGCGCGTTCCTGCGCCCGCCAAAAAGTGATCGCGTGGCCAAGATGAAGAAAACCGGTGGGCGAAGGAGCAAGGCGGCCGCGATAAATTGGCATCCGTCCCGAATTGTACGCGAACTTACGGCATGACCACCAGGCGCCTTCTTCTTTGGGACATCGACGCGACGCTCCTCACGAGCGCAGGCGCCGGTGAGCTCGCGCTCCAACAGATCGTGGCGCAGCGCTACGGAGCGCAGGACGATTTCCACGATGTCGAGATCGCCGGCCGGACTGACATCGCGATTGCGCGCCGCATCCTGGAGAAGTACGGCGTCGCCGGGACCGACGAAAACGTACGACCGTTTCTCGATGAATACCTCGCGGGGCTGGAAAAATTCCTGCCGTTGCGCAACGGCCGCGTGCTTCCGGGAGTGGCCGAGATTCTCGCGCGGATGCAGCGCAAACCGGACCGCGCCCTCGCGCTTCTGACCGGCAACCTGCGCCGCGGGGCGGAGTTAAAACTGCAACACTACGGGCTCGCGGGTTACTTCGAGTTCGGCGCATTTGCCGACGATCACCACGATCGCAATGAACTGGGCGCGTATGCCCGGCGACGTGCGCAGGAAAAGCATGGCCATGAATTCGTAGCGGCCGCCATCGACGTCATCGGCGACACCGGCCACGACATCGCCTGCGGAAAAATCATGGGCGCACGGACGATCGCGGTGGCGACCGGCTCCTGGACGCGCGCGCAACTGGCCCGGCACGAGCCCGATTTCCTCTTTGACGATTTGTCGCAGGTCGATGATGTGATCGCGATCCTGGGCTGGTGAGCGATTGACCTTCGCCCGCGCGATGACATCTTGCCCGCGACCTCACGCCATGGCTCCCACCGAACATCCGAACGTCCTGCCGCTGGAAGGCGAAATCGACCTGCATGTCTCCCCTGGCATCGCCACGTCGCTGCGCGGGATGACGGAGAAGAAGCCGCAGCAGCTCGTGGTGGATCTCTCGCGCGTAAGTTACATTGACAGCTCGGGACTCGCGGTCCTGATCGAGGGCATGCAGATGGTGAATGCCTACGGCGGCAAGTTTTCGCTGGCCGGTCTGCAGGAAGGCGTGAAACCGATCTTCGAGATCGCGCGGCTCGATCAGGTGTTCCGGATTTTTCCGGATGTGGACGCAGCGCTCGCCGCGGCCTGAAGCAAAATTTCGAGCGTCCGCTCGACGTTGACCGAAATGTCGTAATGTCGCGCCAGCTCCAGGCGCGCCCCGCGCGTTTCGGCCCGACGAGCTGAGTCGGACCAAAGGAGCAGCGCTGCCCCCAAGGCGCGCAAATCGTCCGGTGCTGCGATGACACTCCCATCGACTCCCTCCCGCATTACCTCCGCAAAGCCGTTCGCGCTGGTGGTGATGACCGGCAAGCCTGCGGCCAGCGCTTCGAGCGATGCGTTCGAGAACGGATCGTAAATCGTGGGGAGGAGGAAGAGATCGGCCGCGGCGTAGAGCGCCGGTAAATCCTGCCGCACGCCGAGGAAGGTCGCCACCGGCGAACGATAGCGCGCTGCACTTCCCTGGCCGGCGACGACCAGGCGCAAGCGCGGATCGCCGCACGCCTCGACCGCGCCGGTGGCGAAACGCAGGCCTTTCCGTTCCCAACCCGAGCCGACAAACAGAACGGCAAAGTCATCCGATGAGAGGCCCAGGCGGTGGCGTTCGGTCTCTCGCACCTCCGCCGTGGAAAGGAATTCCTCCACCGGCACGCCGTTATGTACAAGATCGATTTGCGCTGCCGGGTAGCCGTAGAGCGCCGCGATCTCTGTTTCCACGAGATGCGAATTCGCGATCACACGGCGCGCGCCACGCCTTCCGAAGAGCGCTTGTTCGAGGCGCAGAGTCGCGAGATGCTTCGGGTTGAGCGCGTGCGCGACCCGACGCATCCGACCGGTGAGACGGGCGCGACGGTCGAGCCAGGAACGATGCACGCCATCGCCCGCGCGATAGACATCACAGCTCCAGACCCGCTCCAGGCTCATGAGCACGTCGCACTCCATCGCGGGCCGCAGCCGTTCCAATTCATCGGCGAAACGGAGCGGCGTCTCGCCAGTCAGATGCGTGATCCGGCCGAAGGGCCACGCCTGCTGCGGCCATTGCGCCGTGGTGAAAAGCTGCGCCTCGTGCCCGGCCTCCCGCACGCCCTGCGCGAGACGCTTCAGGTAAGCTTCCGCCCCGCCGCTGGTCGAGTAACCGCGACGGGCAAACGCGATCTTCAAGTGGGCAACGGCCATGGCTGGGCGAACTGGGGCCGCGGGCTTGCAACTTTACTTGCCCGCAAACGCCACAATACTTGCATGCCAATGCTGGGCGAACCCTTAAACGCGCCGCCGCCGGCCGCCGCCGGCTCCGATTCGTTGCTGCTCCCGCGGCATCTGCTCTACTCGATCTTTGCGCGGATCGCCGGCTCCGGGTTGGATACGGACGCCTTTGAGACGCTGCGCGCGTCGCATCGTGGCGGGTTCCTCGGCCGGGCCGTCGCCTACGACAATCGGCAGACGGAAATCCCGGCGTCGCTGATTTACTCGCTCCGCTGGCACCCGGTCCGGCTGATTTCGTTTCTGGACCGGCCCTATTATTACGGCGCGAAGAAGAAGTATCTTGATTGGATCGCGGCCCGGCAGCTGGCCAGCGGGCGCTACGATCTTTTTCACAGTTGGTCGGGCGATTGCCTGCAATCGTTACGCGTCGCAAAACGAAAGGGGATTCCTTCGCTCGTGGAGATCCCCACCTGGCATCGCGATCGCGGGAAGATCGGTCGCGCGGCGACGCCGCGAACGAAAAAGCGCGGCTGGAAAGAAGGCCTGCTGCTCGAGCGGGAACGCTTTCTCGAGGAGTACGAACTCGCGGACCTGCTGATCGTGTTGTCGGAGAAAGCGGCGGAGACGTTCCGCGTGCAAGGTTTCCCCGAGGAGAAACTGTTTTACCTGCCGCGCGGGGTGGACATCGAGCGCTTCCGGCCAGGCGTGCGGCCGCCGGTGTTCCGCGCGGTCTTTTCGGGGGCATTGATCGAACGCAAGGGAATCCACACCCTGCTCGAAGCGTGGCATCGACTGGCGCTGCCGAACGCGGAACTATGGCTGGTGGGCTCGGTCCATGAGGAGGCAAAGCCGCACCTGCAACGCTTCTGGCGCGACAATATCCGCGTGGTTGGCTTTGCGAAGGACGTGGAGAATTATTTGAGCCAGGGGACGATCTACGTCTTCCCCTCGAGCCTGGAAGGGAGCGCCAAGGTGGTCTACGAAGCGGCCGCCTGCGGACTGCCGCAGATCACCACGCGCGAAGCGGGGGACGTGATCGAGGACGGCGTGCAAGGCATCATCATCCCGCCCGGCGATGTCGATCAGCTGGCGGAGGCGATCCTCCACCTCTACGAGCATCCGGAGATTGTGGAGCGGATGAGTCTCTCTGCGCGGCAGCGGGTGGTGGAAAATTTCACCTGGGATCACTTTCGCGCGCGGCTGCTTACGGGTTATACGCGGGCCATGCGGATGAAGCGCTGAGCGCGCCGCCGCGGTTAATTCATCCTGCTCTTGATCTTGCTCTTAATCCTGATCCCAACCTTGGACCGCAGAGCAGGAATAAGATCAGAAGCAGGAGCAAGAGTGGGGACGGGATGAACATTCTCCTCCTCCAGCTAAAGCGCATCGGCGACCTGGTGCTGACGACGCCCGCCATCGCGGCCGTCCGCGAAAAATTCCCGCGCGCCCACCTCTCGCTCGTCGTCGCATCCGGGTCGCGTGAACTGCTGCCGGCCATCCGCGGCCTCGACCGCACCTTCATCGCGCGCGGTAGAATCAGCGATGCGCGGAGCTGGTTCAGCGTGGCCCGGCGCAAGTACGACTACTGTCTCGATTTCACGCACAGCGATCGCTCGGCGTTTCTCACCGTCCTCTCCGGCGCGCGCAAACGGATCAGCTTCGGCCATGCCGAACTGCAATCCAGCTTCCGCGCCCTCAGCTACAACCTGCTCGTGAACGCCCCGCTGCGTGATCTCCACACCGTCGATTACCACCTCGCGTTGCTCGCGCCCCTGGGAATCAAGCACGCTTCGCCCACGCTCCGGCTCGAGCTGCCCGCCGCGGCCGAAGCGGAAGCCGAACGCGTCCTCGAACGCGCGCACGTGGCGGGGGATTATCTGCTGCTGCATCCCGGGTCTGCACGGGCGGAGAAATTTTGGGACGCGAATCGCTGGCCGGCGGTGATCGAGTACGCGGCCACGCGCGGACTGGCCTCTGTGATCACCGGCGGGAATGCGCCGCTCGAGCGCGAGCACATTGCGCAGATCAAAGCGCAGAGCCGCGCGCCGTTCGTCGATTTGTCGGGACAACTCGATCTGCTCACCTTGACCGCTCTCATCCGTCGCGCGCGCCTGGTCACGACGGTCGATTCCGCCCCGATGCATCTGGCTGCGGCCATGCAGACGCCGCAGGTGGTTTTATTCGGCCCGACCAATCCTTTGCACTGGCGCCCGCGCTTCACGCCCGCCTTGGTTTTACAAGGCGGATACGCCGCGCCCTTGAAGGAGTTTGCCCCGAAATACAAGGGCGCGGCGATGATCCGGATCTCGACGGAACAGGTGATCGATGCTATGGAGTCGCTGCTGTCGGCGCCGGCGGCTGCTGTTTCATGAGCGACACTCCTGCCGCAAAACCCAAACTCTCATTTTGGATGACGATCCGGGTCGCCTGGCGGCCCTATCGGCGGGTTTACAGTTACGTTAAACCCTACAAGTTCCGCTTCGGGCTCGCGCTCTTTTTCGGGTTCCTCTTCGGCGCGATCAATTCCTCGCTGCCGCTCGTCCTGGCGCACGTGATGAATTTCGTCTTCCAGGGCAAGGCGATTAATCCGCAGGCGCTCATGTCCGACACGACCGCGCTCAACACCGGGCCGCGGATCAATTCCATCCTCATCCTCTGCCTGCTCATTCCCGCGGTCATGACCGCACGCAGTGTTTGCTCTTACCTGAGCGCTTACTACACCGCCTGGGTCAGCAGCAAAGTGCTGACCGATATCCGCGATGAGCTCTTCGGAAAAATCCTGCGCAACTCGATGGACTTCTTCAACAAGATGCACTCCGGAATGTTGATGTCGCGCGTGACGAACGATACCCGACTGATGCAGGCCGCGCTCTCCACGGTGAGCAGCGACATCTTCAAGCAACCGGTCTCACTCGTGGGTGGCATCGCCGTCCTTTTCTACCTGGATTGGAAGTTCACCTTGGTGACGCTGGTCCTGTTTCCCAGCTGCCTGATTCCTCTGAGCATCTACGGAAAACGCGCGCGCAAAGCGGTCAAACACGAGCAGGAAGACATGGGGCAAATGGTCGTGACGATGCAGGAAACCTTTGCCGGCATCCGGGTGGTGAAATCTTTCGCGCGCGAAGATCATCAGGAAAAATCCTTCCAGCACAGCAATTGGCTGCAGTTCGTCAACATGATGCGGATCGTCCGGTCGACGGAAATGACCGGGCCGCTGGTCGAGACGATCGCCGCGCTCGGAGTCGGCCTGGCCTTGCTTTACGTGTTCTTCGCCAACCTTTCCGCGGCGCGTTTCATCGCCCTCAACGCGGGCATCTTTCTTCTCTACGACCCGATCAAGACGCTCAGCCGGCTGCATATCGTCCTGCAGCGTTCGATCCAGGCGACTACGGAGATTTTTCGCCTCATCGATTCGAAACCGTCAGTCCGCGACCGGGCGGACGCCATTGTCCTGCCGTCGCCTCGCGGCCTGATCGAATTTCAGGACGTCACCTTCCGCTACAGCCGCGGAGTGAGCGACGCGCTTTCCGGCGTAAATCTGCGGATCGAGCCGGGCAAAAGCTTCGCCCTCGTCGGCGCGAGCGGTGCCGGAAAATCGACCATCCTCTCGCTCATCCTCCGCCTCTACGATCCGAACAGCGGCATCGTGCGGATCGATGGCCACGATTTGCGCGCGATCACCCAACGCTCACTGCGCGAACAGATTGGACTCGTCACGCAGGACACTTTCCTCTTCCACGATACCATTCTTAAGAACATCCAATTCGGTCGCCTGGACGCGACCGAAGAGGAGATCTACGCGGCCGCTCGCACCGCCTTTGCCCACGACTTCATCCTTGCGCAGCCGCAAGGCTACGAAACGGTCGTCGGCGACAAAGGCTGCCTGCTTTCCGGCGGCCAGCAGCAGCGGCTCGCGATCGCGCGCGCCCTGCTGAAGGACGCGCCGATTCTCCTGCTCGACGAAGCGACCTCTGCCCTCGACTCCGAATCCGAGAAGCAGATCCAGGTCGCGCTCGAGAATCTTTCCGCCGGCCGCACCGTCATCGCCATCGCCCACCGGCTTTCCACCATCCTCAAAGCCGACCAGATCGTTGTCATGGAAGGCGGCCACATTAAGGAAGTCGGCACCCACGCCGAGCTCATGGAGCAAAGCGGCTACTACCGCCGCCTCTACGACATGCAATTCAAGCACGGCCACGGCGAAGACCTCTCCTCCCCGCCGGAAGAGCCGTTCCTGGTCGAAGAGGCACTCGCTTAACGAACGCTAGCAGCGACGGCACGCCGGTGGCGGAATTCGCGCGGGTGCTGGCCGCGTCGCCGCTATTCACCGCGCCATCAAGATTGACGTCCGAGCAGAAATTCGCCGCGGTCGCTGAGCCGCCGGACTGGCGGCGCACGATAACAGGATCGGCGGAGCTTACGACTCGGTCGGCGTTGACGTCACCGGTAGCACGGACTGCCAGCCCGTGCTCCCCGGAGCCGCAGAGCTCGCGCAGGCGAGCAGGTGTTTCACTTCCTCAAGTCGCTTCTGGTGCTCCGCTTCGCTCAATACGGGCAGGAGCAAAGTCGTGAGCGGTCCTTCCGGCAAGCTTATCCAGGAACGGCAGCCGCCATACGCGGGCAGGTTGGGAATGATCCATGGCTCGGAGAGGCGGTAGGCGCGGATGACGGCAATGTGAATTCCAGGCGCGTCGTCGTACTCGAACCGCTCGCGCACAACCTCGCGCTGCCAAATGTGGAACGGCTCCAGGTCCACCGCCGTCTCCCATGACGCCACCACACCGGCGAAGTCAATTTTCGCGAAAATGCAGAGCTCGATCTTCCCCTTTGGCGGCGCAAAAATCTCGTAATGCGTGCCGCGGGTTTTCTCCACCTGCTCGTGGAAGAACGTCGGAAAAAGAAAAAACTCCTGGTGCCGAAACGAAAAGCCAGCGCGGCCCTCCGCGATCCCTCCTTTGCGCAGCAGAATGCTCTGCGCGCCGCGCGCGAGCGCGTCGCAAACCAGAGCCCACTCCTTAAATCCGACCCTTTCCATTTTCGCAGCCGCAAACTAGCCTCCCCTCGATGGCGTTCAATATCGACCTCCATACCCACACCTTCTTCTCCGGCGATGGCGTTTCGAGTCCGGAGGACAACATCGCGTCCGCGCGCGCCAAGGGATTGCATGGCTTCGCGGTCACGGATCACAACACCTGCGACGCCGTGACCTACCTGCTCGACAAGGGCTTGATGCGCGAGGACGGGCAGCCGGTGGATGGATTTTTGATCATTCCCGGGCAGGAGGTTACGACGGAGGAAGGTCACCTGCTTTGCATCGGCGCCACGTTGCCGAACTTGAAAGGCACACCTGCGCGCGAAGTTTGCGAGATCATCCACGAGCAGGGCGGGCTCGCGATTCCACCGCATCCGTACGATCTCTTCCGCGCCGGCATCCGATTCCCGGTGCTGGAGACACTGCCGATCGATGCGCTGGAGGTTTTCAATGCCGCGACCACGTTGCGCCGCTACAACACCTACGCGTTTAAATACGCGCAGGTCCGCGGGCTGCCGATGACCGCCGCGAGCGACGCACACCACGCGCACGCGCTCGGCACCGCCTACACGATTTTAGACACGAAGGACTTGAGCGTGAAAGCGGTTCTCGCGCAGATTTGCAAGAGCAACCAGCTCAGCCAGCATTACCTCTCGCCGAAAGATAGCGTCCGGAAGACTTGGAACAATTGGATGCGGTTGCGGCGGCGGAAAAGGCTCCCGATGGCGGAAGCGAAGTTCGAGCAGATGAAGTAGAAACGCTCCGCCGTAATCGTTTTCGTTAAGCTCTCCCTAACCCGCATGAGTTCCCGATTGCTCACTCTGCTCACTGCCTCTTTCGCAAACATGCTCTTAAGTGTTGGGCGGCGGCCGCGATGCTGAACTTAACGGGGGCGGCGCGAGAATCTTGCGCAGCGCGGCCGGATCAGCGACCGGCGCCTTGCAGGTAAAGTTTTCACAGACGTAGGCCGCGGGCTGGCCTTCGAGAGGTCTCATTTCGCGCACGGCTTCCAGTCTTTCTCCGAGGAAATCGTTCCCATCCGCGAGAAGCAAAATGGTGTGCGGCAGGTAATGCTGGTGCACTTCGCGCAGGAGGGCCTGCGTCCCGGCGGCCTCTTTTTCGCCGGCGATCACGATCTGGCGTGGCTTGCCTAACGAGGAATCGAGCGCGACCAGCATTTGCGGCATGGCCTGCGGGACGCGCGCGAGGGTGGCGCCGAACGCGGCGATGGTTTGGGCGGCGCGCTGGCGGAGGGCTTCGTCGTCGCGGATTTGCGCGAGGCGCAAAAGGTTGAGCGCGGCGACGGAACTGGCGGCCGGCTCCGCGCCGTCGTTGTCTTCTTTCATGCGCAGAAGGATGCTCGGGTCGGTGCCGGTGCCGCTGTAGTACCCGCCATCTTTTTCGTCGTAGAACAAGCGGTCCTGCGTGGCCTGGAGCTCGAGCGAGAACTTCAACCAGCCGACGTCGAAGGAGGCTTCGTAAAGATCGAGCATTCCCTGGATGACAAAGGCGTAGTCGTCCGCGAAGCCCTCCACTTCGCTGCGGCCTTCGCGGAAGTTTCGCACCATGGTCTTACTCTTCTCGTCAAAGAGATGCTCGCGCACGAAGTTCGCCGCCTGCTCCGCAGCCTTCAGGTATGCCGGATCGTCCAGCACCTGCGCGCCGCGGGCGAACGCCGAGATCATGAGGCCATTCCAGGCGGTAATGATCTTATCGTCGCGATGCGGGCGCGGCCGCTGATTGCGGATGGCCATGAGTGCCTGGCGCGCGTTCGCCAGCAGCTCGCGTGTTTCGTTCTCCTTCTTTTTGAAGTGCTGCGCGGTCTCGGCTAACGAGTGCTTCTCGATCAGGATATTCTTGTTCGTAAACTCGTCCTGCGGATCGGAGCCTGGCGGCGCGTTGCCGCTCGCCTCAACGCCGTAGTGGTAATCGAAGATCTCGGCGGACTGGCCGAGCGCGCCGTCGACCTCCTGTTTCGTCCAGACGTAGAAGGCGCCTTCCGCGTGTTCCTGTTTGCCCGCGGCCAGCAGGCTGTCGGCATCCTCCGCGGAATAAAAGCCGCCTTCCGGCGCGGTCATATCGCGCCGGACGTAATCCAGAATATCGCGCGCAACCTCGGCGTACTGCGGATCGTGCGTGATCTGGAAGGCGGCGAGGTAGGCTACGGCCAGCTGCGCCTGATCGTATAGCATTTTCTCGAAGTGCGGCACGTGCCAGAAGGTGTCGACGGAGTAACGGGAGAAGCCGCCGCCGAGGTGATCGTGCATGCCGCCAGCGGCCATCTTACGGAGGGTGAAAAGAGCCATCTCCAAGGCATGCTTGCCGGCGACGCTCTTGGGATCGCGTGCGTAAACGCGGAAGAGAAAATTCAGGAGCACGGGGCGAGGAAATTTCGGCGCGCTGCCGAAGCCGCCTTCGTGGGCATCGTAGCTGCGCGCGATCTCGCGGTAGGCGGCCTCGATGGTCGCCGCATCGGCTTCATGACTCTTGTCGGCGTCGGCGCTGGTCGCCTGTTGCAGGGCAGCGATCACGCGCGTCCCCTGCTCCACGATCTTCTCCCGCTCGTTCTTCCACGCTTCCGCGATGCGCAGGAGCACGCTCTTGAAGCCCGGCTGTCCATAGCGATCCTCCGACGGAAAATAGGTGCCGCCGACGAATGGTTTGAGATCCGGCGTTAACCAGACACTCATGGGCCAGCCGCCGCCGCCGGTGGTGGCTTGCACGAAAGTCATGTAAACACGATCGACGTCCGGGCGCTCCTCGCGGTCCACTTTGATGTTCACAAACTCGCGATTCATGATCTGGGCGGTGGCCGGGTCCTCGAAAGACTCGTGCGCCATGACGTGGCACCAGTGGCAGGTGGAATAGCCGACGGAGAGGAAGATGGGCTTGTCTTCCGCGCGCGCTTTGTCGAAGGCTTCCTGGCCCCACGGATACCAGTCGACGGGGTTTCTGGCGTGCTGCAGCAGGTAAGGAGATTTTTCCTGCGTGAGACGATTCTGGTGCGGAGTGGCGGCGTCCATCCGCGTAAGGTGCGATGCGCCGAGCGAGACGTCCAAGATCGAATAGGCGATTCGGAGCAGGGCGGCGTTGCGCAGCAGGCGCGCGCGACTGAAGCTGCGCGCGCTCATGGGTTCCACGTCGCTCGTCCTATTGCTCGGGGGGATTGTGCTGGTGGCATTTCTCTACTCCTCCGTGGGACACGCCGGCGCGTCCGGCTACATCGCAGTCATGAGCTTGTGTGGGCTGGCGGCGACGTTCATTCGTCCGACGGCCCTGGTGCTCAACATACTCGTCGCCTCCATCGGCACGCTGCAATTCTGGCGGGCGGGTCATTTCTCCTGGCGGCTGTTTTGGCCCTTCGCGCTCCTCTCCGTGCCGTTTGCCTTCGCGGGCGGATATCTGCACGTCTCGTCGCCGGTCCTGAAACCGCTGCTCGGCGTCGTCCTTTTGTTTTCGGCCGCGCGGCTTTTCTTTCGCCAGGGTGATCCGGCGGAAACGAAAGAGCCTCCTCTCCCGGTGTCGTTAGGCGTGGGCGCGGGGATCGGTTTTCTCTCGGGGATCACCGGCACCGGCGGCGGCATCTTTCTCACGCCGCTGCTGCTCTTCTGCGATTGGACTTATACGCGCCGGGCGGCAGCCGTTTCGGTGGTTTTTATTCTCGTGAACTCGATCGCCGGGCTGATCGGCTTCATGAGCAGCGGGCGCGGTGTGCCACGCGAAGCCTGGTTGCTCGCGGGCGCGGCCGTCGCGGCGGGGACGGCGGGATCGTTCTTCGGCAGCCGCCGTTTCCCGGTGCGCACCATCTCGCTGCTTCTGGCGACGGTGCTGGTGATCGCGGGAGTGAAGCTCATCTTCACCAATTAACCCAGCGCCAGTTGCGGGGCAGTCGCAGGCGACCAGGGGTTGCGCGTAAACTCGGAATCGACAATCTCACGCGCAGTGCGCGCGAGGAGCGCCCGCAGGCCCTCCACGTCGAGGCGGTGCCGGAGCGGCCCGAACCGCTCGAGATTCGCCTCCGCCAGGGCGAACAAACGCACCGCCGGTCCCAGCCGCCGGCCATGTTTCGGATGCGTCGGATGTTCGAAATGCTTTTGCAAATGCACAAACCCGCCCGCCGCCTGGATCAGCCCCTTGAAATAATCTGCGTCCTCCGAGCGCGTGGAAAGCCAGAGATGTTCGAGCACATCGTGGGCTTCGTAGTAGCGCTGCTCGTTCCAGCATTGGAAGAATCCGCGGTAGCAGGGGTGGCTCACCACTTCTTCTCCGCCCGCCGCCCCCGCCGCGGAGCCGCCCGACAGCTCCTCGACAAAGTGCGCGATCTTTTCGGCTTTCGTCATCACGCCGCCACTCTCTCCGCAGGCGCCAATCTGAGCAACCGGGAGCGCTCCTGAGGAAGCTGGAGGACGCGGCCAGCGCTGCGAAATCCTTTGGGCCTTTGCCTATCTGGGGTTAGCCTGTCCGCAGGCGTGAGCATAAGTA
The DNA here is from genome assembly GCA_051001855.1 of Chthoniobacterales bacterium. Classification (GTDB taxonomy): domain Bacteria; phylum Verrucomicrobiota; class Verrucomicrobiia; order Chthoniobacterales; family UBA10450; genus JACCTI01. The sequence continues at coordinate 44,656 of JBPCMX010000051.1, forward strand.
AACCGGCAGCTTTCATTTTGCGGGGAGGCCTGCGGTTTGGCCGCGGCCACAGCGAAGAATGACGGGGCTCGCGGTCACTCTGCTCGTTCTCGCAATCGCGGTTCTGATCTTCCTCTCCGCTATATTTTCGGGACTGGAGACGGCGCTCTTCTCGCTCAAAGCGCACCAGTTGCGACAGCTGGAGGATGGGCATCCGGGGCTGAAGCAATTCATCCAAGGCTTTCGCGATAACCCCCGCCGGGTGTTGAACGTGCTCCTCCTGGGCGACGCGCTCGTCAACGTGCCCCTGGTGGTTCTCTGCCTCTACCTGCTCTGGGATGGCCCCTTCCAAATGGGGAACCTCCCGACTTGGCTCGGCGCGCTCGGCATTTTCGCGGTCGTGGTCCTGCTCTGCGACCTGATCCCGAAACTCCTCGCCCTCTCGGCGCCGTATCGCTTGTCGGCCGTGGGCGTGTTCACCCTGCGGGCGTTGATGCCGCTGCTCGGGCCTGCGGGGGAAGCTTTGGAGACGGTGAGCGAATCGATCGTTGATCGCGTGGTGCCCGGTTCGACGAAGAGGCGGCGCGCCGTGACCGATGCCGAACTCGAGACGCTGGTGGAGATGGGCGAGGAAGAAGGCACGCTCCACGAAGCGGAGGGCGAGATGATCCAGGAGATCATCAAGCTGGGCGACAAGACCGCCAAGGATTGCATGACGCCGCGGGTCGATACCTTCGCTCTGCCCGACGACCTCTCGAATGAGGAAGCAATCGCGCGCCTCCAGGAAAAGCGGCACCGTCGCGTTCCCGTCTACGGCGAGACCCCGGACCAGATCGCCGGCATCCTGGACGTGAAGCTTTTCCTGCTCGATCCGCGCGAGCACTACACCGAGACGCTGGTCGCGCCTTCCTTCGTCCCGGAGACGATGCACGCGATCGATCTGCTCCGCAGTTTCCTCTCACATCCCCAGGGCCTGGCCGTGGTGGTGGATGAATTCGGCGGCACCGAAGGGATCATCACGCTCTCGGATATCGTGGAGGAAATCATGAGCGACGCGGCGCCGCTCGGCCAGGCGGACCTTTATATCGAGCCGCTCGAAGACGGCCGCTTCCTGGTCAGCGGGAACGCCCGCCTCGATGATCTGGCGGAGCATCTCGGCTTCGAGCTGGAGGCCGATGGGATCGACACGATCGGCGGATTGGTTTTTAACCGTCTCGGCTATCTGCCGCCCTCGGGCACGCAGGTGGAACTGCCGCGGCTCGCCATCACCGTCCGGCGCACGGCGCGGAAACGGGTGGAGGAATTGCTCCTGGAAAAAACGGCCTGGCTGCCGGACGGCGAGACCGCGGAAGAAAATGGCACGGAGGGCGAGGCGTGATCTGGCTGCTGATCGCGGCGTTAGGTGCGGTCTCGTTTCTTTTCGCGGGGATCGAGGCCGGCCTGCTCTCGGTGGATCCGTTGGCACTGCGCCATCATGTGAAACAGAAAACGCCCGGCGCGCCGCGTCTCGCGCGCCTTCTCGAAGAGCCGGAGCGATTGCTTGTGAGCGTGCTTCTCGTCACCGCCGTGGCGGACATCTCCGCACTCTTCCTCGCCACTGGCGTGCTCGTGCGAACCTTTGGACCGCTCGGTTATTTCATCTCCGTCGCGGCCGCGGTTCCAATTCTGCTCTGCCTGCTGCGGGTCTTGCCGACCTCGCTTTTTCGCCGCTTCCCGCTGCGGATCCTCGCCGCGCTGGGCGGCCTTTTGGAAAACGCCGCGCTCGTTCTCTGGCCCGTCCTCGAAATCGGCCAACGTCTCGGCCGCATTTTCCTGCCGCGGCGCAACTCGACGCGCGGCCGCTTATTCGCGGCCCGCGAAGAGCTGAAACAAGTCGCCGTCCAAAGCGAACGCGAAGGCTCTCTCACCGCCACGGAACGCGCCATGATTCACAACGTGGTGGACTACCGCCATGTGCGGGTGCGCGACGTGATGGTGCCGCTGGAGCAGTGCACCTCCTTGCGCCCCGATGCGGCCCTCGACGCGGTCTTGCAGCTTAGCAGCTCGACCGGCATGGATCGCTTTCCCGTCATCGCGGAATCCGGCGACGCCGTTGGTCTGGTAAACGTGCTCGACATCCTCTTCGACCCGAGCCGCGGCGGCTCGCTTGTGAAATACACCCGCCGGATCGTGATCGCCGCGGAGAACGAGCCGGCCTACCGCATTATCCGGCGGTTGCGCGCAGCCCGACTGGGGCTCGCCGCAATCGTCGACACCAACCGCAAGCTGATTGGGATCGCGACAGACGAAGCGCTGATCAAGCGCCTCGTGCAAAGCACCTAGAGAGGGCGTCGGATAGCCGGCGCTTTGTCCGGTCTGCGCATCGAAGAGGAACCCGTCATCGTGGATGAGCCTGTCATTTAAAAGCCGCCCCCGGCCCCAGCCACGCTCCCGCGCGAATCCGCCGGCCCCGCAATACTTTCTCTCCTGCTCTTGCTCGATTCCACTCCCTCGGGCAGCACCACGATTTCATCGTCCGCGCAGCGGAAAGATGCTCCGTTCTTTATTAATTTCGCACGCCCATCCCTCCGACCCGATCGGGCGCGTTCCTGCCAGCCCCGCATTTTTTTGGTGGAAGAAAAAAAGCTATTGACAGCTTGAAGACTTTTTGGCAAAACGCCAACTCAACCAACCCAAGAACAATGAAACGCTCTCTTCTCCCTCTCGTTCTCTCCGCCATTGCCCTCGTCGCGCAGTCGGCCTCTGCCGTCACGCTCTACGATAACAGCAACATCAGAACCGGCACCGGTAACGGCTTCATGGGTGCCGATACCAGCGCCATCGCCACCGGTGCGACCATCTTCGGTTTTAGCGAAAATGGCACCGGCACCCCGCAGGTTTTGCTCGCGGACCGATTCACCCTCGCCTCGACTTCGATGATCAGTTCCATCTCCTTCGACGCCTACTCCACTTCGAACTATCCCTTTCCGCCCGTTTCGCCCTTCACCAGCGCCTCCCTTAGCATCTATAGCGGGGTCCCGGGATCCGGCGGCGTCGTCCTCTTCACCTCGAATACTCTCTCGATGACCGCCTGGACCGGTATTTATCGAGTCACGCAAACAACCCTGACCAATGCGCAACGGCCGGTCATGACCCTCTCAATGGCCTTCCCCAACGTCTCGCTCGCCGCCGGCACCTATTACGCGGCCTGGACGGTTACCGGAGTCGCTGCGCCAGGAAACCCTGGTTCGATCTTTAATCCTCCCGTGATGAACCCCGACGGCACGCTCCCGGTGGGCACCGCCCTCCAGAGCATTGACGGCGGAACCACCTGGCTCGCATTGACCGACACTGGCAGTGGGACGCGGGTCAGTCTTCCGCTTACCGTTAACGGCACCGTGGTTCCGGAACCATCGACCATCGGGCTGATGTTCCTCTGCGGCGGCGGGCTCGCGCTTTTCAAGATTCGCAAGCGACACTAAGGAGCCAGCCGGAAAAGTTTCCCAGGAGGGCGGCCGTTCACTCGGCCGCCTTTTCTTTGGCCAACGCGCCAATCCCGTCCTGCTCCAGGCGAAAGACCGTCCACTCTTCCATCGCTCGCGCTCCTAGCTTCCGGTAGAATTGAATCGCCGGCTCATTCCAATCCAGCACCGCCCACTCCATCCGGCCGCAGCCGCGTTCGCGCGCGATCCGCGCCAACTCCTCGAGCAGCGCGCGGCCATAGCCCTTCCCGCGCGCTTTCGGCCTAACGAACAGATCCTCCAGATACAAGCCCGGCCGTCCCAGCCAGGTCGAGAAGTTGAAAAAATAAACCGCGAACCCCACCGCCGTTTCGCCCTCACGCGCCAACAGCACCTGCGCACTCGGCGCCGCACCGAAGAGGACGTCGCGCAAGCCTTCCTCCGTCGCGACCGCGTCATTCGGCGCGCGCTCGTATTCCGCCAGCTCCTGAATTAACTGCAGGATCACCGGAATATCCGCCACCACCGCCCGTCTAATTTCGAACTTCTTGCCCATGTCTCCGAAGACCCTAGCGCATTCCGCGGCTCTCCACCCGGGCCGATGCGGATAAATTTCCTCGCCACGCGTGCGCAACTCACCTTGACAAAGCACCGCGCCAAACTGATTCGAATTGCTGTCGTGCACCGTCTCGATGCCCGCCCCGCTCCGCCCATGAAACAGACCTCCTTCTCCCGCAAGCCGCGCCTCTTCTATGGCCTGGCCACCTCGCTCGCCTTCGCCACCCTCCTCGCCCTCACCGGCCTCGCGCAACCGCCGCCGCCGGGAGCCGCGGCCGAGGCACCCGTCCCCGGCGGCAAAGTCGTCGATTTCAACACTCTCCTTCCATTGCTCCCCGAGCCCCCTGCCGCCTGGAAAGCCGAGCCCGCCGAAGGCTCGACCGACGATCTGGGCGACGCCCAGATCACCACCGTCCACCGCGATTATACCCAAGGCGACGGCGACAACGTGCCCACGACATCGATCAGCATCCTCGATTCCGCCTCAAACCCTGAGTACGTCGAAGCCACGACCGCCGGGTGGACGAGCAACACGAGCGACGCCGAAGGCTACACCAAGTCCCTCCGCATCGACGGCATGCCCGGCTTCGAGACCTTCGAGAACGACGGCAAGCACGGCATGCTCTGGTTGCTGGTGGCGAAACGCTACTTCCTCCAAATCGAGACCACCGCGCAGGACGCCAAGGAGCTGCAGGAATGGCTCAAGCGGATCGACCTGAAAAAGCTGGCCGAAATCAAGTAGGCTCGCCGATCCCGCCGGCGCGCCTTTCATCACGCGGCTCGACCGTTCGTCATCTTTCCGCCACAGCGTGGCCGGATCCCGTTTTAGTGGGGCATGAAACGATTCCATTCCATCCTGAGCGCCGCGCTCCTCGTGCTCGCGACTTCGTCAATCCATGCCGCCGAGACGCCGAAGATCATCGACGTCAAAGTCACCGGCCATGGCCGGCCCGTTATCTTCATTCCCGGCCTAACGACACCGGGCGCGGTCTGGGACGACACGGTGAAACATTTGCAGGACAAATATGAATGCCACGTCGTCACTGTCGCCGGCTTCGGCCCGATGCAACCGGTCAAAACCGATCATCTCATGGATAATGCCCGCGACCAGATCATCGCCTACGCCCGTGAGCACAAACTCGAAAAACCGGCGATCGTCGGCCACAGTTTTGGCGGCTCCCTAGCCATCGCCATCGGCGAAAATGCGCCCGACCTGCCGGGCGACATCGTTTGCGTCGATAGCCTGCCGTTTCTCGCCGGGACGATGCTCCATGCGACCACCACTGAAGACGCGAAGAAAGGCGCCGAGGCGATGCGCCAACAAATGACACGCGGAACGCCGGAGCAGTTCGCGGATTATCTTCGCAAAGTTTCCCTTCCCATGATGGTCACCAAACCGGAAGACATGCAACGCCTTGTCCCGCTCCTCGAGAAATCCGATCCCGCGACCGCCGGCCAGGCGATGTATGAATTGCTCACAACCGACCTGCGGCCCGACCTCGGCAAAATCAAATGCCCGATCCTCGTCATGTGTGCCCTGGCCGATAAGCTGCCCTACGTGCCGCGGGCCACGCTCGACCGGAATTACAAAACGCAATACGCCAACGCGCCACAGACGCGCTTTGTCTTTTTCGAAAAAGCGAAACACTTCATCATGATCGACGATCCGGCGGGCTTCCACACCGAGCTCGATAAAGAACTGGCCGCGAAGTAAATTACTCGTTAGGCCACTGCCAATACACAACGCTTTTGAAGCAAGAACAAACAACAAACAACGAATAAACTATGCAACTAGACATCAGTTGGAATTCGCCCCTGGGCGTGGCTGTCTTTTTCCTGGGACTTGGAGTGTTTTTCTGGGGCCTGTCACAGTGGGTGAAGCTGTGGATCAGAAGAAGGGACTAGCTTTATCAGCGAAGGTAAGCTCGTAATGACAGAGGATAACTTGGGGAACTGCCCTTGGCTCGTTAGGCAATTCCCTGTATGAAAGACCACTCCGCGCCGCGGCCGCCCGCCGCTTACTGGTGGTGCCAGGTCGGCGGCTGGGGCGCGTTTTTCCTCTTGCTCGTCTTCTTCACGAGTAAGGGGTACACCGCCATTAGCTGGAATATCGCCGGCGGTTATTTTCTGCTGGGCACCTGCGGCATTCTCGTCACGCATGTCTTGCGTTTTCTCACCTTGCGCCGCCGCTGGATCGATTTGCCGATCGCGAAGCTGCTGCCCCGGATTGTTGCTACCAACCTCGGCCTCGCCGTTCTCCTTACCGCGATCGTCTGGATCTATTTCATCATTCTCCCACCGCCCAACCATGTCTCCTGGCGGAACGATCTCGGAGCCACCATCGCAGCCGCGCTGGGTTACAGCTTCAATGACTTCGTTATTCTAACGCTCTGGTCGGGTATTTATTTTGGTATCGCATTTTTCAAACGGCAACGGCGGATGGAAATCGAACGCTACCAGGCACAGACCGCTCTTGCCGAAGCAGAGCTGCGCGGATTGCGTAGCCAGCTCAATCCCCATTTCTTTTTCAACTCGCTCAACAGCCTGCGCGCGCTCGTCCTGGAAGATCCAGCGCGAGCCCAGGA
>JBPCMX010000052.1:0-16511 GCA_051001855.1 Chthoniobacterales bacterium
GCGTGGGAGATGAGCAGCACCACGATGGTGAGCGAGATCAACACCTGCACCATCGTGACCGCCTTGGCCCAGCGCGCCAGGATCGGCGCATCGGTCGGCCCGAAGGTGGAGCTCTGCATCATTGCGACGAAGAGGTAATCAATAAAGCCCGGCGTCCAATGGGCTCCGATCCCGAAGCTGTCGCGCTCGGCTTTCTCGATCTGCATCTGCGGGAAGACAAAGCTGCGGCTGCCAAATTGCGCCCGTTGCCGGCGCTCGTTCGGCCCACCCCCATCCAGTCGCCAATACCAAAGGGCAAACGTGAGGACGTTACTCGCCCAAAGCTCGCCGCCGGAGATCAGCAGCGCCATGCCTTTTTCTTTTTGCAGGGCGAGCCCGCCGACGAGGAGAAAGAGGGAGGCCACCAGGGCCAGGGTGATGACGCTGTTGATGACGATCCCGAGGATATGGTTCACCCCATAACGCCGGGTGCGGTGAGTCACGATGGAAGGGATGAGTAAGACGAGAACGACGCTGGGAAAGGCCCACGCGGGCGCGACATTCAGCCAGGAAGGAAGCGCGAGGTTGATTCCTCCCACGGCCAGCAGTGCCAGCAAAGCTTGCCAGCGTGGCTCCGGCTGGTCGGCAGTTTTTTGTTGTGGCACGGGTTAAAGCCTATCGTGTCGCCAGACCTAAGCAACGTCCCTGGGGGACGAGACCACCACCTGGTATCGCGTGATGCTGAATCGGTAAAGGTTTGTTACCTGGGGACGGCATCTACTCCGCGGCACGGGGGTTGGCCCTACATCAAACGCTATCGAGCCGAACTTAAGGAGTGGTGGTCTCCGACAGCTGGGACGACCTTGAGATTAACCCGGCGGCGTTTTGGTTCCGCACGCTCCAGACGGGGGAAGCGGAGTTCGGCGTCATCGCCGTTTTCGTTGTCCTCAGTATCTTCCTGCGACAGGAAGGTTTGGCGGAGTCGAAGCCGGTGGAGAGTAGCGACGAGGAAACGGGCGAAACGAACAAGTAAGCAGCGAAAGTAGAACTCCTGGCGGCTTAAGAGCGAAGGTAATGCCCTTCGCGAAGCTCGCCCGATGTGCGAAAGTGTCGGCGTTATGATGCACGAATTCCTCGCGGCGAATCGGATCGAGTTGGTCCGCCGCTGCCGGGGGAAAGTCGCCCTGCGGGCCGCGCCGGAAGCGACGGAGAAGGAGCTGGATTTTGGGATCGATTTTTTTCTTGATCAGTTGATTGAGACCCTGCGCGTGGAAGAGACGGGGGGTCCGACGCAGCGGAGTAAAAAAATTTCCGGTCCATCAGGTGGCGACATGTCATCGCTGTCGGACATGGGGGACGGGGCGACGAAGCACGGCCGGGAGTTGTCCGCGCATGGCTTCACGGTCGATCAGGTGGTGCACGATTATGGGGACCTCTGCCAGGCCATCACGGAGATGGCAGTGGAGCGCGAGACGCCTTTCGAGACGAAAGAGTTCAAGACGCTCAACCGCTGCCTGGATAATGTGATCGCCGACGCGGTCACCGAGTTCATGTACCAGCGCGATTTTGTCACCGCGGGCAAGGAGGCGGATGCGTTGAACCAGCGCCTGGGAGCATTCGCGCACGAGCTGCGGAATCTTCTTAATTCCGCCATGCTCGCGCTGACCGCGATCAAGGAAGGCGACGTGGGGCTGGGTGGCGCGACCGGTGCGGTCCTGGAACGGAGCCTCATCGGGATGCGGAAGCTGATCGATCTTTCGCTCTCCGACGTACGGATGCAGGCCGGGATGCCCGCGCACCATCGTCTCTTTCCCCTTTCGAAGTTCATCGACGACCTGAAGGTTTCCGCTTCGCTGGAGGCAAAGATGGCGCAGTGCCCTTTCACCGTTTCGCATGTCGATCCCAGCCTCGCGATTGATGTAGACCGGGACCTCCTTTCCTCGGCTGTGAGCAATGTGTTGCAGAATGCGTTCAAATTTACAGAGACGGGGACCGAAGTGACGTTGCGTGCTTTCGCGGTCGCGGATCGTGTCCAGATCGAGGTGGAAGATCACTGCGGCGGTCTGCTGCCAAGCGAGGCGGAGACCATGTTTCTCCCGTTCACGCAAAGTGGCGTGAATAAAACGGGCATCGGCCTGGGCCTCTCTATTTCGCGTCGCGGCGTGGAGGTGAATAAGGGGACTCTGAGCGTGCGAGACGTGCCCGGCTCGGGCTGCATCTTCACGATCGATCTGCCGCGGCACTCGGTGGCTGAGGCTGTTTCGGCTTAGCGCGGCGCCGCTACGCAGCCGCCACCTCGACGTATTCCGCATTCTCCCAACCCTCGCGCAGGCGGCGTTCGGATGGCGCCCGCCGGGCCGTTTCAATGCAGCCGGGCAAAGAGGAGGCTGACGTAGAGGAGGACGAAGGCGGCGGTGACGAGCGCGAGCGCTTTGTGCAGCCATTCCCGCGCGCTCGCGATTCCAGCGACGGCGAGCGCGATGTAGCCGAGGTGGAAGAGCAGGTTTGCGCGATCGGGCAGGGCGTGGTTGAGGACGAGGTCGCGCCCGATGCTGATGAGGATCGTGAGGAGGATGAGGCCGAAGAAGGGGCGGCGTTGCGCGAAGTAATGCTGGCGGAGATCGACGGCTTCGCCCGGAGGAAAATCGGGAAAAACGAGGCCGGCGGCGAGGTAGAGGGTGATGGTCTGCGCGAGCAGGACCATGAAGTCGTCGAACTGCCAGTCGTGCCGGTTCCGCAGGCCAAACATGGCCCACCAGGTCTGCGTGCAAATAAGGAGCAGGATGGCGGCCCAAACCTCGCTCGGCCAGAAGCGGCGGACCTGCTGCGACGAGAGCATGCGGGCGCGGAAGCCTTGCAGGATTTCGGCGATCGCGAGGCCGAGCACGACCGAGAGAAGCACCGAGAGGTAGCTGAATTCGTCCACCGATCGGGAAGGTTAGGGAGGACGAGGCGCGATGTCGATCCTGCGCGCGCGGGGGAAATCAGCGGGTGGCGCCGGCCATGACGTCGCGTTCCCCGAGTGGAAGCGCGAACGGCTCCAGCGGCATCGGGTCGTCGTGCTCGAGAAAATCCGCGCACGCGGCAAAGAAATCCGCCTCCGTCGTAACGCGGCGGATGGTGTGCAGGAATGCGCCGCTCGGCTCGACGCCGAGGCCGATGAAGTTCAGGTATTTTTTCATTTGCGCGACCCGGGCCGGCTCGCGCAGGCTGGGATCGCCCACCATCTGCCAGAGCGCGCGGATGTAGACGAGCACGTCGCGTCCGGACGGAACGAACACTGGAGCGCCGCGCCGTTGCTCGCGGATCTGGCGGAAGAGCCAGGGATTGCGGATCACGCCGCGCCCGATCATGAGCCCGCGCGCGCCCGTGAGGGCGAGAACCTCGGCCGCTTTGCCGGGGGAATAGATATTGCCGTTCGCGAGCACCGGGCAGGGCAGCGCCTCCACCGCGCGCGCAATGAATGCGTAACGCGGCGCGCTCCGATACATTTCCTTCACCGTGCGCGCATGCACGGTGAGCAGGTCCAGGGAATGGCGGGCGAAGATCGGCAGCAGCTCGTCCTCGAACAGGTCCGCGTCTTCGAAGCCGATCCGCGTTTTGACCGTGAACGGGATCTCGAGCGCGGCGCGCAGGGCACCCAGGATGCGATCGATCCGCTCTGGCTCGCGCAGCAGTCCGCCACCGGCGCATTTGCGGTAAACGATCGGCACCGGGCAGCCGAGATTCAGGTCGACGGCCGCCACCGGATGCTGCTGCAGCTCGCGCGCGGTGCGGACAAGCGCCGGGATGTCGTTGCCGATCATCTGCGCGATCACCGGGCGGCCGGTGGGGTTCTCCGTGATCGAGGAGAGGATATGCGGGTCGAGGCGCGACTGCGGTAGAACGCGAAAATATTCCGTGAAATAGACGTCAGCGTTTCCGTAGCCGCTGATCAGGCGCAGGAACGGCAGGTCCGTCACGTCCTGCATCGGCGCGAGTGCGAGGAGCGGCTCCGGGTTTGCCAGGAGCCGCTGGAATTCAGCAGCGTTCACGTTTCCAAAACTCCAGCGGCTCGGCGGCAGCGTGCTGCTGCGCTACTCCGGCTTTGCGGTCGCGAGATACTTCGGCTCTTTCACCTGCTTGCGGATGGCTTCGAAGACTTTTCGGATCGCAACTTTGCTGCCGCTATTTGCGAGCATGGGCGGGATGGTGCCGCCGCTGTCGGTGTAGATGGTGTACGTGGCGCGCGTCCCGTTGCTGCCCTGCGGCTCGAGCAGCCAACCGCCTTCGCAAATGTTCACGCGGAGCACTCCGGGCATGGGAGCTGGGCCGAGATTGTTCGCCGGCTCCCAGTGGATGCGATAGATCGGGCCATCCGGGCCGAGCCAGTGCGCGTTCTCCGAACGCAGGGTGTAATCGCGGTCGCTGATCAAGGGCAGCTCGAGCCGCTGGTAGGCGACGACGCTGTCTTTCCCGCGCTTCAGGACGCGGCATTCGGACGTGTAAGGCATGAAGTGCGGATAGGCCTCGCTGTCATCGATCACCGCGAAGACACTCGCCGGCGGGGCATCGATCACTCCGGTGCCGCGGTATTCCTTAAACGAGGACCCCGGGCGCCTGCGGCTGTGGATCGCGACGCCATTCGAGCTCGCTTCCGCGACCCAGCCGGCCGGTTCGCCGCCGGCGGGCGGCTCGGAACTGTGCGCGGGGGATTGGGCCGCGGCGCAGGAGAATGCCAGGAGCGCAGGGAGCGCGATCGAGGCGAATCGGGGCGAGGAAGATGGGAGGAAGCAGTTCACCGGTGCACAATTGATTCGTGCGCCCGGCCCGCGGTGGCCCCGCCCCGGTCTCAGGCCGGAGGTCTTTGTCTAGCTCAGGCGCGCTGCGCGCATCGTCGCCCTCCGGCCGGCTGAAGCGCGCGTCCGTCGGAAAGTCAGGGATGCGGCGGAGTCGGCGGCGGGGTCGGGCCGGAAGGCGTTGGCTCCTGGCGTGCGCGCGTTGGCGTTATTCAGCATCTAATCAGCCGGAAATCAGTCACTTACGCTTCCGCGCGCCCTGCAGCGCGAACCGCGGCTCTCGTCCCATTCCTGGGACGATCGAGGAGCCCTCAAAGGGAGCAGCAGCTGATCCGGCTGGCTACATGCCGCGCAAGTGCGTTCCAGAAGACGGCTCAATTCCAGCCCATCTCGTGCCTTCGCTTCAAAGTAAAGCTCCCTGATCACTTCTCGAGCCAGCTGCGGCGAGTAATGCTTTTTCATCGCCCGATCACGTAGAAGGAGAGCGCACGCGCTGGTATCCCCCAAAAAAGGAAGGTCCTGCCGGCTGAATCCTGGTCACCACCTTCGAAACCGACCTGGTGACTGCGACTGCGCCACCGCCAGCGCGCAGCTATTCGTCCAAGCCCGCGTAAATCGCTGACGTGGCGGGAGGAACAGGGGTCGGGAGGAACAGGGGTCAGCTTCAGATTTTCGATCTCGCTGGGGCCGATGGCGGTCGGTGTCAGAGGGTGGAGAGGGAGGGTCGGTTTGAGAATCGTGCTCCTTTGGCTAGCGCAGAGTGACCCGCTCCCGCCGGCTCCTTCGCGCCGGCTAGTGCGCCACCCACCATGCGCGCAACTGCCGGAGCACTGTCGTCTTACTCGCCACCGGCAGCTTCCGCGCCCACTGCCCATTCACCCGCAGCCGGAAAGTGCGTGCGGTGGCAAACGGCAGAGCGATCAATTCGAGCTTGAGTTGCTCCCCCGTTTCATGGTTCTTAAGGAGCACAGAATAATGCGCTTTGGGACGCGGCATAATCCCTCCTACAAACCCAACCGCCTCATGGCCAGTCACAAATCCAAACCTCCCGTGCACAGGAAAACATCCGCGCCGATGAATTTGGTGCCATCTATCCCTCGTCAGGCGCTAAACAGTGTGAGGTCCTACTTATGACGATAAAACGGAAAACGACAAGGCTAGCAAAGGCAGTTCTCCTTTACCTCGCAGTCATCGCGCTCGCTCACTCTGCGCGGGCGGCGGAACGCTCGGGGGTGGCCGTTCCCGTTTACCACGACAAATACTCTGCATTAGTAACGCAGCTCGAAGGCAAACAGGCGAATATCAACTACACCGAATTCAGGGCAAGCTTCCTGGAGAGCGAGCAGTTCAAGGCCGCCAGTAAGCAGAAACCGGATCTCAGCAGTCTGAGGAAGGAAATGCATGAGCTGATGCGGAAATCGAAGTATGCCGAGATCATTGACATCACCAAAAAGATGTTAAGCATCGACTACACTGACATGGAGGCTCACAAAATCCTGCATCAGACCTACAAGATTCTGGGGGACATGCCAAACAGCAAAAAATATCACGACATCGAATTCGGCCTCTTGAATTCGATAATGAAAAACGGGGACGGGAAAACTTGCCAAACGGCCTGGCCCGGTCGCTGATCTTGTTTTCGTTAGGTCTCTGACTAGTATGTTTTTTCGCCTGCTTGTCTTCCTTTTGCTCGTTTCGGTGCTCGATGCCTCCGGCAAGGTTACCCGCCTCGCCGCTGAGGATCGCCAAAAGATCGAGCATCCAACAACAATCACTATGTTGCGAGCGATGCGAGACCTGCCCCGTTCAGTCATCAACGCGTGTGCGACCGTCTCCGCCGAGCGGAGTTTTGCGTTAGCCGATCCCGGTGGTCGCTTCCAAGTCACCGACGCTCTCGCGCCCGGCGACGAGAATCTTCCGCGTCGTCGGCTGATTTGGGCAGCCACGATTCCCGGATACTACGTAGTGCATTATGAATCAGGCGGGATTGCGCACACGTATCATCTCTTGGTCGTCGCTTTCGACAAGTCGGAGAAGGCAACGCGGGTTATTTGGGCCGCTGCGGCAGTTTCGCTGGCGGATTACGCAGAGTTTCTGCACGCGCTCAAGGCAGGCAAGCTTGATGACACAGTGGACTATCATCACTAAAAGACCTAACCAGGCGATGCAGCCAACCTCTGCTGGCGTAAGCTCAAGTTTCCCAATGACTCAAACCACTTCACCTGCCGCCGGGCGCGCCCTCGCCAGCGGTGGCTGATCTTGTTCTCGTTAGATGCTGAAAACTACGCGGAATCAAGACGCGTAGCTGATTTTGAATCCAAAACCGGACGCGGCCGCGTCTCACGAGATATGACCGCAAATTGCGCAGAGCATAAACGACGAGGTCATCCACCCGAATGAAGAATCGAACTCGTGCCTTGCCGACATGGCGGCAGCAGTTCCGCGATAATCGGCTGCTTGTCGTGGTGGACCTCTTACTCGTAGCCGCAGTTTTCGTAGCCGATCAACACCATCTGATTTTTTTTTAGCAAGGCTCCTTATCTGCTGGCGATCGGGTGGATCTCTATGGCCGTCCGCGGCGTCGGCTGGCGCGATGTCGGATTCTGCGGGAGCCCGCGTTGGCCTGTTCTTCTTTGCGCGGGCGTCGCCGCGGGCGTAGCGATGGAGGCGCTAGAGTTATTCGCGACGCAGCCGTTACTGGTGAAGCTCACCGGCACATATCCTGATCTATCCGATTTCAAAAACCTCGTCGGCAATTTCAAATTGCTCCTGATCCTGATGGCGGCATTCTGGACCGTCGCGGCACTCGGCGAGGAACAGAGCCGTGAGGCGAAGACGTCCTCGGCTTCCTAATTTTCCCGCGAAGCTGGACGGAGTGCCTCGCGCAGCCGCGGCGGCCTCTGCCCTTGGGCGTCAGACCGGTTCTTGGTCAGGGCTCGGCGAAGCTGAAACGCAGCGCCTTGTGCAACCGTGGCGGCAGGCTGGGCAGGTTACGGCGTTCGATCAGGAACGTGATCACGCCGGCGAGTTCCTTGAAGACGTAGTTTTTATTCACCGCGCCTTGAAGGTATTGCTCCCCGCTGCTGCCGCCGGTGCCGACGCGGGTGCCGATCATGCGCCGCACCATCTGGAGATGCCGATAGCGGAAGGTGGCGAGCTGTTCGTCGATCTCGATCAAGGCATTCAAGAGCGCGAAGGGGAGCCGGAAGAGCGGCTCATCGCGGTAGAGCATGATGAAGAGCGCGGAACGCAGCGCCGCGGGCGAGAAATCGCCCCAGCCCGCCTGGAAGAAAATGGCGTCGAACTTTCCGAGCAGGTCGCTCTTGTCGTCGCGGGCCGAGAGGCTGTGCTCGAAGAGATTGCGGTAGCGATTCCAGAAGTGCGGCCGGTCTGGCGCGCCGGGTTCGGTTGCCGCGTCGGCCCAGTCGCTCCAGTAGGTGTCGTCAAAAAACGGCGCGCGGGCGAGCCAGCGTTCCACCATTTGCAGGAGGCTGGCTTGCCTTTCGAATTCGTCGATCTGAGCGAAATCCTTCTCGTTGAAGCCGCCCAGCTCGGTGTGCTTGTAGTAATCCGGCCGGAACCGGTTCTCCATTCGCAAGCCGAGCGCGGCCTCGATCTGGCGGAACTGCACGCTCTGGAATCCGGAGGCGCCGTGGAGCAGCTCGCGGAACTCGAGGAAATCGAGCGGCGTCATCGTCTCGAGCACGTCGACCTGGTGATTGAGCAGCTTCCAAATCTCGACGATTCGTTTGAGCCGATGCACCACGACGTTCATGTCCGGGCCATCGTCGTCGGCGGCAGGTTTGCTCAGAACTTCGCGGCAGGCGTCCAGCTCGTGCCGGATCTGTTTGAACCAAAGCTCGTAAGCCTGGTGCACGATGATGAAGAGCATCTCGTCGTGCGCGATGAGTTTGCCTTCCTGCAAACTGAGCGGCTTTTGCAGCTGCAGGAGAGCGTCAATCCCGAGATAGTCGCCGTAATATTGCAGCGGCTGTTCGTGATTGAAGGGGCACTCCATCGCGGCAGTGTCGCGTAGGGCGCGGGGCGGAGTCAATCCGCGTAGGAGGGTGCGGCGGTCGCGCGGCTAGTAACAAATCCCCGGCGCTGCGCCGAGGTAGGTGTCGTCATGCAGTTGTCGCAGCATGAACGAGGCGACGTCTGCGCGCGAGACGCGCGTCGGCCAGACATAGCTGCCGATATTTCCGTGCTGATACTCGCCGCGCTGAGGGCCATTCGTCAGGACGGAAGGCCGTACGATGATCCAATCCGGTTCGCTGTGCATCACGAGGCGCTCCTGGCGGCGGCGATCCCAGAAGTAAAACGGAAGGATCAGCGGCACCATGAAGAGCGTGGCCAAAAGCCCGAGCCGCCCCGTGGCGTCGCAGACTCCGAGCGAACTTTCCACAACGACCCGCGGAACTTTGCAGACCTGCATGGCCTGCAAAATATGGCGCGTGCCTTCGGACAGAATCCTGGTCGGATAAAAGAAGCGCTTGTGTCCGAGCGCGCAAAGGACGGCATCCTGGCCCTGCATGGCGGCTTCCAGAGAGGCGTAGTTCATCACATCGCCCTGCGCCACACGCAGATTCTCGTGTTCGATGGACAATCGTTTCGGATCGCGCACAAACGCGGTCACCTTGTGTCCTTGCGCCAGGGCTTGGCGGATAATTTCGCGTCCGGTTCCACCCGTCGCGCCGACCACGAGGAGAGCGAGCGGATTCTCCAGAGGACGCGCCAGGAGCGCACGATTCCGCGACCGCGGTGGTCGGCGGAACAAGGCGCGGGTGAGCACGAGGGCGTAGACCAGCCAGCAGATGAGGAATATTTTTCCGGGCGTCAGCGCCATGATAGATTTTCCCGCCAACAGAACGAAAAGCGAGGCTGAAATCGTTTCCGCTCTGCGCGACAGAACAAATCGCAGACGGCTCGAGCCGTGCGGCCGGGAGGATTGTGCGGAACACACGCAGCCACCGATCCGGTTGCACCGCTCCCGCACTGGCGGAGCGTGCGGGCGCAACCCGGAAACAACTATGCGTCATCGAATTCTGATCGCTTTCCTCGTCCTCCTCGGTTCGTGCCCTGCGCAAACGGCGACGCCTCCTCCGAGCGGCAGCGCAGGCAAACGCCCCTTCACTTTCGAAGACATGATGGCGCTCAAGCGCCTGAGCGAACCGGTTCCGTCGCCCGATGGGAAATGGGTGGTGTTCGCCGCGCAGGATGTCGATCTGGAGATGAATGGGACGAAATCGCACCTCTGGATTGTGCCGGCCGCGGGCGGGGAAGCGCGCCGCTTGAACCCGACGGAGAACGAGGAGGAGCGGCCGCGGTTTTCGTCGGATGGCACGAAGCTGGTCTTCACTTCGAAAGCGACCGATCCGACGCAAATCTGGATGTGCGGGTTCGATGCGGACGCGGGCGCCCTGAGCGGCGACTCGCATCAGGTGACGAATATCTCGACCGGCGCGGACGGCGGCATCTGGTCGCCGGATGGAAAGAATATTCTCTTCGTCTCGGCGGTTTACCCGGAGTGCAGGGACGATGGCTGCAACCAGCTGCGCGATGAGGAACTGGCGGCGAGCAAGGTGAAGGCCAAGGTCTTCACGAAGCTGCTCTACCGGCACTGGATGTCGTTCACGGAATACAAGCGCAGCCACTTGTTTGTGGTGAGCGCTGACGCGGCTGGCTCGCCGGGTCGCGATCTCACGCCGGGGGATCACGATGTGCCGCCATTTAATCTCGGCGGCCAGGACATGTATGCGATTTCGCCGGATGGGCAGGAGGTGGCTTACACGAGCAACGTCGATGAGGTGGAAGCTATCAGCACGAACAACGAGATCTTCCTGGTGCCGATCGCCGGCGGAACGCCGAAGAAGATTTCCACCAGCCCGGGCAACGACAACACGCCGGTCTATTCGCCGGACGGGAAGTTCATTGCATGGCGCTCAATGGCGCGCGCCGGTTTTGAAGCGGACAAGGAGTCGCTGCTGATCTATGACCGCCATGCCGCGCAAACGCGGAACGCGACTGCGGATTGGGATCGCTCGGTTGGCGATCTGACCTGGACGCCGGATTCGAAAACGCTCTTCTTCACCGCGGAAGATCACGGCGAGGCGCCAATCTGGTCGTTAGGCCTGGAGGAGAAAACGCCGATGGAAGTGCTGCGACTGCACGCCAGTGATCTGGTTTTCTCAAAGGACGGGAGCGCACTTTTCTTCAGCCGGGTCTCGATCGCGAGTCCCGCCGAGATCGCGCGGATCGATGTGACGGAGGTTGAGAATGCGACCGGGCACGGGGATGACAAAGTCACCGCCACCAACGTGACGCACCTGAACGATGCATTACTCGCGCAGATCGCGATGCAACCGCTGGAGCCGTTTACGTTCAAAGGCGCGAACGAGGCGGACGTCGAGGGGTTTATGGTCAAGCCGCCGGGGTGTGATCCCGCAAAGAAATACCCGCTGAAGTTCTTGATCCATGGCGGACCGCAGGGTGCGTGGGGCAACTCCTGGACCTATCGCTGGAACGCGGAGCTCTTCGCCGCGGCGGGCAATTACGTGGTGGTGATGATCAATTTCCACGGCTCCACCGGCTACGGACAGGCGTTTACGGATGCGATCAGCGGGGATTGGGGCGGCAAACCGTACGTCGATCTGATGAAGGGCCTCGATTACGTCGAGAAGACGTTCCCGTTCGTCGACAAAACACGCGAGGCGGCGCTCGGTGCCAGCTACGGCGGCTACATGGCGAATTGGATTCTCGGCCAGACCGATCGCTTCAAGTGCATCGTCTCACACGACGGCGTCTTTAACACCGAGGCAGCCTACGGCACGACCGAGGAGCTCTGGTTTAACGAATGGGAATTCAAAGGCCCGCCCTGGAAGAATCGCGAGCTCTATCGCAAGTTTTCGCCGCATCTGAACGCGGAGAACTTCAAGACGCCGACGCTCGTGATCCACGGCCAACTGGATTACCGGCTCGATGTCTCGGAAGGGTTTCAGCTCTTCACCACTTTGCAGCGGCTAAAGGTCCCCTCAAAAATGCTCTACTTTCCGGATGAAGGCCACTGGGTGACGAAGCCGCAGAACTCCCGGCTCTGGTATAAAACAGTCAACGAATGGGTGGATCAGTGGTGCGCCGCGAAGTGATCGAGGCGGCGTCGCATTCGCCCTCCGCTTAACGAAGTATCTACCGCAAGGACTGGCTGACGCGGTGGAGCGTCGCTTTTTTGGGAAATAATTCCGCGAGCTTGACACGTAAGCGCTTGCTTACGTATATGTGCAGCATGGTCGCAATCGACAATCGCGCGCCGGATATCTTCGGAGCGATCAGTCATCCCGCGCGGCGGCACATGCTTGGCCTGCTCGCGGAGTCCGACCGCTCCGTCAACGCGATGGCGGGGCATTTCCAGATGAGCCGACCGGCGGTCTCCCAGCACCTCCGTGTGCTGCTCGATTCCGGTCTCGTAACCGAGCAACGGCACGGCCGCGAACGCCGCTACCACTTTGTTCCCGAGCGACTCGGCCCGGTGCGAGACTGGATCGCGCAATACGAGTGGTTTTGGGATGACCACCTCAAGCGTCTCCAGACGCTGCTGGCAAGAAAGAGCTAAGAATGACGAACACGATTCGGAGAGAGGTTCGGTTTCCTCAGCCGCCGGAGCAGGTCTGGGGGGCAATCACCGACCGCGACATCCTTGCCGAGTGGATGTATCCCAACGACTTCGAGCCACGCCTCGGCTACCATTTCACGTTCCGCGTGCCGCCTAACCCCAGGGTCAGTTTCGATGGTCTGACTGTGCGTTGCGAGGTGCTGAAGTGTGAACCGCCCAGTCGCCTCGTCTTCTCGTGGTCAGTCGGCGGACCCGTTGAGAATACGCAGGTTAGCTTCCGACTGGAGCCAGACGGCGACGGCACCCGCCTCCTCTTCGAGCACTCCGGCTTCGATCTTTCCCAGCCGAGCGGCAATCAGGCACTCAAAGGCGCGGAATTTGGCTGGG
This sequence comes from Chthoniobacterales bacterium, assembly GCA_051001855.1. Taxonomy (GTDB): domain Bacteria; phylum Verrucomicrobiota; class Verrucomicrobiia; order Chthoniobacterales; family UBA10450; genus JACCTI01. The sequence goes on from JBPCMX010000052.1 coordinate 12,754, forward strand.
CAAAGATGCTGGAGCGGCTAACCGCGGTTGTCGCGGGCTCGGCGGGCGACCAAAATTAGACGCGCCGGCTAAAACCCTCCTCACTAACACTCATACCTTCACCAATCATGACCCAAGCTACCAAACGTGCGGTGCTTCGCTGGCTTCACATCATCGTCACCATTCCGATCTTCGGTTACATTTACGGCCCGCCTGCGGAAGTTCACGAGTATGCCGGCGCGGTTCGGTACCTTTTTGTTCCAATCATCGTCTTATCGGGATTATGGATGTATGCGGGCGCAGTCTTCGCCATCATCGGCGTCGCGGTCTTGCTCGGCGCATATTCCCTCTATGGCTATGGAGCGGCTGTCCTAAGCCAGGTCGCGCTCTTCGCCGCGCGGAAGATTTGGTTGGTGATCCAGGCGCGACGTGCAACGTGATCGAGGTCCACTTTCCCGCGAAACAAGCGAACAAAAGCCAAACCCTATGAAAAGCACCGGAACTAAGAAGGAACTCTCAGCCAAAGAACGCGACACGCTCCTCAAGACATTGCATGTCCGCTTCGAGAAGAACATGACCCGCCACAAGGGACTCGCGTGGGCAAAGGTGCAGGCCAGGGTGGAAGCGAAGGCCGAGAAACTGTGGTCACTTAGCGAGATGGAAAATAGCGGCGGCGAACCGGATGTAGTCGGCCACGATGCTAAGACTGGCGTTTACCTCTTCTTTGACTGTTCGCCCGAAAGTCCGAAAGGTCGCGTCTCAGTTTGCTACGACCGTGAAGGATGGGAATCGAGGAAGGAACACAGGCCTCCCAATAACGCCATCGACATGGCGAGGGCCATGGGGGTGGAACTGTTGACCGAGGAGCAGTATGTCGAGCTCCAGAAGCTCGGAGAGTTCGATCTGAAGACCACGACGTGGGTGGCAACTCCCGAGGAGATTCGAAACCTCGGGGGCGCCCTCTATGGCGATCGCCGCTATGGTCGCGTCTTCATCGGTCACAATGGTGCGCAATCTTACTATAGCGCCAGAGGGTTTCGTGCTTCGCTAAAGGTCTAGCTCAAAACGAACGCCGCGTCGCAGGCGCGCTGCGCCTAACGAAAGATCTTCCGCACGGTCCGGCCGACGCGGTGAAGGGTCGCTCCCTCGCCGTTCGCTTTGATGCCCATGGAGCGGAGCGTCACCGCGTCGACCTCGCCGGTTGCGGGAAGCCTTTGCGCTCCTGGAAGAGCTTCAACGCGTTGGTCAACGTAGAAGACTGGCGGCCATTGATGTCGCCGTAGAAATGATTGCGTTTCCGCAGCTCCTCTTGCACCTGCCGCAATGGTTCCTCCGCGCGCGCCGTGGCGCCGCAGAAAAGCGCGGCGACAAGCAGCTGACAGATGAATTTCCTCCCCACGGGAGAAGTCCGTAAGCGACGACAGCGGATTCAATCGGGTTCGCGTTCGTCGCGGACGAGATCGGCGTAGGTCTGGCGGGCGCGCACAAGGGAAAAGCGCGCGCCGTCCACCAGCACTTCCGCCGGGAGCGGGCGTGAGTTGTAATTTGACGCCATCGCAAATCCATACGCGCCTGCACTCATGATCGCGGCCAGGTCTCCTGCTTCCATCCGTGGCAGCAGACGGTTCTCCGCGAAAAAATCGCCGCTCTCGCAGACTGGCCCCACCACATCGACGGCCTCGCGTTCCGGCGCTGAAGGAGCCCGCACCGGCACGATCTCGTGGTAGCTCTGGTAAAGCGCGGGGCGGATCAGATCGTTCATGCCCGCATCCACAATCACGAACTTCTTCAGCTCGGCCTGCTTCAGGTAGCGCACACGAGTCAGGAGGACGCCGGCGTTGCCGACCAGGAACCGGCCCGGCTCCAGGAGAATGCGCAGGCCGAGGTCGCGAAGCGGCGGCAAGATGGCGGCGGCGTATTCGTCGATCGTGAGCGCGTCCTGCGCGTCCGAGTTCGTCTCGTCTTGCCACCAGGCGCCTTCGCCGCTGGCGAGGGAGGAGCGATACACAATTCCCATCCCGCCGCCGATGCTCAGAAACTCGAGCCCGTAGCGTTCCCGGAGTGCGCGGACGGTGGGTGCAATCTTCCGGATCGCGTCCGCAAACGGCGCGACCTGCGTGATCTGGGATCCGATGTGCATTTGCACGCCGCGGATCGTGAGGTGCGACATCCGCGCCGCCGCCGCGTAAACCTCAGCGATTCGCTCCAGCGCAATGCCGAATTTGTTCTCGCTCCCCCCAGTCGCGACGTACTTGTGCGTGCCCGCTTCGACGTCGGGGTTCACGCGCAGCGCAATCGGCGCGCGCACGTTTTTCGCTGCCGCGATTTCGTTGATGCAAACGAGCTCCGCTTCGCTTTCGACGTTGAAACAGAACACGCCTTCCGCGAGCGCATACTCGATTTCGGCGCGAGATTTTCCGACGCCGGCAAAGGTGCAGGAGGCCGCCGCGCCACCGGCGGCAAGGACCCGGTAGAGCTCGCCGCCCGAAACGATATCAAACCCCGCGCCCTCCGCCACGAGCAGGCGGAGGATGGCCCGGTTCGAGTTCGCCTTCGCGGCGTAAAAGATCGAATGATCGATCGCCCCGAGCGCGGAACTCAGCCTCCGATAGTGATCGACGATCGTGCCCGCGCTGTAGACATAGAGCGGCGTCCCATGCGCTGCGGCCACCTCCTCGAGGTCCGCTTCTTCACAATGCAAGCGGCCGGCACGGTAGTGGAATGAATGCATCTGCGCCACAAGCTACGTTCTCGCCGGGCGGTGAAGCAACCCGGCGAACGAGACCACGATGAGGAGCGCGCCAAACGTGCAGACGATGGCCGTGCCGGACGGCAAGTCCCACCAGAACGAGCAAAACAGCCCGAGCGCCCCGCCGACCAGGGCAATTCAGCCATCCGATGAGGAGCCGCGGGGCCCCGGCGGGCGCGACGCTATTCGGCGCGGAGCTTTGTGCAAAACAGATCGAAACCGCGCACCATGCGATCGCGACCAAAATTACCTTTTTCATCGAATTCGACTCTTCCTGACGCGGGCGCAGAATGAACTCTGTGCGCGTCTCGCGGGGGTTACTCTCTCTGATGCGCGCGAATCTGTGGTTTACCGCCCGTGATGGCTGCGGGAGCCGATCGCCCGCGACCTCGTACAGCGCAGTTGGATGCATCTGAATGGCTCATTCTTTTTCCAGCTGGGAGCAGCTACACGCAGCACGCCGCGGAATAGAATGTGAACCGCGTCTTTGCCACAGCGTGAAGGCCAAGCCCAGTCTCAATTGGAAGAAGGGAACCCGGGATAGTGGAGGAGTTGGGCATCGCCCGGCGGCGGAGGAAGATTACAGCGTTGTAACTAAGATTTACGGTTTAAGGATTGACTCCAATTAGTAAACAAAATACGTTGGATCGATCGAGCCGAGATGAAATCGGCTGTTCCAGTTAACTCAACAGCCGTTTTATCGGAGAACCCAGGAGGTCATATGTTTAGTCGTCGAAAAGGATTGTTTCTTGTCAGTCTCGTCGCGTTGCTCGGGCTCGCATTTTTTGTTCAACGCGGAGTAGGGCAAAAGAAGCCTGACTCAGGGAAACGTGCGGCTGCGAAGCAGGCGCAAATCACAAGCGCTATTCCAGTGGTGGGCCGGGCTGTCGGTTTCGCCGAGACGAAGGCGTTGCGAGACTTGGTGGCAGACGAGGCGCAAAACGAGGTCGTGCGCAAAGATGAACAAGAGGAGATGAACCCGCTTAACACGGGCGATTTTGCAAAACCTGACCCGAACGCTCCGCAACAG
>JBPCMX010000053.1:0-7051 GCA_051001855.1 Chthoniobacterales bacterium
GCCGCCCCGGCCGTCTGGGGCAGGATAGGTCATCTTCTTCTCCAGGTCGCGCTCGTCGTATTCAAAGCTCGTCAGGCGGCTCTTGGGATCGAGCACACTGTTGAGCATGCCGCTCGCGAAATAGGTGTTGGTAGTGAGGCGGTTCATTTGGTCCCACGAATGCCAGAGCCGGTTCATTGGGTCGTAATCGCGGTTGATTTCTTTGGGCTGCGCCGTGGTGGAGTCCGGCAGGATAATTTTGCGCACGTTACTCGCCGGGTCGTAAAGCCACTGAGTCATGTATTGGGTCACGCTTCCGTCGGCGAGCGTGACCACCGGGCTGGTCGTGCCGGTTTTCCGATTGCGCGGGTCAAAGGCGGTGGTCGTGGTCTTCAGCCGCGGATCGGTCACCCAATCCTGATTTCCAGCCAGCTCATAATGAAACGCCGTCGTCGCCGGAACACCTCCAGGGTTGGTGGCGGTGACCGAGAGCGGCCGCACGTCGGCATCATACACGCTCGTGGTGACGATCCCTGCCGCGCTCGTCGCCGTAGTCGCCGCGCGTGCAGTCCGCGTGTAGGGGTCGCCTCCGACGCTGGGGGCATAGTCGTAAAAGGCCGAGACGGTTCCATCCGCGACAAAGGGGTTGGAGGCATTTGGGTGCGGCGTGGTAACCGAGGTCACCCGGCTGTACTCGTCGTAGGCATAATCGACCGGCTGCCGAAGCTCGTTTTCTGCGTGGGTCATGTTTCCAACCCGGTCATAAGTGAATGATCGGTACTTCGTATCCGGGTGAGTGATCTTTGAAACCAACCCCCGACCGACAGCAGGAGTTCCGCTGGCATTCCTTTCGTATTCGTAGAGCGTAGGGTTCTGGCGCGGGTCCGTGACGCTTTGCACCCGGTCTTGCCACGGATCTCCAACTGCGTAATAGGATATGGTTGTCTTAGGCTCATTGCCGGTCGGCTGGGTCGAGAACGTGACCGGATTCCAGCGGTGGATGAGCAGGCCACGACTGTCATACTCAAAATGCTCGTATGAGCCGTTCTTACGCAGATGCCGCGTCACCTGTCCGTAGTTGTTATAGACAAATTCCTCGCGGCCCGTATCGGGATAATCTATGGCGGTCACCCGATGGGTGTTTGGATCGCGCGTGTAGGCGGTCTGGTTGCTCCGCTCATCCGTTACGCTGATCGGGAAGTATGGGTTATCGGGACTGTAGCCGGTGAGGACGGTTGCCCGCGCGCCGTTCCCATTGGGCGGCGCATCGGAGGGCGTCAGAGGGTATGTCACTGATGTGATGTTTCCGACTGAGTTTCGGCCATAGTCCGTGGTGTACAAGCCAGGCTGTGCCAGGTCGCGCGGGTCACGGGAGGAGGTGACGAACCCGCCGGTGCGTCCTTGCTGATAGACGTTTCCGGCAAAATCGGTCCAGTTGGTGAGGAAGCCGCCAGAATAGGTGAAGGTGCGAGAAGGATTTAGGTCGTTAACGAAGTCGCCTCGCGTCTCTGTCCGCGAGTTGCCACTGATCCAGAGCGAAGAAACGACGCTGCCGTTCAAATGCTTTTCGCGCAGGAGGACGCCATCTCCGCCTTGCGGGACAAAATCGTAGGCGATAGCGTGCATTGGTCCTGCATACATGGCGTCATCGCAGGTAGCGACGAGCGGCCGTCCGTTGGCCACCGCGTTGTTGCTTTGATAAGTATAAACGGCGCTGAGCGATCCGAAGTATGCGACCCCGGTGAGCGAAGTATAGGCGCCGCTGTTGGCGGGAAAAGCCGAGTAGGAATAATCGACCCTGCGCCCCGGCTGTCCTGGCCCGAGGTACTCCTGCACGTAGGAAACGACGACGTCGCTTACATGACCCTCAGTGGAGTTCAGGATTGGCCGGTAAACGACTTCCAACGAACGTCCAGCCGGCTCGCTGATCGTCATGCTCCCATCTTCGGCAGACCCGCTCAGGGTGGTGACCTGCCCGTACGGATCCATGATCCCAGTAGAGCGAAACGTAAAGGTGGAGGTGTAGACGCCTTGTCCCACCTCCTCCACATCTCTGGTGGCCAGGAACTCGACTTGGCCGCCATCAGGCAGGAATAAATAGCAAAGCCCTTCGCCGCCGGGAGTGTTTGGAAAGGGTTGAAAATAATCAGGAACACCCTCCGGGCCGTGATAGGAAAATGCGGCGTAAAAGGAGACGCGGCGGCCATCCGGATAGGTAACGTTGTAGCCGGTGGGGTTGGCGTATTGGCCCTGAAGAATGATTGGATCGATGGTCCACTGATAAGAGTGGCGCCAAGTCCCCGCCTTTCCGAATGGCGGCTGAACTGCGCCAGGGATGGCTGACAGGGTCGTGGGGCGGCTGTTGAATATATACGAGTAAAGGCCAGTGGATAAGCCCCCACGGCACCTGGCACCACGATGTCCGTGATCGAACGGGTCGCATTGCCGGTATACGGATCGTAGGAGCCGCCCGTGGTGACGTTCCCGTTGAACCGGCCGGAAACCCCGGTCGGGTTATCATCGCCCACCTGCCCGCACAGCTCCGGGACGGCTGAGAAGCCGCTAAGCAAAACGGCAATGAAAATAGCGACTTTAGAGGAGCGGGAGGTCTTCACGGCGCGGAGATTACCCGGAGAAAACGGAGCGTCAACAGTGATTTCACTTTTTCCGCGAAAAAACGCAAAGCCGCCTCGTCCTGACTGAAATGATCCCGGCGATGTCCCCTCATGGAAGCGGGAAGTCTTCGACTAGCCAACTCGCCCACACGTCAACACAGCGACGTGGCCCTAGCACGGCCTCCTCGCATAGCCGCATCCCCGGTAGCGGCAACGGCAGCGCCGCGCCAACCTAGTGCAGTTGGGGTTCTTAGAAAGTGAACACATTGCCCTTGGGAGTAGCTGCACCGGAGGCCGGTTGCAAACCCGGCCTCCGTTTACTCGCGGCACGTTCTCTGGATCAGAACTTAAGAACTCACTGCACTAGAAATCGAGCGGGAGCTTGCTCGGGTCCTCGATGCAATCTTTCACGCGAATGAGGAAGGTAACGGCTTCCTTGCCGTCGACCGCGCGATGGTCGTAGCTGAGCGCGAGATACATCATCGGACGGATTTCGACTTTGCCGTTCACCGCCATCGGGCGCTGCTGGATGGTGTGCATGCCGAGGATGCCGCTCTGCGGCGGGTTCAGGATCGGCGTGCTGAGGAGGGACCCATAGACGCCGCCATTCGAGATGGTGAAGGTGCCGCCCTGCAGGTCTTCGATCTTGATTTTGCCTTCGCGCGCTTTGGTGGCGTATTCGCCGATGCTGCGCTCGAGATCGGCAAAGCCTTTCTTGTCCGCATCGCGCACGACGGGGACGACGAGGCCGCGTTCGGTGCCGACGGCGACACCAATGTCATAGAAGTGGTTCTGGATGAAGTCGTCGCCCTCGATCCGGGAATTGATCGAGGGGACCGCCTTGAGCCCTTCGACGACGGCTTTGATAAAGAAGGACATGAAGCCAAGCTTGAGGTCGTTCGCCTTGGTAAAGGCGTCCTGCTTCTCTTTGCGCAACGTCATCACGGCGGTCATATCGCATTCGTTAAACGTGGTGAGGATGGCGGCGGTGTGCTGCGCCATCACGAGCTGCTGCGCGATCTTGCGTCGGAGCGGCGACATCTTCTTGCGCGTGAAACGACTGTCGGCTGATGGCGCGGGGACAGCGGCTGACTGCGGCGCCTCGACCGGTGACGCAGGGGCGCCCTGCGGAGCGACGGTTTTGTTCTGCGCGGCGGCAAGCGCGTCGCCTTTCGTCAGGCGGCCTCCCTTTCCGCTGCCGCGCATGTTCGACGGATCGAGGTGCTCCTCCTCCACAATCCGGCGCACCGCGGGGGAAAGGACATCTGCGTTTGGCGATTTCTTATCGGTGGCAATGGGCGCTTCAGGTCGGTTCGGGTCGGGCTTTTCGTCGACTTCGGTGGTGGTGGCGGTGGCGTTCGGACTCGCACCAGCTGTGGCTGTTTCATCGATCGTGGCCACGACTTCGCCGATCTTCACCTCCTGACCTTCGGCAGCCAGCGTCTGCAAAACACCGGCCTGCTCGGCGACGATCTCGGTCGAAACCTTATCGGTTTCGAGCGTGAAGAGCGGGTCGCCGGCATTCACCTGCTCGCCGGATTTCTTGTGCCAGACCGAAACGATGCCGCTGGAGATAGACTCGCCGACGGCGGGGATTTTGACCTCGATGCTCATGAAAGGCTAACAGTATGCGCAATCGCTCGGCCGGGGCTACAACGTAAACGCTTCCTGAATCAGCTGCGCCTGCTCGCGCTTGTGCAGCGTCAAAGCACCGACCGCAGGGCTGGCGCTGGCGTTGCGGCCCGCGTAGGTGACTTCGCGGTGGAAGAGCGCGCGCAGACGCGGCTCGATGAAGCTCCACGCGCCCATGTTCTGCGATTCTTCCTGGCACCAGACGAGCTGCGCGCTGGCCTGGAACGCTTCGACCATCTTCCGCAGCTTCTCTTCGCAGAGCGGGTAGAGCTGCTCGAGTCGGATGATCACGGCGTTGCTGAGCTTCTGGTCGGTGCGGTATTGCAGGAGATCGTAGTATACTTTGCCGGAGCAAAGGATCACGCGCTCGATCTTATCCGACGGGCCTGCTTCGGGGGCGCTAAGAATTTCCTCGAAGGCGCCGCTCGTGAAATCGTCCGCGCGCGAGGTGGCGAACTCGGCGCGCAAGAGACTCTTGGGCGTCATGATGATGAGCGGTTTCACGAAATCGCGGTGCATCTGGCGCCGCAGAGCGTGGAAGTACTGCGCGGGCGTGGTGAGGTTGCAGACCTGGATGTTATCCTCGGCGCAGGCCTGCAGGAAGCGCTCGAGCCGCGCGCTGGAGTGCTCCGGTCCCTGGCCTTCGTAGCCGTGCGGGAGCAGCATGACGATGCCGCTCGGGCGCTGCCATTTCGATTCCGCGGAGACGATGAACTGATCGATGATCGGCTGCGCGCCATTGGCAAAATCGCCGAACTGCGCCTCCCAGACGCAGAGCATCTGCGGGTAATTAATGGAATAGCCGTAATCGAAGCCGAGGACAGCGGCTTCGGAAAGGAGGCTGTTGTAGATGCAGATGCTGGCCTGTTTCTCCGCGAGGTGGCGGAGCGGAATGTAAGGCTGCGCCGTCTTCGCGTCGTAAAGCACCGCGTGGCGATGACTAAAGGTGCCGCGGCGGACATCCTGGCCGGAGAGGCGCACCGGCGCCCCCTCGAGCATGAGCGAACCAAACGCGAGCGCCTCGGCGTAACCCCAATCGTAAGGCCCGCCATTCTCGAAGGCGGTGCGGCGTTGGTCGATGACGATGCGCTTGATTTTCGGCAGGACGTTAAATCCTTCCGGCACCTGCGTGAGCCCTTCCGCGATCTGCCGCAGCATCTCGGGCGAGATGGCGGTCGGTGCCGGATCGAAGTGATATTTCGGCTGGAAAACGGCGGTCGATTCGCTGAAACGCGCTTCGCTAATGCCCTTGCTTTTGTCCTCTTCGATCGCCTTCACTTCCTGCAACGTCATCTCGAGCAGGAGCTGGAATTCGGTCTCGAGGGAAGCGGCTTCGTCGCCCGTGATGACGTGCGCCTCGAGCAGCTGCTGTTTGTAGCGTTGCGCGACCGTCGGGCGTTTGCCGATCTTGTCGTAGAGATCGGGCTGGGTGAAGGACGGCTCGTCGCCTTCGTTGTGGCCGTAGCGGCGGTAGCAATACATGTCGATCACCACATCGCGTCCAAATTCCTGCCGGAAATCGAGCGCCAGTCCGGTGACGAAGGCGAGCGCCACGGGGTCTTCGCCGTTCACGTGAAAGATCGGCACCTCGATCATCTTCGCGATGTCGGTGGCGTACATGGAAGAGCGTGCATCCTCCGGCAGAGTGGTGAAACCAATCTGGTTATTGACGACGATGTGCATCGTCCCGCCGGTCGAGTAACCGGGAAGCTGGGACATGTTGAGCGTCTCCATCACAATCCCCTGCCCAGCGAAGGAAGCATCGCCGTGGATGAGCAGCGGCAAGACTTTGCGCCGGTGTTCCGTATCCTGGCGGATGCGTTGCCGGGCGCGAGCAGTGCCTTCCACGACGGGATTGACGGCTTCGAGATGGCTCGGGTTGGCCGAGAGGCGAATCTCCACCTGCGCGCCATGCGGCAGCTTCCGCACGCTGTGATAGCCGAGGTGATATTTCACGTCGCCATCGCCACCGACCATCTCCGGGATGTAATTGGTGGTGAACTCGGCGAAGACCACCTTGAGCGATTTGCGCACGAAATTCGCGAGCACGGTGAGCCGGCCGCGGTGCGCCATGCCCATGCAGATTTCTTCCACCCCGACGCTGGGACATTTGCTGAGCAAGCTGTCGAGGATCGCCATCAGCCCTTCCGCGCCCTGGAGCGAGAAGCGCTTCTGCCCGACATACTTCGTGTGTAGAAAGAGCTCGAACGCTTCCGCCTCCGCCAAGGAACGGAGCAGCCTGATCTGCAGATCGTGCGGTGCGCTTTGCTTCGGCGGACGCGACTCGAGACGATGCCGCACCCAATTGCGCATCCGCGTGTTCTGGATGTGCTGAAACTCCGCACCGATCGAGTCGGCATAGATGGTCTCGAGCGCGTGGATCATTTCGCGCAGCGTCATCGAGCGGTTATCGAGGAAGAACTTCGAGGCCACGCGCAGGTCGAGATCCTTTTCGCTAAAGCCAAGTTCGCGCAGCGTGAGAAGGGCATTTTCCGGGCGCTTCTCGGCCAGCGGGTTCACGTTTGCGATGGTGTGCCCAAGCGTGCGGTAGGCATAGACCAGCCCATCGATCCGCGTCTGCAGCGGGCTCTCCGTCTCGCCCCGCGCGGCGCCGCCGGGTTCGAGCGCGGCGGCCCCGTTGCGCGGCTGCAGATCGCCGAGTTCGAAGCCCTGGAAAAAGGCTGACCAGCTGGAGTCGACCGCCTCCGGATTCTCCTGCCAGCGGCGGTAGTTCTCCTCGAGAACATCGAGGTTCAGATGAGTCGCAAACGAGGGCCGCATGATGGCGGCAATGTGCAATTCATGCGGGGGAACGGCAAGTTGAC
>JBPCMX010000054.1:0-24412 GCA_051001855.1 Chthoniobacterales bacterium
CGGCCAGCGTGATATCAGCCCCGGAGCGAATGTGCTGATGCAACAGAACCCGGAAATCCATCCGGTAGAGCTGATCGCCGCTCAGGATAAGAAAATAATCGTACGGTTGTTCGAGAAAATAACGCAGGTTTTGCCGCACCGCGTCGGCCGTGCCCCGATACCACTGGGTGCTCTGCGGCGTCTGCTGAGCCGCGAGAATATCGACAAAGCTGCGCGAGAAATTGTCGAACTTGTAGCTCGCCTGGATATGGCGATGCAGGGACATCGTGTTGAACTGCGTCAGCACGTAGATCGAGCGCAAGCCCGAGTTGAGACAGTTGCTGATCGGGATGTCGACCAGCCGGTATTTGCCGCCGAGCGGCACGGCCGGTTTCGAGCGGTCTTTGGTTAACGGGAACAGCCGCGTGCCGGCGCCGCCGCCCATGACAATCGCGAGCGTCCGCTGCGTCGTGCCGGGGGGCAGCGCGAGGTTGCCGAGAGGCCCGGCGGCGGAGGCACTCTCGGCGCGAAACCGGCTTTGTGTGTCCACGCCTGTATAATTCAGCGCACATGGCGGTGAGCAACTCTTTTGCGACGCTTGGAGATTGGCCCCGTCCTCCGTTAGTCGGGAAGATGCGGGCTACGGGATTCAGCCGCTTTGGTGTGAACGCGCCGGCCTGCGCCGGGTCGGGTTGCGGCGTTGACGGGAGGCACCAGGAGAACCGCCAAGAGGGTGGCAGCGAGGAAGAGCGAGGGATTTTTCAATCGACGCACCGTAGCCACGACCGCTCGAAGGTGGCGAGCTTGATCGCCGCGCCATTCTTGCGAGGGGAGGGCCGCGCCATTACACTCGCACCTTATGTGCGGCATTGTCGGCTACGTCGGGCGCTCGCAAGCGGGACCTATTCTGCTGGATGGATTGCGCCGGCTCGAATATCGCGGCTACGACTCCGCCGGGGTCGCGATCGTAGAAGGCTCCGAGATCGAAACGCGGAAGTGCGCCGGCCGGATCGCGGCGTTGGGCAAATTGATGGGCGAGCGCCCGCCTCCCGGCACCTACGGCATCAGCCACACGCGCTGGGCCACCCACGGGAAGGCGACCGATCAAAACGCGCATCCGCATTTCGACGAGAGCGGCAAGCTCGCGCTGGTGCACAACGGTGTGATCGAGAATTACGCCACCCTGCGCGAAGATCTGCTGCGCGAAGGCGAGCATCATTTCAAATCAGAGACCGACACCGAAGTGCTCGCGCACCTCATCGGCCACCTCTACGACACGAGCGCGAGCAACGGCAGCACGGGAAACAAGGGGCGGCTGGTCGCGGCAGTGCGCGCCGCGCTCAAACAGGTGATCGGCACTTACGGCATCGCCCTGGTGCACCGCGACATCCCCGATTTTATGGTGGGCGCGCGGCGGGGCAGTCCGCTCGTGCTCGGCCTCGGCAAGGATGAGAACTTCCTGGCCAGCGATGTGAGCGCGATCGTCGCCTACACGCGGGATGCGGTTTACCTGAACGACTTCGATATCGTCGCGGTCGAGCGCGACAAATTCGAGATCAGCTCCGTCGCCGGCGAGCGCGGAAATTACGAGGTCAGCAAAGTCGAGTTCACCGACGAAGACATCAAGAAGGGCGATTACCCGCACTACATGCTGAAGGAGATTTTCGAGCAGCCGGGCTCGGTGCGCGATTCGATGCGCGGGCGCCTGAGCGCGGACGAATGCACCGCGAAACTTGGCGGCCTCGAGATGAGCGCGGCGGAATTGCGCGACGTGAACCGCATCGTGTTGACCGGCTGCGGGACCGCGCTGCATGCGGCCATGATCGGCGAATACATCATCGAGCAGATCGCCTGCATCCCGACGGAAGTGGAATTTGCGAGCGAGTTTCGTCACCGCAATTCACCGATGACGCGGGATACGCTCGTCTTCGCGATCAGCCAGAGCGGCGAGACGGCCGACACGCTCGGCGCGCTGCGCGAGAGCCGGCGCAAGGGTTACCGCACCCTCGGGATCTGCAACAACGTCGCGAGCACGATCGGCCGCGAAAGCGACGGCGGGGTCTACATGCACGCGGGCCCGGAAATCGGCGTCGCGGCGACCAAATCGTTCACGTCGCAAGTCACCATCCTGGCACTGATCGCCCTGCTCCTCGGCCGGATGCGGCACCTCTCCACCTCCGAAGGCACGCGCATGATCGAGGCCCTGGAGAAGCTGCCGGAACAAATCGAGGAGACGTTGCTCCTGACAAACGAGATCAAGGCGATCGCGAAGAAATATGCCGCCGCGCCGGGCATGCTCTTTTTCGGGCGCCAGTTCAATTATCCGGTCGCACTCGAAGCCGCGCTCAAACTCAAGGAGATCACTTACCTTTTTGCCGAGGGACATCCCAGCGCGGAGTTGAAGCACGGGATTATCGCCCTCGTCCGGCCGGAGCTTCCGTCTGTCTTTATTGCGCCGGACGACGATGTTTTTTCGAAAAACCTGAACAACATGGAGCAGGTGAAAGCGCGCAAAGGTCCGCTGATTGCCGTCACCAGCGGCGAGGGCGCGGGAAAGCTGCGGGACGTGGTCGAAGACATCCTCACCGTGCCAAAGACGATGGATTGCCTGATGCCGATCCTCACCGTCATCCCCCTGCAGCTGCTTGCCTATCATCTCGCGGTCGAGCTCGGCCGTGACGTGGACAAGCCGCGCAACCTCGCGAAAAGCGTGACCGTCGAATAGAGCGACACCAGTCGTTAGACCTCGACCCGCGCGCCGAGTTCGACCACGCCATTCGGTGGAAGATTGAAGTAGGAGGTGACGTCGCCGGTATTGCGCGTCATCCAGGCGAAGACGCGGCCGCGCCATTTTGAGAGGTCGGGCCGGTTGGTCGAGAGCACGGTCTCGCGTCCGATAAAGAAAGTGGTCTTCATCGGATCGAAGCGGAGGGCCGGCTCCTCGACCGCCGCGAGCGCGACCGGGACGTCGGGCCGCTCCATAAATCCGTAGTGCAAGCGCAGGCGCCAGAACCCTCCGGCGAGCTGCTCGAGTTTGGCCCGCCGATGCGGATCGGTGACGTAGGGAGCCTCTTCAGTAACGACCGTGAGCACGACGACCTGCTGGTGGAGGACCTTGTTGTGTTTCAGATTGTGCAAGAGCGCCACCGGGGTGGCTTTCGAGCTGCCGGCCATGAAGACCGCGATCCCGGGGACGCGGTGGATGGCTTGGGTCGAGCAGGAGCCAATGAAATCTTCCAGCGGGATGCTCATTTCCTTCATGCGCAACCCCAGCATCTTGCGTCCTTTCCGCCAGGTCAGCATGAAGAAGAGGATCAAGCTCGCGATGAGCAGGGGCACCCAGCCGCCGTGCGCGATCTTGAGCATGTTCGAGCCGAAGAACGCGAGATCGATCACGATAAAAAATGCCGCGACCGCGATCGCGAGAGGAGCGGGCCAATGCCAGCGTCGTCGCGCCACCATGTAGAACAGAATCGTGGTGATAAGCATCGTGGTGGTGATCGCCACGCCGTAGGCCGAGGCGATATTGGTCGACGATCCGAAGCCGACCACCAGGCCAATACTGGCCACCATCAGAATCCAGTTAACGGTCGGGACGTAGATTTGCCCGATCACCTGCGCGGAGGTGTAATGGACGCGGAGCCGCGGACTGTAGCCGAGCTGGATCGCCTGCAAGGTAAGCGAAAACGCGCCGCTGATGACCGCTTGCGACGCGATAACCGCAGCGGCGCTGGCGAGCGCTACGAGTGGGTACAGCGCCCAGGAAGGCGCCATGCGATAGAATGGATTCACCGCCGCCTCCGGTTCGACGAAGAGGAGCGCGCCCTGGCCAAAGTAGTTCAGCATCAGACCCGGCAGGACGACGGTGAACCAGGCCAGCCGCACCGGCGCGGTGCCGAAGTGGCCGATGTCCGCATACAGCGCTTCGCCCCCGGTGACGACGAGGAAAACCGCGCCGAGCACAATGAATCCGTGCCAGCCGTTCGCGAGGAAGAAGTGCGCCGCATGCGCGGGATTAGCCGCACCAAGCACTTCCGGCGCCCGCACGATCTGGCTGACGCCCAAAACGCTTAAAATGACGAACCAAACCAGCGTCACCGGTCCGAAGATGATGCCTACCGCGGTCGTGCCGCGGGATTGGAAAAGAAAGACCCCGATCAAAATCCCGACCGTGATCGGCACCACATAAGAGTTGAACAGGGGAGTGACCACGCTCAGCCCCTCGATCGCGCCCATCACGCTGATGGCGGGTGTGATCATGCCGTCGGCGTAGAGGAGAGCGGCGCCGAAAAGGCCGAGGAGCAAAACGTATTTGCTGCGGGAGGCGGCATCGCTCACGAGGGTCGCGAGTGCCAGGATGCCGCCTTCTCCGCGGTTATCGGCCCGCAGGATAAGAACGAGGTATTTGATCGAGATCACGAGGATCAACGACCAAAGAATGAGCGAGAGAACTCCGAGCACGTTATCGTGCGTGACGGCGATGGCATGGGCGCCGTGGAAGCACTCGCGCATGGCATAGAGTGGGCTGGTGCCGATGTCGCCGTAAACAATGCCGAGACTGGCTAACGAAAGGAGCAGCAGGCCCTTCACGCTCCGGCTGCGCGGGTGTGATGACGTGGCTGCGAACGGTTCGGCGTTCCCATCGGGCGCACCGCCGACGTTCCGCTCTTTCGCCGAGGTATGCGCCATCGTCGGCCGAGCGTACGGCCCGCCTTCACGGCGCCAAAGTTAAAACGGTACTAAAATCCGATTTTTTTGCCAGGAGCAGCTCATGTCGCGTTAACGAAACTTTAGCGCATTCCGCACATCTCTTAATTCACGGGAGGGCCCGCGTCTGCGTCATGCTCCGGATGTGAACGGACGTGATTGGGCGCAGCTGGGGTTGTTTGTGGGAGCACTGCTCGCGCTCACACCACTGCTCGGCGGCTTTCTGCTGCGCGTCTTTGCGGACGAGCCGCATTTTGCCCGGCGCATTATCCGGCCGGTGGAGCGCCTCATTTACAGGCTGGGCGGAATCGATCCGCGTGCGGAGATGAACTGGCGCAGCTACGCGATCGCGCTGGTGCTCTTCAACATCGTGGGTGCCGTGCTCTGCCTGGGAATCGAGACGGCGCAGGCGTCGCTTCCCGGCAATCCACAGCAGCTCCCCGGCGTTCCGTTCGCGCTCGCCCTCAATACCGCCGTCAGCTTCATGACCAACACCAATTGGCAGGCGTACTCGGGCGAAGCGACGATGAGCGCGTTCACGCAAATGGCGGCGCTCGCGGTGCACAACTTCCTCAGCGCCGCGACGGGCATGGCTGCGGCGGTGGCCTTGATTCGCGGTCTAACGAGAAGGAATGCGCAGACGATCGGCAACTTCTGGGCCGATCTCACCCGCGCGACTCTCTACATCCTGCTCCCGCTCTCGATGTTCTTCGCCGTCGTCCTCGTGCAACAGGGCGTCGTCCAGACGCTGGGCGCGAATGAGTCGATCACCACGATCGAAGGCGCGTCGCAAGTTGTCCCGCTCGGGCCCGCGGCTTCCCAGGTTGCGATCAAACAGCTCGGCACGAACGGCGGCGGTTTTTTCGGCCAGAACAGCACGCATCCTTTCGAGAATCCGACACCGCTCACCAACTTTCTCGAGATCCTGGCGATCTTCGCCATTCCTTCCGCGCTGGTTTACATGTTCGGGCTCATGGCCGGCGATCGGCGCCAGGGCTGGGCGATCTGGGCGGCGATGTTCGCGCTCTTTCTGGCGGGTCTCGCCACCATCTGGTGGGCGGAGTTGCAGCCGAATGCAGTGACCGGCCTGACCGCTTCGCTCGAAGGAAAAGAGACGCGCTTCGGCACGTTTTCGACGGCGCTATTCGCGACTGCCACCACGGATGCCTCCTGCGGAGCGGTCAATGCGATGCACGATAGCTTTGCGCCGCTGAGCGGCCTCGTGCTCCTGCTCAACATGATGCTGGGCGAGGTCATCTTCGGCGGAGTCGGCGCCGGGCTTTACGGCATCTTGGTCTTCGTCGTGCTGACGGTTTTCCTGGCCGGCTTAATGGTGGGCCGCACCCCGGAGTACCTCGGCAAGAAGATTGAAGCGCGGGAGATAAAATGGGCCGTCATCGCGGTCCTGGCACCGGCGGCAACGATCCTGCTCGGCGCAGCGGCCACCATGGAATATCCGGCGGCGTTGCAGAGCCTGAACAACGCCGGCCCGCATGGCCTAAGCGAGGTTCTCTACGCCTTCACCTCCGCCGCGGCGAACAACGGCAGCGCTTTCGCGGGCCTGAACGCCAACACCGGTTGGTACAACTACACGCTGGCGCTCGCCATGTTCATCGGTCGCTTCGGCGTCATCATCCCGGTGCTCGCAATCGCCGGCAGCATGGCCGGCAAACGCGTCGCGCCGCCGAGCGCCGGCACATTCCCGACGAACGGCGTCACCTTCAGCATCTTGCTCGTGGCCGTCATCGTGATCGTCGGCGCGCTCACTTTTCTGCCTGTGCTCTCGCTCGGTCCGGTTGCCGAGCAATTCCTCATGACCGCGGGCCGGAGCTTCTAGAGACGCAGAGCATGAGCAGAGATAAACAAACCTCCCTCTTCGATCCCGCGCTGCTCCGGCCGGCGCTGCGGGATGCTCTTCGCAAGCTCGATCCGCGCGTGCAATGGCGAAATCCCGTGATGTTCGTGGTCCTGCTCGGCTCCTGCCTGACGACGGCTTTTACCTTCGCGCACTTCAGCAGCTTCCACCTGCAACTGGCGATCTGGCTTTGGTTCACGCTCCTGTTTGCAAACTTCGCCGAGGCCATGGCAGAAGGTCGCGGCAAGGCTCAAGCCGCCACCCTGCGGAGCATGCGCACGACAATCATGGCGCGTCTGCTGAACGACGGACGCGAGGAGCAACGCCCGGCTGGCGCGCTCAAGAAGGGCGATGAGGTTGTCTGCGAAAGCGGGGATGTGATTCCCGGCGACGGCGAAGTGGTGGAAGGAATCGCGAGCGTCGACGAGTCGGCGATTACGGGCGAATCGGCGCCCGTCATCCGCGAGAGCGGCGGTGATCGCAGCGCCGTCACCGGAGGCACACGCGTGATCAGCGACCGCATCGTGGTGCGGATCACAGCGGAGCCAGGCAGCTCGTTTATCGATCGCATGATCTCGCTGGTGGAAGGAGCGAAACGTCAGAAAACACCGAACGAAATCGCGCTCGGCATCCTGCTCGTAAGTCTGACTGCGCTTTTTGTCCTCGCCGTCTTCACCTTGCCGGCGTTCGCCCGCTACAGTGAGCGCGCGGCCGGGCAGACGGGCGCGGTCAACGTCAGCCTCCCGGTGCTCGTGGCGCTGCTCGTCTGCCTCATCCCGACCACCATTGGCGGATTGCTGAGCGCGATCGGGATCAGCGGAATCGATCGTCTGGTACGGCGGAATGTCCTCGCCACCAGCGGGCGCGCGGTCGAAGCAGCGGGCGACATCGACGTGCTGCTGCTCGACAAGACGGGCACGATCACGATGGGCAACCGCATGGCGGTCGCGTTCCACCCCGCGCCGGGGGTCTCCGAGACACAGCTCGCCGAGTCGGCGCAGCTTAGTTCCCTGGCGGATGAGACGCCGGAAGGTCGCTCCGTGGTCGTGCTCGCGAAGGAGCGATTTGGCATTCGCGGACGCGAGATGCACGAGCTGCAGGCGAGCTTCGTTCCATTCACCGCGCAGACGCGGGTGAGCGGGATCGACCTGGTGGCGAACGGGACGCAGCTGCCGGTCAGCATTCGCAAAGGCGCGGCGCAGGCGCTGCGGAGCTACGTCGAGCTCGCGGGCGGCATCTTTCCGTCCGCCGTCGACGCGACAGTGCAGGAAATCTCGCGGCGCGGAGGCACCCCACTCGTCGTGGCGGCCGGTGCGGAGACGCAGGGCGTGATCGAGCTCAAGGACATCGTGAAAGGCGGGATCAAGGAACGATTCGCGCAGCTTCGGAAGATGGGCATCCGGACGGTTATGATCACCGGCGACAATCCGCTCACCGCGGGAGCGATCGCGGCAGAAGCGGGCGTGGACGATTTCATGGCGGAAGCCACGCCCGAGCAGAAGCTCAAACGGATCCGCGACGAGCAGGCGCAGGGTCGTCTCGTCGCGATGACGGGCGACGGCACGAACGACGCACCGGCGCTCGCCCAGGCTGACGTAGGCGTGGCGATGAACACCGGCACGCAGGCCGCGCGTGAAGCCGGCAACATGGTCGACCTCGACAGCAACCCAACGAAACTGATCGAGATCGTGGAGATCGGGAAGCAACTCCTGATGACCCGCGGCGCGCTCACCACGTTCAGCATCGCGAACGACGTGGCGAAATACTTCGCGATTTTGCCGGCGATCTTCGGCGCGCTTTATATCGCCTCCGGCGCGCAAGCCGGTCCGCTTGCCGCCTTGAACGTGATGCGCCTGCATTCACCGGAAAGCGCAATCCTGAGCGCCGTCATTTTCAACGCGCTGATCATCATCGCGCTCATCCCACTCGCGCTGGCGGGCGTGAAATACCGCGCCGTGGGCGCCGCACAAATCCTCGTGCGCAACCTTCTGATCTACGGCCTCGGTGGACTCATCGCGCCTTTCCTCGGGATCAAGCTGCTCGATCGGGGACTCGTCGCCCTGCACCTCGTGTAAGCGGATGAAGACTTACATCATATTCTTTATCTGGCGGAAAGACGCAGACCCGCCCACGCCGGTCGCCCTCACGAACTGCTCCGAGCCATGTCCATTCTGGACCTGGTTCTTGCCCAATCCGATGCCGCCACCGGATGACCCAGCATGAAAACTACTCTGCAATCGCTGCGCCTCTTTCTCGTCCTGACGGTTCTCACCGGAATCATCTATCCGCTCATCATCACGGGCGTTGCGCAGTTGGCATTTCCGCGTCAGGCGAACGGCTCGCAACTGCAACGGAACGGCGCGGCGATCGGCTCCGAGTTGCTGGCGCAGAACTTCGTCAGCCCGCGTTATTTTTGGCCAAGACCATCGGCCGCTGATTTCGCCACCATCCCATCTGGTGCGAGCAACAAAGGACCGACCAGCGCGGAACTGGTCGAGGCGATCAAAACGCGCCGGCATAAATTCGGCGCCGATGCGCCCGGCGATCTGCTGACTGCCTCCGGCAGCGGACTCGATCCACACGTCACCCCGGCCGCGGCAGTGTTTCAGGCGGAGCGGGTGGCCGGCAGCCGCGGAGTTCCGCGGGCCGAAATCGACAAGCTGATCGCGCAGTCGATCGAGCAGCCGCAGTTCGGATTTCTGGGCGAGCCGCGCGTGAACGTCCTTCGACTCAATCTCTCGCTCGATGAAATCCACTAAGTTTCTCGCGGTCGCCGGCCTGCTCGGCGTCGCGCCATGCTTCGCCGCTGACAAGGCGCGCTACAGCATCTTCGACCCCGCGCCGGTGGACGAACGGCGCGCCTTCAACACGGATCGCTCGAGCAAGACGGACAGTCCCTTTACGATCGACGCGGGCGTATTTCAGGTCGAGACCGACGCGTTTAGCTGGACCGTCGATCGTGCTGCGGGGACGACGCGCACGCGCACGATGGTCCTTGGGCAGACGAACTTCAAAGTCGGCCTCACGAATTGGATGGACCTGCAGATCGTCCCGCAGGGTTACATCGAACGGATTACGAACGGCTCCGGGCCGGGAGGTGGCGTCACGCAGAGTGGCTACGGCGATACGACCGTGCGCCTCAAGATCAACCTTCTGGGCAACGAAGGCGGGAAGCTGGTGATCGGATTTCTTTCTTCCTTGAAAATCCCGACGAACAGCGACCATCTGGGGAACAGCGTTTACGAACCCGGGTTTTCCGTGCCGGCGAACGTGAGCCTGCCCGCGGGTTTCACCTTCTTCGCGCAGATCAGAGTCGATCTCCTGGATCGCGCCGGCAGCGACCATCGGCGCGTGCAGTGGAGCAACACAGTGGGCATTTCGCGCACCATCGTCGGCAAGTTGAGCGGTTACGCGGAATTTTACAGCGCGGTTAGCTCCGGCGTCGGGTATCCCTGGATCGGCACAGCGGATGCCGGTCTCTCCTACCAGGTGGCGCCGAACTGTTCCGTGGACGTAAGCCTGTTTTATGGGCTAACCGACAGCGCCGATGACGTGACGGCGTTTACCGGCTTCGCCTTCCGCTTCTAGCGCCGCTTGGCTTTGGAGCGGCCGCGGAGCACAGTGCAATGATGAGTGACCCGGTGAGGCCGGACCCGGACCTGCTCGTGGCCCAGCTACAGCGTGCCAGCCGGACGGCGCGGCGCGGCGCGCTGAAAGTTTTTTTCGGCATGTGTCCCGGCGTGGGCAAGACCTACGCGATGCTGCAGGCGGCGCGGCAGAAGCAGAGCGAGGGCAGCGAAGTCGTGGTCGGCCTGGTGGAAACTCATGGCCGTTGTGAAACGGAAGCGCTGCTGGACGGCCTGCCAATCCTCCCGCGGCACCAGCTCGAGTATCGGGGCACGATCCTTGAGGAGATGGACCTGGATGCGCTCCTGTTATGGCATCCGCGGCTCGCGGTGGTGGATGAAATGGCGCACACCAACGCGACGGGCTCCCGCCATCCCAAGCGTTATCAGGATGTGATCGAGCTGCTCGACGCCGGGATCGATGTTTTCACGACCCTGAACGTGCAGCACATCGAAAGCCGGCGCGACACCGTGCAGCAAATCACCGGGGTGCTGGTGCGCGAGACGGTGCCGGATTCGGTGCTGGATGCCGCGGATGAAGTCGTACTAGTGGATCTGACGCCGGAGCAACTCCGCGGCCGTCTGGCGCAGGGCAAAGTGTATCTGGGGGAACGCGCGGCGGCGGCCGCCGAGAATTTCTTTCGCGAGAGCAATCTCACCGCGCTCCGCGAAATGTCGCTGCGGCTGGTGGCCGAACACGTCGACCGTGACCTCCGCGGGCTGATGCAGGAACAGCGGATCGCCGGTCCCTGGAAGAGCGGCGATCGGTTGCTGGTCGGTGTGCGCGGAAGCCTGTCGTCGGAAAAGTTGATCCGGTATACCCGCCGGCTGGCCGCCACGATGGAGGCGTCGTGGATCGTGGCGAACATCGAGCTGCCCGCGCCGCTCTCCGCTGGGGAGCAGGCGCAGCTCACGAAATGCCTCAGCATGGCGCGTCAGCTCGGCGCGGAGGTGATTTCCACCCCGGGCTTCGACGTCGGCGAAGCACTCCTGCGTCTCGCCCGGCAGCACAACGTCACGCAAATTGTGCTCGGCAAGCCGCTCCAGAACCGCTGGGCGCACTGGTTTGGACGTCGCTCGCCGGTCGATCGAATGATTCGCCACAGCGGGGAGATCGACCTTCACATGATCCGCTCGGAAGAGACGCCCGCCCGTCCCCGGCTCCGTTTCGAGGAACGCTTCGCCACTGCTCCCTGGAATGAATTCGGAATCGCGCTCTCGATTGTGGCGGCCGTCACCGCGGTCTGCCTGCTCGTTTCCAGTTACACCGGTTACTGGGCAGTGGCGCTGTTTTATCTGCTGACCGTGGTGCTCGCCGGCACCCGGCTGCGGCGCTGGCCCACCATGTTTCTGGCCGCAGCCAGCGCGGTGCTCTGGAACATGTTGTTCATTCCTCCCCGGTTCACCTTTCGCATCTCGCACTTCCACGATTTCGTCATGTTCGGCGCCTACTTCGTGATCGCGCTCGTGATCGGGAATCTGACCACGCGTCTGCGCGAGCGGGAGAAAGCCGAGCGACGCCGGGAAGAACGCGCGACCTCGCTTTACCAATTGACGCGCGCGCTCGCGGCCAGCTCCAGTTTGGATGAGGCGCTTAAACAAGCCGTGCCCCTGGTGGAAAAATCATTCGACGGGCAGGTGGCCATCTGGCTGACAGACCACGGTGAACTCGCCTTCCACGTCGCGAGCACCATGCCATTCTCCGAAAAAGAGGAGAGCGTCGCGTCGTGGGCATTTCAGAAGAAGCAGCCCGCGGGCATGTCGACTGATACGCTGCCCGAGGCGGAGGCGCTGCATCTGCCGCTCGTGGCCGCGGAGCAGGCGGTCGGCGTGTTGGCGGTGCGCTTCCCAAGGCTGCCGACGCTCGAACAGCGTGAACTGCTCGACGCTTTCGCAGCGCAGCTCGTCGTCTTCGTGAACAAAGAGCGTGCGTTGCAGCAGAGCCGCGCCGTGCAACTCGCCACCCAATCGCAGAAGCTCCAGAAAACGTTATTCGACTCCGTGTCGCACGAATTAAAAACACCGCTGGCGGCGATTTCCGTGGCGCTCGACCAGCCGGAGCCAAATCGCGCGGAGCTGCACCAGGCCGTGCGGCGGCTGACGCGCACGGTCGATCATCTGCTCGACGCGACGCGGCTGGAATCGGGCGCGTTGCAATTGCGGCGCGAATGGTCGGATCCTGTCGAACTGCTGCGGGAAGCGGTCGCTCTGGCAGCTCTCGAGCAGCGCGAGGTGGTCTTGCAAGCGCCGGAGGAGTTGCCCGAGATCCTGGTGGACGGGCGTTTGATTCAACAGGCCCTGGTGACTCTGCTCGCGAACGCGGACAGCTATAGCCCGGCGGGCGAGCCAATCGCAGCGGAGGTGGCGCGGAATAACGGCGCAATTGTTTTCTCGGTGGCTGACCGCGGCACCGGTCTCGCGCGCGGGGAAGAGACCAGGGTGTTCGAGAAATTTTACCGCGGCCCAGGGAAGCCCACCGGCGGCCTCGGGCTCGGTCTGGCCGTTGCGCGGCACCTGGTGGAGGCGCACGGTGGAGCGATCACCGCGTGCAACGCTCCAGGCGGCGGCGCGCTCTTCCAGATCACGCTCCGGCTGGGCGAGCCGATGCAGCTGCCGCCCGAAACTGCGGCATGAAACCAAACGCGCTCATCATTGACGACGAGAAGCAGATTCGGCGGCTTCTCCGCCAGGGCTTGGAAAGCGCAGGGCACCAGGTGTTCGAAGCCGAGACTGGCGAGGACGGGCTGGCGCAGATTGTTTACCGGCGCCCGGACGTTGTCCTGCTCGATCTCGGATTGCCCGACATGGAAGGCCTTGTCGTGCTCCGGAGGATGCGGGAATGGACGCGCGTGCCCGTCCTGATTCTCTCGGTGCGCGACGATCCCGAGGAGAAGGTGAGCGCCCTGGACGCGGGTGCGGATGATTACGTCACGAAGCCATTCGACATGGCTGAGCTGCTGGCGCGCATCCGGGTCATTCAACGGCGTTCGCTCCTCGAGACAGGCGAGCCGGTCTTTGCCTCTGGCAAACTGACGGTGGACCTTTCGACGCGGCAGGTAACCCTCGCCGGAGCTGAGATCAAACTCACCGTGACCGAATACGCCCTGCTGCGCGTGCTGGTGCAAAACGCGGGCAAAGTCGTCACGCACCGCCATCTTTTACGCACCGTCTGGGGCGAGCAGGCCGAGACGCAGGCGCAATACCTGCGCGTTTACATCACTCATCTGCGGAAGAAGCTCGACGCGGACGCGGAGACGCCGCGGCTGATTACGACGGAGGTGGGAATTGGATATCGCCTCGCCGCGGGCTCGGAACGTTCGCCCGGGCGTTCCTAGCAGCGGCCCGCGCCAGCGAGAAGAAGTTACGCTTTCGCGTAGACGCCGATCAGACGGCGCTTCGACGGTTTCGGCGAGCGGAAGTCGCTCACGAAACCAGTCTTGGTGCGAATCTCGACGTGCCCCGCCGCACGGCCGGAGCCGTAGACCAACACCGCACCCACGGGGGCCGCGTAAGGGTCGTGAATCGCGAGCTTCTTGAAGCCGTAATCACGCACCAACTCGTCGCCTGCCTGCTTCGCGTAAGCCGTTTTGGGATAGGACGAAACCGCACCGGAAGCGACCAGCGCTGCCTTTACGTAATGCCAGCAGCGTGATTTCGAGTGGGCATGCGCGCGTTCCTGCGCGATCGAGGCAGCCCGCATCAACGTGGGGCTGAGGCGGCGGTCGATCTTCGCGAGCGGCTGAGTGACCACCGGAGCGGAAACCACCTGCCCGGATGAATCGCGAAAAGTAAAATCGGCGGCCACCTCCGTGCTCTGCGGATGAACTGCGACGGCGCGCGCAGGTGCGGTCGCGCGCGTGGTTGCTTTCGGCGGCGCGGCGTAGATCGGCGAAAAGTTCTGGACGTCGGCTGCGCTCACGGAAGCCGCGAGGGAGCAGCCGCCTGCGAGAAGTAGAAACGTAAAGCGTGTCACGGATCGTGTTTATGCCCCACAACTCTGCTGGGCGCAACCATTTTCCCCAGCTGGGCCCGTGAAAGCCGAGCCCGCGGACGCGCTGGCGTCCCCGCGCTCTCCCGCCATTAAGCCTTGGCGTAAACGCCGATCAGCTTGCGTTTCGAAGCTTTGTCCGTCTTGAAATCGCTCACGAAGCCGGTCTTGGTGCGGATTTCGACGTGTCCCGGCGCGCCCTCGGCCGTGTAGACCAACACGGCGCCGACGGGGGCGGCATATGGGTCCGTCACAGGCAGCTGTCGGAAGCCGTAGTCGTTCACGAGCTCGTCTCCCGCTTGCTTCGCGAGAGCGGTTTTCGGATACGAATCGACCGCGCCGGCAGCCAAAAGCGCTTCCTTGACGTAGCGCCAGCACATCGACTTCGAGTGCGCATTGGCGCGTTCCTGCGCAATCGTGGCCGCCCGGGTCAGGCTGGGATTAACGGATGCGGCCAGCGTAGGGGCGATTGGGTGGATGATTTTCCGCTTCGCCGAATCGTCAACGAGCGGAGCTGTGATCAGATTGCCGGAGGGATCCTGGCAGGTGAATAGCTCCGGCGCCGCGGTGGTCTCCGGAGGCGCGGGCGACGCGACGACAGGGGAGAAAAGGTTCGGTCCGGTGACGTTGAGCGAGGCCGCAAAGAAGCAGCCGCAGAGGATCGTAAGGGAGGTCTTTTTTCTCAAGGGCGGCTACAGTCGGGGTTTAGAAGGATTTCGCAAGTTCTTTTTTTCACAAAAGAAGTAAACTGCCTCCGGCTCAGAATGCACCCGGTTGAGAACGCTGGTTCCCGGGGGTCTCATCTGCCTGGGCCGGTCGGCTCGAGACGACCGCTAGACTCTCGGAAGGCGTGGCGCCTGGCAGTTCTTGCACTTGAGCGCCACTCCGCCGAAAGCAGCGACTGCCAGCAATCGTAATGAAACGCGTGCCTCATTACCAGCAGACGCCGAGCCATCGGGCACCGCCGTGGCGCTTCATTGCTGCGGGGGAGCCGCGATGGTAACTGTGCCCATGCCTGTCTCGCGCCTTTTCCGGATTCTGGCGCTCGTCGTCGCGTGCGGCGCGGTGCCATTCGCGTCACCGGCGCGGGCCCAGCTTTATGAAGGCCGGCAATTGGTCGAGGCGGCGCTCGTGGCGGACACCTCCGCGCTCGTCCCGGGCAAACCTTTCACGGTCGGGCTGCACCTGAAAATGGTGCCGCACTGGCATAGCTACTGGAAGTTTCCGGGCGACGCCGGCATACCCACGGAGATCAAATGGCAGTTGCCCGCGGGTTGGAAAGTGGGCGAAATCCAGTGGCCGCTCCCGCTGAAGCTGATTGAGCCGGGCGATATCCAGATCTACGGCTACCACGATGAAGTCCTGCTCATGCAGGAAATCACCCCGCCGGTTTCGCTCCCGGAGCAGCCTGTGAAGCTGAGCGCGGACGCGAGCTGGCTGGTTTGCGAGAAAATTTGCATTCCGGGGTCAAAGACGGTCGAGCTCGAGCTGCCGGCGAACCAGTCCGCGGTCGCGGCCAACGAAGAATTGTTCACCCGCTACCGGCGCGCCTTGCCGCAGCCGTGGCCCGCCGACGAGGTGGCGACGACGCGCTGGTCGCGCACCGCATCTGAGCTGTCCCTTCACGTCCGGAGCAAGGTGCTGGCGCAGCATCCCGCGGTCGCGTTTTACCCGCTCCCGGGTGAAAACGTAGTCATCACCCACCCGGTGGCGGAGCAAACATCCGACGGCGCCACCTTCCGCATCCCGCTGGATTCCGCCGACCCGAGTGTGACCTCCATGGCCGGTGTGGTGGTTTTCGGGGAGACACCGGACGGACCCGAGCGCAATGCGTGGCAACTCTCTGCCGGCGCTGAGGCACCGATCGCTCCGCTGGCCGTCGCCGCACCGCCGGCTCCCACCGGGTCTGGTCTCGCGAAGTTCCTCCTCTTCGGTTTCATCGGCGGTTTCATTCTCAATTTGATGCCGTGCGTGCTGCCGGTCATCTCGTTGAAGATCTTCGGTTTCATCCAGCAGGCCGGGAAGAGCCGGCAAAAAATCTTTCGCAGCGGGATGGCGTTCGCCGCCGGAATTTTCGCCTGGTTCCTCGCGCTTGCGCTCATCCTGATCGGGCTGAAAGCGGCCGGGCACGAAATTGCCTGGGCGCTGCAATTTACGAATCCGTATTTCGTCCTGGGCATGAGCGCGCTCGTGCTCGTCTTCGCCTTGAACCTTTTCGGCGTGTTTGAGATCACGCTGCCGGGAGGCGCCAGCACTGGTCTGCTCGCCTGCGCAGCGCGGGAAGGGGACGCCGGTTCCTTTCTGCACGGCGTCTTTGCGACGATCCTCGCGACTCCGTGCACGGCACCGTTCCTGGGGGCGGCGCTCGGCTTTGCCTTCACCCAATCCGGCAGCGTCATCGTGCTCATGTTTGCGGCGATCGCCGCCGGGATGAGCGCTCCTTATCTGGCGCTTTCCGCTCATCCCGCCTGGATCCGGTTCCTGCCGCGGCCCGGTGTTTGGATGGTGCAGGTGAAGCAGTTCATGGGCTTCCTCATGCTGGCGACGCTTCTTTTCCTCCTCGCGGTCCTCGGGGCGCAACGCGGCGCCCAGGCGATCGTCTGGACCAGTTGTTTCCTCCTCGTGCTCAGTCTCGCCTGCTGGATGCAGGGCGCCTTCAACACCCCCTCGCGCTCCGTGCGCGCTCGCACCATCGCACTCCTGCTCGTGCTCGTGCTCGTGCTCGGCGGCGGCACTTATTTCATCGGGAACAAGTTTGCGCGCACGCGGCTCGAAGCAGCCGCCCCGGTCGCGAACGGCTGGCGGCCGTTCACCCCCGAGACCCTCGCCGCGGAGCTGGCGCAGGGCCACGCCGTCTTCATCGACTTCACCGCCGCCTGGTGCGTGACGTGCAAATTCAACGAAGCGACCGTGCTCGAGACTGCCGCCGTGCGCGAGGCGTTCGAGCAGCACGCGGTCGTCAAATTGAAGGCGGACTGGACAAATGCCGACCCCGCGATCACGAAGATTTTGAAACAATTCGGGCGTCCGGGTGTCCCACTTTACGTATTATACCCGGCGGGTCGCTCGGCCGAGCCGATCGTCCTGCCGGAATTGCTCACCAAAGGCATCGTCCTCGAACAACTCCAAACCATCGTAGCGCAAACCGCCAGCCTTCACCCATGAAAACAAAACTCACTCTTACCGCTCTCGCTCTTTTCACCGCCACCGCTTTGTTCGCCGCCGAGCCGGCGAAGGTCGGCAGTCCCGCGCCGAACTTCTCGTTAAGCGACGCGAAGGGAAAAACGCATTCGCTGGCCGACCTGAAAGGCAAATACGTCGTCCTCGAATGGTTCAATCCGGAGTGTCCTTTCGTGAAAAAACACTATGGCACCGGCCACATGCAAAAGCTGCAGGCCGAGTATGCGGGCAAAGGTGTGGTCTGGTTGTCGATCGACTCCTCGGCCAAGGGCAAAGAGGGAAACCTCACGCCCGAAGCGGCCGCCAAACAGAGCACGGAATGGAAGATGGATCACACCACCTTGCTGCTGGATGCGGACGGCAAGGTCGGGCAGATGTATGGCGCGAAAAACACGCCGCACATGTTTATCGTGAACCCGGAAGGCAACCTGATCTATCAGGGCGCGATCGACAGCAAAGCGACGCCGAACGTGGCCGATCTTGCCGACGCAACGAATTACGTCAAGGCCGCTCTCGACGAGTCGCTGGGCGGCAAACCGGTCACCACCGCGACGACCAAGCCCTACGGCTGCTCTGTGAAGTACTGAGTCGCGGTCGCCGCCGGCCGGCTCGCTGCTCGCCGCGAAAATGCTGCAGACGTTCGACCAGCGGAATCGCGACCTGTTGATCAACATCAACGGCGAACTGAAGCATCGCGATCGAGCCGGGATTAGCCCCTTCGATTCGGCCGTGCAGGGCGGCGACGTGGTCTGGGAAGGATTGCGTCTTTACCAAGGGCCGCATCTTTAAGCTCGATTCGTGGCATCGGCTTCCAGCTGATAGTTACATTGCGCCGCACCCATAAACCGATCGGCTGGGAAGCCGATGCCACGAGAGCGGCTTTTCAAGCCGCTCCCGGGGTTGAAAACCCGGTCTCCTTGCCCTCCTGCTCCTACTCGTAATCGATCAGGTCACGACGCAAAGATAGTCGGTGCGTCGAAGACCAACCGTGGAAATAGCGCGGATGAGAAGCAGTCCGTCGCGCCGTAGACAGCTGCCGGAGTGGATGCGTCCTGCGCTAACAGGTAAACCTCAATCCGTCTGGTCTCCGGCGCGATGATCCACAATTCCCGGACGCCGCTGGTCGCGTAAACGCGGCGCTTATTGTCGCGATCGAGCCGGGCCGTCTTCGGCGACAGAATCTCCACCACGAAATCAGGCGCGCCTTCCGCCCCGGCATCGGTCAGGATCGACAGCCGGTCATTCATCACCACACAGATGTCGGGCTGGAACACATTGTATTGGTCCAGATAAACGTCGAAAGGCGCGTCGTAGAGATCGCCGATCGGATTCTCCTCAAGATACTTGAGAAGGATGTACTCCAGGTTCCGTGAGATGACCTGATGGTAGCGGTTCGGAGCTGGTGCCCTATAGAGATCTCCTTCGATCAATTGGTAGCGCGGCCCCGTCTCCGGCAAAATCTTGTAATTCTCGACCGTGAGAAGCGGAATGGCAGCGGCCGAACTCATAACTCAACAGTGGGCATCAGACTTGCGGCCGTCAATGGAGACCCGCGTAGCAGCGAGGTAACTGCATCGCCCGGTTCTGCCTAACGAATGCGCAGCGGCTTGTTGTCTTCGT
Source organism: Chthoniobacterales bacterium (assembly GCA_051001855.1). Classification (GTDB taxonomy): domain Bacteria; phylum Verrucomicrobiota; class Verrucomicrobiia; order Chthoniobacterales; family UBA10450; genus JACCTI01. The sequence continues at coordinate 18,956 of JBPCMX010000054.1, forward strand.
GGCATCGGCTTCCAGCCGATTCATGCGGCGAGCCTCAGAGCGCAGGCCCGATCGGCAGATAACCCGGTCTCCTTGCCTGCTCGTGCCCGTAATCGAGCAGGATCACGATCACGAGGACCAGGATGAGAGGAAGACTCGAGATAAACAACCCGCCCACTTTGCTCTTAAGACCCTCCCCTTTATTTCAGCAAATAATCCCGCACAAACTGCACGGTCGCGTAGAACTGGAAATCCGCGTTTTTCTTCTTCGCGAAGCCGTGCCCTTCATCCTTCGCCAGCAGATACCAGACCGGCGTTCCCTGCCGCTTCAGCGTTTCCACGATCTGCTCCGCCTCGCTTTTCGGCACCCGCGGATCGTTCGCCCCTTGCACCACAAACATCGGTTTCGTGATCTTCACCGCGTTGTTTAACGGCGCGGTCCGCTCCATAAACTCCCGCATCTCCGGCGCGCGCTCATCGCCGTACTCCACCCGGCGGAGATCGCGCCGGTAGCTCTCCGTATTTTTCAGAAACGTCGCCAGATTCGAGATCCCCACCACGTCGAGCGCGCAACGAATCCGCTCCGGATAATAGGTCGCCACCGCCAGCGTCATGTGCCCGCCGTAGGAACCGCCCGTCACCATCACCCGGTCCGCGTCCAGGTCGCCCCGCGTCTCCACCCAATCAAACAGCGCCGCGATGTCCTTGTAGGAATCCTCCCGTTGCAGCCCGTTATCCAGCTGCACAAACGTCTTCCCGTAGCCCGCCGAGCCCCGCACATTCGGGAAGACCAGCGCGCAGCCCAGCTCGTTGATGAAATAATTGTTCCGGCCCGCGAACGACGGCCGGAATTGCGACTCCGGCCCGCCGTGGATGTTTACGATCACCGGCCGTTTCCCGGGGAACTTCTCCGGGTCCGGCTTGTAGAGGTAACCGGAGATTTCCCGGCCATCGAACGACTTCCAGTAGACCAGCTCCGGGTCCACGAATTGCCCCGCCGGGATTCCGCCCGTCTCGCTCGTCGTCCAGCGCGCCGTCACGCTCTTCCCGCCCGCCAGGCTCCAGGTATAGACGTCGGAGGGCGAGCGCGCGCTGCCCACGTTGAACCCCAGCAGCGCCAGCTTCGGATCGCGGTGCCAGCGCAATCCCGAGATCACCGACGTCGGCAGCATCGGCGTGAAATCCGGCTCCTTCACGCCCCGCACCGTCATTGCACCTTTCACCACCGCCAGCACCGCCATGTGCAGCGTGCTCGTCCCGCGTTCGTTTAGCGTATAGGCGAGATATTTCCCGTCGCGGCTCAACGCCCAATCATCCACCTCCCAGCGCTGGTCCGGCAGCAGATAACTGTGCTGCCCGTTCGCGAGATCGATGAACGCCAGCCGCTGGAATTCCGATTCCCGATCCGTCGTCACGAAAATCCCTTTCCCGTCCGGCGCGAAGCGCGCGCTCCCGTAGGAGACCTTCTCTTCCCCTTCGCCTGGCCGCGGCGTCAGTTCCCGGCGTTCCCCGCTTTGCCCATCGAAGAGCCAGAGATAACTCTCGTTGATCGACACCTCCTCCTTCACCAGCAGCTGCCGCTCATCGCGCGACCAATCTTCGATTTCCCAGCCGCCGCCCTGCACCTCCGCCAGCAGCCGGTCGCTTGCCGGCTCCAGTGGTGCCTCGATGTAAATGTCCGTATCCGTCCCATTCCGTCGCGTCGAGGTGTAGGCGATCGACTTCCCGCTCTCGCTCCATTCCGGGGCCGAGTTGCGCGATTTCCCGTCCGTCAGGAGCGTGACCGCGCCCGTCGCGAGATCGTAGCGGTAGTTCTGGTTGAACTCATTCCCGCCCGCGCCTTTCGTGAAGACGAAGTATTCCCCCTTCGTCGGCTCAAACGAACCCGCGTCCACCCGATCCGGGAAAAAGGTCAGCTGGGTCCGGGCCCCGCCCGGCTGCGTCACAAGATGGAGTTGCGGCGTCTCGCCGAAACGCGTCGCGATCAACATCTCCGGCCGGGTTGGGTGCCAATCCTGGAACACTGCGGCCCGCGCCTCCGTATAAGGTCCCACCTCCTGCGCGATCGTCGCCGGCAGCGGCGGGATTCCATCGGTGATCAGGTTCTCATTCGGCGCGATCATCTGCGGCGGTGCCGCCGGTGCAGCCGCAGGATCCGCCGCGCGACTGCCGACCGGAAGCGCCGTCGCGAGCAGAGAAAACAAACAAAGAGCGCGTTTCATAAGCGAAAAGATGACGAAGAACCTGGCGTACCTGTCGCACAGCAGTTGAGCGAACTCAGCCCCGCGCGCAAACGGTGCCGCCCAAGCCCGCCGTGATGAAACCCACGCGGTGTAGCCACGCGGTGTAGCCACGTCCGTGGGACGTGCCGCCCCGCGCGTGGCCCCGAGGAAAAAGCGAACGCCTGTCGCGCAGCCACGCCGTCCCCGCACGGGCCACAGGCCCGTGGCTACAACGCGCTATGCCGTTGCGCGGGCAACTCGGCTGATCCCGGCGCGCGCTCCCGCCGCTTGTAGCCACGTCCCTATGGGACGTGCCCCCCCGCGCATGGGAGTACAGGAAAGTCGTCAAAGGTGGTGCGCCGTCCCCGCACGGGCCACAGGCCCGTGGCTACAACGCGACAACGCGACGATTCGCCGCGCGCCGCCAGGGGGTTCATCGACACAAAGCTTGTCGGCCACCAGCCGCCTTCGTTACAACTTTTCGCGTGACGAGATTCCCGCGTCGCCCGCCGCGGCTCGAGCGCGTTTTCCCGCGTGACAACGCGCCGATTTACTTCGTCACCTTCTGCACCTACCGCCGCGGCTCGTGGCTCGCGCGCGATCCTGTCCATCGTGCTTTCATCCAATTCGGCGAGGCTGCGGCCGAGCGGTTCCGCACCGGCATCGGCCGCTACGTCATCATGCCCGATCACATCCACCTCTTCGTCTGTGGCGGCCCCGAATTCGTGCTTGGACGCTGGATTGGCGGGCTCAAGCAGGCGCTCGCCCGGGCGGCGGAGAAGCCGTCGACCGGGGGCACGCCCTGGCAGGAAGGTTGCTTCGATCATCTCCTGCGGAACGATGAAAGCATGAGCGCGAAGTGGGATTACATCCGGGAAAATCCCGTCCGCGCCGGGCTGGCAGCCACCGCCGAAGAATGGCCTTACCAAGGTGAGATCGTCCGGCTCGACCGCGCGTAGCCGCTTGTAGCCGCTTGTAGCCGCGTCCCTGTGGGACGTGCCGCCCCGCGCGTGGCCCAGGGGAAAACGAACGCCTGTCGGGCAGCCACGCCGTCCGTCGCACGGGCCACAGGCCCGTGGCTACAGCGCACGGGGTGGGCGTTCCGCGCGGTTCAACTTCGCGCATTCGATTCGACGCGTGCGGCTCCAGGTTTGCTTTCATCCGCGCGACCGGCTACGAACCTGACCGTGAACGTCTGGATTGCGCGCGATGGAGAAACGCTCGGCGAATACCCGCGCGAAGAACTCGACGCCCGCGCCCAGGCCGGCGAGTTCGAGCGGACCGACCACTATTGGCACGAGGGGATGGAAAACTGGCGCGAGCTCGACGAATTGCTCGGCCTCGCCGCCTGGGTGCCTGCGCCGGTGCAGAAACCCGCTCCGCCGTCGTCCACCAGCCGTTTCGGCGGCGCCCGCGCCATCTCGTTCGCGCTCGGCGGCGCGCTCGGCATTTATCTTTTGATCTGGGGGGTCTCCACCTTCCGCAGCTTCCACTCCGATGCCGCCGCGGCGGCGGCTTCATCTGCGCCGTCTAACGACGGACAAGTCCGTGATAAAGCCGTGGCCGATCTAAACGGACGGTTAGACGCCTTGCCTGGTGAGCCGAGTCCTCCGACGAATGCATATTATTACGGGGTTGCGGTGAACCTCTCCAAAGCGACCTCGTCGTTTGGTCTTTGGACAGCCTCTATCAGTGGACAGGAAGACACTGTCGAACCGGAGACGAAAAAGGCTAGGTTCCACACATCCTTCATGCTCACCACTGAATACCGGAACGGGAGTTGGACTTTTAAACAGTACATCGCCTCGACCACGAACATCGAAACCGGCGAGATCGTGAACATCGACGAGGGCGAAGGGACGGTTGCACCGCCGAGCCTGGCTATTGCGTTGGACTTAAAGATCGAAAAACCAACCGGGTTTTCGATCGGCCGATAAAGGCCTGCCCAAAGCAAAAAGCCACACTCCCGAGGGAAGCGTGGCTTTTGGAGGAAAGCTCGTAGAAGCTTACTTCTTGCTGCTGCGTCGAAAACGCTGAGCACAGGCAAGGAGTCCAATCCCGAACAACATATAAGTCGCTGGTTCGGGGATCACGCCGATTGGAACCGAGGTGGTGATCGAGAAATTGTCGATGCCGACGGTGTCTCGGCTTCCAGTTCCAGTGGACGCGGTCAACGCTACGACTCGGAAGAACACGTTTGATTGATTATCAAGGTTCGTACCGAAATCCGCAGTAGTGAAGCTGATCGATGTCGTGCCGAACGTGCCGGGATCAGCGTACGTGCCGAGCGTAGTGAACGCAGTCGGGTTCGGGCCGATGCCATATTGTAGCGTGAAGGTCGTCGATCGGGTCTGCACGCTCAGCATCATCAGGTCGATTGAGATATTGCTCACCGTCGCGCCAGTCGTGCTGAAGTTGAAGTTGAAGGCTGCGCCGGGATCGCCAAACGTCCCAATCTGTCGCAGCGCAAGCGCGCGGTCCGCTGATGCCGCTTGCTGTGCCGTCGTGGCAGTCGAGGCCAAGCCAGTGGCTGACGCTGAGTTCTGAAACGTGCCAGCGAGACTGCTCCAAGCAGTTGCCGCCGGCGCGAATGCCGCGTTCTGATTACCGATAGTTGTCGCCGTCGCGTTCGACGATACGGTCCACCCAGGCGGCAATCCGCTTGCCAGGCTGTTGAAAGTTTCTGTGTAAGTGACGGCGTGCAGCGTGCCTGCCGCTATGAGGCTGCAAATCGCGACTGAGGCGATGTTCGTGAGTCTGATCATAAAGTTCTGAGCGGTTGAGGGACGAATTTCTTCGTGTGGGAGCGAGATTGTCAGTCGCCGCGCGCGGTGGCAATACTTTTTTTTGCGCTCTTTCGTAACATTTTTGTGACAGGGCGGCAGCGCTGTTTCGCCGGGGCAAAGTCCCGCCTACCGCCCGTGCCCTGCTGGCGCCACGCTCGGCGCGTTGTAGCCACGGGCCTGTGGCCCGTGCGACGGACGGCATGGCTGCGGGGAGAACGCTTTTCATTCTCCGGCAGGCGACGCGCGGGGTGCACGTCCCACAGGGACGTGGCTACAAATGAAGCGTGGGGCGGCACGTCGCAGCGGTGCGTGGCTAACGGCGGCGCTCGGCGCGCTGTAGCCACGGCCCTGTGGCCCGTGCGACGGACGGCATGGCTGCGGGGAGAACGCTTTTCATTCTCCGGCAGGCGACGCGCGGGGTGCACGTCCCACAGGGACGTGGCTACAAATGAAGCGTGGGGCGGCACGTC
>JBPCMX010000055.1:0-21530 GCA_051001855.1 Chthoniobacterales bacterium
GGAGGACGCGCATCGGCAGTCCGCCGCGTCACTCATTGCGCACGGGAGGCTCCGCCGGAGTTTAGCCGCGCCACGGAGCAGGGTGCGAAGACGCATCGCGAGATTATGAAGCTGACCCCGATACCGCGCTCGCCGTGAAAAGGAAGCGGTCACTGACCTGCGTTACATTAAGGCTTTCAGTGCGTAGCGGGTGTGAGCTGGAGAGTAACGCCTTTGTCCTGTGCAACTCTGATCAAATCAACCGTATCAACGCTTTGCGGATAGTCGAACGTCGGTGGCCAAGTGCACCAGTAGACGTAACTGCCTTCAGGCAGAGATCTCAAAGCTTGTTTGAGTTGAGAAACGCCACATTGCCCTCCCCACCTACTGGTCAAACTGTGAATTTCACGAGCCAACTGATAATTAAACATTAGTTTGAAGCAAACATCGCCGGACCTCTGTTGCCAAGTCAATAATGCGTATTCTCGGTAGTCAACCGCCCTGGGCGGCCATTCGTTCGGTTCTGCAACTAATCCTCCAATGACAAAGCCGCCTGCGAATGCTAGCACAATCACCGCAGCTACTCCGAGATACGGGTTGCGCTTCATCCTATCCGCGGCAATGCAGATTAGACCGAAGAACACAGAACCCAAGACGGCAACAACCGTTGATCTGCGATCGCCGGTATAACTCACCGCAAATAGAACAATTCCTGCGACAACGAATGTGATGCCAGTGATTGTAAGCACGTATTTGCGCGGTCGCGCGATCAATCCCACGGTATTCATCTTCAGCTTAGGAAAATGCGGCAAACTAACTATTCACGGCCTTCCAGGTGCGAAGTTCACTGCCTCTGCTCCAAGACTTGGAACGCCCGTCGCTTGAGTAGCAGCATCGACGTCCTTCGCGCTGGGCGCGGACTGTTCTTGATGTGACACAGCTCCCATGCTCTCTCCGAAGACTGGCCCTTCACGGGGGACATTAGTCTTGGCACCCTTAAGGGTTTCAAAATGTCCCGTGTCGGCGCTTAGACGCTCGATTGTCCCGCCTTCGCGCCACCTGCCATCCTCTGTCGAAGCGGCCGACGGCCTCATGCGGTCGATGTCACCGTTGGGAGTAGTTACCTGTACAGCGACTCCGCTCTTGTTCGCAACGCCGACGTCACCTACCGAAAGATGCGATCCTGTGTAACGGCTTTTGGCGTTGTTATCATGCGTATGGTCATAAACAAGCGAAGTTTTGCCGGGGTAATTGCGCATGATTAATCGCACGGGATCTCGATCGGTATAAGATTGTGACATACCTGCTTTTCCATTTTCTTTGTGTACCGTCGTTCCAAACTCTGAATGAGCAAATCTATTGACGAATATGCGATTAAGAGACAAGCCTTCGGACCGGCGCGCGGCCGCATCTTGCGCAGACGCTCGCAGCGACCACGATTCTGTTTCGGAATCAATCGGTGTCGAATCTAGTCCCGTCGGATCAGTGCGATTGACTGGATCACCCCCGCAATAGCGGAAGAGGTTCCGATCACCCGCGGCGAAGCCTTTCGGGTCTTCGCTCATGAAGCGGCCGAGGGTGGGATTGTAGGCTCGGTTGCGGTATTCGTAGAAACCGTAGCGCGCCACCCATTCGCGGCCGGTGAAGAGGAACCGGTTGTTGACCAGCGTGCCGCCAGTCAGCAATGCGCCGCCGGGATTTCCGGCAATGGGCGGTCCGTGGAATTCCGGCTGGCCGAAGGCGTCGTAACGGTATTGCTCCAGGACCTTCGAGGGCACCAGGACCCTCAGGCGGAGCATCTTCTTTCTCAGACTCCTGAGCGTTTAGGAGGTGAGCGAAGCGCAGGGTCGGGGCGAAGCGCGGGGTCAGGGGAATCGCCGGGGTCGGCTTCATATAATCTCGCTTTCGAAGCCAGACGCACTGATGCAGGCGTGCGCGCGCGATTCTGGCGCTGACCCTAAACTATCCCGCGATCTTGCGTGGGCCGCTCCGCTTGAGTTCCAGCGCCACCTTTTCAGGCCCAGGCCCAGCAGCCGTTCGGATTCAATCGCGGGGAGGAGTTTTCGCGACTGCGAAATGGGATTTCGCCCGCGCCGACAAGGTTTCGTGACTTCAAAACCGGAATGCGATCGTCGCGAGGGCGTTTTTCGACTGCAAAACGGCGATGCGGTAACGACATCCCCGTTTTCGAAGCTTCGGTTTGGCTTTGTCGTCAACGCATCGCCGTTTCGAAGCTGTGATTTCGCTCCGTCGTCACCGCAAGGCCGTTTTCAAGCTTCGATTCGGGTCTGCGATGAGTGCGAATCCCTTTCGCAGCTTAGATATGCGTCTGCGATGACTGCAAACCCATTTTGCAGTCTGAATTTGGGTCTGCGGGGGTCGTGAGCGGAAGCCGGCGGCGTGGCGCTTAACGCAACCGCCGGTACATTAAACGCCGCGGGCGGAGGAGATTTCGTCCGCGGCTTTTCTGTTTCCCGTGCGAGGCGCATCCTTGCCTGATCCGGAAGACGCGACGTCGAACGACGGTTTTTGCTTCGGTGTTGATGGTCAGGGTAGCACGGGTTGCCAACCCGCTGGTGCGGAGAGCCTCTCCGCACGAACTTTTCGCCTCACGGGGGGGGCTGTTGCGCGATACTTTGCGGCTACGGACGGCCACAATGTAGCTCGGTGCGGCGCTGCGCGCAGCATTGCCGGAAGACTTCCGGCAACTGCGGGTTGGCAACCCGCGCTCCCCGGAGTGGGGCAACCTGCGCTCCCTGCGCTCCCCGGACGGAGCGGCAGATAGCGGCGGTGGATGCGGACGCCAGCGGGGCCTTGCGGCTCCGGAGGTGCGAACGTATACTTCGGCAGCACGCCCGCCGCGGGCGGCGCAGAACACTTCTCCCTGAAAGGACACCGTTTATGAGCATGACCGTCGAACCGCAGAATATGAGCATGGCTGATCGCCTGAAGGCGCAGCACCAGCCGGAGCAGGATTTCCTGCCGCTGATGGGCACCGATTACGTAGAATTCTACGTAGGCAACGCGAAGCAGGCGGCGCACTACTACAAGACGGCGTTCGGCTTTCAGAGCCTGGCGTATTCCGGTCCGGAGACCGGCAACAAGGAGACGTCACGCTACGTCATTCGCCAGAACAAGCTGACGCTGATGCTGACGACGCCGCTGCGGCCTGACAATGCGATCGCGGATCACATCTACAAGCATGGTGACGGGGTGAAGGTGCTGGCTTTGAAAGTGGAAGACGCGACTTCCGCCTGGAACGAGACGACGAAGCGCGGAGGCGAGAGTTACATGGAGCCGACGACGCTGCAGGACGAGAATGGCCGCCTCGTGATGAGCGGCATTCACACCTACGGCGAGACGGTGCACTTGTTTATCGAGCGCGGGGATTATAACGGCGTCTTTATGCCGGGCTTCCAGAAGTGGGAGTCGAACTATAACCCACCCGAGTCAGGTCTGCTCTACGTGGATCATTGTGTCGGAAACGTGGGATGGAACCAAATGAACCCGCGGGTGAAGTTCTATGAAGATGTGATGGGCTTCCGGAACATCCTGACCTTCGATGATAACGACATCTCGACGGAATACTCGGCGCTCATGAGTAAGGTGATGAGTAACGGGAATGGTTACGTGAAATTCCCGATCAACGAGCCGGCCGAAGGCAAGAAGAAGTCGCAGGTGGAGGAGTATCTCGACTTTTACGGTGGCGAAGGGGTGCAGCATTGCGCCCTCGCCACCGGCGACATCGTGCGCACGGTGACCGATCTGCAAAGCCGCGGCGTCGAATTCCTCAAGATCCCGGCGAGCTACTACGAGACGGTGCTGGATCGCGTGGGCAAGATCGATGAAGACCTCGGGCCGCTGCAGGATCTCGGCATTCTGATCGATCGCGATGACGAAGGTTACCTGCTGCAGATCTTCTCCAAGCCGGTGGAGGATCGACCAACCCTGTTCTTCGAGATCATCCAGCGCAAAGGGGCGAAGAGTTTCGGGAAAGGCAACTTCAAGGCGCTCTTCGAGGCGCTCGAGAAAGAGCAGGACGCGCGGGGCAATCTGTAAGGCGAGGGGGACACCATGGCGCAATATCAAAAGCTCGGGGAAATCCCGCGGAAGCATCATATCTGGTTCCACCGCAATCACGGAGCGAAGACCTACAAGGATGAGGGCATCGCCTACGAGCACGTCATCACGACGGAGGGCTTCAATGAGGCCTACTCGATCATGTATCACCTCCGGCCGCCGACACGCGTGCGCAGTGTGGAGCTGCTGAAAAACGAGCCGCTCAAGAAAGCGGGCGAAGCCCCGCTCCGGCATCATCACCTGAAAGCCGCGCACGTCCCACGCGCCGGCGATCTCTACACCGGCCGCATCCCGATGATGTTTAATCAGGACATGGTCGCGTCACGGCTCAAGCCGGCAATCGCTTACGGCGAGTACGAGTATTACCGGAATGGTGGCGCGGACGAGGTCATCTTTGTTTTCAAAGGCGGCGGCACGCTGGAATCGATGTTCGGCAAGCTGCGGTATCGCGCGGAGGATTACATCGTGATCCCGCGCGGCATCACCTACCGGCTCGTGCCGGACGATGTGCAGGAGGAAGATTACCTCATCCTGGAATCGACCGGCCCGGTAAGAATTCCGCGGCGTTACCTGAATCACGAGGGGCAAATCCGGATGGGGTCACCCTATTCCGAGCGCGATTTCCACGGCCCGGGCGAGTTGCTCACGATCGACAAAGAAGAAGACGTGCAGGTGCTCGTGAAAGACGGCGCCCGTTGGACCCGGGTGGTGCACGCGCATCATCCTTTCGACGTCGTGGGATGGGACGGGTTCGTCTATCCGTTCACCTTTAATGCGCAGGATTTCGAGCCCATCACCGGCACCGTCCATCAGCCGCCGCCGATCCACCAGACCTTCGAAGTAAAGGGCTACGTGATCTGCACCTTTGCGCCGCGGCTACTCGATTATCATCCGGAAGCGGTCAAGATCCCGTGGGTGCACGACAACGTCGAAGCGGACGAAGTGCTCTTCTACGTGCGCGGCAATTTCGGTTCGCGCAAAGGCATCGAGGCCGGCTCGATGACGCTGCATCCGCGTGGCATTCCGCACGGGCCTCATCCCGGCACGATCATGGCGAGCAAGGACGCGGTGCGGACGGAGGAGTTGGCCGTCATGTTCGACACCGAGCACACGCTCGAGCTGACCGAGCAGGCGGTCGCGCTCGACGACGAAAAATATCCGCTAAGCTGGCTGGATTAGCGGCTCTCGGCGCCGGCGGCGCGCGGACGGGTGGGCGCTAGAAATTTGACCCGGTCTGTCGTGCACCTTGCGGTGTCCATTTGGCTTTCGGGTGCGGCGTGGGACTCGTCGTGACGGTCTTAACGGTCGCGCTCGATGTGGTGGTGCTCTGCGGGGGGGTGTTTTCACAGCCGGTGAAGGCGAATGCGAGAGAGAGAACGGCCAGAATCGCCACGAGTGATCTATCCATTTCTCACCATAGACAATCGACACCTCTCGTGACAACCCTATTGTGGTGGTGGTGGCGGCGAAAGGTGGCTGGAGACGCAGCCGGGGAGGTGGCCGGCGGGTGCCGTAGGTTGTGTTAGCCATCGGTCGCGATAAGCTTGCGCGATGGAAAATCCCGAGACGGAGCTGGAGGTCAGCGAGCGCCTCACGCGTGAGCCGAACCGGCTGCCGGGAGGGCAACTCGAGCGTTTGACAGAGTCGTTCCAGACGATTCTCGAAGCGGTCGGCGAAGACCCGCAGCGGCAGGGACTGGCGAAGACGCCGGGCCGCGCGGCGCGTGCGTTTGAGTTTCTGACGCAAGGCTATCGGCAGGATCTCGCATCGATCATCAACGAGGCAATCTTCGACTCCGACGCGAACGAGATCGTGCTCGTGAAAGACATCGAGCTCTACTCGATGTGCGAGCATCATCTGCTCCCGTTCATCGGCAAAGCGCATGTGGCCTACATTCCCGATGGGAAGGTAATCGGCCTCTCGAAGGTGGCGCGGATCGTCGACGTCTTCGCGCGTCGGCTGCAGATCCAGGAGCAGCTCACCACCCAGATCGCCGACGCCCTGATGGACGCATTGCACCCGAAAGGAGTCGCAGTCGTGATCGAAGCCAAGCATCTCTGCATGATGATGCGCGGAGTGCAAAAGCAGAACTCCGTCATGACCACCTCGCACCTGGTCGGCACTTTCAAGGAAGATGCGCGCACGCGTTCGGAATTCTTCGCTCTGCTGCGGCGCTAGGCGGCAGACATCATGTTCTTGACGGTCAGCAAGCGGCTCGAGTTCTCGGCTTCGCGCCGGCTTTTTGATCCTCGGCTTTCCGCGGAGGCGAATGAGAGCGCCTTCGGCGACGAGACACACGCCCGCTACGGCGCCGGGCGCAATTACGTCGCCTGGTTTGTCTTCACCGGGACGGTCGATCCGGCGACCGGCATGCTGATGAACATCAGCGAAATCAAACGTCGCGCGGGCGAAGTGATCGATCGCGGCTACGACCATAAATTCCTGAACGAAGACAACCCCGCCTTGGCCGCTCTCGTCCCGACCGCGGAGAACGTGGCGCGCCAGCTCGAGAGGGAAGTCGCGCCGCTCTTCCGCGGTTCCGGTGCCGAACTCACTGCGGTGCACTTGGAGGAGACCCCGCAGCGGACGGCCACCGCTTATGCCAATGGCACCACGGAAGGGCATCACGAATTCCGGTTTTCCGCTGCGCGCACCACGATGTCGCCGCATCTTTCCCAGGCGGAGAACGAGCAGGTTTTCGGCGCCGCGGCGTCGCCACACGGGCATGGGCACGACTACCGCGCACGCCTGACGCTGCGGGCGGCTGCGGAAGAGGCGGAGATCGCCGCCTGTATCGGATCGCTCGTCGCGGAGTTGGACCACCGCAATCTGAACGCGGAGGTGAGCGGTTTGCGCGACCTGCCGATCACGACGGAGATGATATCGGCCTACATTTTCCAGCGGGCGAGCAGCGCCTTGCCGGTCGAGCGCGTGCGACTGCACGAGCGCTCGGATTTCTTCGCGGAATACACCGCCGCCGGCCAGCATCTTCTGGCGCTGCAGATGCCATTCAGCGCGTCGCACCGGCTGCAGAGCTACGAGTACTCCGAGGAACAAAACGCCACGATGTACGGGAAGTGCAATAACCCGCGCGGTCACGGGCATCTTTACATCAGCGAAGCGACCATCGGTGGAGAGTTCGACAAGCGGAGGGGCACGCTTTGCAATTTCGTGGAGCTGCAGGCTGCAATGCGTGAATCGGTGCGCGCCTGGAATAACAAGCATCTTGATCTGGAGACGGAACAGTTCCGCCGCCGGCCTTCCACTGGCGAAAACATCGTGCAGGTGCTGTGGGAGAAAACGGACCCGCTGCTCTGGAATCGCCTCGCGCGTCTGCGCCTCTGGGAGACAGCGAACAACCGGTTTAGCCTCCGCCGCGCTTAGATGAGGCGCATTCTCATCACGGGCGCAAGTCGCGGCATCGGGCGCGCGATCGCGGAACGGCTGGCCGGCGCTGGGACTGCGCTCCTGCTCCATGGCCGTGATCGCAACGCCCTCGCGCAGACCTGCCAGGCGGTCGAAGCGGCGGGCGGCGCGGCGCAGGCGCTCGCGTTCGATCTTCGCGCGCCGGACGAAGTCGCAGCGCTGATCGCCGCGGCCGGTGACGAGCCGCTCGACGCCCTGATTCACAACGCCGGGATCGCCGTGGTGAAGCCGCTGCAGAGCATCTCCCAGGAGGAATGGCGGGCGACGCTCGCGGTCAACGTGACGGCTCCGTTTCTTCTCACGCAAGCATTCGCGCGGAGGATGAAACCCGGCGCCAGCATCTTAAACGTGCTTTCGATTGCGGCGAAATCCGGCTTTGCGAACTGGAGCGCGTATTGCATGAGCAAGTTTGCGCTCGAGGGCTTCTCCCAGGCGGTGCGCGAAGAGCTGCGCCCGCGCGGCATTCGCGTGCTCAATATTTATCCCGCCGCCACCAACACCGGGATTTGGGACGCGGTCGAAGGAGAATGGCCCCGTGAGAAAATGCTGCCGCCGGCGGAGATCGCCGATGCGGTGGTGTTCGCTCTCTCGCGTCCGCCGGGGGTCGCGATCGAAAACATCGATCTCTCCAATCTGGCCGGACGTCTTTGAAGCGTCGCAGCTGAGCGCATCTTCCGGCGGCAGGAGTTTCGAATAGGAAGTATGGCGAATCACCCGGATCAAGCGGAACGGGCCGGCGACAGGATCTCACTCTGGGAGGCGACGACCGAGACGGATGCGCTCAACCCGTTGCGGGAGAACATCACGACCGATGTCTGCCTCGTGGGCGCAGGCATCTCCGGGCTTAAGATCGCCTACACATTGGTGCGGGCGGGTCGGAAAGTGGTGGTGCTCGATGACGGCTTGGTCGGGCGCGGCATGACTGGACGGATCACCGCGCACGTGGCCAGCGCGCTCGACGATCGTTATTACGAAAAGCTGCATGGCGCGGAGGGTGCGCGGCTGGCGGCGGAGAGTCACACCGCAGGGATCGACCGGTCGGAGGAGATCGTGCGGGCGGAGCGAATCGAGTGCAAGTTTGAGCGGCTGGATGCGCGGCGGCGCCGTAATCCGCCGGGACTGCGCAAGATCGCCTGCGTCTGATGAATGTGGAGCGATTCCGTGAGTATTGCCTGGCGCAGCCGGGAGCGAGCGAGGGTGCACCCTTTGGCCCGGAGCATGCCGTCTTCAAGGTCGGTGGGAAGATGTTCGCGTTACTGGCTTTCGAAGAAGTGCCGGCGACCGCGAATCTGAAGTGCGATCCCGATCGCGCGCTCGACCTCCGCGACCGCTACGAAGAGGTGCGTGGCGGTTACCACATGAACAAGAAGCACTGGAACACGGTCGTGCTCAGTGGCGGGATTCCCGATGTGGAAATCCGGGCGATGATCGACCACTCCTACGAATTGGTGGTGCGGGCGCTGCCCAAGCGCAAGAAACTATAGCTGGCGCAGCTGGATTTCGCCGACTTCGAGCTGCAGCGCCGCATCCGCGGTCTGCAGAAACGCATCCGGCGGATCAGTCAGCGCGACCTGCAACGCGCCCGTCGTGCCGGGTCCGGCCTGCAAGCCCGCGGTCGCCAGGAGCGCGCCCACGGCCGCAGCACAATTCTCCGCCGAATCGACCAGCGTGATCCCGCTGCCGAGCAGCCGGTTCATCGCGGGGCGGAGCAGAGGATAATGGGTGCAACCGAGCACCAGCGTATCGACTCCGGCGTCGAGCAGCGGCTCGAGATATTGCATCAACACCTTGTCCGTCACCTCGGTCTCGAGCCAGCCTTCCTCGATCAGCGGCACGAGCAAGGGGGAGGCCCGAGCGGTGACCTGCACCCCCGAGTGGAGGCCGCGCAAGGCTGCTTCGTAGGCGCCGCTCTTGATCGTGGCGCGCGTGCCAATGACGCCAATGTGCCCGTTCCGCGTGGCTGCGATCGCCGCCGCTGCGCCCGGCCTGATCACGCCCGTGACCGAGACAGGGAGCGTTTCCTCCAGGGCCGGCAAGGCGAGCGCCGAAGCGGTGTTGCACGCGACGACGATCGTCTTCGCATTCTCACCCAGCAGGAGGGCCGCAATCTCGCGACTGTAACGCTGCACCGTGCTGGCGCTTTTCCCGCCGTACGGCACCCGCGCGGTGTCCCCGAGATAATAAATCGATTCGTTAGGCAAGAGACGCCGCAATGCGCTCACCACCGTGAGCCCGCCGATGCCGGAATCGAAGACCCCGATCGGCCGCGGATCGCCTTCTCCGCGTTCCCTCATCGATGAGTCCATCCTATTCCGTGCCATGCGCGGGCGCCGGCGGCTGGTGCAGCGGCTCAGTGATCGAACTCGCGTGCGGCGGCAGAGTCGTGCGCACGTAAGCGAACGTGGAATCTGAGGCGCGATAATTCACAGCCGCATTGTAGCCCTGGATGCCTTGGGCGATCGCGGTACCAAGCTGCTGCCGGTATTGCGGAGTCGCGAGGCGCTGGCCTTCGACGGGATCGTTCAAGAACCCGCCCTCGAGCAGAAGCGCCGGGATGCGAATCTGGCGCAGCACCTTGAAGCGCGCGTGGCGGATGCCGCGGTCGATGGCGGACGAGCGCGACAGCACCGCGGCATGCACTGCGGCGGCGAGCGCGATATTCTGGCTGTCCTGCGCGTTCCCTGGCTCGGCCTGTGTCCCGGTCGCGGAAAGATCGTGGTCGCCGGAGGCGGCGTTGGAAACGACGCCCTCCGGCGCCAGCGCGTAGCTCTCCACTCCCGCACCGCCGCTCGCGGAATTGAAGTGGATGCTGATGAAGACGGCATTCCGGAATTGACTGGCGAATTCCACCCGCTGCTCAAGAGAGAGACCGATGTCCGTGAAACGCGTCATCTCCACTTTGTAACCGGTGCGCAAGAGTTCGTTGCGCGCCGTGAGTGCGACCTCGAGCGCCAGGTCCTTCTCCGCACCCCAGCGGCTTGAGGTTCCCTGGTCCGTCCCGCCGTGACCGGGATCGAGAATGACTGTTTCGACGCGTTCCGCCTGCGCGATGCGGCTCGGACGCAGGACGGGCTCGATCAGTTTTCCCACATCGAAGGCGGAGATCAGCGGCCCCGTGCCATTCTCGAGCAGCGGGAAGAAGGTAAAGAAACGGACGCCGTTTATGAAGAGCTCGCTCGTCTCGGCCTGCGCCCGGATCGTGCGATGCTCGCCTCGCAAGGAGATGGTGCGGTTGGCGTGGCTGTAGCTGCCGAAGTGGTAGAACTCGGCCACGTTTTGGAAGGAGACGTAGTCGCGCGCCTGCTGCTTCACGACATTCCACTCCACGGCTGCCACCGTGGCGGCGCCGAGCCCGGCGAACGCGACGAGGCCGAGGAGTTTGCGCGCGTGCATGAACCGGCAAAGTGGCTGGCGCGGCCCGCGTCGCAACTGTTTAGCCGCCCCCGGCCTGTCGTGCGCGCTGCGGCTGCTCCTGCTTTTCGGTTGGCATTCCCGGTGGAGGCTCGGATGATTGCTGCCCGATGCCCGAATTGTCGAAGACGTATGATCCCACCGTGGTGGAGCCGAAATGGTACCAGCGCTGGCTGGATCGCGGTGATTTCCACGCGGACGCGAAGTCGCCCAAGCCGGCGTTCTCGATCGTGATTCCGCCGCCCAATATCACCGGCGTGCTCACGCTCGGCCACGTCCTGAACACCACGATCCAGGACATTCTCGCGCGGCGTGCCCGGATGCTCGGGTACGAAGTGCTTTGGCTGCCGGGAACGGACCACGCCGGGCTGGCGACGCAGAGCGCGGTCGAGAAGGTGCTGCGGAAAACCGAAAAGGTGACGCGTCACGATCTTGGTCGCGAGGAGTTCCTCCGCCGCACCTGGGAATGGCGCGAGACGCACGGGCGCATTATTTTCGAACAACTGAAGCGGCTCGGCTGCTCGTGCGATTGGGAACGCGAACGCTTCACGCTCGACGCCGGCTACGCCCGCGCGGTCCAGCAGGTGTTTGTCGATCTGCACGCGAAAGGGCTGATCTATCGCGGCCGCCGGATGATCAATTGGGATCCGGCCGCACTGACGGCGCTCTCCGACGAGGAAGTGATTCCTACCACACAGAAGAGCGTGCTCTATTATGTGCGCTACGAACTGGTGGCGACGCCCGGGAAATTCCTCGAAGTGGCGACCACGCGGCCGGAGACGATCATGGCGGACGTGGCGCTGGCCGTGCATCCGAACGATCTGCGCTACCGGGAGATGATCGGATCGGAAGTGTGGCGGCCACTCCTCCGGGAGAAGCTGCCGATCATCGCCGACGAGGCGATCGAACCGGAGTTTGGCACCGGGGTTTTGAAGGTGACGCCGGCGCATGACAAGGTCGACTTCGAGATCGGTCAGCGGCACAGCCTGCCGGTGGTCGACGTGCTGCACCCCGATGGCCGGATCAACTGTCCGGCGTTTCCGGAACTGGACGGGCAGGACCGGTTTGAAGCGCGGAAAAAGGCCGGCGCGCTGCTCGCGGAGCAGGGGTTGTTAGGCAAAGAGGAGCCCTACGAGAACACTGTCGGCTTTAGCGAGCGCGCGGGCGTTCCAATCGAGCCGCGGCTGAGCGAGCAATGGTTCCTGCGTTACCCGAAAACAGAGGAAGCGCTCGCTGTCGTGCGCGAGCATCTCATCCGATTTGTGCCGGTCCATTGGGAGAAAGTCTACGAGCAGTGGCTCAGCAAAATCCAGGATTGGTGCATCAGCCGGCAGGTATGGTGGGGGCATCGCATCCCCGCTTGGTATGGCCCTGAGGGTGAGGTCGCCGTCCAGCTAAGCTCGCCCGGGGCGGACTGGCGGCAGGACGAGGATACGCTCGATACCTGGTTCTCCTCCTGGCTCTGGGCCTACGAAACGATGGACGCGGAAACGCGGGCAAAGTTTTACCCAACCTCCGTGCTGGTGACCGCTCCCGACATCATCTTCTTCTGGGTCGCACGCATGATCATGGCCGGTCTGGAGTTCGAACCCGGCACCTCCGGCCGGGTCGAGGACAACATTCCGTTTCGCGAGGTTTACTTCACCGGGCTGATCCGGGACCGCGCCGGGCGCAAGATGAGCAAGTCGTTAGGCAATTCGCCCGACCCACTGGAGCTGATCGGAAAATTCGGTGCGGATGGCTTGCGCTTCGGGCTGATGCGGATGGCGCCGAGCGGGCAGGACATCCGCTTCGACGAAAAGCAGATTGAGGAAGGGCGGAACTTCGCGACGAAACTCTGGAATGCCGCGCGCTTCCGGCAGATGCACGGAGAGAGCGCGCGCGCGGTCGAACTGCAGGCGCACCCGCCTTCCATCTACGCCCTCGAAGTGCTGGCGCGACTCGACGAGACCATCGCCGCGATTGAAATCGCGTACACGGAGCACCGTTTCAACGAAGTGGTGCAGCGGCTCTATGATTTTTTTTGGAACGACTACTGCGACTGGTTCATCGAAGCCGCCAAGAGCGATATCTTCGCGGAAGATCCCGCCCGCAAAGCCGCGGTGCTCGCGGTGATGGACTACGTTCTTTCAGCCGTGCTCCGGTTGCTGCATCCCTTGATGCCGCACATCACGGAGGAGCTTTGGATGCTGCTCGGCTTCGCCGCAGCGGAGGACGATTCGATCCAGTTCGCGTCTCCGCCGCAGCCCAGTCCGCTCGATCCCGTGGCGATGGTGGACACGCGCCGGCAGGTAAACGCAATTTACAACACGGTGCGCGCGGGGCGAAATCTGCGCGCAGAATCACGCGTGCCGTCGAACAAGAAAACGCGCTTCGTCCTGCGCGCCGCGAACGAGTCGTTGGCGGATGAACGGCCTACTCTCGCCCGCCTCCTCAACGCCGAGCAGTTGCTGATCGAGCCGGGCTATGCCGCCGCGACTGGGGTGCCGGTCGCCGTGACAGACCTCGGAGAATTGTACCTGCTCGCGGACATGCAGGCGGATCCCGCAGCCGAGCGCGAGCGTCTCGAAAAGGAGATCGCAAAGGTGGAAAAAGAACTCGAAGCAACCGAGCGCAAACTCGCCAGCTCTTCCTTCGTCGACCGCGCCCCGCGCGAGGTAGTGGATGAGCACCGCCAGCGGGAGAAGGATTCCGGCGAAAAGCTGAAGCAGCTCAGGGCAGCGCGAGACGCTCTCTCGTGAATGTGACGCGGTGCAGGTCGATCGTGGCGCCGCGGCCCGCAAAGTAATCGCGCAGCTCCGGCGTGTACCACGTGCCGTCGAACTCCCGATTAAACTCGAGGTGCACCTGGGCGCCGGCCCGGAGGTGCGTGCGGAGATCGTTCAGGAAGAACTCCCATTCCGTCTGGCACCAGACGTGATCCGTCTTGTGATCGTTGAAACAGATCATGTGCGCCGTCACGACATCGAACTTCGCGCCGAGATCAGGCAGCTTCACGTAGCGCTCGATTCGCCAGAGCACTCGTGGCACGCGCAACAGTTTCGTGATGTCTGTGAACATCGGCGACTCGTCGATGTCCAGGCCGAGCACGTCGTGCCCGAGCCATTTGCAGATGTAGAGGAAGTAACCGGCGCCGCAGCCAATATCGAGGACGCGGCGGCGCAGGCCGAAATCGAGTTCCAGGCTGCGCACCCGGCGGATATTCGTCTCCACCCAGCGGCGTAATTCGAGATATTTCTCCGGTGCATCTCCCGGATTCGGCACCGCGTGGCGCTCGTGGATCGTCTGAAATTCCTTGCGATCGATCTCGGCGATGATCCGCTCCGGGTCGAGCCGGAAGACAAAACGGCGCGTCAGCAGAAAACGCCCGGTATGCCGCCGCATGCTCTGCAGGAGACGCGGATCGACCAGTTTGTGGAGCTTCTGAGTCAGGCGCATGACGGGAAAGAGGCATTCCGTAAGTCTGCGGGCGGGCTAAGTCAAAACACCCGAGTGGAGGAGCTTGGCGCATGGCAGCAATTCTGGTTCAATCCGCTCGTAACATGACTGTTTGGAAACGGCTCGCCTGGATTGTTGTCAGCCTCTCGGGCCTCGGCGCAGTGGCGGTGCTCGCGCTCAGTCGCGGCGAGCAGATCAGCGCCTTGTGGATCGTGGTGGCGGGACTTTGTACGCTCGCGATCAGCTACCGCTTCTACAGTAAGTGGCTCGCGACTAAAGTCCTGGTTTTGAATGACGCGCGCGCCACGCCGGCAGTGGCGCAGGAAGATGGGAAAGATTTCGTCCCGACAAATCGCTGGATGGCTTTCGGCCATCATTTCGCGGCGATCGCGGGACCGGGGCCATTGGTCGGTCCGGTCCTGGCGGCGCAGTTCGGATTTCTGCCGGGCACGCTTTGGATTCTGATCGGCGCCACGCTCGGTGGCGGCGTGCACGATATGATTGTCCTGTTCGCCTCGATCCGGCGCCGCGGCCAGACGCTTGGGCAGATGGTGAAAGAGGAAATCGGCGCGGGAGTCGGGGCGCTCGCGCTCATCAGCGTCCTAGCCATCATGATCATCCTGATGGCGGTGCTCGCCCTCGTCGTGGTGCAGGCGCTGGCAAAAAGTCCATGGGGCGTTTTCACGATCGGCAGCACAATCCCGATAGCGCTGGTGATGGGGCTCGGGCTGCGCAGCGGGCGGGTCAACGTCGGGTGGATCACCGCCTTCGGCGTGGTCGGTCTTGCCTGCGGGGTCTGGGGCGGCCAATTCCTCGCTCATTTCCCCCTCCTGCAGAGTTGGTTCACGCGCGACGAGAAATGGCTCGCCTGGGCTCTGATGATCTACGCGTTTGCCGCCTCCACCCTCCCGGTCTGGCTGCTGCTCACGCCGCGCGATTATCTCAGCACATTTCTAAAACTCGGAACCGTCGCGGCCATGGCAGTCGCAGTGGTGGTGTTGCGGCCGACCTTGCTCATGCCATCGATCACTCGGTTCGTCGATGGCACCGGGCCGGTTTTTGCGGGGCCGGTCTTTCCCTTCGTCTGCATCACGATTGCCTGCGGCGCCGTCTCCGGCTTTCACGCCCTGATTGCCTCCGGCACGACCCCGAAGATGCTGGCGCGGGAAGCGCGCATTCGGGACATCGGCTACGGCGCGATGGTGGTGGAGATGATGGTGGCGTTAATGGCGCTGATCGCCGCGTGCGTCCTCGAACCCGGGCAGTACTTCGCCATGAACACCAAGGGCGCGCCGGCCGAAGTGGTGGCGAAGATCAGCGCAGCCGGTTTTCCGGTGAGTGAAGCCGGCATGCAGCAGCTCGCCGCGACCCTGGGCGAGGGCACGATGTTTGGCCGGGCGGGCGGAGCGCCAACCTTTGCGGTGGGGATGGCGCACATGTTTGCGCGGGTTTCCGCGAGCCCGACGGCGCTCGCGCTCTGGTATCACTTCGCGATCATGTTCGAGGCGCTCTTTATTCTCACCACGCTCGACGCCGGCACGCGCGTCGGCAGATTTTTGCTCCAGGACTTGTTAGGCAACATCTGGCGACCGCTCGGCGACACGACCTCGTCCGGCGCAAATCTGCTCTCGAGCGGATTGCTCGTCGCGGCCTGGGGCTGGTTCCTCTATCAGGGCGTGCTCGATCCTCTCGGGGGGATCAACAGCCTCTGGCCGCTCTTCGGCCTCGCAAATCAGCTCCTCTCCGTCGTCGCGCTTTGCCTCGGCACGACCCTCCTGATCAAGATGCGCAAGGTGCGCTATCTCTGGGTCACCGCGGTACCGCTGGCTTTCATGTGCGCAGTGACTTTTTCCGCCGGCTTGATCAAGATCTTCGCCCCCGACCCGAAGCTCGGATTCCTCAGCGGCGCGACCGCCCTCACCCAGACCGCCAGCGGCCTCGCCCCGGAAAAAGCGGTGGCGCTGCTGCGGCAGGCGAGCGTCTGGCGCTTCGACGCGCTCGTCGCCTTCGGCTTCCTCACACTCGTCTTTTTGATCCTCGGCGGCTCGCTCGTCGAGTGGTGGCGCCTGCTGCGCGGCACGAAGGCGATCGTCCTGCACGAGGCGGAGTTCGTTCCGCTCCCCGCGGCCAAATCGACCGCAGCGTAAAGGCCGCGGCGCACCGCACCAATCGAGGTTAGACCTTTCGGCGCTACCGGGCGCGCGCAGCCGACTGCGCCTCTCTTGTCTCCTCCGGCACCGTTGTCTGAGTGTAGGTGCGACCCGGCGAATGGCTCGCCCAGCCGGTCGGAGCAGTTCCGGCTACCGCTCGGGATGCGGCGGATCAGCAACCTCGGCTACTGGCGGCGGGGGATCAGGCCGGTCGTTTATCGAGGGCGCGAGCGAGCCGGGCGAGGGCTTCACGGATTTGCGCGGGGGTCCAGGCGCCGAACCCCAGGACGAGGGCGGGCGGAAGTTTCGCGTCGATGCAGAAGAAGGCGAGGGGGCTGATCTTGACGCCTAAATTGGGCGCGGCTCGCTGGACGATGGGGAGGTCTTTCGCGGAGCGGAACCAGGCGAGGGCGTGCAGGCCGGCGTCGGCAATTTCGAGAGTGAAGCGGTGGCCGAGGAGTTTGTGGAATTGCTCGATGAAAACCGCGCGGCGGTCGGAGTAAATCTTCCGCATCCGGCGCACGTGGCTGAGGTAAAAGCCTTCGGTGATGAAGCGGGCGAGGGTGGCTTGGTCGATCGTGGGGGAGTGCTGGTCGAGGGTGCTGCGGAGTTTCGCGACGGCGTCGGCGAGGGGCGCGGGAACGAGGAGGTAGCCGAGGCGGAGGGAGGGATAGAGGATCTTGCTCATGGTGCCGGCGTAGATGACGCGGCCGGAGCGATCGAGCCCTTGCAGGCAGGGGAGCGGCGGGCCGCTGAAGCGAAACTCGGCGTTGTAATCGTCTTCCAGGATGTAGGAGCCGCGGGTTTGGGCGAATTCCAGCAAAGCGTTTCGCCGCTTCAGACTCATGGTGACGCCAAGCGGAAATTGATGGGAAGGGGTGACGTAGATGAGCCGGGGTCGCGGGCGGGTGGGCGCTCCTGCGATCACGATGCCCTCGGTATCCAGCGGGCGGGAGATGATCTTTGCGCCGGCGAGGGCGAAGACGCGGCGCGCCTGGTGAAACCCGGGGTCTTCGATCCAGGCGCCATCGCCGGGATCGAGCACGGCCATGGTGCTGATGAGCATCGCCTGCTGCAAGCCTGCGACGATAAGGATTTGGTCGGGATGACAATGGGCGCCGCGGAAATCGCAAAGGTAGGCGGCGACGGCTTCGCGGAGATCGGCGTCGCCGCGATTGGAGCCGTAGCGGAGGAGGTTCGCGCCTTTTTTCGCGAGGAGCTGGGCGCGGAGACGTTCCCAGATGGCGAGGGGAAATTCATCGACCGCGGGGATGCCGGAGGCGAGGGCGACGCCGGGCGCGACGCCGGTGGCGCCGAGATCGAATTGCTCGCCTACGCGGGGATCGAGGAGGCGATTGACGCGCTGGGAGATGCGGGTTTCGTGGGTTAGCTGGGGCGACGAGCTGGCTTTGCCGGCATTCAGAAAGGCCTCGGGAAGCGGGTCGGCGACGAAGGTGCCGGAGCCGGGTTTCGTGGTCAGGTAGCCTTCCGCCTGGAGATCGGCGAAGGCTAAATTCACGGTGAGCCGGGAGACGCCGAGCTCGACGGCCAGGGCACGCGACGAGGGGAGCCGTGAGGAGCTGGGGCTAAAGTTTCCCGAGCGCAATTCGTCGCGAATCTGCCGGTAAAGCTGGTGATGGAGCGGCTCGGCGGCGGCGCGATCGAGGCGGACCATCTCGAAGGCAATGATGGATCGGCGGCGTCGTTGGTTTGCTGCTCGCTTTTTCATGACCAGGACGAAACGAACTCAGCCATTACGGCGTTAAAGTCCGTGCGGAAAGAACAGTCTCAAGAGGAGTTAGCCAGGCAGAGCAACTGGCCCGCATCTTTCTCGCCAAGTGGATATGGCGCTGCGCCGCGAAAAGCGAGAGTCTGGTCACATGCAGTACGCAGCGCTCCGCAAAACTAACTCAACCAAAGGACATTTTATGATCAGGCACTTGCAACGATTGGTCGGCCCGGCTTTTGCCATTATTTTGGGAATTACCTCCGCGGCCTATGGCGATATCCCCGCGGTGGATGTCACCGTTTTCAATGCCAGCGGCAATGTCGCGTTTAAGGGCCGAACAAACGCGGATGCGACCTTCGCGACCGGAAATCTCGATCCCGGCAATTACGTGGTCCAGTTCAACGCCAGGAACGCGGCGGTGAAGAATAATCAGTTCTTGATCGTGCTCTCCGCGGGCAAAAGGAAAGTGATTGCTGATGGTGTGCCGGGAAAGAAACTTTTGGCTGGCGGCGCGGCGATGAAGGTGAACGTAGGGCTCGGCTTGAACATCACCGGACAGATCGCGAACGACCAGTCCGGGGCCGGGGAGGGGGTCTCGAGACACCGGGTGATCGACGGTCAGCGCTACGTCTGGATTACCGGCGAACTTGGGAGCAATCTTGGCGGCCACTGGGCCGAGGAGGGTTCGCCCCCACGCGGAAACCTCACCCACCTGACGACAGAAGATCTGCGAAAAAAACAGGATCGCTCGTTCGAAGGCAGCATGCTCAATGGGCATCATCACCCTGCCCCGCGCCCCGGAGGCGACTAGGGCAGGAGACCGGAGGAATCGGAGATTGCCGCATTTACGCCTTCGAGCGACTCAAGGGCAGGCCTGCGACTTGTTGATTTGGGCCACAGGAAGAGACGTTGGCGCGAGCGCAGGAAGGTTTTCATGCCCGGGAGCGTGGGGGATCGACGGCAACTGATTCGTCGCCACGGCCTGCCCTGCGCGATCGATGACGAAGACGATCTTTCCGAGCTGGCGATTCTACGAGACGGCGCCGCCGCGCACCTCTTCTCCTGAGGTGTAGCGCGGTAGTGCTGAGGTCACGGCTGGGCAAATACGTCTAACGCTCGAATGAATTGTCAGGCCTGCAGGCCCGGATTGCACGGCCCACTACCACGGCAATGGGCGTGGCAAACAGGAACATGTGCGACAGCAGATCCAGAACCGTGGCGAGCGGTTTGAAGGTGACGGGGTGCGGGTAGGCAGAGAGCGGCAACACGACCAACCGCATGCAAAGAAATACGACGAGCCCAAAGCCAATGCCCACGAGAAGCGGCCGACGCGCCAGCGCGGGAAGCTGCCAGGCAACCGCCGCAAAGAGTGCCGCCCACAGAACCGAAAGACCGAAATGACAGGCCACACCAAAGATCGAGACGCCGCTGCCACCCGCAAGCGCAGCATTGCCAAGAATGCCGCTGGCGATGACCTGGAACACACGGCTCGGGGCTGCGCCGTTGTAAGCAGCAAACGAAACGGCAAACAAGAGATCGAGTGCGCCGCCGAGCAGCCCGCCGATCAAGGCGGCTCTAAGTATCGACCGCTGCTCCATGGTGTTTCTCCCGAGGCCTAACGAGACACAAGATCAGCGACCGCTGGCGAGAGCGAGCGTGGCTGCGTGTTAGAGGTTGTAGTCACAGAAGCTAGAACGCGTTGCGGCTAGCGCGTGAGCCGACAGGGCACACACGGATTATGAAAAACCCCTCCATGGCAGCGATAAGAATAGCGTTGCGGCTCCCGGGAGCAATCCTGGAATACGCCACGTTTTCCAACTCGGACTGGAGGTCGATATGAGGAACATCGTGGTGGCGATGCAGTGCGACGGCGGGGAGATCAAGCGCGCCCAGCCCTGGACCCGGGCGCGGCTCCTGGAATAACGATGGGACGGATGCGGTGGAGCGCGCTGGCGCGAGGGGCGCACGGGCGAGCTCAAGCCGATCCGCATTCCCTCGGCCGAAGAACAGGAGCGGAGGGAACTGGGGGCGGCAGCGTGAGTTCTTCAAGCGCGAGGTGCGCCGGCTGGAGAACCACAGACGCGCCCTGCATCGCATGGTCTAGGCGGAACGGTCATATCTCTCGAACTACTTTTGTCGCTGTAGCATCATCTCGAAAAACTTATGCCAGGTCTGACCATCCTGCGTCATCTCTCCCACCTCAAACCATTCTCCCTTCTCATTCAACTTGATGGTGTATCTCATGCGGCCACGTTGGGGAATCTCCAATCCCCACTCCAGGGTGTCGGTGCCAATCTTTGCCTCCGTGTCGGTCTGTCTTCCTTCGGCGGTAAACGCATGCCATCGGAAGGTCTTCGCTCGCTCATCATACGAGACAAATGCCAGAGCACTATGAACCGTCGAACCGTCCTCTTTGGACTTTCCTTGCCCCTCAATGACTAAGACCAATCCGTCCAACTTGTACTGAATGGTCTCTGTCTGTGTAAATTCCTTGCGCCCCTCCGATCCCATTTGTATCCAGCCGGTGCCTTCCCAGCGCCCAACCAATCGAGCTTCTTCATTTCCCCGCGCTGCACGGTGGCTAACGCAGAATCTGGGCCTGGGTCTGGGCCAACAATGTCACGGCTAAAATGCCGGGCAGAAACGTCTGAATGAGTTTTTTCATGGTATTGTGTGCTTCTTCTTTTGCTTGTTTGCAGTTCAAAGACTGGCATAAGAAAAGCGCCTAACGAGAATAAGATCAGCCACCGCTGGGGAGGGCGCGCGTCGCTGCAAGTTGAATGGGGAAGTCGTCGAAAGCTAGAACGCGGCGCGGCCGGCGGTTCGCTGCATCGTCGCCTGGTTAGGCCTTGGCGAGCTGAGCAACCAAACGCGCGACATCCTCGATGTATCCCAGCGGACTGTGAACCAGATAGAACTCACAAACGACAATCCAGAGTGAAAGCGACAACCACCAAGCAGAAACCTGGCGCATCACAATGCCATCGATTGGTTAGGCCTAGGCGATGCCGTCGGAAGAAGCGTCCGGGGAAGAGCCCAACTCGCGGCGCGCGGTTTTTCTGTCTACAGCCTCAACGGCTGGATTAAGCCGAATTCTCGGCACACTAAAGACCCCGAACCCGGCACGCGATCAACACGAGTGCGAAACCGACGATCCAGGACCATGTCGCAAACGGCTCGCCAATTTTGGCCAGACCAAAATGCGCAGCAAGCGCAACGAGAAACAGAACCAGAGAAATAACCCATACAACCATCGTTGGAGCTTTACCGGAGTTGTTCATTTTTGTGTTTTCCTTTTGTTTGTGGAGAGTGAAATG
>JBPCMX010000056.1:0-32147 GCA_051001855.1 Chthoniobacterales bacterium
CGGCCACACGGCCCGCGCACTTCCGGGTTTCGACTTCGTCGCCATTCACGATTGCCACGCCCGCGGAATCGTAGCCGCGATATTCCAGGCGCCTTAATCCATCGAGCAAAATAGGCGCAGCCTCCGAGCGTCCGACGTAGCCAACAATACCGCACATAGGGAGCGAGATTGACACCATCACTTCGCAGGCGCAACAAGTGCCGCCATTGCTTCGCTCACGGTAAAGAGTTGCTTGCCGACTCTGGCGCGTGCGGAGTTAATGGGGCGTGGAGAATCAAAACCGTCCTTCCAGCCCTCCCGGTCCGGCTCACTCCTTCGCCCTTCCTCCCGGCACCACGCAACAAACGCTCGCGATCGTGATGGGTGGCGGAGCAGGGACCCGGCTCTTCCCGTTGACGAAAGATCGGTCGAAACCAGCAGTGCCGCTCGGCGGAAAATATCGCCTTGTCGACATCCCGATCAGCAACTGCCTGAACTCGGGATTGCGCTCGATCTACGTGCTGACGCAGTTCAACACGATGTCGCTACATCGCCACATCCAGGCAAGCTACAAGTTCGACAATTTCTCGCGCAGCTTTGTCGATATCCTCGCGGCGCAGCAAACACCCGAGCACTCCGATTGGTACCAGGGAACGGCCGACGCGGTCCGGCAGAACATGCGCTATTTCCTGGAACGGCCGTTCGATTATTACCTGATCCTGAGCGGCGATCAGCTCTACCGGATGGATTTTCGAGCGTTGCTCCATCAGCACATCCAGTCGGGGGCGGAGATCACGCTCGCGACCAAGCCGGTCGAGCGCAGCCAGGCCTCGAACTTCGGCATCATGGAGAGCGACCGCGAGCGGCGCGTGGTGCGCTTCGTCGAAAAACCAAAGGACGCGGCGGTGCTCGACGGGCTGAAACTTGGGCCGGAGTTGCTCTCCTCGATCGGCGCGGCGCCGGACGACGAACTCTTCCAGGCGTCGATGGGCATTTACGTCTTCAATCGCGATGTCCTGGTGCAATCACTCGCGAACGACATGGTCGACTTCGGGAAACACATCATCCCGCATGCGATCGAAGAGCGGCAGGTGAGCGGCTACATTTTCAACGGCTACTGGGAGGATATCGGGACGATCCGCGCGTTCTACGATGCGAACCTCGACCTGACGGATTTGTTGCCGAAGTACAGCTTCTTCGATGCGGCCGCGCCGATCTACACACACCCGCGTTTTCTCCCCGGCAGCAAGATCAACGGCGCGGCGTTGCGCCACGCGATCGTGGCGGATGGTTGCATCATCTCGGACGCTCATATCGAGCGCTCGGTCATCGGGGTGCGGAGCGTCATCCAGACCGGCGCCACGATTCGCAATAGCATCGTAATGGGCGCCGATTACTACGAGACCGACCCGGCGAATGTGCCAAGCGGAGTTCCCGCAGTGGGGATCGGGCGCAATTGCGTGATCGACCGCGCCATCATCGACAAGAACGCGCGGATCGCGGATGGCGTGGTGATTACGCCGGAAGGCAAGCCATCTGAGTATGACGCCGAGAACTACTTCATCCGCGATGGCATTGTGGTGGTGCCGAAAAACGCCGTTATTCCCGCGGGCGTCTGGATTTAGCGTCCGTTCTGGCCCCAGTTCATCTTCCGCGGAAAGTGCGGCCGCATGCGCGCGACGACGATGAAGGCAATCCCGAGCGCCACGAGGAAAAGGGAAAAAAACTGGCCGCGCGTGAAGAGGCCAATCATCGGCGCGTCCGGTTCGCGGAAGTTCTCGACGATGATCCGGAAGATCGCGTAGAGGCCGAGGAAGAGGCCCGTGATCACGCCGTTCGGCTGCCGCGTGCGGGTGCGGAAGAACCACATAATCGCGAACAAGAGCACGCCCTCGAGTAACGCCTCATAAAACTGCGATGGATGGCGCGGCGTCAGCACCGTGCGGAGCATGGCGTCGATCTGTGGATTGGTCTGCGCCGCGTGCACGACGTTCTCGATCGTGTTCAACCCGGGATCGATCTGCTGCGCGAGTTCGAGCGCGTAATCGGCCTGCGCGGTGTTCGCCGGTTCCAGCAATTCCTTCGGGAATTGCATGGCCCAGGCAACGTGGGCGGGACGGCCGTAAAGCTCTCCGTTGATGAAGTTTGCACAGCGGCCGAAGAACAAGCCGATCGGTGCGGTGACGCAAAGATTGTCGCCCAGATTGGTCCAGGAAAGCTGATGTTTCCGCGCGTAAAAAAGCGTGAAGAGCACCAGCCCGAGCATGCCTCCGTGCGCGGACATTCCGCCTTCCCAGATGCGGAAAATCGAGAGCGGCTCGCGCAGCATCTGCGGTTTGTAAAAAAGGACGTAGCCGAGGCGTCCGCCGAGCATCACGCCAAAAAGCGCGGCCCAGGTAATGAAATCGCCCACCTGTTTCTGCGGCAGATCGGCGTAGCCGCGCTTCGAGAGCCAGGAGAGCAGCGCGTAGCCGCAGATGAACGCCAGGACGTAGGCCAAACCGTACCAGCGCGGGCCGAAGGTATCCGTGATGTGGAAGATGAACGGGTCGAGCTTGTGGAGGTAGTAGGCAAGGATGGTCACGTGGATGCGTTATTCCACGAAGTCGCGCTGCCGTCGAGCGCGCGGCGCGCGCTCGAAGCTCCAAAATCCCAAGCTCCAAGGAAATCCCAGACCTCAAATCCCAACAGCGTCGTGTTTGGCGCTTGGCGCTTTCTTGGGATTTGGAACTTGGGATTTGGGATTTTTCCCGTTCCGCCGCGTGGAACCTCCGTTGCGCACCACGGGGGATAACACTTCGCGCAAAAACGGCGCCGTCCGGCTGATCCGATTCTTCGCCACCTCTTCCGGCGTGCCGGCCGCGACAATCTCCCCGCCGGCTGCGCCTGCCTCTGGCCCGATATCGACGATATAATCCGCTTCCGCGATCACACTGAGGTTATGCTCGATCACGATGACGGTGTTCCCTTCGTCCACGAGCCGATGCAGCACCTTGAGGAGCAACTCAACGTCCGCCATGTGCAATCCGATCGTCGGCTCTTCCAGCAGGTAGAGAGTCGATTTCGGTTTGCGCATTTTGCGGATCCGCTCGTTCTGCGCGCGCCCGATCCCGCGGGTGAGTTCGGTCACGAGCTTGAGCCGTTGCGCTTCCCCGCCGCTCAAGGTGGGACTCGGCTGGCCGAGCTTGAGGTAGCCGAGGCCGGTGTCGACGAGTAACCCGAGCGGCCGCGCGATCTTGATGTTGGCGGCGAAGAACTGCGCCGCCTGCTCGATCGTCATCTCCATCACGTCGCCGATGCTCTTCTCGTTGTAGAGCACCTCGAGGGTGGCGGGATCGTAGCGTCGCCCGCCGCAATCTTCACAAGGATGATAGCTGCTCGGCAAAAAACTCATCTCCAGCTTGATCACACCCTGGCCTTTGCACGCGGCGCAGCGGCCGCCTTCGGTGTTGAAAGAAAAGCGCGCGTTCGTGTAACCGCGCATCCG
Source organism: Chthoniobacterales bacterium (assembly GCA_051001855.1). Taxonomy (GTDB): domain Bacteria; phylum Verrucomicrobiota; class Verrucomicrobiia; order Chthoniobacterales; family UBA10450; genus JACCTI01. Next base: position 3,467 of record JBPCMX010000056.1, read on the forward strand.
CGAGACCGGCAGTTGCGCGTAGAGGCTGCGGATTTCGTCGAAGACTTTGATGTAAGTCCCCGGGGTCGAGCGCGAGGTTTTGCCAATCGGCGACTGGTCGACTTCGTAGACGGTTTCGACGGCGTCGGCGCCGGTGACATGGGAGAACAATTCGCGCGTGCGGTCGGTCCGGTGCTTGGCGAGCTGTTCTTTGATCGCCGGCAACAGGACGGAACGCATCAGGGTGGATTTCCCGGAGCCGGAGATGCCGGTGATGACGGAGAGCCGGTTCACCGGGAAACGCGCATTGACGTTCTTCAGGTTGTGCACGCTGGCGCCGTGGATTTCGATCCATTGCGCGACCTCGTCTAACGAACGACGACTCTGGCGCGTGGGATGAGAAAGCGGCGCGCGCAAACAGCGTCCGGTCTCCGATCCGACATGCGCCTTGATCTCGGCGAGTGTGCCCTGCACCACGACTTCCCCGCCATGCATCCCGGCGCCAGGCCCGAGATCGATGATGTGATCCGCGCGCCGCATCGTCTCCTCATCGTGCTCCACAATCACGAGCGAGTTCCCTTTCTCGCGCAGCTCCGTGAGAGTCTCGAGCAGCCGCACATTATCGCGCGGATGAAGCCCGATCGTGGGCTCATCGAGCACGTAGAGCACCCCGCGGAGATTCGAGCCAAGCTGCGCCGCGAGCCGGATGCGTTGCGATTCGCCGCCGCTCAAGGTCTTCGCGGAACGGCCGAGCGCGAGATAGCCAAGGCCCACGTTTTCCATAAACTCGAGCCGCTGCTGAATCTCCGGGATGAGATCGGCCGCGATCGTTTTCTGGTTTCCGCGGAAGCGCAGCTTATCCATCAACGCCCAGGCCGCGGCGGCCGAGAGCGCAGTGAACTGATCGATCGTGTGGCCTTGCAGCCGCACGTGCCGCGCAATCGCGTTCAAGCGCGAGCCGTGGCACGCCGGGCACTCGCGCGCTTCGGCTTCAGCCAGGTCCTCAGACTCGCGCTCGGCCGCGAGCTCATTTTCCAGGACCGACTCGCCGGTTTCTTCCGCCCCGGTCTGCTTCGCTTGATTCCAGATTTCGCCGAAGCCGCCGCACTCGCCGCAAGCGCCATGCGGTGAGTTGAAGGAGAACAAGCGCGGATCGAGCTCTTCAAAAGCGCACCCGCACCCGGGGCAGCTCATCTCCGTGCTCATGACGGTGAGGCGATGTTTCGCATCGAGCAGGTGCGCGGTGCCGCGTCCGATCTCGAGCGCGCGCTGCACGAGGTTGCGCGCCTTCAGGATGCGCCTCGCATCGATCACGCCTACCACCACATCGATGGTGTGTTCCTTGAAGCGTTCCAGCTTCCGGAACTGCGCCACCGGGATCAGCTGGCCATCCACGAAAAGCGTGTCGAACCCCTGACGCTCCGCCCAACGCGCGACATCGGTGTGGAAGCCTTTGCGCGCTTTGACGAGCGGCGCGAGCACTTTCAACGAGCCCCGCCGTGATGCGATCTCGACCTGCTGCACGATTGCCGCGAGGCTTTGTTTTTCCACCGCCAAATCGCAATCGGGACAATACTGCGTCCCCGTTTTCGCGAAGAGCAGGCGGAGAAAATGATAGACTTCCGTGACCGTCGCGACGGTCGATTTGCCGCCACCGCGCGTGACACGCTGCTCGATCGCGACGCTCGGCGGCACGCCTTCGACGAGATCGACGTCCGGCTTTTCGAGCTGCTCGACGAACTGCCGCGCGTAGGGCGACATGCTGTCGAGGAAGCGGCACTGGCCCTCGGCGAAGAGAATATCGAAGGCGACGGTCGATTTCCCCGAGCCGCTCAAGCCGGTGATAATCACCATCTGGTCGCGCGGGATTTGCAGCGAGATATTCTTCAGATTGTGCTCGCGGGCGCCGTGGATGGCGATGGCGCGCGAATCTCTGGGGAGCACGGGGTGCCACCCCGTTCCGCCGGGTTGGTAACCCGGCGGTTCTTCGGCCGCGCGCAAGGACAAGTGATCATCCTCAATGTCGACCACGGCGGCGGTCGTTCGCGGGAAACTCCCGCGAACCACGGGCAGACTGCCCGTGCTCCCCAGGCGAAGAACCCCGCGAAGATACTTTCCGGTGTAACTCGCACGCACTTCGGCGACCTGCTCCGGCGTACCGGCGGCCACCAGCTCTCCCCCCTCGTCGCCCGCTTCGGGCCCGAGATCGATGATCCAATCGGCGCACTTCATCACCTCGAGATTGTGCTCGATCACGACAATACTGTGGCCGCTCTCCACGAGCCGCTGGAAGACTTTCACGAGCATCGCGACGTCGTCGAAATGCAAGCCCGTGGTCGGTTCGTCGAAGATGAAAAGCTTGCCGCGCTCGCTCTCGCGATCGGCGGAAACACCATGTTGTCCGAGGTGCGCGATAAGCTTGAGCCGCTGCGATTCGCCGCCACTCAGGGTGTTCAAAGGCTGGCCTAAACGGAGGTAGCCGAGTCCCACTTCGTCGAGCACGTCGAGCCGATCGCCGATCCGCGCGGACTCGCCGATCTGTGCAAAGAATTGGATCGCTTCGCGGACGGTCAGCTCCAGGACGTCGTGAATGGAACGGCCTTCCAGCTTTACCCGGAGCACGTGCGGCTGGAAGCGTTTGCCTTCGCATTCCGCGCAACGCACAAAGAGGTCGCTCAGGAATTGCATCTCGATCTTCTCGAAGCCGGTGCCGCAACAGCGCTCGCAACGCCCGCTGCCGGAATTGAACGAAAACGCGCTGGCGGTGAGCCCTTGCGCCTGGGCTTCTGGAAGCGCGGCAAAGAGTTCGCGCACCCGATCGTAGAGGCCGAGGTAGAGGATCGGCGTGGAACGCGGCGTGCGGGCGAGCTGCGACTGGTCGACCATCACGATTTCGCCGACCCGATGTGCGCCGGTGACTGATTTGCATGCGCCCGGTTCCTGCTCGGTCGGCTGGCCTTTCCCGCGCAGGAGCCCGCGATAGAGCACATCGTGGATCAGGGTCGATTTGCCGGAACCGGAGACGCCGGTCACGCACGTGAAGACGCCGAGCGGAATTTCAACGCTGACGTTGCGCAGATTGTGCTCGCGCGCGCCGGTGATCTTGAGCGCGCTGGAGAATTTGCGGCGCGACCTCGGGATGGGGATGCGCTTTTGGCCGCTGAGATACTCACGGGTGAGAGATCGCTGCGCGCCGCCGTGCTGCATCTCGGGGAGCGTGCCTTCGAAGACCAGCTCGCCGCCTTCTTCGCCCCGGCCAGGGCCGATGTCGATCAGATGATCGGCAGAGCGGATGATCGCTTCTTCGTGCTCGACCACGAGCACGGTGTTGCCTTTGTCGCGCAGGTTGTGAATCACCCGGATGAGCCGACCGATATCGCGCGGATGCAGACCGACGCTGGGCTCGTCCATGACGAAGAGGGTGTTCACAAGCGACGCCCCGAGACAGGTGGTGAGATTCACGCGTTGCACTTCGCCGCCGCTCAAGGTGCGGGTGGAACGATCGAGCGTGAGATAGCCGAGGCCGACTTCACAGAGATAGGTCAGCCGGGTCACGACTTCCCGGCGCAGCATCTCCGCGGTGGAATCGTGAGGCGGGAGCGCGACCTGCGTGAGCAAATCGCGCGCGCGGCCGACGGACAGCTGCGCGAGGGCCGGGAGGGTGAGCGCCGTCTCCAGCCACCGGCCATTTGTCTCCGAGGGAGGCGGCGTGACGAGCCGATAGTTGAGCGCTTCTGGTTGGAAACGACCTCCCTGGCAGCTCGGGCAGGTGGTATAGGCGCGGTAGCGACTGAGGAGCACGCGGACGTGCATTTTGTAGGTCTTGCTCTCGAGCCACTTGAAAAAACCGCGCACGCCATACCAGCGGTCGCTCTCTTCGTCTTCTTCGTACTCGCCGTTCTTCTTCTCGCCCTGGATGACGAAATCCTGGTCCGCTTTCGGCAGCTCTTCGAAAGGCATGCGCACGTCGATTTCTTCCCGAGCGCAGGCGCGGAGGAGGTCCTTTTGGGATTCGCCCATTTCCTCGCCGCGAAAGACGCGGACTGCGCCGGCGGCGATCGAGAGGGAGCGATCCGGGATCGCGCGCTCGAGATCGATCCCGATCGTGCGCCCGAAGCCGCGGCATTCCGGGCAGGCCCCGAGCGGGCTGTTAAAGCTGAACAAGCCGGGAGTCGGTGGCCGGATATCGAGATCGCAATGCGCGCAATGCCAGCCGGTACTGAAGGGATGCTCGGCCTTCGTCGCGAGGTCGACGAAGTTGATGCGGTCCTTGCCGAAGCGCAGCGCGGTCTCAATCGCTTCTGTGAGGCGGGCGTGGTTCTCTTCCCCGATCGTAAGGCGGTCCTGAATGACCTGGACGCGGGCGCCGAGCCGCGCCGGCGGTTTTTCCGTGTCGCAGCGGATGATCTCGCCGTTGAGCCAGACGCGCAGGTAGCCCTGTTGCTGGAGGAATTCGAAGAAAGCGCGCGGCTCGGTGCGCGCCGGCACCGCCACCCAGAAGGTGATCAGAGCGGTGCAGCCAGCGAGCTCGCGTAGCACTTCGTTCGCGATCGATTGCGGCGTCTCCGGGCGGATCTCGCGCTCGCAGCTCGGGCAAAAACCCTGCGCGATCCGCGGCCAGAGGAGCTTCAGGTAATCGTTTACCTCCGTCATCGTGCCGACGGTCGAGCGCGATGATTTAACGGGGTTCGCCTGCTCGATCGCGATCGCGGGCGGGATGCCGCGGATTCGATCGACGCGCGGCTTGTCCATCCGGTCGAGGAACTGCCGCATGTAGGGCGAGAAGGTCTCGACGTAACGCCGTTGCCCTTCCGCGTAGATCGTGTCGAAGGCGAGGCTCGATTTCCCCGAGCCGCTCGGGCCGGTGATGACGGTTAATTGCCCGAGCGGAAGATCGAGATCGATCCCCTTCAGGTTGTTCTGGCGCGCCCCGCGAATCTCGACGCAGCCACGATCGGCCGGCGCCGTGACACAGCTATCTACAGTGTTCCTTCGAACCACCGGAGATTATCCGGGAGGCGCGGGTGATTTGCAACGGAAGCAGCCGCGCTCCTACGTAAATCGCGCTGCAACCTTGTCGTGCTGCGCGGTCATTTCCTCCGGCAAATCCGCGCCGAGCGTGGCGAAGAATTCCTGCTGCCCTGCCAGCTCGGTTTTCCACTCATCGGGTTTGACGGAGAGCAACTCCTGCAGCCTCTCCGGCGACATATTCTGCATCCCGGCGGTATCGAGATCTTCCGGGCGCGGCACGTAGCCGACTGGTGTCTCCGCAGCGCCGCCCTGGCCTTCCACGCGATCGATCATCCATTTGAGGACGCGCATGTTGTCGCCGAAACCGGGCCAGAGGAATTTTCCATCCGCGCCTTTGCGGAACCAGTTCACGTGGAAGATAAGCGGCGGGTTCTTGAGCCGCGGACCGGTCTTCAGCCAATGCTTGAAGTACTGCGACATGTTATAGCCGCAGAACGGCAGCATCGCCATCGGATCGCGCCGGACCTGGCCGACAGCCCCAGTCGCGGCCGCGGTGGTTTCCGAAGCCATCGTGGCGCCGGCATAGACGCCGTGTTCCCAATCATAAGCCTGAAAAACGAGCGGCATCGTGTCGCTGCGGCGGCCGCCGAAGATGATCGCACTGATCGGCACGCCTTCGCCCTTTTCCACGTCTGGATCGAGGACGGGATTGTTTTGCATCGGGACCGCGAAGCGGCTGTTGGGATGGGCCGCTTTCTCTTTCGAAGCGGGCGTCCAGTCGTTGCCTTTCCAATCGATCGCATGCGGGGGCGGCGGGCCATCTTTGCCTTCCCACCAAACGTCGCCGTCGTCGGTCAGCGCGACGTTCGTGTAGAGGGTGTCGTGCTGGATCGACTTCATCGCATTCGGATTCGATTTGTAGCTCGTGCCCGGCACGACGCCGAAGTAGCCGTTCTCGGGATTGACCGCATAAAGACGGCCGTCTTTCCCGATCTGCATCCAGGCGATGTCGTCACCGATGGTCGTAATCTTCCAACCCTTGAAGTGCTCCGGCGGGATGAGCATCGCGAAGTTGGTCTTGCCGCACGCGCTCGGGAACGCCGCCGCCACATAATGCTTGTGGCCCTCGGGTGATTCCACCCCCAGGATGAGCATGTGCTCCGCGAGCCAGCCTTGCTTCCGCGCGAGGTAGGAACCGATCCGGAGCGCGAGACATTTCTTGCTCAGGAGGACGTTCCCGCCGTAACCGGAGCCGACGGAGATGATCGCGTTATCCTGCGGAAAATGACAAATCAGCCGGCGCTCGGGATTCACATCGAGGAGCGAGTGCACGCCGCGATTCCATTCGCCGTTTTTGCTTTGCTCCAGCCGCTCGACCGCGACTGAGCCCATCCGCGTCATGATGCGCATGCTCAGGACCACGTAGATCGAATCCGTGATTTCGAAGCCGACCTTCGTGAGGGTCGAATCCGGCGGGCCCATGATGTAGGGAATGACGTACATCGTGCGCCCCTTCGTCGCGCCGTCCAGCATCTCGTTTAACTTTGCGTAGGTTTCGGCCGGCTCGGCCCAGTTGTTGGTCGGACCGGCTTCTTCTTTCGTCGGCGTGCAGATGAGGGTGAACTGCTCGACCCGCGCGACGTCGTTCTGGTTCGAGCGATGCAAATACGAGCCCGGCAGTTTCTCCTCGTTCAGCTTCTCGACCACGCCCTGCCGCTGCGCTTCGCCCAGCAGATACGCATTCTCTTCCGCGGAACCATCGCACCAGAAGATGTTCTCCGGCTGCGTCCGGCGCGCCACTTCCTGCACCCAGTCCAGCACTTCCTGGTTCGTCGGTTGGTTGTTTCCGATTCCGTGCGGCGGGTGAATGGCAGGTGCGATTTGATCCATAAGGTTCCGGGTTCGAAGTGATGGCAGCCGGGAGGCGAATAGTAGTTTTGGCTTTCGGCGCGCGTTCTCCAAGCGAAAATTCGCCCTTGCGCCAAGAGCCGCGCTTGCACACGCGAAAGCTGCGCCGTTTATTGCCCGGCAATGTTCGGCGTGACCACCTCGGACGACGACCAGCCGGTCACGTGGGTCGGCAGTTACCCGGTGCATGTCACGACACTGCTGGTGGCCGTGCATTCGATCGCGGCCGTGCTCGCCTGCTTCGTCACCGGGTTCGGCGGGAACGGAATTCTCGGCCATCTCGCCTTCGACAGCGGGTTCGTGCTCGGCCGCGGTGAATTCTGGCAGCTCGTCACCTACGCCTTCGTCCATCCGCCGTCCCAATTGCTTTGGTTCGCGATCGAGATGTACATGCTCTTCATCTTCGGTCGCGAAGTGGAACGCTTCATCGGCCGCCGCGCCTTCATCGCGCTCTATGTGATGTTGTTGCTCGGCCCGGCGGTGCTCATGACGGTCTGGGGTCTTTGGGAACGCACTGCCATCGCCGGCTCATCGGGTCTGCACTTCGGCATCTTTATCGCCTTCGCGACAATTTATCCGCGGGTCGAGATGTTCCTGCGCATCATGGTGAAGTGGATCGCGCTCGCCTCTGGCGCCATCCTCACGCTGCAGCTCTTTGCGGCTCACGCCTGGCCGGAACTCGCGGTGCTCTGGCTCAGCATCGCCGCGGCCTTCCTCTTCATCCGCATGCATGGGATCGGGCCGGAGCTGGAATGGTGGACGAATCTCCGCGCCAAATTTCAGCCGAAGCCGAAGTTTCACGTCATCCCCCGCTCCAGCCCGCGGCGCATGGTGGAACCGGAGGATGTGTACGTTTCGATCGATCCGCTGCTCGAGAAAATTTCGAAGTCCGGCATCAATAGCCTGACGGCGAACGAACGCCGCGCCCTCGACCGCGCTCGCAATCAGCTGCTAAAGAAGTCGAAGTGAGCGGCGCCGGAGGTCCCGGGGTCTGCGCGTCGGATCAACCCGTCGCGACACCAGTAGCCAAAATGCGGGTCAGCGTGATCGTCCCCGCATGGCGCGACGCGGAAAATCTCGCGCGCCTCGTCCCAGCGCTCAGTGCGATCGGCTTGCACGAGATCATCATCGTCGATGCCTCCGCCGCGCCGGCGACCGAGCAGCTCGCGTTGCAGGAAGGCGCAATCCTGCTGAAGTGTTCCGCACCGAATCGCGGCGCGCAGATGAACGTGGGCGCGATGTTTGCAAACGGCGACGTGCTCTTGTTCCAACACGCCGACACCGAACTGAGCGAGGCGCACGTGGAGGCGCTGCAGCTGGCCCTGCGTAATCGGGAGACGATCGGCGGCGCTTTTTACCGGAAGTTCGATCGCCGCCATCCGCGACTGCTTTGGCTCGAACCGGTGGCGCGATTTCTGACGCGGCGCGGTGGGACGCTTTTCGGCGACCAATCAGTCTTCGTGAGGCGCGAAACTTTCCTGCAGTTGCAGGGCTTTGCGAAGATCCCGTTGATGGAAGACGTGGAGTTCTCCCGTCGCTTGCGCGCGGCCGGAAACATCGCCGTGCTTGATCCGCCGGTCTGCTCTTCCGCGCGGCATCACGAAGCGAAAGGCGCCTGGCGCACCACGGTGCAGAACGGCCTTTTTATTCTCCTCTACAAACTCGGCGTCTCACCAGAGCGTTTGCATCGCTGGTATTACCGAAGAGCGAAAAGCGCCTGACCGCTGCGGCGCCGCTCACTCGAGCACGAGGGAACTTCTCCGCAGCAGCTCCACAAACTCCGGCGCTGTCTCCGCCGCCAACAACGCCGCGCGCGTCGCGTCGTCGCGCACGAGCCGCGCCAGTCCGCCGACGCAGACCAGGTAATCGCTCACCATTCGTTGCGGCACGCCGATGACGAAAATCAGCTGTGCAAGTTCGCCGTTCTCGCCGAACGCGACTCCCGCGCGGCTCCGCCCGATCCCGAGCACGATCTCGTGCACCAGCTCCGTGCGCGCATGCGGAAACGCCACTCCGCGGCCCATGCAGGTCGTGTGCACCGCTTCGCGCGCGAGCACAGCCGCGGCGAACCTTTTCGCCTCCGGCAAATGCAGCCGCCCCACGATCTCACGCACTGCCTCCTCACGCGTGCCGGCCGTGAGATCGAGCGTCACGTGTTCCTCCTGCAATAGATCTGCGATCACTACCGCCATGGGCGTGCGCCGAGGAATCGTTGGATTATCCCGGCAAAGACAGTTATCCAGTTAAGCAGAGAGCTGTGGCAAACGAAAACACTCCGCCGGAAAGCACCACCGAACGCACGGTGTCGCTCCAGCACAGCCTCTACGATCCCGGTTACGTCAATGCGATGTCGCATTTCTACCGTGGGGAACTCGGCCGCATCATGGTCTGGCGGCAGCGGCTCGACATCACCACGAACTGGGCCATCACCTCCAGCACCGCGATCATCACGATCGCCTTTTCGAATCGCAATGTGCCGCACATTATCTTCTTTTTTAATCTCGCCATCGTCTGGGGGATGCTCTGGATGGAGGCGCGGCGCTATCGGTTTTACGATGCCTTCCGCGCGCGCGTCCGCATGCTGGAGGCGCATTTTCTCGTGCCGATGGTGCTGGAGAATCGTCAGATGCTGCAGGGCGAATGGAAGAAGCTGGTCTGCGAGGACCTGATCCTGCCGCGCTTTAAGATCAGCAAACTCGAAGCCGTCGGGCGTCGCTTGAAACGGAACTACGTCTTCATTTTCATTCTCATCATGGTGGCGTGGGTGACGAAAGTTTTTCTGCACGCGAGCGAGCCGATCGATAGTATCTGGTCGTTCTATCGCAGCCTGAGCATCGGGCACATTCCGTCCTGGCTGGTGGCGTTTATCTTTGCCGGCACCTTTGCGCTCGTGATCGGCATCACGATTTACGTCGGCCAGAAAACCACTGGCGAAATTTCCGAGTTTGGCGCGCATCGTTCGCTCTGGCGCATCTGAAGAAGTTGAGAATTGAGCGTTCGTAGTAGAGAGATGCAGATGCCCGTTTCGGAGGCTCTCAACCCTCCACTCGCAGCTTTTCACAAGTTGTGCGAGATCGTCGCCAAGCTGCGCGCGCCGGGCGGCTGCCCGTGGGATCGCGAGCAGACGAACGAATCGCTCGTCCCCAAACTGCTCGAGGAAGCCTACGAAGTGGCGGACGCCATCCGCGCGACGGATGACGCGAATCTCCGGGAGGAACTTGGCGATGTGTTGCTCCTCGTTTTGATGCATGCGCAAATCGCGAGCGAGCGCGGCGTCTTTCAGCTCGACGATGTCGTGCAGGAGCTGACCGCGAAGCTCATCCGACGCCATCCTCACGTCTTCGGGTCGAGCGAAGCGCACGATGCCGGCGCGGTGGTCAAGCTCTGGGACTCCGTGAAACGCGAGGAGAAGAAGGACCAGGACTCGCACTATCTCGCCGGGGTGGCAGCGGCGCTGCCGGCCCTGATGCGCGCGCAGAAGATCCAGAAAAAAGCGGCGCACGTGAACTTCGATTGGACGGACGAAGCGGACGTGATCGGCAAAGTGGACGAGGAACTACAGGAGGCGAAGGAAGCGATCGCCACCGGCGACGGGAAAGAGATCGCGGAGGAAATCGGCGACCTCCTGTTTGCGGTCGTCAATCTCGCACGCAAACGCCATTTGGACGCGGAAACGCTGCTGCAAGCGGCGACCGATAAATTCGTGCGACGCTTTCACTCCCTCGAAGACGAGGTGCGGGCGCGCCACCAGCAGCTCGGCGATCTCGGACTGGCCGAACTCGACGCAATCTGGAACGCGCAGAAGGCCAGGGAGACCGGGTTTTCAACCCGGTAACAGGGAAACCGCTCGCTGCACGAGCGCATCCATCGCAAGGGCGAGGTTGCTGCCGAAGGCGACAACGCCGTCCACGTGACCTGCCATCACGAAAAAACGCTCCTGCAGCACAGCGGTCTCGCGGAACAGCCGCAGGACTTCGCGCGCCATCAGCGGCGTGCCGTATTCCGCCCTCGCGGAAGTAGTCGGCGCCAGATGCCGCCAGCGCCTCCATAACTCCGCGCTGTGACAATGAAGCACCGCCCGCACCGTCGGCGCGGCCTCGTAGATGGCCGCGTGCGTCAGCGATTCGGAGGAGGCGATCGCGACACCTTCGCAGCGCAGCCAATTCCGCTCCAGATCATGCCCGACGACCCGCGCATACTGCTCCGCGCCCAGTTCCGCGATCGCGCCGGTGCTGCTCCCGGTGATGAAAAAGCAAGGGCCCTCGCCGTCGCGCAGGCTCAGGTTACCGAACCCGATCCCGTTCTCATCCACCCCCATCCAGCTGCGCGCGCGCAAGGCGCGGCGGACCTCATTCAGCTCCTCCATCCCTTTGAACGCTGGCCGCGCGACGGCGCGGCGTTCGCACACGAACTTTACGACACCTGTCTCGCTCACGGCGCGTGCTCGGGAAACATCGCGAGGATGCTCTGCTCGTTGGCCGCGCAGATGCCGCGCTCGGTGATCAACCCCGTAACGAGCCGGCGCGGCGTGACATCAAAGCCGTAATTCGCGGCGGGGCTCCCTTCCGGGGTCAGACGCACCTCCACCGCCCGCCCCTCGGACCATCCGTCGGCGTGCTTCACCTCTTCCGCGCCCCGCTCCTCGATCGGGATTTCGGCGAGCCCATCTCGCATCTTCCAATCGAACGATGACGACGGCAGCGCGACGTAAAACGGCACCCCGTTATCGTGCGCGGCGAGCGCCTTCAAATAGGTGCCGATCTTGTTCGCAACGTCGCCGGTATACGTGGTGCGATCCGTCCCCACGATCACGAGATCCACTTCGCCTCGCTGCATCAGGTGCCCGCCGGCGTTATCCGCGATCACGGTGTGCGGCACGCCATGCTCGTGGAGTTCCCAGGCGGTGAGCTTCGAGCCTTGGTTGCGTGGCCGCGTCTCGTCCACCCAGACGTGGACCGGCAGCCCGCCATCGTGCGCCGCGTAAATGGGCGCCGTGGCCGACCCATAGTCGACGAACGCCAGCCAGCCGGCGTTGCAGTGCGTTAAAACGTTCACCCGCTGGCCGGGTTTTCGGCGGGCGATCGCCTGGATCAGCTGCAATCCTTGACGGCCAATCTGCCGGCAGTGCTCGGCATCCTCCGCCGCGATTTGCCCCGCGGTGGCGCGAGCGGTTGCCACTTTGTCGGTTGCCCCCGCGAGACTACGCAGCTGCCGATCGACCGCCCACGCGAGATTTACCGCCGTCGGCCGCGTCGCTTGCAGGATCGCTCCCGCTTCGCTCAAGTCCATCCCCTCGAGCGCAGCGAGATACATCCCATAGCCGGCCGCCGCGCCGATCAATCCGGCGCCGCGCACGTGCATTTCGCGAATCGCCCTCGCCATCTGCTCCACCGTTCGCACCTCCTCGATCACGAATTGGTGCGGGAGAAATCGCTGGTCGATCAGCTGCACCACCTGCGGCTCGCCACGTTTCAACCAAATCGTATGGAAATGCTGCCCGCGGACATTCATGCTCGCCCTCCTGCTCCTGATCCTACTCCTGATCCTGATCCTCTGCGATCACAGTGCGGAATTGAGATCAGGAGTAGGATTAAGAGCAGGAGCAGGAGGAACGCCGGCGTTTTACAAACGCCGGCCTTCCGGCATATTCCCCATCCCAATGGCCATCCTGCTCAACCTCGTCCTGGTGATCTACGTCCTCGTAGCGGTGCTCATGATTCTTGTGATCCTGATGCAGCGGCCGAAAAGCGAAGGCCTGGGCGCAGCCTTCGGCGGCGGCGTGACGGACAACATTTTTGGCGCGCAGACCACGAATGTGCTGACCAAATTCACCGGCTGGCTCGCGGGCATTTTCTTTGTTCTCACCTTCCTCATGTCGATCCTCTACTCGCATCGCCCCGGCGCGAGCAGCGAGCTGCGCCGCGAATTGATGAAGGATGCACCGGCCGCGGCAATGCCGGTGACCAACCCTGGCGCACCTGCCCCCGCAGCAGCGGAAACCGCCGTAATCCCCACCAATCCAGGAGAAGCAGCTCCTCCGGCCGCCGCGCAGGCCTCGGCCATGCCAGCAGATCTCGCAGTCGGCGCAGTCCGCCCGACGACACCTGTGAGCGAGCGAGCTCCCGCCGAATCGACGGCTCCGTCACCAGCAGGGACTCCGTAAGTTGGATCCGCGCTCCGGGCGCGGAGACAGCCGTAGACTAGCGGAGATGCGGCAGCCGTTAAGCGCCGGCCGGCATGCCTTCCGGCTTCGGCCCGGCTTTCTCGTTCAGCGCCCGGGTAAATTCCTGCAGGCTGGAGACGATCTGCGGTGCCTTCATCAGCACGGTGCTGGCCAGCTTTTCCGAGTAATCCGGACGGCGCTGCGACATCTCGGAGAGCGCCATCATGACAGCGAGCGCGTTGTTAATCGCGTGCTTGATCTCGCTGAATTTCTTCTGCAAAACCACCAATTCTTCCTGAGAAATCGTGTGTGCTTCGTCGCTCATGATTGATGGCATTCCATTAGAGAAAAGCAGGACTTGTGCTTGACTCACGGGTTCGACCTTCGTCGTCCCGATGCCTGCCGAAACTATCAAAATCAGTGGTGCGCGCCAGCATAATTTAAAGAATCTCCACCTCGAGATTCCCCGGGAAAAGCTGGTCGTGATCACCGGAATGAGCGGTTCCGGAAAATCTTCGCTCGCTTTTGATACTCTCTATGCGGAAGGCCAGCGCCGTTACGTCGAGAGCTTGTCCGCCTACGCGCGGCAGTTCCTCGATAAAATGGAAAAGCCGGATGTCGACTTCATCGAAGGCCTCTCGCCCGCGATCGCAATCGAGCAACGCAGTGCCGGGGCAAACCCGCGCTCGACGATTGCGACCACGACGGAGATTTACGATTACCTGCGCGTCCTCTTTTCGGCTGTCGGCCAGCCGCACGATCCCCTCACCGGCCAGCCGATCTATCGCCAGACTCCGCAGCAGATCGTCGATCAGATTCTCGCCTACGCGCCCGAGTCGCGCATCATCCTGCTCGCGCCGCTGGTCCAAAACCAGGTCGGCGAGTTCCGCGATGTGATCGAAAAGGTGAAGCGGGAAGGGTTTGTCCGCGTGCGGGTGGACGGCGAGATCCGGGAACTCGCGCAACCGGAGCCGATCCGGCTGAAGAAAACCGCGCGCCACACGATCGAGGCGGTGGTCGACCGGCTCGTCGTGCGCGAGGGAATCCGCACCCGGCTGGCGGATTCCGTCGAGACCGCACTGCGCTGGGGCGGAAACAAGCTCCTCGTGCTGCGGCAGGCGCCCGGCGCCTCGGAAACGTGGGAGCCGGTGCGGTATTCCACTGATTATGGCAATGCCGAAACCAACTTCTCATTAGGCGAGCTCACGCCGAAGCATTTCTCCTTCAACAGCCACTTCGGCGCGTGTCCCGCCTGCCACGGCCTCGGCACACAGGAGGTGCCGGATGCGGACCTCATGGTGACGGACCGGACGAAGTCGCTCGCCGATGGCGCGATCGTGCCATGGCGCCGCGGGACGAAGCGGATGCAGGCCTATTACAAGACCCTCCAGACGGCGCTCGCCAGACACTTCGAGGTCGATGAATTCCTGCCCTACGCCGACTTGCCGACGAATTTCAAGAGCGCGCTGATTCACGGCACGGGCGACCTGCCGATCCAGCTGAACTTCGGCGCCTCCGGAAAATCCGAGAAGGTCATGCGCCCGTTCGAAGGCCTGATCCCGCAGCTGCAACGGCTCTACCTCGAGACGGAGAGCGAGTTCACGCGCAATCGAATCCGCTCGTTCATGACGCGCGTGCCGTGTCAGGTCTGTGCCGGCGCGCGCCTGAAGCCGGAGATTCTGGCCGTCACGATCAGTAACGACGCGAGCGAGGAGTTAAACATCCACGGTTTTTCCGAGCTCACGATCGAGGCGGCCGCGCGTTTCATCAGCGCGCTGCGGCTCACCGCCCAACAGCAAACAATCGTGAGTGAAGTGCGGCGCGAAATTGAATCGCGACTGCAATTTCTGCTCGAGGTGGGACTCGGCTATCTAACGCTCAACCGGGAAAGCGGATCGCTTTCCGGTGGCGAAGCGCAACGCATCCGGCTGGCGACTCAGATCGGCTCCGGGCTGGCGGGCGTGCTCTACGTGCTCGATGAGCCGAGCATCGGCCTGCATCAACGCGATAACGCGCGCCTGCTCACGACGCTCTTCCGCCTGCGCGATCTGGGCAACTCCGTGATCGTGGTCGAGCATGATGAGGAAACCATCCGCGCGGCCGATTACATCCTCGACCTGGGACCAGGCGCAGGACCGCGCGGCGGCGAGTTGGTGGCTGCGGGAACACTCGCGCAGGTGCTGCGCGCGAAGCATTCACCGACGGCCGATTACCTTTCGGGCCGCGCGCGCATCGAAGTGCCAAAACGCCGCGTCGCGCCACGCCCCGCCACCGCCAGCGGCGATGGCTGGCTGACGCTGCGCGGCGCGACGGCGAATAACCTGAAGAATGTGACCGCGTCGTTTCCGCTCGGCTGCTTCACCTGTGTGACCGGTGTTTCCGGCAGCGGCAAATCGACCCTGGTCGACGACACACTCCGCCGCGCGCTTTTCCGTCATTTTTACAATTCGAAAGACAAACCGGGCGCGCACGCGAGCCTGCACGGTCTCGATCAGCTCGACAAAGCCATCGTAATCGACCAGAGCGCGATCGGCAGAACTCCGCGCTCGAATCCGATTACTTACACGGGCGCGTTTACCCCGATTCGCGAGCTCTTCAGTCAGCTGCCGGCCGCCCGCATCCGGGGTTATGACGCGGGGCGGTTCAGTTTCAACGTCAAAGGCGGGCGCTGCGAAAACTGCGAGGGCGGCGGGCTGATCAAGATCGAGATGCACTTCCTGCCGGACGTCTATGTGGAGTGCGAAGTCTGCCACGGACAGCGCTACAACCGGGAGACGCTCGAGATCACCTACAAAGGCAAAAACGTCGCCGACATCCTCCGGCTCACGGTCGATGAAGCGGCGCGTTTTTTCCGCGCCGTGCCTTCGATTTCCGACAAACTCGAGGCCCTCCTCGATGTGGGACTCGGCTATCTCCAGCTCGGGCAGGCTGGCACGACGCTCTCTGGCGGCGAAGCCCAACGCGTGAAGCTGGCCGCGGAACTCGCGAAACGCGCCACCGGCCGCACCATCTACATCCTCGACGAGCCCACCACCGGGCTCCATTTTGCCGATATCGAGAAGCTGCTCCAGGTGCTGATGAAACTGCGCGACGCAGGGAACACGCTGGTCGTAATTGAGCACAATCTCGAGATGATCAAGTGCGCCGATTGGATCATCGACATGGGACCGGAAGGCGGCGAGCTTGGCGGCACGATGGTCGGAGCAGGGACGCCGGAAAAAATTGCCGCCCTCCTGGAGAGTTACACCGGCCAATACCTGCAGCCGCTGCTCGCGAAGTGAAGAGGAAACTCACGGCGGCATTGCTCGGGGCGTTCCTCGTCGCCCCCTGGACACTGCACGCTCTCGCCAGCTCTGATCTGTCGCAGGCCACGCAGCCTCTGGCGGATGGAGTGCCGCAGGTAGCAGTTGTTCGGCTGCGGGAAATGCTCGCGCAGAAATTGCCGGAAGAGCTCCGGCTTTCCGCGACCGAGAAGCTCGGGGAAGCGCTGATCGCCGCGGGTGAACCGGAAGCGGCGCTACCGCAGCTCGTCGCGCCCGATCTGCGCGAGCTTCCCGGCGCCCGATTCCAGGAGGCGCAGGCGCTGGCCGCGCTCTCGCGCTGGGCGGAAGCGCTGCCGCTCTACCAGCAGACGGCGTCCGATCCGGCATCCCCATTCCGCAGCGACGCAGCCTACGGGCGGGCCGAAGCACTGCGCGCGCTGGGCCGGCGCGACGAAGCGATCGCGGCCTACCGGCTGGCGGAACACGACGCGCGATGGAGCACGCGCGCGCAACTTCGTGCGGTCGAGCTTTTGCTCGAGAAACAGGACGTCGACGGAGCGACCCGCCTCCTGGATGCGGTGCAGCCAAAGGCCGCCGCGGAGCGCAAGGAACGCCGGTTGCTGCGCGGACGGATCGCCGCCAAGCGCAGCCGTGAGCGCGCGAACAATCTCTACGCCTCCATTTTGAAAAATCCGGAAGGCGCGCCCCACAGCGTGCTGGTGGCGACGCTCTTCGCGGTCGCCGAGACGCATCTGCAATCACATACCCCTGAGACGGGGGATGATTTTCTGGAGGAATTCATCGAGCATCATCCGACCGATCCGCAGTTGCCGGCGATCTTTGCGAAACTCGATCAGCTCTACGCGGCAGAGCGGAAGCAGTCCCGCCATGATCTTGGCCGCTGGAGCAGGGACGGGGCGCAGCCGCGGCGGGCGCTGGCGCAATGGTATCTCGCGCGCGCCAATTTGCGGCTCGGGCGGCGGGACCTTGCCCTGCAGGCTTTTGCGGATTTGCGGGCGGGCGGGTTGCCACTCCCCGAATTAGCCGAGGCATTGCTGGAGGCCGCGCGTCTGCAAATGGACGAGCGGCAGTTTGATGCCGCATCGCAGACGCTGGACGTCGCGCGCGCGCTTTCTCCTTCGGCCTCGGTGCTGCAGCGGATCGCAGCCGCGAAAGGCGAGGCGGAATATGCAGCCCGCCGCTACGACGCGGCGGCGCAATTCTTCCGCGAGCTGGCGCGGGAACGCAGCGCTGCCGGCAACGACGCGCTCTTCAACGCCAGCCTTGCGTGGCTGGCAGCGGGCGACACGGCACACGTGGCCGCGGCGGAGCAGGAGCTGCAGCAGCGCGGGGCGGATGAGGTCCTGCGCGGTGATTTGGCGCTTGAGAAAGGGCTGGCAGAGGCCTCGCGCGGCGATCCGGGCGCGGCGACTGCCTTGCAGAATTTCGTGCGCGATTTCCCGAATCATCCGCGTCTTTCGGAGGCTTGGACGGCCTTCGCCGAAATGGCCTTTCACGCCGCGCCACCCCGGCTCGAAGAAGCGTGGCAAGACCTCGCGCGTGCGGCCGAAAACCACCCCACTCCCTTGGCCGCAGAACGCGCTGATTACCTCATGATCTGGATCGAAGATGCAGGACCTACGCCCAATGAAGCGAGGGTGATTACGCTGGCGCAGGAGTTTCTCCAGAAACACGAGGGCTCGCCGCTCCTGCCGGAGGTGCGGCTGAAACTGGCGGAGACATATTATCGGCGTCAGGATTTTGCAGGCGCGCAGACCCAATTCGAGACTCTGGCGCGTAGCCGCCCGGACTCGCCGCTCGCAGAGCAGGCTCTTTTCTTCACCGCGCGATCCGCCGCGCAAAGCATGGGCGCAGACGCGTTGGACCGCGCACTAGTCCTTTATGGCGAGGTGGTGAAGAAGAACGGCGCCTTAAAATGGGCCGCCCGCAATGAGCAGGCCGTCATCGAGCGGAAGCTAGGCAAGCCGCAGGATGCGATCACGCTTTACGACGAGGTGGCCTCGAGCGTCGAGGCGAAACCGGAGGAAAAACGGGAGGCACTCTGCGGCAAGGCAGATCTGCTCTATGAACTCGGGGTGCGCGATCCGGAGAACTACCGTCGCGCGATCAGCCTCTACGAACAGCTGGCGAACGACGCTGGGGTGTCACCGCACTGGCGGAACCAGGCGCTCTTCAAAAAAGGCATCTGCCTCGAAAAGCTGCAGGATCCGGCCGCCGCCCTCGCCACTTTCTACCGCGTGCTCGAAGAGGAGGCGCGGCCCGCCCGGGTGCGCGAATATTTCTGGTTCTACAAGGCGGGTTTCAACGCCGGCCGCCTTTTGGAAGAGGCCTCGAAATGGCAGCCCGCCGCGGTCGTTTACGAGAAGCTGGCCTTCGCCGGCGGCGGGCGGAGTGAAGAGGCAAAGGAGCGGCTCAATCGCCTGCGCCTTGAGCACTTCCTGTGGGAACAGTAGCTGCCCCCTTGGCGCGACGCAGATCCGGCAGCAGTCGATTTCCCGGTAGGTTCGCGGAGCGGTTTTGGGGACGCTGAGCAGATGGGAGGCGCTAAACCCTTGGGCGTGGGGGGACTTCAGAGATGTGCCACGCGCGCTCCCTGCATCGGAGCGCAACCTCCTCCCCTGCGTTGTGCTTTTGCCGAAACTGCTAAACTCTCCCGGCATGTCCCCTGACTCATCCCGCCGGCGCACTCTCTGCTTAGTGGGACTCGCGCTCGTCCTCGCGGCCGGCATTGTCCTGCGGCTCCCTGTCTCCGTCTTTTACGGGCCGGGCGCTCCGCTCGCGTCTCTCCGCGCTCTGCACCCGCGGCCGGCTTTCCAGGGGATCGGATTCGATGAGAATCTCTACCGCGGCTATGTCAATGGCGTGGTCCGGGGGGGGCTCGGCGGTTACCCCGCGATTGTCGATCAATACATCGAAGTCCAGAAGACGCTGACCGGATCGATCCTGCCGCCGATGCGGTTTCTTTACATCTTCTCCGCCTATCTCTGGCATCAGGTTTTTGGCAGCGATGCCCTTGCCGCGCTGCACAACGTCGCCTCACTCTTCAGCATCCTGGGCCTCTTGCTGGCCATCGTGTTCGCCTGGCGCATGAAGGGCCTGGGCGCCGCTCTTGGCGTCGGCGCACTGATCGCTTTCGCACCAATGCAGCTCCACATGTCGCAGCACGCGCTCGTGGACGGCTTCTTCGCTTTTTGGGCGCTCCTCACCCTGTGGATGCTTTGGGAAAATCTGCGCGCGCCGCGGGATTGGCGCTGGCTGGCGCCTTATCTCTTCGGGCTCACCTGCATGGTGCTCACGAAAGAAAACGCCGCCTTTGTGGGCATCGCTGTGGTCGTGCTGCTGATTGCGAATCGCTGGCTGCAGTGGGGCACCGTCACACGCGAGCTGCTTGCCTGTACCGTGCTCGGCCCGCTGCTCGGCTTCGTGATCCTCGTCTTGCTGGCCGGCGGATTCGAGACCCTCCGGACCACCTACACGCTTTCAGTGAGCAAGAACTATGATCTGAATTACGCAATCATGACGGGCGACGGTCCGTGGCACCGCTACATCGTTGACCTGCTGCTCGTTAGTCCAATCATCATGCTGCTCACGATTGGAGCGGTGTTTCGCCTGGATCGAACGCAGAAACCGGAGCTGTTCGTCACCGTCTTTATCGCCGCCAGCTATCTGGTGATGTGCAACCTGAAGTACGGGATGAATCTGCGCTATGCGAACATGTGGGACATGCCGCTGCGGCTGCTCGCCTTCAGCATGCTCGGTGCATTGGCGGCGCCCCTTACGCGTTATCGCGCGCCCCTGCTGGTCGGTGCGGTCGCGCTGCTCTGCGCCGTCGAGCTGCGGCAATATGTCATCCTCGCAGTCGATTACCCGCTCTATGAATTGGTGAGCGAAGGACTCTTGCGCGCGCTCAAGATCCTGAAATCTCCCGGGCAACCGTAGCCGTTACGCGGCGAGCGGAGCGAGCAGCGCGGGCTTCTCCGTCGCATACTGCCCGTCGCCATGGAGGAGCGCGTAGCGGTAGCCAAGTTTCGGGTTCCCGCCTTAGCCTTGATTCCGCGGCGTCCGCAAAATCGTGATCTTGCAAGCAGACGCCTTCTGTTGAAAACCCAAGCCGCTCGCGAACGTCTGATCCTTTGAGGAATTGTCGATGATTCCAGCTCCACGAGGCGCATGCCTCTTCCCGAGCTAAAAGCCCGCCCACGAGCTAAACGCCGTTCCGCCCCGACACCGGCGCTTTCCCGAGCGCTGCATTCGCGGTCGCGAGCAGGTCACTGTCGTCGTTATCCGTCAGCTCGGCGAGGAAACGGCGGATTTGGCGGAACGATTGCTTCAGGAACAGCTCGGCGGCCTGGCGGCTCGCGGGCTTCTCGGAGCCGTTGCTGCCACTCGCCTGCAGTTCCGAGTCCAGCCGGCTGAGGACGCAGGTCGAGGCGAACATTTCCATCGCGACATTTGCGATCCGCTCCTGCACAAGTTGCATGTCGAGAATCGGTTCCCGGTAAGCGATCAGCGCTTTGTTGACGGCGAAATTGAAACGCCAGATCAGCCGGCCGAGTTCATTTCCGCGCGCCTGCAACGCCGTGCTCTGCACCGGCACGCGCGGCACACTCACCGCCGCGCCGAGACGTGCCATTCCTGCGCCAAACGCTTTCATCCGATCCGCGCGCCACGGCTTCATCATCGTGTCGTAGAGCTCCTTGAATTCCATTCCCGGCCCCCGCATCCCGACGAGCGCCACGAATGACGTCAGCACTTCGTTGCTCCCCTCGCCGATCTGGTTGATCCGCGCATCGCGCAGCATCCGCTCGAGCGGCGAGTCGTTGAAGTAAGCCGCGCCTCCCTTGATCTGGAACGCGTCGTTGACCGCACCCCAGAGCCGCTCGGTCGTGAAGACCTTCAGCATCGCGGTCTCGATCATGTAGTCCTCGAGGCCGCGATCGATCAGCGAAGCTGTGACCTGCGTCATCGCTTCCATCGCGTAAATGTCGGCCGCCATTCGGCCGATCTTCTTCTTCACGAGGTCGAAATCGCCCAGCGTCTTGTTGAACTGTCGCCGGGTATTCGCATGCTCGACCGCGAGGCGCAGGCAAGTCTTGGCGGCGCCCGTGCAGCAGGCGCCAAACGTCGCGCGGCCAAAATCCAGCACGGTCAGCGCGACGCGCAAACCCTTGCCGATGGGGCCGAGGACGTTCTCCTTGGGCACGCGCATATTCCGGCAGGCGAACCGGCCGGTAGCAGTGCCGCGGATGCCGAGCTTCGGCATCCGTGGCTCAAGCATTTCGAAGCCCTCCATATCCGGCGTGACCAGGAACGCGGTGATCGCTTGTTTGCCTGGTTTCCCCGGCGCCGGGGTCCGCGCCATCACGGTGAGCACCTGCGCGATCGAAGCGTTCGTGATGTAGCGCTTCTCGCCGTTTAGGATGTAGCCGGAGCCATCCTCCGTCGGCGTGGCGGTCATCTGCACGTTCGCCGCGTCGGAGCCCGCTTCACGCTCGGTCAAGGCAAACGCGGCCAGCTCTTTGCCGTCCATCAGGCGCGGGAGCCATTTTGCTTTCTGCTCTTTGGTTCCGAAGAGCAGCAACGCGCGAATCCCGATCGAATGGTGCGCATTCGTGAAGACGCAGGTGGAGGCATCGCGTTTCCCGATCTCCTCCAGGATCTGGCAGTACTGCATCTGCGAAAAACCGCGGCCGCCAACCTCTTTTGGCGCGGTCATCCCGAGCACGCCCACCTGCCCGAGACCGTCGATCACGCGCCGCGGAATGTCTTCCGTGGTATCGATCTCACGGGCGTCGAGTTCCCGATCGAGAAAAGCGACCACTTCCGTGCGCGCGGCATCGAGATCACGCTGCTGCGCGGGCGACAATTTCGGATACGGCATCGCCCAATCGGCCACGAATTTTCCCAGAAAGAGACCCTTCGCGAACCCAAGCGCCTGATGCCCGCTAAAGAGCAGCTCCTCGGCTTGCTGCATCTCCTTCTGCCGCTGAATTTCTACGTCGTTCATAAGGTGTGGTCCGTTGAAGCGCTCGCGAGCGGCTCACGCCGGAGCCCGCTCGGGCCCGCGTTTTCCCGGAAACCCGCGGCAGATAAATCGCGGATTCTGCGCCGCGCGGCAAACGGAATTTGGTAATCGCGACCGCGTCGCTACGACGCGGCCGGCGCATTCGGCGGCTGCCCCATATTGGTCACCGCCCGCACGAACAACGGGATCGAAGCCTCCTGCCGCCCGTCCACCCCGAGGTCGATCGAGTATTCACCGAAATTCGGGAGCTTCAGCTGCTGCAATTGCAGCACGAGGCAGGCGGTGACGGTGTGTTCGTCCGGCGGAAAGGAGACCTGCGTGTTCGCATCGAGCGTGGGCATCACCGGCTTCCCATCCGAGTCGATGAACGAAATCCGAATGCGCTTTGGGCCTTCCTCCAGACGTTCGAAACGCATCTTGATCGCGAGTGCACAGAGCGGGTGCGTGACCGGCGCCTGCGTCGCCTGCAGGCGGTCGAACGAGCCGAGAACGTTGAGTTTGCCGCCCGCATCCGTGGTTGCCGCGTCACAGAGAGTGAAAATTTCGACCTTCATGTTCGAGACTTTACGCACGCCCCGCACAGAGTCGAACCCTTGGTCGCGGAACGCCGCAGCGCCACCGTGCAGGTCCATTGTGCAGGTGATCGGGTTCGCCAGCGGCATTCTGCTCGTGCGCCGTCTCGATCCGGTCACCCTGCTGCTTTCCGAAGATGTCGTCAGCCGGGCCGGAGACGTGTCGCGCACCTGGCAGCAACTCGCTCCAAAGTGAGCGTGCAGACTTTGCGCGGCAGCCGTCTCGAATGCATCACGGAGCCCCCTGGACGGTCTCGCGCAAAAGATCGAGACTGCTTTGCAGGCCGCGCGCTAGCTCCGCGTTGGTTGCGTTGCCACATGCATGCTTCGTTTCGGGAACAATCCGTGGACCTCATTCCCGGTGTCCGCATCTGGAGCGCGCACCTCGATGGGCTCACTCGGGTGGAAGTCGAGACGCTGACCTCGCATCTCGAGGCGGGGGAACGCGCCCGCGCCGCACGCTTTCATTTCGAACCACACCGCCGGCGTTCTGCAGCCACCCGCGGCCTGCTGCGTTCTCTGCTCGGTTCGTTAGGCGAGAGCCATCCTGCGGCGTTGCGCTTCGTGTCTGGAACCCACGGGAAGCCGGAGCTCACCCCGGGTGACGATCGCGGCCGGCTCCGCTTTAATCTCTCGCACTCGGCCGGCTGGGCGCTTTTCGCGGTTACACGAGACCGGGAAGTTGGGATCGATTTGGAATCGGGCGAGCGGCTGGCGGGCGACGACGAGGAGCTGCGGAAACTTGCCGCACGCGTGCTGTCTGGGAACGAGTTCGCGGCCTGGCAGAAACTCCCGGACGCTGCCGCGCGCCGCGCCGCGTTTCTGCGCGCCTGGGTGCGGAAAGAGGCGTTCACGAAAGCGACGGGCGCCGGCATCTCGGAGACGTTCACGGGGATCGAAGTGGCACTCGACGCGGCCGACCCCCAGCCGGTGCTGCTTCTGCGAAGAGCAATCGAGGACGAGTGGGAGATTCAGGATCTGCCAGCACCGGCGGGATTTTTCGCGGCGGTCGCTGTCGCCGCGCGTCACTCCGCCACGTAAGTCTTAAGCAAGACGCCGCCGGTGGTGTTCTCCAGCCCTCGCACAATCGCCGTATATAACTGCTTGCGCGGGACCTGGAAGCGTCCGCGCATTTCAGCAATTCTCTCACATCGCCACCAGCTCGCTGCCGCCATCCGGCGCACGGCTCGCGCCGCGCATACTCTCCCGCAGCTCCGCGGCTGTCATTTCTCCCTCCCAGCGGCTGATCACGATCGTCGCTGCGCCGTTGCCGATCAGGTTTGTGATCGCACGGCATTCGCTCATGAAGCGATCGATTCCCACCAGCAGGGCGAGCGATTCCACTGGCACCGCAGGCACGGCCTGCAGCGTCGCCGCCAGCGTGATAAACCCCGCGCCCGTCACGCCGCTCGCGCCTTTCGAGGAGATCATCGCCACCACCAGCAGGCTGATCTGGTGGCGCAAATCCAGCGGCGTATTCGTCGCCTGCGCGAGGAAGACGGCCGCCATCGTCATGTAAATGTTCGTGCCGTCGAGATTGAAGCTGTAGCCGGTCGGGATCACGAGACCGACGGTCGATTCCGCGCAGCCGAGCCGGCGCATCTTTTGCAACATCCCCGGCAGTGCCGTCTCCGAAGAGCTCGTCCCGAGAACGAGCAGGATCTCCTCCTTGATGTAATTCAGCAGCCGGAAAATCGAAAAGCCCGCGAGCCAGCCGATCGACCCCAGCACCACGACAACGAAGATGCCCGCGCAGAGGTAGAAGCCGAGCATCAGCTCCAACAGTCTGTTCAGCGCGCCTATCCCATAGCTGCCGACCGTGAACCCCATCGCACCCAGTGCCGCGAGCGGCGCCACCTTAACAATGATGCGCATGATCCCGAAGAAAACCTGCGCCGCGAGGTCAATCGCGTGCAGGATCGGCCGGCCGCGCTCGCCGAGGAACGAGATCGCGAACGCGGTCAAGGTCGAGACGAGCAGGACTTGGAGCAGGTCGCCCGTCGCGAACGCTTCGAAGAACGAGCGCGGGATGATGTTCAGCAGAAAATCGACCGTGGAATGCGCGTGCGCGGCCTGCGCATAATCGCGGCCGACCTGCGGATCGAGCGCCGCCGGGTTGATGTTAAACCCGGCGCCCGGCTTGAGCACGTTTACGACGCAAAGCCCGATCACGAGCGCGAGCGTAGAAACGACCTCGAAATAGAGCAGCGTTTTCCCGCCGATTCGCCCAAGCTTCCGCAGATCGGACATCGAAGCGAGGCCGTGCACCACGGTGCAGAAGATGATCGGCGCGATGATCATCTTCACTAGCTTGATGAAGCCGTCGCCGAGGGGCTTGAGCGCCTTGCCGGTTTCCGGGAAGAAATGTCCGATCAGAATGCCGAGCGCGACCGCGATCAGCACCTGCACATAAAGAACTCGATACCAGCCGCCGCCGCCTGCCCAGCGTGCTTTGGCACCGTCAGGTAAGCGCGCGTGCGTCACACACGGCCTGTAGAATACCCGATACGCGGTGGCAAATCGTGCATTCCTTTACCCTACGGCCCCCGACGTATGAAAAACGCCGAGCGTGCCGGCCTGCCTAGCTGCACCCCTGGCTCGTGCCGCACTCGGTGCAGACTCCACAGGCGCCGGCGCGGATCACTTTTTCGCTGCCGCAATGCGAGCACATCACGTCCATGAACATGCTGCCGAGCGCCGTCGCGACGCGTTCCGCGTGGGTGTGGCCGTTGCTCTGGGGCACCGGCGCGCCGTCGTTCGAGACGTGATTCGTGATCACATCGAGCACTTCTTTCTCAGCGGTTCGCGCGAGATCGGAAACCGGCCGATTGACGGCCTTCTTCTCCATGTCCGGGATCTCCTTCATCGGCAGCTCCGCCTGGCCGCGATGCGGTGAGGTAGCTTCCTTGTAGCCCTTGATGAACTGCACCCCGAGCCAGCGGAAGACGTAATCGGTAATGCTGGTCGCGTTGCGGATGTCCGGATTCTTGGTGAACCCGCTCGGCTCATAGCGTTGGTAGGCGAACTTCTTCACCAAACTCTCGAGCGGCACTCCGTATTGCAGGGCCAGCGACGTCAGCGTGCCCACCGTGTCCATGAGGCCGCCGATGGTGCTGCCTTCCTTCGACATCGTGACGAATAGCTCGCCCGGCATGCCATCCTCGAACAAGCCGACGGTGATATACCCCTCGTGTCCCGCAATCTCGAAACGATGCGTCAACGACATGCGCGTGTCGGGCATCTTGTGCCGCACCGGCTTGCCGCGTGCGATCGCAAGCTCGTCTTCCAGTTCCAGGATGCGTTGTTGCAGCTCCGGACGCTCGACCATCATGTCGAGCGACTTCTCGGCTGTGTCCGCCATCGCTCCGCCCATGTCTTTCGTTTTTTTGGTGTTCAGCGGGGCGGAACGCTTGGAGCCGTCGCGGTAGATCGCGATCGCCTTCAAGCCGAGGCGCCAGCCTTCGACGTAGGTGTGCATGATCTCGTCGACCGTGGCCGTCTCCGGCATGTTGACCGTCTTCGAGATCGCGCCGCTCAGGAATGGCTGCGCCGCGGCCATCATGCGCAGGTGCCCCATGTAGCCGAGCGAACGCTCACCGCGATGCGCCTTGAACGCGCAGTCGAAGATCGCGATGTGCTCGGGCTTCAGGCCGGAGGAAATCTTCGAGCCGTCGGTGTCGGTCACGTCCTCGATCGTGTCGAAGGTGTCGATGTGCGCGATGATGCGCTCGATCTCCTCCGAGTTGTAAGCGAGCTTTTCGAGCGCGGGCTTCACCGTCTGGTTGACGATTTTCAACATCCCGCCGCCCGCGAGCAGCTTGTATTTCACCAGCGCGATATCGGGCTCGATGCCGGTCGTATCGCAATCCATCAGGAAGCTGATCGTCCCCGTCGGCGCGAGCACCGTGACCTGCGCGTTACGATAACCATAGCGTTTGCCGAGCGCAGAGGCGCTCTCCCACACCTTGGCCGCTTCGTCCTTCAGGTAACCGAACTCGTCGTTCGCCTGGATCTCGCACACAGCCTCACGGTGTTGCTCGATCACCTCTTGCATCGACTCCACGTTGTCCTTCGCCACCGGCTTCGAGACGCCGCTGCAACGTGCATCGCGATACCCGGGGAACGGCCCCATCGCCCGCGCCATCCCCGCGCTCTGCTCATACGCTTCGCCCGTCATGATGGAGGTAATCGCGCCGCAAATCGCACGCCCTTCGGTGCTGTCGTAGCCGTAGCCGTAGCTCATGATGAGCGACCCGAGGTTCGCGTAGCCGAGCCCGAGCGTGCGGTAGATGTGGGAGTTCTCCGCGATCTCCTTGATCGGATAGCTGCAATTATCGACCAGAATTTCCTGCGCGGTAATGAAGAGCCGGCAGGCGGCTTTGAAACGCTCGACGTCGAAGCGACCTTCCGCGTCTTTGAACTTCATCAGGTTCAGCGAGGCGAGATTGCACGCCGTGTTATCGAGGAAAAGATACTCGCTGCACGGATTGGTGGAATTTTGCCGGCCGGTGCCTTTGCAGGTGTGCCAGTTGTGGATCGTGGAATCAAACTGCATCCCGGGATCGCCACAGACGTGCGTCCCTTCCGCGAGCTTCCGGAGCAACGTCCGCGCGTCCTTTTTCTCGCACGGCTGACCGTCGCGCACCCGCTTCGTCCACCATTCTCGCCCCTCGACCGCCGCGTTCATGAACTCATCGCTCACCCGCACGCTCAGGTTCTCATTCTGATACATCACCGAGCCGTAGGCGTCGCCGTTGTAGCTGCCGTCGTAGCCCTGCTCGATCAGCGCCCACGCCTTCCGTTCCTCATTTTGCTTCGCATCGATGAACTCCTCGATGTCCGGGTGCCAATCCTTCAGCGTGTTCATCTTGGCCGCGCGGCGCGTTTTGCCGCCGCTTTTCACCACGTTCGCGACCTGGTCGTAAACCTTCAGGAACGAGAGCGGCCCGCTCGGTTTCCCGCCGCCGGAAAGCTTTTCGCGCGTGGACCGCAGCGTCGAGAGATCGCTCCCCGTCCCGCTCCCGTACTTGAACAGCATCGCCTCCGACATCGCCAGGCGCATGATGTCCTCCATCGTGTCCTCCACGCTTTGGATGAAGCACGCGCTGCCCTGCGGGTATTCGTATTGGCTCGCCGCCCGCTCCGCTTCGCCCGTGGTGCGATTGTAGAAATAATTGCCGAGTCCCGCCTCGCGTCCGGTGCCGTATTGATGGTGCAGGCCAACATTGAACCAGACCGGCGAGTTAAACGCGCCGTGCTGATTCACGCAGAGCCACGTCAGATCGTCATAGAACGTCTCCGCCGCCTTCGCGTCCGCGAAATAGCCATCCGCGATGCCCCAATCAGTGATCGTGCGCGTCACCCGATGCACCAGCTGCCGCACCGACGTCTCCCGCCCGCCCTTGTGCGGATCGGTCCCGTTCGCGATATCGCCGTAGAAATACTTCGAGACCGCGATCTTCGTCGCCAGCGCGCTCCACGCCTTCGGCACCTCGATGTTCTCCTGTTTGAAGATCACCTTCCCGCTGTCGTCCGTGATCTCGGCCGTCCGCTTCTCCCACTCGATCTGATCAAACGGCGAGCATTTCGGATCGCTGAACACGCGCTCGAAGCGAAGGCCCGTGCCCTTCTTCGCGCCGCCTCCCGTAGCCGCCCCGCTGCGGGAGCACGGCCGTCCCGGCTGTGTGGCCCGCGGGCGTCTCGCCTGCGGATTCTTCGGTTTCGCCTGGGACTTGGAATTTGGGATTTGGGATTTCGGAGCGAGCGAAGCGAGCGACGT
>JBPCMX010000057.1:0-53535 GCA_051001855.1 Chthoniobacterales bacterium
CGCCCAGCTCGTGCGCGAAGTCGCTTCCAAGACTTCCGACATCGCTGGCGACGGCACCACCACCGCGACCGTCCTCGCCGAGTCCATCTACAAAGAAGGTCTCCGCAACGTAACCGCCGGCGCCAACACGACCTCGCTACAGCACGGCATCAACAAGGCTGTGGAAGCCATTGTGGCCGAGCTCGGGAAGATCTCGAAGAAGGTCAGCGACCGCAACGAAATCGCACAGGTCGCGACTGTTTCGGCCAACTGGGACAAGACGATCGGCGAGATCATCGCTGACGCGATGGACAAGGTCGGCAAGGACGGCACCATCACGGTGGAAGAAGCCAAGTCGATCGAAACCAGCCTCGACGTCGTCGAAGGCATGCAGTTCGACAAAGGCTACCTCTCTCCGTATTTCGTCACGAACGCGGAAGCGATGGAAGTGGTCCTGGACAACCCGTACATCCTCATTCACGAGAAGAAAATCTCGAGCTTGAAGGACATGCTGCCGCTGCTCGAGAAAGTCGCGAAAGCCGGACGTCCACTCCTCATCATCGCGGAAGACGTGGAAGGCGAAGCGCTCGCGACACTGGTCGTGAACAAGCTCCGCGGCACCTTGCAGGTCGCAGCCGTGAAAGCTCCGGGATTCGGCGATCGTCGCAAAGCGATGATGGAAGATCTCGCGGTCCTGACCGGCGGCCAGTGCATCACCGAGGACCTCGGAATCAAACTCGAAAACGTCAAGCTCGAGGACTTAGGGCGCACCAAGCGTGTCACGATCGACAAGGAGAACACCACCATTGTGGAAGGCGAAGGCAAGCAGGCCGACATCCAGGGCCGCGTCTCGCAGATCCGTCGTCAGATCGAAGAGACCACCTCCGATTACGATCGCGAGAAGCTCCAGGAACGCCTCGCGAAGTTGGCCGGCGGAGTCGCCGTCATCAACGTCGGCGCAGCCACTGAGACCGAGATGAAAGAGAAGAAGGCGCGCGTCGAAGATGCGTTGCATGCGACTCGCGCCGCGGTCGAAGAAGGCATCGTCCCCGGGGGCGGTGTCGCATTGATCCGCGCCCAGAAAGCGCTCGATAACCTCAAGCTCGAAGGCGACGAAGCCGTCGGGGCTGCGATCATTCGCCGCGCCGTCGAAGCTCCGCTCCGCACTCTGGCCGATAACGCCGGCCAGGAAGGCGCGCTTATTGTGCAGGAAGTGAAGAAGCGCAAAGGCAACGAAGGTTACAACGTCGCGACCGACAAGTATGAAGACCTGGTGAAAGCCGGCGTCGTCGATCCGACCAAGGTGACGCGCAGCGCGTTGCAAAACGCGGCCTCGATCAGTGGCCTGTTACTCACGACCGAAGCAATCATCACCGAATCTCCTGAGAAGGAGAAGGGCGGCGGTGGTGGCGGCGGCATGCCGGGCGGCGGAATGGGCGGAATGGGTGGCATGGGCGGGATGGACTACTAGGCGAAACCTGCAGATGAATCACGGCAGCCGGGCTTCGAAAGGAGCTCGGCTGCTTTCTTTCTTCGCAACGTTCATCTCAGCCGGGAGCGGCAATCAGCTGAGATAGAAGCAAATCCATTTTACCGCTAAGCTTTGCGTCGTAGGACGCAGGCGGCTAACGGTTCTGGCATCAAACGGGAAGCTTCTCGCCGCTCTTGCCCCCTAGGATCGTCGAGCGCTCAACCCTGAGCGAGGCGAAGTTGCAACGTGAAGGAACTTGCTTAAGCTCCTCGCCGATGTCGGCATCCGTTGAACCTGTGGAGCCGCCCAGGAGAGGCTTTGCCGGATTCATGCGGTCGGAATATCCGCTCTTCGTCGGGCTCGGTACTGCGGCCGTGTTTGTCGCCTTTGGTGACTCGTTCTTTGGGAGGGTTGATAACCCGATTGTGCTTGCGGTCCAGTTTGCCTGGCTGTTCGTGACCGTTCTATGGTCAGCAATTTCGGTCGCGCGCCATGCCGACTGCCTCGCAATTAAATGGGGCGAGCCTTATGGAACGCTGATTCTCACGTTTTCCGCCATCGCGATCGAAGTGGTGATGATTTCGGTGGCGATGTTACATGGCGCCAATAACCCGACGCTCGCGCGGGACATGATGTTTGCAGTGATTATGATCGCTCTTAACGGTCTCGTGGGACTGTCACTACTCTTAGGTGGACTGCGGCACCACGAGCAGCATTATAATCTTCAAGGCACGAGCGCTTACTTGAACACGATCATGGCCTTGGTCGTGCTCGGCCTGGTATTGCCCAACTATACGACTTCGATGTCCGGCCCGAATTTTTCTCCGGTGCAGAAAGCGTTTCTCCTCATCACAACTTTAAGTCTTTACGCGATCTTTGTGGTTATCCAGACGGGGCGGCACCGCGCCTACTTCGCGGAATCTAGCGGCGCGGGTGCGAGCGCTGAGGCCGCCCATGAGCTGCAACCGCGTTCCACCAGTTTCCACGTGATCATGTTGTTTCTGTTTTTGGTCGCCGTGGTGGTGTTGGCAGAGAAATTTGCCGTTCCATTGGACAATTCCGTCGAGCGCTTTGGGATGCCGCAGGCTTTTGCGGGAGCAATTGTCGCTGCGCTGGTGCTCGCGCCCGAAGCATTGAGCGGCATTCAGTCCGCGACCCGAAATCAAATGCAACGATCGGTGAATATCCTGCAGGGATCCGTGCTCGCCTCTGTCGGGTTGACGATCCCAGCTGTGCTAACCATCGGATTTATAACGCATCGACCCGTCACGCTTGGAATGGAGGGCGGTAATCTCCCGCTCCTCCTCCTCACTCTGGCCGTGAGCGTGGTCACTTTCGCGAGCGGCAAGACCAATGTCCTGCACGGATGCATTCACCTGCTGCTTTTCGCGGTATTTTTGCTGCTGATTTTTTCTCCCTGAACCGGGGTGCTGTCAGAGCAATAGCGTTCATGCGCATGCAAGTATATCGCCGACGGTAGGCTTTGGTTAATCATGCCCTAAGTCACTTCCCTTGGTCTTGGCTTGGCAGAAGGCTTTACTCAATCGATCTAGTTCCTGCGCGTAACAGAACCTCGAAAACAGCGGCGCGACTTTCCAAACGGAAAACTCCAGTTGGTGATATCGAACAAAAGAACATGCTCATGCCGGAACCTCGCAATGCGCTTGATCTGCAGCTGGCGTTAACCCACCCAGGAAAGCGATGATTCCACCGGAGCGCATCATCTATCTCGATAACAACGCGACGACGCAGCTCGATCCCGCGGTGCTCGAGGAGATGCTGCCGTTCCTGCAGACCTACTACGGGAATCCCTCCGCCGGTTATCGCTTTGGGAGGCAGGTGCGCGACGCGGTGGAGCTGGCACGCGAGCGCGTCGCGGCGTCGCTCGGCTGCGACCCAGGCGAGATCGTGTTCACGAGCGGCGGGACGGAATCCAACAACACGGCGCTGATTTCCGCGCTCCAGTTGGATCCGGCGCGGCAGCATATCGTGACGAGCGCGGTGGAACATAGCGCCACCTATCGGCATTGCGAGGCGCTCGCGCAGCAGGGGTGCGCGGTGACTTTCGTGCCGGTGGACGGCGCTGGGAATCTCGACCTGGCAGAGCTGGAGGCGGCGATCCGGCCAGAGACTGCGATCCTTTCTGCGATGTGGGCGAACAACGAGACTGGCGTCCTTTTTCCGGTCGCGCAGATCGCGGAGATCGCTCGACGCAAGGGCGTGCTCTTCCACACGGACGCGGTGCAGGCAGTCGGTAAGCTCCCGGTGCGGCTCGCGGAACTCGGCGCGAACTCCGGCTCGCTTTCCGCGCACAAGTTGCATGGTCCCAAAGGAGTCGGCGCGCTTTACCTCAACGGCCGTTCCGCTTTCCGCCCAATGCTGGTCGGCGGCGACCAGGAGAACAAGCGGCGAGCGGGCACGGAAAACGTGGCGTCGATCATTGGACTCGGGAAAGCGGCGGAACGCGCGCTGCAAACGATGAACGACGAGCAGGAGCGCGTCCGCACCATGCGAGATCGACTCGAGCAAGCGATCCTTGCTGGCGTTCCAGATGCGTTCCTGAACGGGAACCCGGCCTTTCGTCTGCCGAATACCTCGAGTCTGTCGTTTCGCGGGATTGAGTCGGAGGCGGCGCTCGTCTTGCTCGATCGGGCGGGCGTTTGTTGTTCGGCCGGTTCCGCCTGCCAGACCGGTTCGCCAGGAGGCTCACACGTGCTGCGCGCGATGGGCCTGCCGGAGGAGCGGGTGCGGGGAAGCCTGCGTTTTTCGCTGAGCCGCTTCAATACCGACGCAGAGATCGAGCAGGCGATCGAGGCGGTGAAACGGACAATCGCGAAGCTGCGTGTGATCTCCCCCGCGGCACCGCCAGACGGTGGGGCCTCGTAATTGCAACCGGCACGCACGCAGCGGACGGCGCGGCCCGAATCAGAGACGTGCACATCCTGCTCGTCGAAGACCATGATGACACGCGCCTCGTTCTTTCGAAGCTCCTCTTTCGCTGCGGGCATGATGTGTCCGACGCGGCGAACGTGCGCGATGCCTTGCTCCTGCTCGACCACTTTCTCTTCGATGTGCTGGTGAGTGACATCGGGTTGCCGGATGGGAACGGACTCGATCTCGTCGCGGAAGCCAAGCGGCGCCAGGGATTCCGCATCACGGTCGCGCTAACAGCGCTCGCCTCCGCGGCCGATCACGAGCGGGGGCACCAGGCGGGGTTCGATCACTATCTTACAAAGCCGTTCGATTTTGGGAAGCTGCGGAGCCTGCTCCACCAGGCCGCGTAGGAAATCAGATCGGAAGGGTGGAGGAGGAAAACGCCTCCGAGTGCGCCTTTCGCCGGGCGTGATGTAAGGTCCCGCATGCTCTCGTTCATCGTTCCCGCATACAACGAGGCGCATGAACTGCTTGGCGCGCTCTGCGCCATCCGCGCGGCGGCCGATGCTTGTGGAGAGCGCTACGAGATCATCGTGGTGGACGACGACTCAAACGATGCGACGGCCGCGATCGCGCAGGCGGGCGGCGCGCGTGTCCTGCGTGTCCAGCTGCGGCAGATCGCAGCGGTGCGGAATGCGGGCGCGCGGGTCGCACAGGGCGAGACGTTGTTCTTTGTCGATGCGGACACGCAAATCGCGCCGGGACATGTGAGCGCGGGGCTGCAGGCCCTCGCGGATGGATTCGTTGGCGGCAGCGCACGGATCGCGCTCGATGCGCGGGTGCCATTCTGGGCCCGGAGCTTCCTCTGGATTTTTTCGCTGCTCTACTTCAGCTCGAATCTCGGAGTCGGCGCCTTCATGTTCATGCGACGGCAGAGCTTCGAGCGCGCGGGTGGATTCGATGAGCAATATTTCGCCGGGGAAGAGATGTATCTCACCCTGGCGCTGAAGAAGCTGGGGCGGTTTACGATTTTGCGGCAGCCGATCACGACTTCTGCGCGTAAGGTGCGGATGCACTCCAGTGGGCACGTCTTCCGGCAATGGGTCGGCATGATGCTGGGAGGCAAAGCGGGGCTTCGGCGGCGCGATCGCCTCAGCCTTTGGTATGACGGCAAGCGTGAAGAGCCCGCCACGAACTGATGCGAAAACTAGCGACCAGCAAAGCAAACGCCGGCACCCGTATCGGCCGCGCCACCATGCCCGCGGAGATCCGCCGCGTGCACGCTGTGGTGCGCGAATTGCGCCCCCAGCATGCTGATGAGCATGCCTTCGTGCGGCAGGTGCAACGCCAAATGCGGGAAGGATTTCGCCTCGTCTATCTGGAGTGCGACGGTGAAATCCGCGCCGCGGCGGGATACCGCATCCTCGAGCTGTTGTTCTCCGGCCGCACGCTCTACGTCGACGACCTGGTCACGCGCGAAACGGATCGATCGAAGGGCTTTGGCGGGCAGTTATTTGACTGGCTGGTGGAAGAGGCGCGGCGCGAGGCGTGCCACGCGCTCACGCTCGATTCCGGTGTGCAACGTTTCGATGCCCACCGCTTTTATGTGGCGAAGCGAATGAAGATCGCGTCGCATCACTTCACGATGTCGCTGGAGCAGTAGCGGCGTTCATTTCGCCCGGTGCAGGAGTGAAGCCCTCCTGAGATGCGATTCCACGAGCATGAAGCGATCCATGATTGCTGGCGCGTTCGTTGCCCTTTTTACCTGCAGCGCGCTGGCGCAGGATTACATGATTCTCGATCGGCGGGCGGATGAATTCGACCGCTGGCAGGAGCGGATGGACGCGACCTACGGTTCGCCCATCATCGCACGGGAGTTCGACGTGCCGGTGACTGTGCTCGAAGAACAGCGGAGCCGCACCCAGTTCGGCTACGGCGGGTTGATGATCGCGAACGAGTTGGCGCGCGAAACCGGCCGCGGCTTCGACGAAATCGTGGCGCTGAAGCAAAGCGGGATGGGCTGGGGCCGCATCGCGCAGGAAAACGGGGTAAAGCTCGGGCCGATCGTCAGCCGTTTCGACCGGGTGGACACAGCGTTCCGTGGCTACGGAAACGCGAAGCGGGACGAGATGAAGAGTGGGAAGTTTGTGAACGGCCATGACGGCCGGGACGGCCGCTGGGACAAGCCGAACGCCGGTTCGGCGCGGGGCAAGAGCGGCCAAGGCGACGGCCTCACGCGCGGCAAGCCTGCCAAAGCCCACGGCGGCGGCAAGCGACACGGCGGGGGCAAGGGTAAGAAGTAAAAGACTCCACCCGCGCAGACGACTGGCCTCATGCGCGAGGCCGCTACGGCAACGGTGGCGCTGTCTGGTACGGGCGCGGGACCCCGCAAAGACCGCCGCGTTACATCGGAAGGCTAGCGGCTACGGCCTGCACGGAGTTTATGCCATCTGGGCAGTTGTGATCGTACTGCTCTACCCGCTCGGCCGCTGGTTTGCTGGGATTGAAACAGCGCCGCCGCGATGCGTGCTTGAGTTACTTCTGACAGCCCAGAGGACGCTCCCTTGCCAAACCCTATTCTTCGCCTAAAGTGCGCACTTCGTTATGGCAGAAAGCAGTGACACAATGGACATGGGGCAGTTTCAACTGCACGAAAAGGATACGGGCAGTGCGGACGTGCAGGTCGCGCTCCTCACACGCCGGATCGCGCAGTTGACCGAGCACCTCAAGAGCCACGCCAAAGATCATTCGTCGCGCCGTGGCCTGCTCAAGATGGTCGCGATGCGCCGGAGCTTGCTCGATTATCTGAGCAAATCGAAATCCGACAGGTATAAGAGCCTGCTCGAGAAGCTCAACCTGCGTAAGTAACGCTGGCCGCGCTCTCTGGCGGCGGGAGTTTCCTCGCGATTCCACGAACCTTGCGCATGATTCACGCGTGAGCGTCGCATCGCCGGACTCGTCATTCCTTACCGTCGAGGCATCCCTCGCCACCGGGCGGACGCGGTCGTGCGCCTGCCCGGCACCTTCGGAACGATCGAACTCCCCCTGACCGAGCTCTACGAACGCGCCAATTTCCCGCCGCCATCGCCAGCAGCGTAAACTCCGCCGCCCAGCGCAGTTGGACCTGCGTCGCGCCCTTGCCAAGCGGACATCCCCCGCTACAGTGCCAGCCTTGGGGACGGCGGCAGCGGCGAAAAACTTCTCCGCACCCTTCGTCCCGACACCTAAACCCGGCATTCCCGGCCGCACTTCCACTTTGATTTGAGGTTTTAGCCCCGACGTGACGCAAGTTTGTCGCTTGCGATCCGCTCCGAGGTTAAAACCTACAATCAGAGTGACCGGCCTGGAATTCGCCACTTCCAGAAAGTAGCTATGCAAAACAAGGTCACGGCCCAAATCGGGTCCCACCAGATCTCGATCGAGACTGGCAAAATCGCGAAACTCGCCGACGGCTCCGTGGTCGTCTCCTGCGGCGACACCATGGTGATGACGAGCGCCGTCTCCGCCACTCAAATCAAGGAGGGCCAGGATTGGTTCCCGCTCACCGTCGATTACCGCGAAAAAGCAGCCGCGGTCGGTAAATTTCCCGGCGGCTATTTCAAACGCGAAGGCCGCCCCTCCGAGAAGGAGACCCTCACCTCGCGCATGACGGATCGCCCACTGCGTCCGCTCTTCCCGCAGGGCTACCTCTACGACACCCAAATCATCTCGATGCTGCTCAGCGCGGATGGCCAGAACGATCCCGACATTCTCGCGATCAACGGCGCCTCCGCCGCGCTCACTGTCTCCGACATTCCGTTCGCAGGTCCAGTCGGAGCCGTGCGCGTCGGGCGGGTGAACGGCGAGTTCATCGCCAACCCAACGCACGAAGAACGGGCCGACAGCGATCTCGATCTCGTTTACGTCGGGACCGAAAACGACGTCATCATGATCGAAGGCTCCGCGCTCGAGATCCCCGAAGCGGATTTCGTGAAGGCGCTCGAGTTTGCACACGGTCATGCAAAGGAAATGATCCGCGCCCAGCGCGAGCTCGCGCAGCAGGTCGGCAAACCGAAACGCGAGATGCCGTTGATGACCGTCAACCACGACATCCTCGAAGTCGCTTATCAAGTCGCCGGTGATCGCATCGAAGGCGCGCTCTACAACGCGAAAAAGGTCGACCGCAGCAAAGCGGTCAACGCGCTCAAGGAAGAAGTGAGAGCCGCGGTGCTCGCGAAATTCCCCGACGCCGACAAGTTCGCCATCTCGCAGGCCTTCGATTACGTGCAGAAGAAAGCCTTCCGCATTAGCGTGCTCGACAAACAGAAGCGGATGGACGGCCGCGGCTACCAGGATCTGCGCCCGATCGAATGCGAAGTCGGCGTCCTCCCGCGCGCTCACGGTTCCGCCATCTTCCAGCGCGGTGAGACCCAGGCGCTCGCCCTCGTGACCCTCGCCCCGATCGAAGAAGCCCAGAATATCGACGCCTACGGTGGCGGCGAGACCTCGAAGAGCTTCCTCCTCCATTACAGCTTCCCGCCGTTCAGCGTGGGTGAGACCGGCCGGACCGGCGGTGCCAGCCGGCGCGAGATCGGCCACGGGGCGCTCGCCGAGCGTTCGCTCGAGCCCGTCGTTCCCGGCATGGATAATTTCCGCTACGCCGTCCGCATCACGAGCGAGATCATGGAATCGAACGGCTCCAGCTCCATGGCCAGCGTCTGCGGCGGCATGCTCGCGCTGATGGATGCCGGCGTCCCGATCAAGACCCCCGTCGCCGGCATCAGCGTTGGCCTCGTCACCGAAAACGACGAGAGCGGCCAGCTCAAGCGTTACGAACTGCTCACCGATATCCTCGGCTCCGAGGATCACTTCGGCGACATGGATTACAAGGTCTGCGGCACCGAGAACGGCATCACCGGTTTCCAGCTCGACCTCAAGCTCCCTGGCGTCAGCCACAAAATCATGGCCGAAGCCACCATGCGCACCAAGGAAGCGCGCACCAAGATCCTCGAGATCATGGCGCAGGCCATCGCCGAGCCGCGCGCCGACCTCAGCAAATACGCCCCGCGCATCGAGACCCTCAAGATCAATCCCGAGAAGATCGGCGCCCTCATCGGACCCGGCGGCAAGACGATCAAAGGCATCGTCGCCGAGACCGGTGCCGAGATTAATATCGAAGACGACGGCTCCGTCCACATCTACGCCACCAGCCCCGAGTCGATGGCGCGCGCGAAAGAAATCATCGGCGGGATGTCGCGTGAGATCGAGATCGGCCAGACCTACCACGGCAAAGTGGTCTCGATCAAAGAATTCGGCGCCTTCGTCGAAGTCTTCCCGGGCAAAGACGGCCTCGTCCACATCAGCGAGCTGGCCGATTTCCGCGTCAAGCGCACCGAAGACGTCGCGAATATCGGCGAGATGATCTGGGTCAAGTGCATCGGGATCGATGACAAAGGCCGCGTCAAATTGAGCCGTCGCGCCGCCTTGAAAGAGCAGGCCGAAGGCGGCGAAGGTGGCAACCCAGACGGCGGCGCACCGCAGCAGGGCGGGGATCGCGCGCAGCATCACCCCGTCCACTAAGCGACCATCACCATCTAAGACCCACGAAGGGCGGGATGATCGATCCCGCCCTTTCTGCGGGACGATCGCAGCCCAGCTCGCAACGGCTCGCTCCGCCCAGGGTTCGCCGGCCGCGCCGGAGGCCGCGGTAAAAGTAACAGCAGCGTTACCAACCAAATACACGCGCGGAAGGGACCAGGCGGGAACCAGTGAGTATGAAAACCTTTCCCCTCGCCATTCTCCTCCTCTGCGCGCTGTCGGCCGCCGCCCCAGCCCAGACCGGCCCCGCCATCATCTGGTCCTCCCAGCAGTCATCCGCCCTCACCAACCGCGCCGCCGTCGCCTTCTCGCCCGACGGGCAGCTCGTCGCCACCGGTCGCGCCGATAGCAACGACGTCCAGCTCCGGACCGCGGAAAGCGGCAAACTCCTCCGCGTCCTGACCGGCCAGAACAACAACGCCAACGTCATCGCCTTCTCTCCCGATGGCCAATATCTTGCCACCGGCACAGGCCAACCCGGCCAGAACCTCAGCCTTAATCTTTGGCGCGTCTCCGATGGCGTCCGCCTCGTCGGCCGCATCCCCGCCTTCACGAACGGCACCACCAGCGTCAATTTTTCCCCCGACAGCCAGCTCCTCGTCGCCTCCGGGTTCCACACCACCGGCTACAATATTTACCACGTCCCGGACATGACCCTGCTCGCCACCATCGCGAACTTCGATCCCGAGATCGGCATTAATATCCGCGTCAACGCCGTCGCCTTCTCCCCCGATGGCCAGCTCATCGCGATTGGCGATACCCGCGCCCTTCGTCTTCGCCGCGCCAGCGACGGCGCCCTCATCCGCACCATGAACACCGACGCGCCGGGCCCCATGTCTACCCTCGCGGTCGCCTTCTCGCCTGATGGTCAATATGTCGCGGCCGGCGTCTCCGTGACCGATTTCCAGTATGCCCGCTGCATCGATTGCGCGGTCAAAATGTTCCGCGTCAGCGACGGCGCCCTCGTCCAGACCTTCGAGAACGGGAACAACATGACCTTCCCGCGCATCGCCTTCACCGGCGGCGGCCGCACCGTTGCCGCCGCCTACGCGCACGATCACGACAACGCCGGCGCCGTCCAATTCTGGAACGTCGCCACCGGCCAGACGCAGCAGCTGGATGTGCACGACCTCTGGCCGTGGGACTTCGCCCTCGCGCCGGCCGGCGACGCCTACGCCTTCTTTCGCGGCGACGGCCTGGCCGGGGTCGCGATCGCCCGCCAACCGCCGGCGTTCATGGGCCCGCCAGAGACGAGCAAAGGGCGCTGATTCCCCTGGATTCGCACCGCCACCAGCCCGCCTGCATTGACGAGCTGGGATCCACGTGAGCAGCGCCTATCCGCCAACTGTCACGCGGTAGATGGCGCGGGCATGCGAAGCTGAACGTATCCCGCGCGCGCGAAGGATTCGCACGGCACAAAGGCCGCTGCTACATGTTTTGCGGCCCCCGGCTTCACCGGGAACCCCCGCACTGCGCCCGATGTCTGACACCCTGGAGAAACCGATCGCCACTGGCCTCTCCGCCGAGACGGCGCGCGAGATCGCGCGGCGGCGGACGTTTGCGATTATCTCCCACCCGGATGCCGGGAAGACGACGTTGACGGAGAAGTTCCTGCTCTACGGCGGCGCCGTGCAGCTGGCGGGGAGTGTGACTTCGCGCAAAAATCAGCGCGCCACGACGAGCGATTGGATGGAGCTGGAGAAGCAGCGCGGTATCTCGGTCTCCTCCACGGTGCTGCAATTCGAGTACGGCGGCTGCGTGGTCAACCTGCTCGATACACCGGGCCACAAGGATTTCTCGGAAGACACCTACCGCGTGCTCACGGCGGTGGACGCGGCGGTGATGGTGATCGATGCGAGCAAGGGAATCGAGGCACAGACGCTGAAGCTGTTTGAAGTCTGCCGGCGCCGCGGGGTGCCGATCTTTACCTTCATGAACAAGCTCGACCGGCCGGCGCGCCCGCCGCTCGAGCTGCTCGATGAATTGGAACGCGTGCTCGGGATTCACGCGCTGCCGTTGAACTGGCCGCTCGGGAGCGGGGCCGATTTCCGGGGCGTGTTCGATCGGGAGACGCAGGAGGTGCATCTGTTCGAGCGGACGGCGGGCGGGGCGTATCGCGCGCCAGTGGAGGTGAGCGGGCTGGAAGACGCCGTCGTGCGGGCGGCGATGGCGCCGGATGTTTACGCGCAGTTCCGCGATGAAATCGGCTTGCTCGAAGGGGCGGGAACGGCGTTCGACCTCGATGAGGTGCGCGCCGGAAAGGTGACGCCGGTATTCTTCGGGAGCGCGATGAATAATTTCGGCGTCGAGTTCCTGCTCAATCATTTCCTGAAGCTGGCGCCCCCGCCGATGCCGCGCCGCAGTGGCGAGCGGAGCATCACGCCGACCGCGCCCGGATTCTCGGGGTTTATCTTTAAGATCCAGGCCAACATGGATCCGAAGCATCGCGATCACGCGGCGTTTATCCGGATCGTGTCGGGGGTGTTTCAGCGCGACATGAGCGTGCTGAATGCGCGGACGGAGAAGCGGCTGCGGCTGGCGAACTCGAAGCGGCTTTTCGCGCGCGAACGCGAGACCGTGGACGAGGCGTTCGCGGGCGATGTGGTGGGGATCGTGGGCAACTACGATTTCCAGATCGGCGACACGCTCGCGGAGGAAGCGGGCGTGACGTTTGACGAGATGCCGCGCTTTGCGCCGGAGACATTCGCGTTTCTTCACAATGCGGTCGCGTCGAATTCCAAACGCTTCCGCGAAGGTGTGTCGCAGCTGCTGAAGGAAGGCGTGGCGCAATCGTACGAGCTGGCGGATTCGCCAGTGCGCGTGCCGCTGCTGGGGGCCGTAGGCACGCTGCAGTTCGACGTGCTGCAATATCGGCTCGAGACGGAATACGGCGCGCCGACGCGGCTGGAGCCGGCCGCGTGGAATATCGCGCGCTGGGTGCGCGAGAAAGCAGCGGATGAGACCGCGGCGCGGAACGCCGAGACGCCGCGGCCGAAATTGCTGCTGCCGACGGGGACTGTGCTGGCGCGCGACGCGTTCGGCGCCTGGGTGGCCCTCCTGCCTAACGACTGGACGGCGCGCTACTTCGAGGAGAAGAACCCGGACGTGGAAGTGCTGGCGATGCCGCCAGGCGTTTGACGCCGCGGTTTGATTGCTGACAAATTAGAACCGCTTCGGATGCCAGCGCGGTTTGGCCAGACCCCCCTCGCCTTTGTACTCGAAAAGCTTGTAGACCGGCGTCAGCACCACGCCCGGTCCGCTGGCGTTGATCCGGACGTCGAAGTCGAGTCTGTCTTCCAGGAAATGGATGTCGCCGTGGCCGACTAGTCCGAAGAGTTTGCCGGAGACTTTGAAGTCGTCAGTGCGAATGATCCCGTTGTTGATCGA
Organism: Chthoniobacterales bacterium; assembly: GCA_051001855.1. Classification (GTDB taxonomy): domain Bacteria; phylum Verrucomicrobiota; class Verrucomicrobiia; order Chthoniobacterales; family UBA10450; genus JACCTI01. The sequence continues at coordinate 13,289 of JBPCMX010000057.1, forward strand.
GAAGGTGGCGGTGGCCTCCTTCGCCACGCTGTAGCCGGCGCCCGGGATGATCGCGGCCACCAGTCCGGAGAGCGGACCGAAGATAGGGATGGCGAAGACATCCCCGTTTGCGACCCGCATCTTGCCGTTGCCTCGCATGGTGCGGGTGTCGTCGCTCACGCAGGTCCATTCATACTCCCCAAAGAGCTGTCCGTGGGAGGTTTGATAATCAAAATAGAGTTCCGTCAGCTCCGGAAAATCGACGCCGGCAAGAGCGACGCGTGCGCTGTAGTGCGAGTCGTTCTTCGCCACGGAGATATCGGCCGAGCCGTGCACCGAGCCTCCAAAGAGGACACCGTCCACGTTCAGCAATTGCACCCGGTCGTCGGTGATGAGCAGATTCCCGCGGGCGCGATCGATCGGCAGCGTTTTGCCAAGAAAGACGTATTCCATCCCGGCGGGCGCATCGACGCCGATTTCGAGATGTGTCTTCTGGCCACCACGGAATTGGACGACGCCGTTCGCGACCAGTTTCGGCGGCGCCCGGAATTTGTAAGGCGTGACGACTTTCAAGAGCTTCGGCTCGATCCAATAAATTGCTTCCGCCGGTCGCAGGCTCGTGTGCACGTCGTGTACGCGCACTTCGTGATGCGTGAAGTCGTAAGTAAAGGCGCCGGTGCCGCTGCCTTCATCGCGCGTGACGTGCAATTTCTCGAATGCGACCGCGCCATCCTGGAGGCGGATCTCGGCGCTGGCGCTGTTCGCCCAGACGCCGCGAAAACGCGTGCGTTGCAAGGCGATCGTCCCATCGCCGCGCCAGGTCTTGGGATCGTGCGAGGTGCCGCGCAACGTCATCCGCAGCGCGGGCGAGCGCGGCCATTCCCATTCATCCAGGAAGTGGCGAAAATCGCCCTCTGCCATCCCGCGCACCGCGGCCGGATTGATTGAGCTTTCGAGGTTCAACCGGAAATCGCCGGGCGCGTCGAGCAGGTCCGCGAGTAGTTCACCGGAGGCATGGCGCAGCCGCACGTCGCGCAGCATGGTGCGGTCGCCCTCCCACGAAAAATCGCCGGTGAGGCCAAGCAGCGGAATCGTGCGGTAGGTGAAGCTGCCGCAGCTCACGCGCCCGATCGCACGGAGCTGCGGGGCGCTGGCGCCGGCCTGGAGCGACCCGGAAATTTCGATCTCCGGCGGTGACGCAAAGGTGGCGTCGGCGAGAATTTTACCGAAACCAAAGGCGTCGAGCAGACCTTTCAGATCAACCGAGCTGTGCGCCTGAAACTGCGCCGCTTGCGTCGCGGGATTCCAGCTCGCGTTCCCGGCAAAGCTGCCGGCGGCGTCCGTCCACTCGCAGCGGGTCAGGTTCAACCGCTGCGCAATCCACTCCGCCGCCAAGTCTACCTTGCGGATTTCATACGCGCCGCGCTGGAGGCGTTCGCCCTGCAGGGTAGCTTCCACCCGTGCATTCTCCATCTCCGCGAGGTCGCCGGTGAAATTCACCTGCAACGTCGGCGCTCCGCCCGCGAAGTTGAACGCCTGCAACTGCCCGGCAATCCGCTGCAGGAGCTGCATCCGCTCGCGCCATTCTTCCGCCGAGACTTCGCGCGCCGGCTGGTAATCGTCGCGCTTGATGAGCTGGCCGACCGCGGAAATGCGGACGCCACAAAAGACGCCTTCCGCCTGGCGAATGAAGATTTGCTCGCGCGGAAAATAGACGTGGGCGCGGAACTCGCGCAGCTGCGCGCGCGGCGCTTTCGGATCGGCGCTCGCATTCGGGAAGGTGACGTCGGCGTTGCGGATATCGATCGCATTGAGGAACGGCTGATGATGGAGAAGCGCCGCGTAGTTCAGGTCGAGCGATACTTCGCTGATGACGGCGATCGGCGTCTCGCGATTCCGGAAATCGTAAATCCGCAGGTCCTGCGCGACGAGGCCGCGGAAGGGATCGAGCGTGAGGCGGCGGACGGAAGCTTCCACCCCGCGCTTGCGCAATTCTTCCGCGACGGTGGTGCGCCATTGCCGGCCGAAGCCTTTATTCGCCAGGTACCAGCCGCCCCCGAGGAAGAACGCGAGCAGCGCCGCGACCGCGAGCCGCAGCCCGCTCGCCTTCATCTGCCGCCGCCAGGTCCAGCGCCGGTAGAGCGATTTCTTCACGCGCTGCCGCTCGCGCTCGTAGAGCAGCATCGGGTTCATCCCCTTGCAGTGCGCCGGTGCGCGTCTGATTTCAAGCACGACGCAACAGCCGCAGTTCGGCTAACGTAGAAATCGCATGAGCATTTCCGAACTCCCGGCCTTGAACGCCTCGCTCAATGCCTTGAGCACCGTTTTTCTCGCGGCCGGCTGGTATTTCATCCGGCGCAACTTCTGGCGGCAGCACGTCGCCTGCATGATCGCGGCGCTGATCACTTCCTCCGCTTTTCTCATGAGCTATCTGATTTATCACGCGCATGCCGGCTCGGTCCGCTTCACCGCGCTGGGAATCGTGCGGCCGATTTATTTCACGATCCTGATCACGCATGTGCTGCTCGCGTTCACGATTCTGCCGCTCGTGATCGTGACGGTGGTTCCGGTCTTCCGGCGGCGTTGGGATAAACATCGGCGGATCGGGCGCTGGACGATGCCGCTCTGGCTTTATGTCTCGGTCACAGGCGTGATCGTTTACATGATGCTCTATCGCTGGTTCCCCTCGGCCACTCTGCACTCATGAGCGCTGACGCAGATTCGGCAGATCAGATGCGAACGAGGGCGGGTGCGATCGCCGCGCGCCTGCGAGAGCGCGGTCACATCGCCTACTTCGCGGGCGGCTCCGTGCGCGATCTCCTGCGCGGCGTGGCGCCGAAGGATATCGACATCGCCACGGATGCGACGCCGGCAGAGGTGCAAAAGATCTTCCAGCGGACGTATGCCGTCGGCGCGCACTTCGGCGTGATCGTCGTGTTGCAGGACGAGATGCAGTTCGAGGTCGCGACGTTCCGCTCCGACGGCGCCTACGTCGACGGCCGGCGCCCGGCGGAGGTGCACTACTCGACGCCACAAGAAGATGCGGCGCGGCGCGATTTTACGATCAACGGGATGTTCTTCGACCCGGTCGCGGAGGAAGTGATCGACTTCGTCGGCGGTCGCGCGGACCTGGCGGCGGGCGTCATCAGAGCCATCGGCGACCCGGCGCAGCGTTTTGCCGAGGACCGGCTGCGCCTGCTGCGCGCGGTCCGGTTCGCGACGACCCTCGAATTCCAAATCGACCCGGCTACCTGGGAGGCTCTCGTCCAAAACGCGCCGGCGATCACCGAGATCAGCGCGGAGCGGATTCGCGAGGAGCTGGTGCGCATTTTCATGTCGCCGCATCGGGTGCGCGGCTGGGATTTGCTCGACGCGAGCGGACTCATGCGAGTGGTGCTGCCGGAACTGGAGACACTGAAAGGCTGCGAGCAGCCGCCGCAATTTCATCCCGAGGGCGACGTCTTCAGGCACACCCGCATCATGCTCGAGCTTCTGCCGGAAACCGTGTCGCTGCCGCTCGTCTTCAGCGTCCTATTCCACGACATCGGAAAGCCGCCGACTCATTTGGTGGATGAAACCGGACGCATCCGCTTCAACGGCCACGACCGCGTCGGCGCGGAAATGACCGAGACGGTGATGCAGCGGCTCCGCTTCTCCCGCGCGGAAATCGAAGCCACGGTCGAAGCGGTGCGGCAGCACATGGTCTTTAAGGACGTGCCGAACATGCGGGTGGCAAAGCTGAAGCGTTTCATGGCGCGGCCGAACTTTTCGGACGAGCTCGAACTACATCGGGTCGACTGCGCAAGCAGCCACGCGATGCTGGAGAACTACGAGTTCCTCCTCCAGAAACGCGAGGAGTTCGCGAACGAGCCGATCATTCCGCCGCCGCTCGTGAAAGGCGACGACCTGAAAGCGCTGGGCCTGAAGCCCGGTCCGCAATTTGGCGAAATCCTCGATGCCGTGGAAACGCGGCAGCTCGAAGGCGCCTTCGCGAATCGCGACGAGGCACTCGCCTGGGTGAAGCAGGAATACCTGCGCGCGAGCTGAAACGCTAGTCGCCGGTGTCGCCCTCGTCCGGCTCCGGCTCGACCGGCTTCGCCTTGCGGCTCCTGCCCGTTTCCGCCGCCTTATAGACTTCCTTGAAGATCTTGCCGATCAACGGCGCCGCGCTGCTGCCGCCGTGCACATCCGCGCCGACGTCGCCTTCATAGAGCGCGGCAAACGCGAACTGCGCCTGCTTCGCCGGCACAAATCCCGCAAACCACGCCGCGGTCCGCTCCTTCTTCTTCGGGCCCCACTGCGCGGTTCCGGTCTTGCCCGCGACCGCCACATTATCCAGCCCCGCCTGGTGCGCGGTGCCGCGCGGCGAGTTCACCACATCCATCATGGCTTCGTGGAGCTGCTCCATCGTGGTCATTGCTACGCCCAGCGTTCGCTTCTCGCGCACCTGATAGGCGCTGATGATTTCGTTGTCGATCGTCTGCACCTGCTGCACGAGGCGCGTCTGGTAAAACGTGCCGCCATTCGCCACGATCGCCATTGCCTGCGCCATCTGCAGCGGCGTCACCTCGGTATCGCCCTGCCCGATCGAGAGGTTCGCGATGTCGCCATTGAGCAACTTCCGCCCGTGGGTCGCGCGCATGTATTCATCCGTCGGCACGCGCCCTTCCACCTCGCCGCGCAATGGAATGCCGGCCTTGGCCCCGAACCCCATCCGCTGCGCCCAGCTAATGATCGGGTCCGCACCGATCTTGATCCCCACCTGATAGAACCAGGTATCGCACGACTCCGTCAGCGCCTGGACGAAATTGAGCGCCCCGGTGTCGCTCTTCTTCCAATTGTGGAAGGTCACGTTGCCCACCTGCAGCGAGGGCACACACTCGAATTCATCGTCCGGCCGGATGAGCCCGCTCTCCAGCGCCGCGATCCCCACCGGCACTTTGAAGACGGAGCCCGGCGGGTAGGAGGAACGAAACGCGCGCGGCAGGAGCGGGATGTTTGGATCGTCCTGCAGCTCCTTGAATTTCTCCGCCGAAATGTTCGGGATGAACGAATTCGGGTTATACGTCGGCCAGCTCGCGAGCGCGAGAATGTCGCCGGTATTCGGCTCGATGATCACGATCGCGCCGCGCTTCGCCTTCGCTTCGAGCGCTTTCTCCGCCAGCTCCTGCAGGCGCACGTCGAGCGTCGTGACCACGGTGTAACCCGGCACTGGGGGCGTCACGATTTTTTCCGAAGTCTTTCGACCGTCCTTGTCGAACGTCATCTTGTACTCGCCATGCTGCCCGGTGAGCATGGTGTTGAAGGTCTGCTCGAGGCCGTCCCGCCCTTCCGTGTCGGGCCAAAGCACCTCGTGATTATCGATGATCCCGTCCGGGTTGCGTCCCGTCTTGCCGCTGTAACCGATCACCTGCCCGCCGAGCCGTCCGTTTGGATAAACGCGCGTGTAGATCGCCCGCAGCACCATCGCTTCCGGTAATGTCTTGCGCAGCTTATCCTCCTGCTCGTCGCTCAGGTTCTGCGCGATCTCGAGGGGCAGCGCCCCGCGATTCCGGTAGTGCCGCAGGATCAATTCATCCGGCACCTTCAGTTGCCGGCCGAGCAGCTTCTCCGCGGCCTGAATTTTCTCGTGCGCAAACGCCAGCGTCTGCTGGTCGTTAAACTCCAGCGGCGTCGGGAAGCTGACGCCGAGGTTGTAGGTCAGCTTGTTTTGGGCGAGCGGCAGACCATTGCGATCCACGATCTGTCCCCGCGGCGCCGGGATATCGAGCACGTAAGTCCGCGCCAGCTTCTGCGTCTCGTAGGTGGGAATGATCGTCTCTTCCGTCTGGCTGACAGGCTCGGCCTGGCCGAACACGAGACTGCCCCAGCCGCAAACCACCACCAGCAAAACAGCAGTCCTCTGCATCGCGCCGAAGGTAGCACACCCGAGCGCGTGGCGCTGAGGGCGCGGACCGCCAGACGCTTGAGGTCGGCGTCAGGGACGTGGATTGCGCGACGGCGGCGGCGCAAGTCTCCAGCGAGGCGCGGCGCCGTCAGAGGTGGCACCTAGGGCTCCGCCGGTGGATACGAGTTCCTCGGGCAACATCTTACACCCGGGTGTCGGTTTCTTAGCCGCCGACGCGGGTGCGATAGATCCAGAAAATCACGATCGCAATCAGGATGGCGATGATCGCCATCGCCTCACGTAGTCCCGGCGCGCGCAGTCGTTTGCGGTTCGAAAAGAAGTAAAACGCGCCCGCGATGACGAAGAGCGCGGAAAAGAGAGCGGCGAAAAACATATGGGTATGAAGAAGGCGCATGATCTTGCTTCGGGGCTTCGCGAACAAGGAATATTTTGCCGCTCTGACGAGTGAAACCCATTTATGAAGGGCCCGATTCTTGTCGCACAAAGCGATCCCCGGCGTCCGAGCTCATGCGAAATCAGAACCAGTTGTCTCTATTCGCGCGACTTCGCTCCGTGCCGCTAGTGACGCTGCAAAAAGCGGTGCACGTCCTCCGCCAGCTTCGGCCCGATCCCTTCCGTCTCCCCGATCTGCGCCACACTCGCCTTCCGCAGCCGCGCGACCGAGCCGAATTTCCGCAGGAGCAGGTTCTTCCGGTTCTGGCTCACGCCGGGACAATCGTCGAGGATGCTCTCGCCGATGCGCTTCTTCATCAGCAACTGGTGATAGCCGTTCGCGAAGCGATGCGCTTCGTCGCGGATACGTTGCAGCAAACGCAGCGCGCCGGAATCGACTGGCAACTGCAACGGCAGCGCCCGCCCCGGCCGATAAATTTCCTCGAATTCCTTCGCCAGTCCGATAATCGGAAGGTCGTGCAGTCCGAGGCGCTGCAGCTCTTTGCAGGCGGAGGAGAGCTGGCCTTTGCCGCCATCGACGATGATGAGATCGGGCAGACGCACGGCCGTAAATTTTGCGCGCGCCAGCGCTTCCGCGGGATTCTCCTGTGAAAACTCCGCGGCCTCCGGATCCACCTCGCGCGCCTGCAAAAGCACCCGCGAGTAGCGCCGCCTAACGACCTCCGCCATGCTCGCAAAGTCATCCTGTCCCTCGACCGTCCGGATCCGGTAGCGTCGATAATTATCCTTATCCGGCACGCCCTGACGGAAGCAGACCATCGACGCCACCACATGCGTGGTGGAGATGTTCGAGATGTCGAAACACTCCATCACGGCGGGCTCGCGTGTCAGCTGGAGCGCATCCTGCAGCGACTTCACGTCCTGCCCGGGATGGATCGCACTCGGCAGCGAGTGACGCGTGAAACGGCGCATCGGTTTCGTGGTGCGACGCAGGTCTTCCAGCATGTTGCGCAACTCAGCGGCCTTCTCGAAATCGAGCTTCTCCGCCGCCTTCCGCATCTCGGCCTCGACCACGCCTATCATCTCGCGCGACGCGCCTTCCAGGAAATCGGAGGCCTGCTCGACCCGCTGCCGGTATTGCTCCGCCGTTGTCTCGCTCAACCGGAACGGCACCTGATAGGTCGACGACTTCAGCTCGCGCGCCGTCGGGGAGCCGCGGCCGAAGGTGAGGACACCGAATTTTTTGCGCATGAAATTAAGCGTCTGCCGGAGCGCGCCGGCGTGGGCATAAGGTCCGAAGTAACGCGCGCCATCATCCTTCTTGAACCGCGCCAGACGGAACCGCGGCCACTCTTCCGCCGGGTCCACCTTCACCACGAGGAAGCGCTTATCGTCGCGAAACGAGATGTTATAGCGCGGCCGATATTCCTTGATCAGCTTGCCTTCGAGGAGGAGCGATTCCGGCTCGCTCGCCACGGTGTGAAATTCAAAATCCCAGACCGCATCGAGCAGCGCGCGCGTCTTCAGATCGGCCTGCGCCATCTTTGAGGGCATGAAATACGAGCCCACCCGTTTCCGCAGATCGCGCGCCTTACCCACGTAGATCACGCGGTTGAAGCGGTCGCGCATCAGGTACACACCGGGCTTGTGCGGCACCTCGTGGACGCGTTTCGCGAAGTCGGGTTTCTCCTTTGGTAATGCGGCGCTCGGCATGTGCGGGTGAACGAAAGTTTAGCAGCTTGGCCCCGCGCCGCCACGTGAGCCGTCGCGGCTCCGTTCCGGCTTGCCGCGCCCGCAGTGTTCCCCGTAGGCTCGTCCCGCAGGAGACAAAATTATGAAGCCCGTTTTAGCCGTCTTAGCAGGTGCCGTTGCTTTCTTCCTCTGGGAATTCGTTGCCCACACCTTCACTCCGCTCGGCGAAGCCGGCCTCGATTACCTGCCGCGCACCGAGTCCGTTTCCTCCACACTTCAGTCGTCCATTGGCGCGAAGGCCGGCATGTACCTCTTCCCCACCGGCGGCCTTACGACCGACTCCTCGCGCGAGGAAAAACAGAAGGGGATGGAGCGGATGAACGAGGAGATGAAAACCCAGCCCACCGGTCTCCTGATCTACAAACCTGCCGGCAGCGTCTTCCACTTCGGCCGCAACCTGGCCGTCCAGTTTGGCACCGATCTCGCCAAGGCCGCGCTCATCGTCGCCTTGCTCGCCCATATTCGGCCGGTCAGCTTCGCCCGCCGCATCGGGTTCGTCGTCCTCGCCGGCTTTCTCGCCGGGATCGTCACCAACATTCCCTACTGGAACTGGTATGGCTTCACCGGCGCCTTTACGCTCGCGAACATCCTGATGGAGATCATCGGCTTCTTCTTCGCCGGACTCGCCATTGCCGCCCTCTACCGTCCCGCGCCCGTACGTTCGTAGCGCACTGCGCCGCGGCAGCAGCGGACGGCGTTGCGAAGTAATAGTGAAGGCGGGCCTTCGTTCCACGAGCATGACGCCTCATGTTTGACGTCGCGATCGTCGGCAGCGGACCGGCCGGGGCGAGCTGCGCGGCTTTTTGCGCGGCGGCGGGGTTGCGCACGCTCCTGCTCGAGCGCGAGAAATTTCCGCGCGAGAAGGTCTGCGGGGATTGTCTGAACCCGGCGTGCACCCCGGTGCTGGAGCGGCTCGGCGTGGCAGCGGCGGTGCGCGCGCTGCCCCACGGCAGCCTGGACCGCGTTGATTTTGTGGCGATCGGCGGCCGAACTGTGAGCGTGCCGCTACCCGCAGGCGCGGAGATCGCGGTGAAGCGCAGCCTCTTCGATCAACTGCTGATGGAGCGCGCCGCGGCCGCGGGTGCGGAAGTGCGCGATGGAGTAACGGTCTCTTCGTTATCCCGGCCGGAAGCACGGACGGCCAGCTGGAAGCTGACCGCGAACGGCGGAGCGATCCACGCGCGAATGCTCGTGGCTGCGGATGGCCGGAACTCGACGATCGCGCGGCTGCTCGGTCTCCTGCCGCGGATCGCAAAGGAACGCGTGGGCCTGCAAACGCATCTGCCGTTGCCGGCGGATTTCGGCGCGCGCGTGGTGCTGCAGTTTTTGCGGGAAGGATACTCGGGCCAGGCACCGGTGGATGACGAGACGCTCAATGTTTGCCTGGTCGGCCGGCCCGAGAAAATTCCCGCGCTGCGGCTTTGGGCGGAGACACGCTTCGCCGTGGCACCGAATCACGCGTGGCGCACAATCACGCCGCTGTGTCGGGCGGCGATCGCGCCGGCGCATGGCCGGGCGTTCTTGATCGGTGATGCGGCGCGGGTGGTAGAGCCGTTTACGGGTGAAGGAATTTACTACGCGCTGCGTTCCGGCGAGCTGGCGGCGGAAGCGCTGGCCCGCGGAGACGAAGCGGTGGCTACCCGCGACTACGCCGCCGCGCATTGGCAGCTCTATCGCGGGCGGCTCTGGGTGAACCGGCTGGCGCGGGCGGCGGTCTTGTCGCCGCGCGCGACTTCGATCCTCTTGGGCGGTGGCCTTCTGCCGCGCCCGCTGCTCGGCGCGCTCACGGCGAAGATCGTCCGTTGAGCTGGCGACAAGCTTTCACGGTGTTCGCCATCAGCATGGCAATCGTCATCGGCCCGACGCCACCGGGCACGGGCGTGATGGCGGCTGCTTTCGCCTCGACTTCTCCAAACGCCACATCGCCGACCAGGCGATAGCCACGAGGCGCAGTGGCGTCGTCGACGCGGTTGATGCCGACGTCGATCACGACCGCGCCGTCGCGCACGTGTTCGGCTTTTAAGAACTCGGCGCGACCGATCGCAGCGATGATGATGTCGGCCGTGCGCGTGATCGCGGCGAGGTCGCGCGTGCGCGAATGCACCACCGTGACGGTCGCATCCGCGGCTTTGCCTTTGCGCATGAGGAGCAACGCCATCGGCTTGCCGACGATCATGCTGCGGCCCAGCACTACGACATGCGCGCCGGAGATTTCGACGCCACTCTCGACGAGGAGGCGCTGGCAACCGAGCGGAGTGCAGGGGACGAAACCGGATTCATCGTCGAGCGCGAGCCGGGCGACGTTAAGCGGGTGGAAGCCGTCGACGTCTTTCGCGGGATCGAGCGCGCGCACGATCGCCGCTTCGTGTATCTGCGGTGGCGGGGGCGATTGGACGAGAATGCCATGCACGGCTGGGTCGCGGTTCAGCGCCTCGACGTGCGTGAGTAATTCCTGCTGCGTGGTGTCGGCGGGCAGCTCGAGCTTCACCGAATGCAGTCCGAGTTCGCGGCACATTTTATCCTTCGACCGCACGTAGGCGCGGGAGGCGGGATCGTCGCCCACCAGCACGACCGCGAGGCCCGGGGTGAGGTCGCGCGCTTTCAGCTCCGCGATTTCGCCGCGCAGTTCCGCATAAACTTTCTCCGCGATCGCACGGCCATCGATGATTTTCGACACGGGGACCGCTATCGCGGGAAATCCCAAATCCCAAACACCAAATCCCAATGAAATCTCAAACCGCAAACTCCAAGCGCCGGAGCGAGGGGATGTTTTGGAGCTCGAGATTTAGAGCTTCTCTGGAGCTTGGAATTTTCTTCAACGCATTTCCACCAGCTCCATCATCGCGCTCTGCAAACGCAGACGCTCGGCTTCAAACTCCCCCTCTGTTACTGTCCGCGGCACCGAATGCGGTGGGCCAAAAATAACGCGGACACGCGCAAACGGGTGCGGCAAAATGAAGCGATCCCAGCTCTTGAGCCGCCAGCAGCCGGAGTATTCCATGTTGATCGGCAGGACGGAGGCGCCGGATTTCTGCGCGAGGAAAACGATGCCGGCGCCGAGTTCATAAGCCGGCCCGCGCGGGCCGTCCGGCGTGATTACAGCGTCGCGGCCCGTCGCCATCACCTCCGCCAGCCGGAGCATGGCGGCCGCGCCTTTGCGCGAACTCGAGCCGCGCACGACCTCGAAGCCAAACCGTTGCACGAGGTCGGCGAGCAGATCGCCGTCCCGGCTCGCGCTGATGAGGCCGGCGCCCCGCCGCTGAGGCAAGAAGCGGCGGATGGCATATGGGAGCAAGAGGAGGCGATTGTGCCAGAGCGCACCGATGTAACGCGGCTCGTTCGGCGCGCCGAGGAGCGCGGCGCGATCGTCGATTTCGAACCGCAAGGTGCGGGCCCAGAGTTGCAGCAGATGGTAACCGAAGGCGATGAGCCAACGCGCGAGCGGCCCGTGGATTTTCACGCGTCTTTCCAGCGAAAGGCGCGCGGATTCGGCAGCCCGAGCTGATCGAGGATGCGCCAGACGACGGTGTCGGCGACCTCCTGGACGGATTGCGGCCGGCTATAGAATGACGGGATCGCAGGGAGGACAACGGCGCCCGCTTCCAGCAGCGTCACGACGTTGCGGGCGTGGATCAGGTTCCACGGGGTCTCGCGCGGGACGACGATGAGCTTGCGGCGTTCCTTCAGGAAAACGTCGGCGGTGCGCAGGAGCGCGGTCTCGCCGGAGCCGGTCGCGATCCGGCCGAGGGTGGACATCGAGCACGGGCAAATCACCATCGCATCGAAACGCGCAGAGCCGCTGACGTAGGGGACGTTGAGGTCGTTCTCGGGATGCTTCGCCACAGCTTCGGGGACGCGCAACTCGTCGACCTCCTGGGTGGCGACCTGTCTGGCGTGGCCGCTCATAATGAGGTGCACTTCGTTCGCCACGGGATCGACTTGCTCCAGCAGGCGCTGGAGGTAGATCGTGCCGCTGGCACCGGTGGCGGCGATGACGATTTTCACTGCCGCAAGGAATCACATCCCGGAGGCAAAGACGAGTCCTCGTGCTCATGCATGAGCATGGAAGCGTGATATTGTCCGCGGGATGATCAAAAAACTCCTTCACACTCGCTACCGCGTCGCTGATCTCGAGAAGGCAGTCTCCTTCTACAAAGATGTGCTCGGTCTGGAGGAGACCCGCCGCCACACCTCGGGACGCGGCTCGCAGCTGGTCTTTTTCAAGGCACCCGGCAGCGAAGAGGAGATCGAGCTTTGCAAGTTTGACGAGAGTGGGCCGGTGATCGTGGGACCCGACCTGACGCATCTCGCGTTCGAGGTCGATGACATCGCAGCGTTTGCGAAGCACGCCGCGGCCCAGGGTTACCCGCTCTCCGATGGCCCGCACCAGAACAGCAGCGGTGGCGCGATTGCGTTCATCGACGCACCGGAAGGATACGAGATCGAGCTGATCCAGCGCGGCGCGGGCGAGTGATGGCACCGCAACGGGCCGGTTTGCCAAGGGGAACGGTTGACCACACCTTCTGCGCCATGACTTTTGCCTCGAAGACGCATCTCCGGCGCCGCTGGCAGCTCTGCCTGGCGCTGCTTTGCTGCGTCTGCACGACGGCGGTCGCTGCGCCGGCAAACAAGAAAAAGCATTCCGTCCGCAAGGAGCCATCGGTCCGCGCGGCCGAGCGGGTGGAGCGGGCCGAGCGCGCGGAACGGGTGGAGCGGGCGGAACCGGCCGAGCCCGCGACGCTTCCGGGCGGTGTGCCGAATACGCTCGCCGCTTCGGTGATTGTGGTCGATGCGCGCACCGGCGAGGTGTTGTACGAGAAGAATGCAGATGCCCAGCGCGCGGTCGCCAGTACGCAGAAATTGCTGACCGCATTGATCGTGGCGGAGCGCGGCTATCTGGATCAGCGGGTGACGGTCGCCCCGATCGACACCTACGCGGAACCGACGAAGCTCGGGTTCAAGGCCGGCGAAACGTACCAGCGGCTCGACCTGCTGCGCGCGCTCCTGGTGCACAGCTGCAATGACGTGGCGCGCTGTCTCGCGCGCGACACCGCGGGCAGTATCGAGAATTTCGCCGAGCTGATGAACCAGAAGGCGCGTTCCGTCGGCGCCACGAATTCGCAATTTATGAACCCGAACGGCCTGCCGATGCCGGGACAATATTCGACTGCGCGCGACCTCTCGTTGATTGCACGGGCGGCATACGCCAACCCGACGATCCGCTCGATCGTGTCGCTGCCTAACCTGGTTTTCCGCTACGCCGACGGACACACTCAGACATTCGACAATACGAATAAGGTGCTGCGACGGCTTCCGTACTGTAACGGGATGAAAACCGGTTACACCGACGCAGCAGGGCATTGTCTCATCTCAAGCGCCGCGCGCCCGGGACGCGATGTCATTTCCGTGGTGCTCGGCGATAACAAGCCGCGCGTCTGGATCGACTCCGCCGCTTTGCTGACCTGGGCGCTGCAAATCTAGAGCGTGCCACGCCGGAATGCCCCGGCCGTCTCAGAATTGATTCGCCGTTCGCGAATCTGTGAACCCGGGCTACCTTGTTAGCCCGAGAAATGAATCAATTAGAGATCCAGGATTTACACGCAAGCATCGGCGAGCAGGAGATTATCCGCGGCCTGACGTTGACGGTGCCGCAAGGCGAAGTGCACGCCATCATGGGGCCCAACGGCTCTGGCAAAAGCACGCTCGCGAAGATCATCGCGGGGCATCCCGATTACACTGTCACGAGCGGCGCGGTGCTGATGGACGGTGAAAATATCCTGGCGCTCGAGCCGGACGACCGTGCGCGGCAGGGGATCTTCCTCGCCTTCCAATATCCGAGCGAGATTCCTGGCGTGACGATCGCAAACTTCCTGCGCGCGGCGGTGCAGGCGCGCCTGCCGGAGGGCGATGAACTCGAGGCGACCGATTACTATGCTGATCTCTACGCCAAGATGGATCTGCTGGAGATGGACCGCTCGTTCACCTCGCGCTCCGTGAATGAAGGCTTTTCCGGCGGCGAGAAGAAGCGGAACGAGATTCTACAGATGGCGATGTTGTCGCCAAAATACGCGGTGCTCGATGAGACGGACAGCGGGCTCGACATCGATGCGCTAAAGATTGTCGCGCACGGCGTGAACTCGTTGCGCGGTCCGAATCTCGGGGTGCTCCTCATCACCCATTATCAACGGCTGCTCGATTACATCGTGCCGGATCATGTGCACGTCATGGTGCAGGGACGCATCGCGATGAGCGGCGACAAGAATCTGGCGCTGGAACTCGAAGAAAAAGGATACGATTGGGTCCGCGAGGACGTCGCGGAGGCGGTCGGCGCCTAATCACTCCTGCTCATGCTCCAATCTCTTCAGCAAAGCAGGACCAAGACCGGAAAGAAACGAATTTATGGTAACTGACGCGACAACCGAAGCATCACCACTTAGTCTCGACCAAAACACGGCGGGCGATTTCAACTATCCCGAGACGCATCTGCATGATGCAGGGGTCGGCCTGACCGAGAAGACGATCGATTACATCGTCAACATCAAGGAAGAGCCGGATTGGGTGCGCGCGTTCCGCATGAACGGGCTCAAAACTTTCCTAGGCAAGCCAATGCCGACGCATTGGGCGAGCCATGATCTGGAAGCGATCGTTTTCGATAACATCCGCTACTATCTCAGCAGCGGCACCCAGGCGAAACGCAGCTGGGAAGATGTGCCGGAGGACGTGAAACGCACCTTCGAGCGGCTCGGGATTCCGGAGCAGGAACGGAAGTTCCTCGCGGGCGTGGAAGCACAGTTCGACAGCGAAGCGGTCTACTCGAATATCAAAGCCGCGGTCGGCGAGCAGGGCGTGATTTTTGTCGGCTCGACCGAGGGCCTGAAAAATCACCCGGAGATTTTCCGGAAGTGGTTCGGCAAAGTCATCCCGACCGGCGACAACAAATTCAGCGCGCTCAACTCGGCGGTGTTCAGCGGCGGCTCATTCATCTACGTCCCACCGGGCGTGAAAGTGAAGCATCCGCTGCAGGCATATTTCCGGATCAACGCCGAGAACTTTGGCCAATTCGAGCGCACGCTCATCATCGTCGATGAAGGGGCGGAGCTGACTTACATGGAAGGTTGCACCGCGCCGAAGTTCAACACCGCCACGCTGCACAGCGCGGTGGTCGAATTGGTGGCCATGAAAGGCGCGAAGATCCAGTACATCACCGTCCAGAACTGGTCGAATAACGTCTTCAATCTCGTAACCAAGCGCGCGATCGCGCACGAGGAGGCGGAAGTGAAGTGGATCGACTGTAACATCGGCTCCCGCCTGACGATGAAGTATCCGGGCGTCGTGCTGAAGGGCCGCAAAGCGCGCGGCGAAGTGCTCTCGATCGCGCTCGCGAGCAACGGGCAGCATCAGGACACCGGCGCGAAGATGGTGCATGCCGCCGATGAAACGACGAGCAATATCATTTCCAAAAGCATCAGCATTGGCACCGGCCGCGCGACCTATCGCGGGCTCGTGCACGTGCCGAAGCATCTGAAGAATTGCAAGAACAACACCGAGTGCGACGCGCTCCTCATCAACGCCCATAGCCGCACCGACACCTACCCCGCAATCACGGTTCGCGGCACCGGTAACAGCGTGCAGCACGAAGCCAGCGTCTCGCAGGTTTCGGCCGAGCAGATTTTCTACATGCAGCAGCGTGGACTGAGCGAAGCGCAGGCCATGAGCCTGAGTGTGAACGGTTTCGTGAACGATCTCGTGCGCCAGTTCCCCATGGAATACAGCGTCGAGCTCAAGCGCCTGATCGAGCTTGAGATGGAAGGCTCCGTCGGCTAGTTTCGCCCGCCAACAGCACGCACTGTAAACGGCGGTCTCTTGACCGCCGTTACCGTCTCTGGCAGTTGCAATGAGCACTGAGGTCCTGGATCAAGTCATGGAAGCGCCCCCGCCGCAGGTAAACACTGCGGCCACGGTCCTCGCCGGTCCGCCCGAGGGCTGGAATGCCGATCTGCCGGCGTGGTTCGTTGCGCGCCAGCAGGAAGCCTGGACCCGGTTCACCTCCCTGCCGATGCCCGCGCGAAAGGATCAGCCGTGGCGATTCTCAAACGTGAATGCGCTCGACCTCGCGCCCTACGCGGTGCACGACTCTGTGGAGGACGCCGCGCGCGCCGAGATCCTCGAACGCTCCGTTTCGCTCGAAGAAGTCGCCGGGCGTCTGATCTACGCGGACGACCATCTGTTGCGCCGCGATCCGCTGTCCGAAAAGTTGCGCGCCGCAGGGGTGATCCTGAAACCGTTGGAACGCGGCCTGATCGAGCACGCCGATCTTTGCCAGACGCACTTCATGGCGCAGCCGGCTGCCCTCGGCTCGGCCAAATTCGCCGCCCTGCACGAGGCGTTCGTTCGCTCCGGCACGTTCCTTTACGTACCGCGCGGGGTTGAGGTCGAACTCCCGATCGAGATCTTCCACTGGCTCGCAGCCGACCAGGCGGCTGTCTTTCCGCACACGCTCCTGATCGCGGATGAGCTTTCGAAAGTTACTGTAATCGAGCATTTCCGCTCTGCCTCCCCGGGCGCTGGCGGTTTCGCCTGTGGGGTGAACGACCTTGTCGTCGGTCGCGGCGCGAAGATCACTTACGTCTGCGCACAGGATTGGAACCAAAACGTCCTCGCGTTGCAGATGAACACCACGACGGTCGAGCGGGACGCAGCCGGCAAGAGTCTCAACCTGCACCTCGGCGCGGCTTACTCGCGCTTCGAAAGTCTCAGCCGCATCACCGGCGAAGGCGGCCGCAGCGACTTGCTTTCCGTTTCGGTGGGGAACGGCACCCAGGAATGCGACGCGCGCACGCTCCAAGACCATGCCGCGCCGCACACGACGAGCGATTTGCTTTACAAAAACTCACTCAGCGACCGCTCCCGGAACACCTTCGGCGGGCTCATCCGGGTCGAGCCGCACGCGCATTTCACGGATGCGTATCAAACGGTGCGCAATCTCCTGCTGAGCGACGACGCGGAGGCGAACTCAATGCCCGGGCTCGAGATCATGGCTGACAACGTGAAGTGCAGCCACGGCGCCACCGCCGGTCAGATCAACGAAGAAGAACTTTTCTACCTCCTGGCGCGCGGCATCCCCAAGAACGTCGCGCAGCATCTCCTCGTCGCCGGCTTCCTCAATGAGGTGGTCGAGCGTCTCGATCACCCTGCCATCGCCGCGAAGCTCCACGATCTGATCGAGGAGAAGTTCGCGCGCATCACACGCTGAGCGGGCTTTGGCAGCGGTCGTGCCGCCGCCTCGGGGAAGCTCCCTTTACGGCACTGAGTTGCCAGCGCTGGCCCGCACAATGATGGCGTCGCCGCCGTTCACCGTTCCGTCGGTGTTCACGTCGGAACGGAAGTTCGCCCCGTTCGCGGGTTGCCCGGAGCGGCTGCGCGCGGCGATCGCGTCGCCGGAATTGACGAAGCCATCGCCGGTCACGTCGCCCGCCAGGATTTTCACGCTCAGGTTCGTATCCGGCAGGACCTGCGCGAAAGTGTCGGTCACGTTACTCAAGGTCACGGCGATTCGTTGCACATCGGACACCCCGGTGAGGTTCACGGTCACGGTGTTGCTCGTGAAAGTCGGGCTCCCCAAGATAGTTCCTGCACCGGCCGTCACGCTGACGTTGCCGCTGGCGATGTCATTCGTGAAGGCAAAGACGAGGGTATGATTCCCGCCACTCCTCCGGCATTCCACGCCGGGTATCCCTGTTAATGGCAGCAGGACATCGAACGGTCCGAGCGGACCGTGCATCTTTCTTGAAATCGCACCGGTGAACTGCAGCGCCAAAGGCCCAGTCTGAAACCCGCTCAAGATGACTGCGCTCTGCCCGCTATAGGTGACGAGGAAGTTTCCGCTGCCATCGCTCGTCGAAATTCTGCCCCCGCTCGCCACATTCGTAAACGCGCCCAGCAACGGGCGATCCGAGCTTATGATTGTGAAGCTGTCGCTGTTGTTTACCTGAAAGCCGTTAGCGACGGAGACCGCGAGTGCCCCGCCGAGCACGGTCCCGGTGTCAGTCGCTCGCGTTACCTGGCGCAGATAAATGAAGCCCGTTCCTGGCGGGCCAATCTCGACTTGCAGCTTGGCCGTGTCAGCCTGGACGAGGTCGCCGTTCAGGGTGAGCACGGCCGGAGGACTTCCCAGCGGCAAATTTTCTGATTCCCCAAAAAAACCTGCCGTTTGATCGGCCGTCGCATTGACGTCCGGAGAAGACGCCGCTGTCGGAACTCGCAAGAGCATAAAGACACCGTGGTCTGTCAGGTCCGCAAAAATGGTCCCGCGCGCCCCGAACATCGTCCCCGCCGCCAGATCGATCCGCGCCGCCGTCATCTGGAAAGTTTCGAAACCGCCCGTGTTGCTGTTCATGAAGACTTCGCCGCCATCCACTGTCAGCGCGCCGCCGACCTCCAGGCTCCCGATCCCGGACAGACTAACATATCCGCTATTCACCATATTCCCCTGCACGATCAGACGCGCAGAAAAACCGTCGCGACCGGTCACGTAGATGCCTGCCTCTGTCGCGTTTCGGAGGTTTCCTAGCACCGTCACCGTTGTCGGGTTGGGAATATTCGCCCTGCTCAAAAGGTAGAGACCGTTGAAATCCACCGACTCGTTGTTGAAATCGCCCGTCACCGTAAGCATCGAGCCATCGATGTAGCTGTTGCTTTGCCCGCTGTTCAGCATCGTTCCGTTGACGGTGAATTGCGTGATCGGCTGATTCGCGAAAGTGTCCAGGTAGAAATCGGCGTTATTCGTAAAGTTTCCCGGCGTGCTCCGGACAATTCCGTTATCGAGCTGAAGGTAGTTGTTGTTCACCGCCAGATTACGCAACCCGTCCAACCCCGTGTCCTGATCGCGGATCGCGGCGTCCGGTCCGGTGAGTTGAATGTGTCCTGCATTGGTGATGATATCCGCGCCGTGGAATCGGATGAGCGTCGGAGTGTTGGTCGCAGTCCCGTCGCGATCCGAGACGGAAAAATGGCCGGAGAAGGTTCCGTTCGAAAAATTAGCCAGCGTCCCGAGCTGGAAATTCGAGCCCCCTCCCGCGCCAATTTCCCCGGGGATTGAAGGGTTCATGAAGGTCGTGGTGCCCGACACAATAAGCGATCGCGGAAGGGAACCGGGAGTGCGATCGTCGCTTGTCACGCTCGCAAAGTCTTGCAGCGCCAGGCTACCCACGTTGGCGTCCACATCGAGGACAGCGGGAATCTGGATGATGGCGTTGCTGGTCCCATTGGGAAGTCCGTTGCTCCAATTGCTGGGATCGCTCCAAAGGCGGAGGCCGTTCGGCGGCGCCTGAAAAATAGTCGTTTGTGCATGGGCCACGGGGCTCGCGAACGCGAGCGAAAGCAAGATCGCCACATGCAATAAGGCGGGGCGGGAAGATTGGAAGAGGTCGTTCATAGAGGTCGTAATTGTGCCGTCACTAAGTAATGCGGGAACGGGCGCGCAAAGCGGTCATTGGATTCGGACGCACGAGCGGGAGAACCGATGCCTTGGCCACCCAGTGGCCGTTCGCAAAAATTGTCGCCATAATCAGAAGTGCAGATCGCGCTCTGATGAGCGGACAAAAATCTGAGGCGTCTGGCCTCTGATGGGCGTGCGCGGCGGACCCGCAATTCGGCCGTCCCGTAAAGTGGCGCAGACCGCAGCTGCGCGTGACGAGGGTGTCGGCGGAATTGACGATGCTGTCGCCGTTCACGTCGACCGGCAGGATTTTGACCCTCAGAGTCGTATCCGGCAGGATCTGCGAGAAAGTGCCGGTGACGCCAGGGAGCCGGACGGTGAGCAGTTGCACGTCGGAGACGCCACTGAGGTTGACCGTGAGGGTGCGGCCAGAGACCACGGACGCGGTGGTGAGCGCCGCGGTGCCCGCGACGACAGTAGGAGTGGGATCTGCGAAGCGGCTTCGGCCAGAAGCGCCGTGCGGCTTATCCCGGCCGGGCGCACTGCCTGACGGAGGGAACGCCGGCATATCCTGCCCGACCATCATTGGGAGCAGCTGCATCGGAGGACGGTTTTGCAAGCCGCCCAGGCCGGGTTGCGAGCCCGGCCTCCATTTATTTACAGCGCGTTCTCTGGATCAGAACTCAAGAACTCACTGCATTCTAGCTAAAGCTAGTCCGCTTCCGTCGGAACAGCGGCGGCGCCGCCATCCAGATAGTGCGCAAACATTGCCCCAGCCGTCGACGATTCCGCTGCACTGGCCAGCGCGGGTTTGCCGGCGGCTTTCAGCGCTTCGTTCACGGCCGGGAGTTCCTTTGCGATGACTTCATCGAATTGCTTCGTGACGTCGTCGAGCTCGCGCTTCAGCGCGTCGATGTACGCGATCTGGTAGTCGCCCGGCTTGCCTTCGTAGCTCAGGATGGCGCCGTAGAGCTGGTCGGTGTGCTCGCGCAGACGTTCTTCGCCGGTAATCGCGCCGCCTTCAGTGGTGGCCACGATTTGCTTCCGCACGGCGTCAACCTTGACGTCGAAATCGATAAGCGTCTTGCGGAGGGCGTCGCTTTCGGGAAGGCCGGCGAGGCTCTTCGCGAGTGCGGCGCGGAGCGGCAGGATGCGATCCATCAAGGCGCTCTCCGCGCCGAAGAGGGCATGCACGCGCATGGCGGCATCGTATTGCGTTTTGCGGTCGGCGGGGGTGAATTTTACCCGGCGATCGAGGCCGACGTCGATGGTGGTCTCGATGGCTTTGTCACCTTTGGTCATGCGCACTTTGTAAGTGCCAGGGAGGGAACGCGGGCCGCGGGTGCCGGCGAAAGCGAGTTGCGCGGCGGGCGGGACCCGGGGCGGTTTCTCGCGCATGCTCCAGACGACGCGGTTGAGGCCGGGGCGTTTGCTGGCGGGCAGTTCGTCAACCACGCGACCGGTGGCGTCGAGCACCTCGATCTTGAGCTTGCCGAAGAGATGGCGCGAACGCTGGTAATAGGTGATGACGGCGCCTTCGGGCGGGTTGTCGCCGATGAAGACGGCAGCGCCGTTGGCCCAGCCGCCGTTCGCGTCGATGCGCTGTTGGATAGGCTTCGCGGCGACGAAGGCCGCTTCCTGGCTGAGGATTTCCGGGGTGAGGGCGCGAAGCGGGGTGATGTCATCCACGATCCAGATGCCGCGGCCGTGGGTGCCGAGGACGAGTTCGTTTTCGCGCGGGTGGATAACGATGTCGCGCACGGCGACGGCGGGGAAGCGGCCGCCTTTAAATTGCGCCCACTGCTTGCCGCCATCGATGGAAACCCAGAGGCCGAACTCGGTGCCGAGGAAGAGGAGTTCGGGTTTAACAAGGTCCTCCTTAATGACGTGGGCGTAGCCTTGCACGCCGCTGAGTTCCTGCGGGGTGACGAGGGGCTGCCAGGTTTTGCCGAAGTCGGTGGTCTTATAAAGATAAGCGGTCATGTCGCCAACGGTGTGACGGTCGAAGGTGACGTAGGCGGTGCCGGGTGCGAAGTTGCTTGCCTGGACCCAGCTGACCCAGGAATTGGGCGGGAGGTTCGGGACGGCAGCGACGGTGTTCACCCAGGTTTTGCCGGCGTCGCGCGTGAGCTGTAGGTTGCCGTCGTCAGTCCCGGCCCAGATGACGTTCTTGTCCTTCGGCGACTCGCTGATGGAGTAGATGGTGGTGTGCATCTCGGCCGAGGAGTTGTCGATCGTGACGCCGCCGGCCTGCTCCTGTTTTTGTTTTTCGGGGTCGTTCGTCGTCAGGTCGGGCGAGATGCGATCCCAGGTCTGTCCTTGGTTGCGGGAGCGGAAGAGGAACTGCGCGCCGATGTAGATGGTGCCTTTCTCGTTCGGCGAAAGCGCGATCGGCGTGTTCCAATTCCAGCGCAGCTTTTCCTTGAAGTTCGGCTTCGGCTGAATGTCGCGGCCGGCGTGAGTCTTGCGATTGACGCGGCCGATGTTGCCGCCCTGCGACTCGGCGTAGAGGTAGTCGGGATCGGACGGATCAGGGAAAGTCCAGAAGCCATCGCCGCCGAACATATTTTCCCACTGCTGGTTGGTGATGCCGCCGGGATACCGCGATTCGCCGACCCACGAGCTGTTGTCCTGGAGGCCGCCGTAAACGCGGTACGGATCCGCATCGTCCACGCTGACGTGGTAGAACTGCGAGATCGGGAGGTTGTTCGCTTTCCACCATTTGCTGCCGCCGTTGTAGGAGTACCACATGCCGCCGTCATCGGCCGAGTAAACGGTTTGGGTGTTGGTGGGATCGATCCAGATGTCGTGCACGTCGCCGTGCGCGCCGTTGAATCCACCGATCATAGCGAAGCTTTTACCCGCGTCTTCACTCATGATGAGCGCGCCGTCGGTCTTGAAAACGCGGTCGGGGTTTTTCGGATCGACGATCATGTTCGCAAAGTAGAAGGGGCGCCAGACCATCCAGGTGCTTTTGTCACGCTTTTCCCACGTGCCGCCGCCGTCGTTCGAGACGAAGAGCGCGCTCTCGGTGGATTCGACGAAGCAGTAGACGCGCTGCGCGTTGGAAGGCGCGATCGCAATCGCGAGGCGGCCGTACGGTTTCTTCGGGAAACCGGCGCTGTTCTCGGGCGTGATTTCGTTCCAGGTGGCACCGCCATCGCTGGAGCGGAAGAGGCCGCTCGCGGAAGGAGCATCGGGGCCGTAGCCGCCGGAGCGGAAGGTCCAGCCCTGGCGGCGGAAATCCCACATCGTGGCGAGAAGGATGTTCGGATTCGCGGGGTCCATCGCCAGCCCCGAACAACCGGTGGAGAGATTGCCGCCTTTCAGGACTTGGTTCCAGGTGCGGCCGCCGTCGATGGTTTTGTAGAGGCCGCGCTCGGGCGAATCGCTCCAGAGCGGCCCGGGTACGGCGGCGTAGGCGGTCTCGCCGTTTTCGGGGCTCACGATGATCTTCGCGATGCGCTCGGAAGTCGGGAGGCCGATGCGCGTCCAGGTTTCGCCGCCATCCACGGAGCGATACATGCCGTTGCCGATCGAGACGCTGTTGCGGGTCCAGGATTCGCCGGAGCCGACCCAGACGTTCTTCGAGTTTTTCGGGTCGAGCGCGATGGCGCCGATTGATTGCACGGGCTGCTCGTCAAAGACCGGCTTGTAGGTGGTGCCGCCGTCCTCGGATTTCCAAACACCGCCGCTGGCCGCAGCGACAAAGAGCGTGATCTTGCCGTTCGGCTCGTGGTTCGCAGCGATCGCGGCGACGCGGCCGCTCATCGCGGCCGATCCGATGTTGCGCGCGCCGAGTCCGGAGATGGTGGCGGAACTGAACGGTGCCTGTTGCGCGCGAGCGACGGCCAGCGTGGCGGAAGTGACGAGCAGCGTGAGAAAAATGGTGCGCATGGGTGTGGTTTCTGGCGGCGGAAGTTATTTCGAAGCGGTGGGTGCAGCCGGAAAGTGGAAGGCGGCGTCTTCCGCCGGCACGTTCCCCTCGCCTTTATCGATGATGATTTTGGCCTTATCGGCCGAGTTTTTTGGCCCCGACTCTTTTGAGAATGGGACGAATACGCCGTTCACTTTTTCGTAATCGCTCAGATCGATTTCTTCCTCCACCTGCACGCCGCGTTCGGTCCGCTGGCTCACGATTCTGATTTCGAGAAAATGATCCGGATCAAGGTAGACGTAGCTCACATCGCCGTTCTTGCGCGTCACCTTGAGCTTGTGCGCGGCCGTGCCGTCCACGTCCTCTGTCCCGAGATACTCGACCGTGCTGCCTTTCTCTTTCCAATCGACCAGCGGCCCGTCAATTTCCGCACCTTCGACTAACGACTTCGTGTCATCGGCCGACAACTTCTCCGGGTCCTTGCGTCCTTGGAAGGGCGAAATCTTCCAGCCTTCCTGGCCGTCGAATGCCTGCACCATCGTCATCCCTTGCAGCGATATTTCCGTGCGGACATCCCCCGGCCGTTTTCGGGTTTGAGCATAGCCGAATTCCAGCTGGCCGTTGTTGACCAGCATCTTACCGGTGAGCTTGAGCGACTGCAGTGCCGCGAGAGCTTCCGCGCCGCCCTTCGCTTCCACGTTCTTCGCGACCAGCTGGTCGACAGTCATTTGTTTGACTTCCTGCGCGGAAGCCAGCGGCACCAGAGAAGCGCCGAGAAGAAGGAGTGCAGTGAGAGGTGGTTTCATAAGTGCGGAGAGAAGGCCTGGCGGCTGGGTCTTTTGCAAAATTCGTGCCAGTATTCACGCGCATACAGAAGGCGTTGCAAGGGAGTTGTTTGCGAAAACACTCGCGATCGCTCGCCCGCCCGCGCTGTGCCGGGAGTGGGATTCGCCGGTCTCGCGAGTGGGATTTAATCCCCGCAGAAAAATCTTGAAAGGGGCCGCTCTTCCCGGGCACGCTGCGGTCAATCCCCAGAACCTATGCCCACTCCACGCCACCCTCTTCCACTCTTACTCTCCACTCTCAGCGTCGCTGCGGCACTTCCGTTGTTCCTTCCGGCCAGCGCCTCCGCCCAACAAGCGATCTCACCGCCGCGCGCGGCCACCCCGGCGGCGGATGCGCAGGCCACGCGCGATCCAAACGGCAATGCGGTGCCGGTGCAAAACACGGTAGCGGTCCAGAATACGGAAGCCACGACCGAGCGAGTCTTCGTCACAGGCTCGGCGATCCCGACTGCGGCCGAGGTCGGGCCGAACCCGGTGGTGAATGTGACGCGCGATCTGATCAACAAAACCGGCGAGCGCAACACCGAGGAACTTCTCCGCAACCTCCCGGTGGCAAATGCCAACGGCGTCCCCGTTTCGAACAACGAGAACGGCTCCAACACCGCCGTCGGCGCCGCGACGATCGCGCTCCGCGGTTTCGATGCCCGCGCCACGCTCATCCTGCTCGATGGCCGGCGGATTGCTCCCTACCCGACGAGCAACGCGGGGATTGTCTTCATCGACCTGAACTCGATCCCGCAGGCGTCCATCGCGTCGATCGAAGTCTTGAAAGACGGCGCCTCCACCACCTACGGCGCCGATGCCGTGGCTGGGGTGGTGAACGTAAAGCGCTACCACGAATTCCACGGCGCCGAAGCCCGGATCGAATATGGCAATACGACCGACAAAGACTCCGGCGAATTTCAGAGCTCGCTGCTCTTTGGAGTCGGCGATGGCAAAACGAACGTCT
This sequence comes from Chthoniobacterales bacterium, assembly GCA_051001855.1. Lineage (GTDB taxonomy): Bacteria > Verrucomicrobiota > Verrucomicrobiia > Chthoniobacterales > UBA10450 > JACCTI01. The sequence goes on from JBPCMX010000057.1 coordinate 38,429, forward strand.
CCGGCACAATCAATTACTACCATCGCAACTCCATCTTTAACCACGATCGCGAGTACTCGGCGGTTCCGCCATTCCTCAGCAGCAACGCGAGCCCTTATAATCTGCAGCTGAGCAAACTGGCGGTCGCGGAAGCGGGCGGCACGGTTCTGCCCGGCGCGAGCGCGAACCAGTTTGCCACCGCGCCGCGGGGCACGAATGGATTGGTTCCGGCGAGCGGCTATCTCTACGGGACCAGCCGGGTGCGATCAGGCGGCGCCGGCTTCAACTTCAATGAGTTCTCGCTCTCCTTCCCGGAGTCGGAGCGCTACGGCGGCTACGTCGCGATGGATCACAAGGTCTTCGGCGACCAGCTCGTGATCTATGGCGACGCGATGTACCAGAACGTGAAGACGCACAACGAGCTGGCCCCGCCCGCGACCGGGAATTTCCAGACCAATGGGCAGATCACAATTGCGATTCCACCCCGGGTCCCGAACCCAGCCGGCACCACGCCTTTCGGCGGGCCAACTTATCAGGATACCGGTCTGGCGCCGGGTGCTTTCAATCCGTTCAACCCCTTCAACCAGATCATCTCCGGCGGATCAAGGGCGCGGCTCGCGGAATTTGGCAATCGTCTTTTCGATAATGAAACCGATGCGTTTCTGGCCACCGGCGGGCTGCGCGGCGACAAACTTTTCAACGGCACCTGGGGTTACGATACTGGATTCCGCTATAGCGAAGTCAGGAACACCACCACCGGCACGCAGGTCTCCTCCTCGCTCTACAATCGCATCCTGAATCAGGCCGATCCGATCTTCAATCCGGCTTCGTCGCAATACATCGGCACGACGACGGCCTTCAACCCGTTTGGCGATTTCCGGAATCCGATTCCTTCCAATCAGGCCTCGATCGAGTTCGCGCGCGTGCATCCGAAGGATACCGACACTTCGAAGCTGGCCACGCTCGACGCCACGCTTTACACAACCGAACTCTTCGACTTGCCAGCCGGCGGGGTGGGCTTCGCGATCGGTGGTCAATTCCGCCGTGAATCACTCAACGAAAATCCCGACCGGCTCAACATCCTCGGAGACATCGCCGGCAATTCCGCGATCGCCGCCGCGCGCGGTGGCCGGAAGTCCTACGCCTTCTTCGCGGAAGCGAGCATCCCGATCTTCAGCGAGAAAAACTCCATCCCCGGGTTCCATGCGCTCGAGCTGACCGCCGCCGGACGCTACGAAGCTTTCCGCAACAACGACACGGATGTGGCTGTGCCGAAGGTGGGACTGCGCTGGCAGCCGCTGGACGACTCGCTCACCCTGCGCGCCACCTGGGGCAAAGGATTCCGCGAGCCGTCGCTCGAGGAGTTGTATTCGGCGCCCATCTCGGACATCCGCGGCTCGCACGATCCGCAGAATGGCGGCGCTTTCGAGCCGGAAACGCCGGTGCTGATCATCAGCAATCCGAACCTGAAACCGGAGGATTCGGAGACGTTCAGCGCGGGCCTGGTTTACTCGCCGAAGTTCGTGGCCGGTCTCACCGTCTCAACCGACTTCTGGCAAATCGAGCGGACGGGCGTGGTGCAATCCGCATTCCTCGATGCCGTACTGGCGCGTGAGCTGACTGGAACATTGATCCCCCCGGAGCAGGTCGAGCGCCTGCCCAGCGGCGACATTGGACGGATCATCGTGCCGTATCAAAATGAAGGTGCCGAGACCGCGAACGGAATCGATTTCGGCGTCCAGTATGTGAAGGAGACACCGTTCGGCACGTTTACTTCCATCACGCAGGTCAGCTACCTGAACTCGTTTGAAGTGCAGCGGGTCGCCGGCGGGCCACGGGAAGAACTGGTGGGCGACACCACAAACCCGACCGCCTCGAACGAAGGCTATTACAAATGGAAGGGGAACAGCCTGGTCGACTGGACCTGGCACGGCGTCGACTTGGTCGGGACGATTCGATACACCGATGGATTCCACGAACAGGATCCCGACGGTTTCCCCCATTACGTGGAGCACCGCTGGCTCTTCGACCTGCAGGCGTCGTATGACTTCAGTGCGCTCGTCTCGAAACAGACCGCCACTGCGGCGAGCGGATATTCCAAAGACGGCAAAGGCTCCACCGTGGCAGCCTCGAGCCAGCTCACGCTCTGCGACCGGCTCCTGGACGGCACCCGCATTACGGTTGGCTGCACGAATCTTTTCGACAAGGACCCGCCGAAAGCCTTCGGCCAGGGCGGAAACGCGGTGGGATATCCCGGCTACACTTACGATGCGACCGGGCGCTTCGTTTACATCCGTCTGACGAAGAAGTTTTAGTTGGAGGAACCAGGAACGGCCACGCGCGAGCGAGGAATCAGTGGAGGTATGGGGATTCGAACCCCAGGCCTCGTCATTGCGAACGACGCGCTCTACCAACTGAGCTATACCCCCGAGACTGCGGCGACAGAGTAGCCACGCCGTGGGTGAATTCAAGAACGATGGAGAACGAGATTGGTCAACGCGCTGCCGCTGGGAGGGAACACCTCGCAGCACCGATCGAGCGTGAATCAGCCGCGGGGGTGGATCGCGCCACACTTGCTCGGACGCAGCTGCATGTCGTGCTCGCATTTTCGCTCGCGACCCTGCTGATCCACCTGCTCACGATCAGCCGCTACGGCTATTTCCGGGACGAGCTCTACTTCATCGCGTGCAGCCGGCACCTCGCTTTCGGCTACGTCGATATGGCTCCGCTTTGCGCCTGGATTCTCCGGCTGCAAAGCGCGCTTTTCGGCGACTCACTTTTTGCCTTGCGCCTTTTCCCCGCCGTCGCGCATACGCTCACGGTGGCGCTCGCCGGCATGCTCGCGCGGGAGCTTGGCGGCCGCACCTGGGCCGTCGCTCTCGCCTGCGCCGCGACGCTCAGCGCGGTGGTCTACCTGGCGATCGGGAACTTTTACTCGATGAACATCTTCGAGCCGCTCTTCTGGACCGGCTGCGCGTATTTGCTCGTCCGCATCATCAACGGCGGCTCACCCCGCCTCTGGCTCGCGCTGGGCCTGATCGCCGGCTTCGGGGTCGAGAACAAGCATTCCTTCGCTTTTTTTGGCGTGGCGATTGTGGCGGCGCTCTGCCTCACGCCCGAGCGCCGGCATCTGGCGCGGCGTTGGATCTGGATGGGCGGACTGCTGGCTGCTGCGATCGCGCTCCCGAACATCCTTTGGCAAATCCACCACCAATGGGCCACGCTCGAGCTGCTGCGCAACGTCGCGCGGAGCGACAAAAACATCGTGCTCGGTCCGCTGCAATTCATCGCGCAGCAGATTCTGATCATGAATCCCGTCACCCTGCCGCTCTGGCTTGGTGGATTGATCTGGCTGCTCGTGGCGCCGACCGGCCGCCGTTATCGCCTGCTCGGGATCGCCTACCTCTTCACCCTCGCCGAGTTCATGCTCATGCATGGGAAGCATTACTATCTCGCGCCGATATATCCGATGCTCTTCGCGGCTGGCAGCGTCGCCGTCGAGAGCGTCTTCGCAGTTCGGATGAAATGGCTGAAGCCTACGCTCGCCGCGACCATGATTGGCCTGGCTGCGCTCCTCGCGCCGACGGTGCTTCCGATTTTCCCTCCCGAAAAGCTGCTGGCCTACATGCGCGCGATCCATTTTGAACCGCCGCGCACCGAGACTTCGCACACCGCGGCGCTGCCGCAGCTCTTCGCCGATCAATTTGGCTGGGAAGCAATGGTCCGCTCCGTCGCGCGTGCCTACGCCGCGCTTCCGTCCGACGATCAGCGCCGGGTTGCGATCTTCTGCCAGAATTACGGACAGGCAGGCGCGATCGACTTCTTCGGGCCGCACTACGGGTTGCCGGCTGCGATCTCCGGTCATCAAAATTACTATCTATGGGGACCGGGCGAAGCCACGGGCGAGCTCATGCTCGTGCTCGATTCGCCCAATGGAGAAGAGCGCGAGCGGTTCCGGTCCGTCGAGGATCTCGGCATCGTCGAGAGCAGCCCGTGGGCGATGCCATGGGAACAGCGGCAGCATATCTACCTCTGTCGCGATTCGAAGGTTCCGCTCCGCGAGCTTTGGCCCACGGCGAAGAATTGGCTCTGAGTCTCAAACCGCCGGGCCCGACGAAGCGCGGAACTCCCGCGAGAGGCGTTAACGGCCTTCCAGCGCAGCCGCCTGCCCCTCGACGATGCGGAAGCGGCGGTCTAACGACAGCGCGCCGAAGCGCTGCGTGCCGGAACGCGGCCAAACAATTTCCACGCTTTTGACCCGCGTCGCATCGCCCAGTCCGATTCCTTGCGCGAGCGCGGAACCACTGAAGCTGCCCCCGGACGAGACGGTGGCGTAAACGGTGCGGAGGCCATGCGTGGTTTCAATTTCCACCGCGATCCGTGCGCCGAGCGCGCTCCGGTTCGTCTTCTTGCCTTCCAGACTGAGGACAAGCCAGTGGTTGCCGGTGCCAGGATTCATGAAAAGGGCACGCTGGAAAACGTCCCCCGGGAACTCACCGCCGAGCACTTGCAGGATATCGGGTTGGCCATCGCCGTTCACGTCGCCGATTGCCACTCCACTCCCCTTCTGGAGATGCGCGATGCCCGCTCCGTAGGAGACATCTTCAAAAGAACGGCCGCCGACGTTGTGCAGAAGACGCTTCGGAACAATCCCCCGGTAATCAGAGGCGCCCGTCGATAGGTAGAGATCGGGCCAGCCGTCGTTGTCGAGATCGGCCGCGGTGCAGCCAGTCGCGATGTAAACGCCGTCGAGATGCGCCTCCGCCGTCACATCACGGAAAAGCGGCCGGTCGCTCCCGGGGTGCGCACCTTCATTATGGTAGATGTGCGACAGCTCGGCGGTGTGCGGCTCGCCCAGCATCTCGGCTGCGACCTCGCCCGCGGCGTAAGTGGCGCCGATCTTCGAAAATCCCGACACGAACAGATCGAGCCAGCCGTCCTGATCGTAGTCAAAAAACACGACAGACGAACTGCGGCCGGGCTCGAGCTCCATGGGCGCGGCGAAATGCCGCTTGCCCTTCGCGTCCGCCTGATTGCGGAAAAGCAGCGCCGGTCCGTAGCTCTGCGCCACTGCCAGCTCAGGAAAACCATCGTGATCGATGTCCCCCCAGGCGGCGCCTTTCACATAGCCGGTGAGATTCGGTCCGCGACTCGAGGCCGCGTCCGTAAACGTCCCATCGCCGTTATTGTGGAAAAGCTTGCAGGCGCGTGCCGGGCGCTCCGGCAACGGCTGGTAAAGCGGCACGTCGTACCCAGCCAGGACGCTTGATTCGATCCCGATGAACAAATCGAGCAGCCCATCGTTATCGTAGTCGCCCCAGGCGCCACATTGTGTCGGGGCAAAATAAAGCAACCCGGCCTTCTCGGTCACATCTTCGAACATGCCGTCCCCGCGGTTGCGCAGCAGCGACGGCGGCTGAGCGCCGAGATCGCCCAGCAAGCCCGCTCCACGCAGCACGAGCACGTCGAGGTAACCATCGTTATCGTAATCCGCCTGGAGCAAATTCATCCCGCCAGTGAGACCGAGCAGGCCGGCTTCCTCCGTCCTCTCCTCAAAGGTCCCATCGCCCTTGTTTTGGAAATACCGCAGCGGATCGCGCTGCGGATCAAGTCCCGACGAGCTCACGAGCAGGTCGGGAAAACCGTCCCCGTTGAAATCGTCCATCACGCAGCCGCCGGCGAGCGCGGGCGGGCCGAGATCCAGCGAGGGCGCGACATTCGTGAAACGCGGAAAGGAGCCCGTGGGTGCAAACTTCTCGGGCGGGATGAGCCAGCGCGCCGGGACTTTCCCGGGATGTTCCCCCAGCGTCATATAAGCCACATTCAGCAGCCAACGCGAAGTGAGATCGCCGGGATTGCTCTCGAGGAGCTCCAGATATTCGCGGATCGCAAGACGCGAGCCTTCCTGGTCCTCGTGCAGGCCCGAGCCGCGGATCGGCAGCAGGCAGGATTGCGGTCCGTACATCGAGCAGCAATTCGCCTGTTCGCCGAGCCGAAGATAGGAGATCGCGAGGTAACCTCGGATCACCGGGAGAAAGTTCGCGTCAAACTCGGCCGGATGCGCAAGCACCGTGTCTTTCACCTTTTGGAAGCCCTCCGCCGCTGCCCGGCTGTCGCCGCCGAGGAGGAGTTCGTAGGCCCACTTCGCCTCCAGAAATGCGCCGGTGCGAAGATCGACCGCCTTGTCGACATGGCGCAGGTAGCGCGCCAGATGCGGGTCCGGCCGCTGCGCAATGACCCGGCGATCGTAGTCCTTCCCGAGCTCCGCCAAGCGCGCCGCCATCCGCCGATTGCTCGCCGGCTGTGCGGCCGAGCAAAGGCCTGCCGTCAAAAGGCACGCAGTCGCGACGACGGCGCCTAATGAGGAGCGCACGTTACGGCTGCACTGCGAAGGTGAACATCATGGCGTGATCTTCGTGCTCCACCTTGTGGCAGTGCGCCACGTAACCGCCCAAGTTGTCGGTGAAGGTGCCAATCACGCGGACCGTGCCGCCCTGTCCCGGCACGAAAAACGTGTCCTTCCAGCCCGCGTCCCCCGGATCGGGCGCCACGCCATTCACGTCCAGGATCTGCCATTGGATGTCGTGAATGTGCATCGGATGAGTCTCGGACGAGCTATTCTGGAACGTCCAGATTTCCGTCGTATTGAGCTGCGGCATCGCATCCACCCGCGCAGGATCGTAGAGCTGGCCATTCACGAGCCAGACAATCCGGCCGTTCTGCGTCCCACGCTGCAGAGCGTAAGTTCTATTCACCGTAGCCGCCTTTTCGGAAATCCGAGTCATCGGGCGCAGCGTTTTCGGCAAAGTGCTTGCATCCAGCTCGTCGCGCACCACATCGAACCGCATGATATCTGCAATCACCGGGCTGCCGGTCGTATCCAGGTTCTTCAGAATGAGGCTGGTGCCGATCGGGTAGTTTGCGAAATCGATCACCACCTCGACCCGTTCGCCGCTGGAGACCGTAATCGCCGGACGCGAGACCGGTGCGCTCAAGAGTCCTCCGTCGGTCGCGATTTGCGTGAGAGGATTGCCGTTGCTCAACGCCAGCCGGTAGGTGCGCGTGTTCGACGCATTCAAAATCCGGAAACGCATCTTCCGTCGCGCCACCTGGTAGTAGGGCTGGATGGCGCCGTTCACGAGCAAGCGATCGCCGTAGACGCCGGTCAAAACAGTCGCGTCGGTCAGCGGGTAAATCAGGGCACCGCGATAATCCAGAATCCGGTCCTGGAGCATCAGCGCCACATCGTTCTTATCCTTCGGCAGGTTGAGCGATTCCTCCTGCTCGTCGTGCAGCAAATAAAAACCCGACAAACCCATGTAGATATGACGACCGGTCACATCGATCGCGTGATCGTGATACCAGAGCGTGGCGGCCTGGGCGTTGTTCGGATAGTCGTAGGTCTTCAACCCACCCGGCCCGATCAGGTCCGTCGGGTTCCCATCCGAAGACGGCGGAGTATGTCCGCCATGCAGGTGGACCGAGACGCTTTCCTGGAGATTATTCACCTGTCGCACGACGGTGCGTCGGCCGCTGCGCGCGACGATCGTCGGCCCCGGCATCATTCCATTGTAGCCCCAGATCGTGGTTAAGGCGCCGGGGATGATTTCCTTTTGCCCGACCTGCATCGTGACGTCGTAGTAATCCGTCGTCGCATCCGTCGAGGTGGGTTGCAGCGTCGGAATGATCGGCAGCGGAACGCTAAAGGGCTGCGGGAAAGGCGGCGTGGGAGCTTTCTGCTGAAAGGCGTCACCGGCGAATCCACCAGGAGCAAACGCGAGCAGGGCGGTGGCGACGAGGAAGGAAAGGCGTGGCATGGGGCATTCATCATAACCGCAAAACCCTCCCCACGCCAGCCGCCGCGGCGCTTGCGCAGGCACCCCGCAGCAGCTACGAAGTCCATGCACACAGTCATCACCAAAGGAGACAAAAATTATGCCAGCACGGACCGGATCAGCAGTTTGGGAGGGCACCCTGAAAGAGGGCCGGGGGACGATGAAACTTGGAAGCGGCGCCTACGAAGGCCCCTATTCTTTCCTCTCCCGGTTCGAGAGCGGCCGCGGCACCAACCCCGAGGAACTGATCGGCGCCGCCCTCGCCGGCTGCTTCTCCATGGCGCTCTCCTCGAATCTCGAGAAAGCCGGACATCCCGCAAAAAGAATCGAGACCAGCGCAAACGTGAAGCTCGAGATGGTGGAGGGCGCGCCGACCATCACCACGATCGAGCTGCAAAATGAAACCGAAGTGCCCGGAATGGATGCCGCCGCCTTCCAGGAGCAAGCGGAGAAAACTAAAACGGGCTGCCCCGTCTCTCGCGCGCTCGTAGGCACAGAAATCAAACTGACCGCGAAGTTGCGGTAGTCTCTTCGTCCCGAAGCAGGCGGAGTCGGGCAGCTTGAATCAGCGTCCGTCCGCCGTACTTTCGTGAATGCAAAAGGTCGAGACGGATTTCCGCGAAGAGAAGGCGCTGGATCGCGGCGGCAACGGCTCCGAAACGCCGCTGAATGACCGCTTCGATTCCTTCGCGCGGCGGCATATCGGGCCGAATGCGCGGTCGATCGCCGAGATGCTGGAGGCGACCGGATTCGAACAGATCGATGCGCTAATTGACGAGACGGTGCCTGCGAACATCCGCTCGCAGAAGCCGCTCGACCTCCCTGCGGCACTCGGCGAACGCGACGCGCTCGATGAGCTGCGCACGATTTCGTTAGGCAACAAGGTGCTGCGTTCGCTGATCGGTGCCGGTTACTCGGACACCATTACGCCGCCGGTGATCCAGCGGAATATTCTCGAAAATCCAGGCTGGTACACGGCTTACACACCGTATCAGGCGGAGATCGCGCAGGGCCGGCTGGAGGCGCTCTTGAATTTCCAGACGATGGTGGCCGACCTGACCGCACTCGATATTGCCAATGCCTCGATGCTCGATGAGGCGACAGCCGCGGCCGAGGCGATGACGCTCTGCGCGGCGGTCAAGGGCGGGAAGCTGGACGGGCAGGCGTTTTTCGTGTCGGCGGAATGCCATCCCCAGACGATCCAAGTGGTAGAAACACGCGCGGAGCCGCTGGGCATCCGCGTGATCGTGGGGGATCATCGCACGTTTGATTTTGCGGAGCCGGTCTTCGGAGTGCTGCTGCAATACCCGGCGACGACGGGCGGAGTTTACGATTACGCCGACTTCATCGCGCGGGCGCATGAAGCAGGCGCCTTGGCGATCGTGGCGGCGGATATTCTGAGCCTGACGCTCCTGCGCGCGCCGGGGGAATTTGGCGCCGACGTGGCGGTGGGCACGACGCAGCGCTTCGGCGTGCCGCTCGGCGCGGGTGGTCCGCATGCAGGCTATATGGCGACGCGCGATGCTTACAAGCGTCACCTGCCCGGACGCCTGGTCGGGGTCTCGCACGATGCCGCGGGGCGGCCAGGATACCGACTCGCCCTGCAGACACGGGAGCAACACATTCGGCGCGACAAAGCGACGAGCAATATCTGCACGGCGCAGGTGCTGCTGGCAGTGATCGCGTCGATGTACGCGGTTTATCACGGTCCCCGCGGTCTGCGTTCCATCGCGGAACGGGTGCATCGCCTAACGAATTTGCTCGCGCAGGGTCTGCGTCGGCTCGGCCTCTCGGTGGCGGAGGTGCCGTTCTTCGACACTCTGCGGGTGGAGGTAGCCGACGCCGAAAGCCTCCTGCAGGCAGCGCGGAGTGCGGGATATAACCTGCGGCCGCTCGGCGGGAACGCGGTTGGAATTTCGCTCGATGAGACGATCTCCGGACGCGATCTGGTGAATCTCTGGATGATTTTCCATGGTGGAAAGGCTCCCGGCTTCGATGCGGACGATCTGGCAAATGAGGGTTCGGCGGGGCTCCAACTTTTTGCACGCACCTCGAAGATTCTGACGCATCCGGTGTTCAATACCCACCACACCGAGACCGAGATGCTGCGCTACCTGCGCCGGCTGGAGTCCCGCGATCTTTCGCTCACGACATCGATGATCCCGCTCGGGTCTTGCACGATGAAGCTAAACGCGACGGCGGAAATGTTCCCGCTTTCGTGGCCGGAATTTTCGCGGCTGCATCCCTTCGCGCCGGAAGATCAGCTCGCGGGGAACAAGCAGCTGTGCGACCAGCTCGGTGCGTGGCTGGCGGAGATTACAGGCTTCGCGGCCGTTTCCTTACAACCGAATGCGGGATCCCAGGGCGAGTATGCGGGGTTGCTGGCGATCCGCGCTTACCACCGCTCGCGCGGTGAAGGGCACCGCAAGGTGTGCCTGATTCCGCAATCCGCGCACGGGACCAATCCGGCCAGCGCGGTGATGGCGGGGATGAAGGTCGTGCCGGTGGCGACGCTGAAAGATGGCGACATCGACCTGGCCGATCTGCGGACGAAGGCAGACCAGCATGCGAACGACTTGGCGGCGTTGATGGTAACCTATCCCTCCACCCATGGCGTCTTCGAGCCGACGATCCGGGAAGTCTGCGACATCGTGCACCGGCACGGCGGGCAGGTTTATATGGATGGCGCGAACATGAACGCGCAGGTCGGTCTTTGCCGGCCAGGCGACTTCGGGCCGGACGTGTGCCACCTGAATTTACACAAGACATTCTGCATTCCGCACGGCGGCGGCGGCCCGGGGGTGGGACCGATCGGAGTTGCACCGCATCTGGTCGAATTTCTGCCGGCTGCTGCCTCTCTTGACTCTCAAGCTGCAACCCGTAACCACGGAACCGGCCCGGTCTCGGCCGCTCCCTACGGAAGCGCCAGCATTCTGACGATTTCCTGGATGTACATCCGCATGATGGGCGCGGATGGGCTGACTGAAGCGACCAAGGTGGCAATCCTCAACGCGAACTACATTGCGAAGAGGCTCGACGAATATTTTCCGGTGTTGTACCGCGGAAAACACGGACTGGTGGCGCACGAGTGCATCGTGGACCTGCGACAATTCAAGCTGGCGGGCGTGGAGGTGGAGGACGTGGCGAAGCGCCTGATGGATTATGGATTCCACGCCCCGACGGTTTCATTCCCCGTGGCAGGGACGTTGATGATCGAGCCGACCGAGAGCGAGGCGAAGGGAGAGCTGGACCGGTTTTGCGAAGCGATGATCTCGATCCACGCGGAGATCCAGGAGGTCGTTTCGGGCGCAGCCGATAGACAGAACAACGTGCTGAAGAACGCGCCCCATACCGCGCAGCAGGTGGCGACGGACGATTGGAGCCGGCCCTACTCTCGGCAGAAGGCGGCCTACCCCGCGCCTTGGACAAGGGAGGCGAAATTCTGGCCCGCAGTCGCGCGGATCGACAACGTCTACGGCGATCGCAATCTCGTCTGCTCGTGCCCGCCGATGGAGATGTTCGAGTAAACCCGAGCGCTTAGATGGGCTGACGGCATGGAAAAGGCGACGCATCGCTGCGTCGCCTTTTTAACTTTGGCCGGACGGAGCGCTACTTCTGCTCCGAGGCAAGCTCCGGCGCCTTGACGCGGGAAGGGACCTGCCGCAACGCTGTGCCGGTGGTCTGTTCGACCGCCTCTTCGCCAGCTTCGTGATATTCGGCGTCGCCGTTCACCTGCCAAAGATCGTACAGCTTCGTGTCGGCGAGGATGTTTTCGACGCAGAGCATCGCTGTCATCATGGCGTGATCCTGATTGTTGTACTTGTGCATCCCATTGCGACCAACGAGGTGCAGATTCGGGAAACGCGTCTCCAATTCGTCCACAATCGTCGAGACGTGCGTGGCGTAAGCGTCATCATAAACCGGATACGCCTTCTTCTGGCGGACGACGGTTCCGTCCAGGACGTCACCTTCTTGCGAGAGCCCGATCTGCATGAGCTCTTTCTTTGCCAGCTCAATCAGCTGCTCATCCGTTGAATCCCAGAGACCGTCGTGTTCGAAGCAAAAATACTCGAGGCCGTAGCAGGCCTTGTCTGGGTCCGGCACCATCTCCGGTGACCAGGAACGGAAGTTCTGGATGCGGCCCACTTTGACGCTCGGGTCGTGGATGTAGATCCAGTTATCCTCGAAGGCATCCCGATTCTTCAGGATCAGCATCACGGTGAGGAAGTCACGATACTTGAGGCTGTTCGCGGCGTGCTTCGCGCGCTCGGAGACGGGCGGCTGAATCCCATTCACCAGCTCTCGCATCGGTGCCGAGGAGATGACGTGCTCCGACTCTAGCGAATGCTCGGTGCCAGCCTGGTCGCGATAGCGCAGCGTCCAGGTGCCCGCGGCGCTGTCGTAATCACAGCCGATCACTTTAGCGCCCATCTCGATTTTACCGCCGAGCGCCTGCGTCTTTGCCGCAGCCGCTTCCCACATCATGCCCGGGCCTTTGCGCGGGTACTTGAAGGAGTTGATCAGCGTCTTGATCACGTTGTTCGGATCCTTCGGCTGCCTTTTTTGCGGCAGGAGCGCGTTCTTGATTGCACTGCCCAAGGAGAGGCCCTTGATCCGCTGCGCGGCCCAATCGGCCGAGATTTCCTTGCACGGAATTCCCCAGACTTTTTCCGTGTAGCTCCGGAAGAAAGTGTTGAAGAGGCGCTTCCCGAATTGGTTCGTCACCCAATCTTCGAAGTTCTTCGGATTCGGGACCGGGAAGACCCGAGCTTTCAGATAGGAGAGTACGCAAAGGGTCGATTTCACGAACCCGAGTTTCATGAGGGCCTCAAATGCTTTTAGCGGGTAAGCGAAAAATTTGCCGCCGTAGAAGATGCGGGAGGAACGAGGGCGATTGAGCATGTCGTCCGGCAAGATTTCCTGCCAAAAGTCGTTCACCTCCTTGGATTTCGAAAAGAAGCGATGCCCGCCAATGTCGAAATGAAATCCTTTATAGGTGGCAGTTCGCGAGATGCCTCCCACATAGACCGGATCTGCTTCCAGGACGGTGACGTCCACGCTGTTCTTGGAAAGCAGATATGCCGCGGTCAAACCCGCCGGTCCTGCTCCGATAATTGCTACGTTCGTTTTCATTTTGTTTAAGCGACCCACCCTCCTCGAGTGAAATTCCAGACCCACCATCCCTCGAGGCTAAGCCCAGCCGCACAAACGAGCGCGGCTACCAGCATCCCAAGCGCACGCACTGCGATCGGAGGAGTGCGAAATTGAGCCAGAAAGTGCATCAGCGCCAGCACGATTAGCGCGTGCCCACAGAACTGATACCGCAGCATGCTCTCCATTTGGACAGAAGCAACTCCGCTGACCGCGATGTAGTAGGTGATCACCGCGCCAAAATAGATGCCCACGCGCATCTGCCATCCAGTGCGCCGACGGAGCGCCGGAAGAAGCTCGACGAGCGCCACCACGATGAACAGGACTGCCCCCAGAGTCATCGTCATCTGGCTCCACTGGATCGGATCATCCAGTGCAGGAGCCAGCCAGCGATAGCTCGCCGGTTTAAAAACCGCGAGGTAGTCAGGATGAATCGCCCAGCCCGACTCCTGGGTGAGCATGTATATGTCCCAACGACCCCAGCGGAACAGGCAGTAAACGAAAAAACCAATCGCGCCCAAGGTCGCGGCGCCCATCAGCGCCACGGCACTCCCGTAGTTCCGGAGCCAGCTGCGCACCTTCGTCAGGCGCTCCCAGCCTCCCTCAAAAACCGCCCGCACCACCGGAAACGCAGCACAGGGAATTCCCACGATGCGTGTCGCGGACATCAGGATGCCATGCGCCGCCGCCAGGATTTTTGCGGTCCGGCCCTCTTCCGTGCTCCAGTACATAAATCCAAAAAGCGCCATCAGAAAGAGAGACTCGGAATAGGCGGCGACGAGGAAGAAAGCCGTGGGATGCGCCACGATCGCAGCCGCACCGAAGAACTGGAGCGTCGGCGAGACCTGCCACCGCGCGCAAAACAGGAAGAAATAGCTCCAGAAACCCCACGCGGCGAACTGCGCGGTCAGGAGCAACGAGTGATTGATGCTGATCCCGGCCCCGTAATGCAGCATTCCGGCGACTGCCGGATACGCCGGGAAGAAGGCCACATTCGAGACCTCCATCATCTTGCGAATCATGGGCGGCATGACAGTCTCGTAGCCGCGCTCCACGATATTGGCGAACCAGTAGCTGTCGTGTTGGACCAGCGTCTCGTAGCGGTAGGAAAGCGGCCCCTCGGGGGCGATGAGCACCACCGCCACGAAGAGCTGCGCCAACGTCAGCAGCAGTGCTGCCATCAGGGCGCGGCCGGTATTTCGGCACGTTGCCGCCGGTGCGTTCGACGCGGAAGGGGTGACAAATGCTTCCGGCCACGCAGCGACTTTCGCGATGGTCTTCGGGTGCAGCTGAGCGGGCTGGAATCGCATCGCGTCGGGCAATCGAAGGCCGGAATCCATGAGAGCAGTCTTTGACGGGGGGTTCGAGGTTTTATTCGCGCATGTAGCAATCCTGCCACCGCATCCCGTAGCCGCGGGAGAATCACGTTTGCAGCAGGGATGCAAACGCCGGTCGCCGAGGTGGAATCGGACGCGGATTGCTGACGGACTCCGCTCTTTTTGACCTCTCCCCGCTCGGCCGCAGGCGCGGTCTCTTTTCAATGCCCGCCCGTGACCGTATACCCGTCACGCCGCAGATCTTCCGCGAGATCACTCTCCATCTGGAGCGCCGCCTCGTAGGGCATCGGGTTCAGGTGCTCGTAAAGCTCCGGCAGCAATCGCAGACCGTATTTCTCCACCACGCGCGCCGCCTTGTAGCCGTTCTTATGATTCTCGAAACGGTGCTCCGGCGGCAACCCGCTCATCCCGACGTAAACGCACGGTTTGGCAGGATCCCGGTTTGGATTCGCGAGGCGCACAGACCCATCCCGCGCCGCTGCCGGGTCCAGCAGAATCACGTAAACGTGATGGTGAAACGCTCGCGGCGGCTCGACTGAGGTCGTTCGGCGACGGCGGCGCATTGAGGAACGTTCGCGACCGCCAGTGGTTAACGTCAAGCCGCGTGCAGGCATCCGTCTCCGGCAGAGAGGCGGCGCGCTCCGCGAACTTCGAAGTCACGGACGGAGCTCGAGCTGGACAGCAAAAACCCGGGGCAGCGTTTCCGCCGCCCCGGGTTGAGTTCTGCTAGCGCTGGTCCGTTACGGCAGCGAACTGCCGGCCTGGCCGCGCACGATGATCGTGTCGCCCGACGTGATCGTCCCGT